>CAZVZS010000045.1:0-29870 GCA_964631535.1 uncultured Leptospiraceae bacterium
GCTGTCGCATCGGCGAACTAAATTCGCCGATGCTCGCAAAACCGGTGTTTCACGCTGTTTCACGAAACACCGGTTTTGGCGATACATCCTGTATCGCATAGCAGGGCACTTTTTCAGCACCCTGCTATTTATTCCATGGCCAGGCGTAATTTGACCAGATTATTTTTAAATGCCTCGAAGGCCTGATCCCGGTCGTACGCGGTTTCGAACATGACGGTCCGGTTGGCCCCGCCTTCCAAAAAAATTTCAATGGAGGCCGGGTCGCTCTTTTTGATCGAAACGGCAAAATCCAGATTGATGAGTTCGCCTTCGCCCAGCCGCAGCCACATAGGTTCACTCCGGACCGCCGGAACCAACACGGACGGACCGACGGCCCGCCCGGTAAAGTCATTTTGTTGGCCCCGGTGAATCCGGGACGAAAATACCGTGACTTTTTACAGGTTGCGGAAAAAATCCCTCCCTGGACTTTTTCCGCTGTCGAATTTCCGCTGTCGAATCGGCGAACTAAATTCGCCGATTCTCGCAAAACCGGTGTTTCACGCTGTTTCACGGAACACCGGTTTTGGCGCTACCTCCTGGTGCGCTTAGCATGCTACTTTTTCAGCAGCCTGCTAAAGTCCGCGCGCGATCAGGCCGTCCAGGGACCAGGCGCCGGCCCCCCAGATGAGCACCGCCGCGGCCATCGCGATCACCAGCAGATGAAACTCGAAACCTTCGCCTGGCTGCGCGCCGAACCAGTTCATAAAAAAACCAACCGGCCAGTGCACCATCACGATGGCCCCGATCATCACGGCGATGATGCCCAGGGCCGCGGGACGGGCGAACAGCCCGGTCACCAGACCCAGGGCGCCGAAGGATTCGATCACGATCACCAGAAAGGCAAGGGTCCAGGGCAGGCCGGCCGTGCCCGTAAAATACTGCATGGTGCCCTTGAACCCGTAGCCGCCGAACCAGCCGAGCAGTTTCTGCGCCCCGTGGGCCAGGATCACCAGACCGACCGCGACACGAATCAAAAACAGGATCGGTTCGTCCGTCGTAGCGAAAACATAACGTAACATAAAAAATCTCCGAAACCTTAAAGTCTAAATAGTTTAGTATTAAACTATTTAGCGTTAAACGATTGGAGTCGCCCGGGCGCCGGAGGTTACGATTTTTTTTCGGGCCGGCCGAGCAGGCGGCAGAGATCCTCGAATTCCCGCAGCTGGCGTTCGTTCAGATGCCCCAGGCGCTCCCGGAGGCCCGCCACGTACGCGGGAAAGGCCTTGCGAATCAGAGACCGCCCGCGCGCGCTCAGGTGTACGCGCACGTAGCGGCGATCGTCCGCGTCACGCACGCGACGCACCAGTGTGCGTTTTTCGAGGCTGGAAATGAGATGGGTGATGTTTCCGTCGGTGTAAAAAAGTTTTTCACTCAGCGTGCACTGGTGCAGGGGTCCCAGATGTTCCAGAGCTTCCAGCACGCCGAACTGGCCCTGGGTGAGGCCATATTTCTGGACGATTGGTTCGAGGTCCCGGTGCACGCTGCCGGACGCGCGCATGAGTTTGATATAAACGTCAAGCGCGCGGCGGTCGGACCCGCTTCCGGAGTAGTGCGTGGGCATGGGACCGGCGACGCACCTCTCAGGCGTTCTCCCGGGCGAATTCTTTCATATAATCCGCCAGCACGCGACAGCCTTCCTCGGGCATGGCGTTGTACACCGAAGCGCGCATCCCGCCCACCGAACGATGGCCTTTGAGGCCCGACAGTTTGCGTTCTTCCGCGCCTTTCAGGAACGCGCCTTCCAGGTCCTTCCGGGCCAGGTTGAACGTGATGTTCATGAAGGAACGACTGTTGGGTACCGCATGTCCGATGTAAAAGCCGCCGCTCTTGTCGATCGCGTCATAGATCAGGCCAGCCTTCGCGCGGTTGTGTTTTTCCATGCCGGCCAGCCCGCCCTGGTTTTCGATCCACTCGAGCACCAGGCCGAAGATGTAGATCCCGAAGGTGGGGGGCGTGTTGTACAGACTCTTTGATTTGCCGTAGGTGCTGTAACGAAACATGGACGGGATGGTTTTCGCTTCGCGCGCGTAGTATTCTTTGTCGATCACGCACACCGTCAGGCCGGCGGGGCCGGCGTTTTTCTGGGCGCCGGCGTACATGAGGCCGATGTTCGTCCAGTCGATGGGGCGCGAAAAAACGTCCGAGCTCATGTCGATGACCAGCTTCGCGTCACCTGCCGGGGGCAGGGTCTGGAACTGCGTGCCGAAGATCGTATTGTTCGTGGTCATGTGGACGTAATCAAGGCCGTCCGGAATCGATTTTATCTCCGGGATGTACGAAAAGTTTTTATCTTCCGAACTGGCGATTTCCACGACGGATACGTTCTGGATTTTCGCTTCCTCAATGGCCTTCTGCGACCAGGCACCCGTGTTGATGTACCCGGCCTTTTTATTGGCGGCCAGGTTCAGGGGTACGAGGGCGAACTGGGTGGAGGCCCCGCCCGTCATATACAGGATATCGAACCGGTCCGGGATGGCCGCCAGTCGGCGCAGGCGCTGGAACGAGGCCTCGTGGACCTCATCATATTCTTTGCCGCGGTGCGACATTTCCATCAGGGACATGCCGCTGCCGCGAAAATCGAGCAGCTCTTTCTGGATCGTTTCCAGCACGGAAAGCGGCATGGTGGCCGGACCGGCGGAAAAATTAAATACGCGTTGCATGCTTTTACCTGTATTTCCGCAGGCCGCGGGCGGTAAAGTGGGATTTTGGCGGGGGCGACGCGCGGCGGGGCGGGGTCGATCGTCCGAAAAAAAGATTCCGTTCGCGCCCGCCCCGGGGTCACCTGGTAGCGTCGTGCAATTATCCATCGACACACTCGAAGAACAACTGTATCTGGGCCACCTGAGCGGGGATTGCCCGTACCTGCCCGGCAGGTCATCCCGCCTAAAGTTTTTTAACGGGCAGGGCGTTGGAAAAATTTATCGCCTGCTGATGGACGCGGGGTTCCGTCGCCACGGCCTGCACGTGTACCGGCCGGACTGCGAAGGCTGCCGCGAATGCCGGGTCCTGCGCGTTCCCATCGAGACCTTTCGTCCGTCGCGCTCGCAACGCCGGGTCTTGAAACGCGGCAGTGGCGTATTTCGCATTGAGTGGGGGACTCCAGGCTTCGCACCGGAAAAAATCGCGATGTATGAACGCTACCTGGCCTTCCAGCACCGCCAGGGACTCGCGGATCCCGAGCACGCCGACCCGGACCGCTACAGCGACTTTTTCGTACAATCGTTTCTCGGCGCTGACACGCGCGAGTTGCGACTGTTCGCCGGGGATCGTCTGGCCGGAATCGGGATCGTGGACATTCTGTTCGACGCCTTATCGTCGGTGTATTTTTTTTTCGAGCCGGAATTTTACGAATTCAGTCCCGGCACGTTTTCGATTCTGGCGGAAATCGAAAGCGGACGCGCCTGGGGGCTGAAGTATTATTATCCGGGGTATTATATCCGCGACTGTCCCGCGATGAATTACAAAAAAAACTTCGGGCCGAACCAGATCAAAGATCGCCTTGAAATCGGCTGGGGTCCCGCCCTGAGCGGCCAGGAAGAATCGCGAATATGAATGAACGACAGAAGCTGATCGCCTGGATCATCCTCGGCCTCTCCCTGGCGCTCTGGTTTTTTCTGCGTGAAAAGGATCCCATGGTCACGCCGGTTTTGCTCGCGGTGACCGTACTGGTTCTGCTGGCGGAGCTGGGGCGACTGCGCGCGCGGCGGATTCCACTCTACGCCGGAATCGTTCTGTTGATCGCCAACGCGTTTCTGAACGTGGCCGCCGCGATTCACGCGACGCTCGCTCTGGGGTCCATGGTTCTGTTTCTGCTGGCCTTCCTGGGCGGCCGTGGCCGGCCGAAAGATGCGGCATAATCGCCCGATTTTTTCGAGTCGGCCCTGTTAAGTCCGCCCGCCCGCGCCCGATAAGTATACTGTGATTGACCTTCATCCGATCACTTTCTGAGCGATCGGAGAGCGGGGGCCCGGTTCCGGGCCCCCCTAATTTTTTTTCATTTTGACACACACAGGGCCCGCCAGATCCTGCCTTATACCGGTCCTGTCCGATTTCGCCAGAACCTCTTTCACAGGGTGCAGATAAAGTCCCTCCCTTCCGGGACACCCGCGCGCTCTCGCAATCGGGCGGCCGGCCGAGGCCAGACATGCGCACCAATATCGTCCACATCGGCGCGGAGGAACTTTCGTACGAGATCCGCCAGATCGTCGAAGTCGCTCACACTCTGCAGAAAATCACCGGGCGGGAAACCCACTGGGAAAACATCGGGGACCCCGTCCAGAAAGGGGAATCCATCCCCGTCTGGATCAAAGACATCGTTTCCGCCGCGGTACGCGAGGACCGCACGTACGCCTACTGCCCCACGCGCGGCCTCCTGGCCACACGCGAATTCCTGGCCGCCCGCCTGAACGCGCGCGGCGGTACGCAGATCACCCCCGACGATATCCTTTTTTTCAACGGCCTCGGCGACGCCGTCTCCAAAGTCTACGGGATGTTACGCCGCACCGCGCGCGTCATCGGGCCTTCACCCGCGTATCCCACGCATTCCTCGGCGGAGGCGGCCCATGCGGGCTCGGCGCCGATCACGTACCGCCTGGACCCGCGCCGTCAGTGGATGCCGGACCTGGACGAGTTGCGCATGAAGGTGAAGTACAACGAGGGGGTGGCCGGAATCATGATCATCAACCCGGACAATCCCACCGGCGCGGTCTTCCCCGACGAAATTCTGCGCGAAATGGTGGCCATCGCGCGCGATTTCGATTGTTTCATCGTGGCGGACGAAATTTATTTGAACATAAGTTACAACGGCCACCGGGTGACCCCGCTTTCGGAAATCATCGAGGACGTGCCCGCGATTTCGCTCAAAGGGATCTCCAAAGAGGTACCCTGGCCCGGCGGACGCTGCGGCTGGATCGAAGTGTACAATCACCACGGCCGGCCCATGTTCCAGAAGTACGTCAAATCGATTCTCGACGCGAAGATGCTGGAGGTTTGCTCCACCACGCTGCCACAGTACGTGATTCCGCAGATCTTTTCGCACCCGGCGTATCCGCAGTGGCAGCGCCAGCGCAACGAAATCTTCGCCGATCGGAGTCGCCTGGTAGCGGAAATTTTTGCCGATACTGAGGGGCTGATCGTCAATCCGCCGTCCGGGGCCTTTTATTTCAGCGTCGTGTTCGATCGCCCGCTCGACGATTCCATGCACCTGGAAATCGACAATCCCCGCGCGCAGGGACTCGTGCGGCAACTCTGCCCGCCCGGCACGCCGGCCGATAAACGGTTCGTGTACGAATTGCTCGCGGCGCACGGCATCTGCGTCGTCCCGCTGACCGGCTTCGTATGCGATCTGCCCGGCTTCCGGGCCACGACGCTCGAACACAATCGCGAGACCTTCATCCGCACCTTCCAGACCGTGGCGCGGGCCACCCAGGAATTCCTCGGTGTCACCCGGCGTTCGCCGCGCGAGCCTTCGCGTGTTTGATTTCGTGAACGAAGTTCCGCACGCTCGCCGCAAATTATCCGCTTTTCTGCGGACCCGGTCACGGGTAAGGGACTTTCGCGCAGGGCATTCCACCCCGACTGAACCGTCGCGCTTGACAACCCGGCCCGATACCGGTGCAGAATTTACGCGATGGTCGATTTTAATTCGCCGCATCTGGACCGGGTCTTTCACGCCCTGGCCAGCGCCACCCGTCGGATGATCCTCATGCAGGTCGCTCGCCAGGAGCTGGCCGTGCGGGATATCGCCGCACGCCATTCCATGTCCCTGCAGGCCATCTCAAAACACCTGCAGATCCTCGTTGCGGCGGGCCTGGTCGAACAAACCCGGGAGGGCCGGGTCAAACGCTGCCGGGTCAATTTCAAACCCCTGAACGATGCCGGGGCCTGGCTCACCGAAACTCGAACTTTCTGGGAGGCCCGGCTGGACGGTCTGGAGGATTACCTGGGAAAAAACGGCCCCGGGGCGAAAACCGCGTCCGCCCCCGCGCCGAAACGCGCTGGAAAAGCGCTTGCTAAAGAAGAAGGGTGAGGCTACTCTGAAATCGTGCGCGATCTGTGGTGCGCGGGAGAGAGCTCATGATTCGTTCGGGAAATTTTTCGTTTCGTTTTGTTTTCATCGGCTTCGCCCTGCTGGCCCTGGGAATGGCTGGCTGTCAGGCCATGGGCGCGTCGGTGGACAACTTCAAGATCCGCAATATCCAGCCCAATATGCTGGACGCGAAGCTTTCTTCTTTTGAATTGAGTTACGATCTGGTGGTGGATTCCAAAAACCCGGTCCCCGTGCCCATTCCCGTGGACGGCTTTGACGTGGGCATTTTCCTGGAAGAAGAACGCGCCGCGGATTCTCGCCTGCCGCCGGGTGTGACCACGATTAAGGTCGGCCAGCCGGTGACCCTGAACAATAAGATCGTACTTTCGAATTCGCAGGGTCTCGCCGCGAAGATCCCCATCATTCTGAATAAAGGGCGCTGGGATATCAAAATCAGCGGAACCATGCACCTCCAGGGCTATCGCCTGCCGGTGAATTATTCCACGGACATCGCCAACCCGGTTAAAAAAGGCGGCTCGCTCATCCCGGGTTTTTGATGGCAAGGATTTTTGATGGGCCGCTTGCGCGCACGCTACCTCCTTCCGGCGGCGCCGGGAATCGGACTGTGTTTGTTTCTATTTCTTTTGTGCGGACGCGAAGAGCCCGCCGCGGTGGGCGAGCGGATGACGGCCAGGCGGGACGGAGCGCCTCTTTATACATCCGTCCACCACAGCCCGGAGGTCATGGCCGCCGATCTCACGGCGGACCTTGACGAACTCGGCGCGGCCCTGGCCGGCCTGCCCGCCGAACGGGCCCGGCCCTTGATTCGCGCGTTTATAGAAAATAAAAAAATAGACGAAAAGCTGGTCGCCCTGCTCCGGCGCGAAATGGAAACCGACGCGCCCCCGGAAGAAATGCGTTACACGCGCCTGATCAATGCCCTGTACGCCCTGCTCGACCGGGCCGATCCCGGCGGGGAAAGCAAAACCTTCGCTGATAAGCGGATCATGGCCCACCCGTACATGCGTGGCCTGTACGGAAAAATCGTGGCCGGTTTGGGAGAAGCCCTGAGCGGAGCGGAAATCAGAGTAAAAAACCCGCGCGAAAGTTCAGCGAGCCCCCGGCAGGAATGAGTGCGCGAGAGGAGCGCCGGGGGAATTTCCGCGTCCCCCGCTTTGATTTTCGCAAAGATTACCGGACGCGTCCCGAATTTGTTCCTTCGATCCGCCCGTCCACCAGATGGATCTGACGCGGAGCGAGCCTGGCGAAATCGGGATCGTGGGTGACACAAATGATCGTCGTCCCCATCCCGGCGTTGATCTGTCGAAAAATATCCGAGATTACCGCCACATTGGATGAGTCCAGAGCGCCGGTCGGTTCGTCGGCGAAGATGTACCGCGGTTCCATGACCAGGGCCCGCGCGATCGCCACGCGTTGCATCTGGCCGCCGGACATCTGCGCGGGCAGATGATGCTGGTGATCGGTCAGGCCGAACCGTTCCAGCAGACGAACGGCGTGGGGCCGTTTTTCGGCCACCATCCCGGCTTTGAGCGCGGGCATCAGAACGTTTTCGAGCGCGGTGAATTCGGGAAGCAGATAGTGAAACTGGAACACGAATCCCATATGGCGATTGCGAAACCCGTGCAGGTCCTTCGCGCTCATTTCGTGGATATTCGCGTCGTCGATTCGAACCGTGCCCGACGAGGCGAAGTCCAGGGAACTGAGGATGTACAATAGAGTGCTTTTCCCCGATCCGGATTTCCCCACCAGGGAAACGAATTCGCCTTCCTGAATTTCCAGATTGATTCCGCGAATTACTTCCGCCGAACCGAAGTGTTTGCGAACGTCCGTGGCCACCAGCGACATCGTTCATTCCCCCCGGATCGTATCGATCGGCGATAACCGGCTGGCCGCGCGCGCGGGAAACACACTCGAAATCAGGGTGGTTCCCGCGGCCAGCGCGAAAGCCAGCAAAAAAGTTTCCGGCGCGAACGAAATCTGCATCGTGATACTTTTCGAGGCCAGCGGCCCCTGGAAGGGCAACTCCGCAAGGCGCGCGCAGATGAACCAGCCGACCAGCATACCCAGCAGGCCGCCCGCGACGCCCATGAGCAGGCCCTGGATCAGAAAGATGGACAGTACGTCACGCGGTTCGAAGCCCATCGACCGCAGAATGGCGATTTCGCGTTTTTTCTGGCCGATGATAACGGTGAGAATATTGTAAATGCCGAACCCCGCCACGAGTAAAATCGCCGTGCTGACGGCGTACCGTAAAATGTCCTGGGTGCGGAAGATCGAAAGGAAATTCGCGTTGGCCTCGTCCCAGCTCTGCACGCGGTCGAATCCGGCTCCGCCCCACTGGCGCGATTTCGCGCGTGCGAGCGACAGATCATGCAGGCGAATCGAAATTTTATTGATCCGGCCCGGTGTGCCGGCCAGAGCCTGCACGTCCCCCAGCGATCCGTACCCGGTGGTTTCGTCGATTTCGCGGTTGCCCGTTTCGAAAAAGCCCACGACCCGGTAGGGCAGGTTTTCGCTCCGCGAATTCGCGATCGTCAGATTTTCGCCCAGGCGCAAACCCAGTCGGTCGCGCAGGCCCGCGCCGACGACGATATTTCCCGAGGCTTCGCCGATGGCGGAAAATTTTCCCTGGATCATATTGTCGGCGATCGTCGTAACCAGCTGGTGTTTGCGCGTATTGATCCCGGTGATTTTCCCGTTTTCGGCGAATTTTCCGAACCGAAAAATCACGTTCGCGGTGAATTGCGGCGAAAACGCGTACACGTCCGGGTCCGTCTCCAGCAATTGAATCCAGTAGCCGCTGCTTTCGATTTCCGCGCTGCCCTTGCGCCCGGCGGGGGGCGCGAACCAGCGCAGGGCCTCGCCCGGGCCCGTGAGCAGACGCGTGACGCCGGCGGGGGCGATTGCCTCCACCCTGGCCGAAATTTTCACATGGCCGTCGCTGTTCACGAGCTGATCGACCAGGTATTCGCGAAATCCCAGCAAAAAACCGGAAATTACGATATAACCCGCGCTGCCCAGCACGATGCCGATCAGCATGAGCGCGGTCTGGCGTTTACGCGCGAGGAGCTGGCGCACGGAAATGAAAGTTAAACTGTTCACGAGTCCCTCAGTCCTTCGCGGAATCCTCGCCGAGCACGACGATTTCGCCCGGGCGAACATCCCCCCGGACAAAGACCCCGCTTTCGTCACGCAGATCGATCTCTACCGGGACGCGCACGATTTTTCCCGCGCGCACGACCAGGAGTTCTTCCGGCCGATCGGCGGGCAGGGCGGCCGCGGGCACGACCAGGGCTTCCCCCGCGGCGGTTTCAATGGCGACGTCCGCGGTCATACCGGGTAGAATGCCTTCCGGCAGCGGGGCGGGGGGATTGATGCGCACCAGGAACTGCGCGTTATCGGGGAATACACTTTCCACGCTGCCCGCGAATTTCGTCTTACCGAGCGCGTCGAACACGAGACGAACGTTCTGGCCTTTGCGAATTTTCGCGGCCGCGCGTTCCTCCAGGCCCATCTGTAAAACGACGTCCTCCAGATTGGTCACGGTCAGAATCGCCTGAGAGGCGAAAACGGTTTCTCCCTCACGGTAGTTCAGGGCCGTCACCACGCCGGTGATCGGAGCGCTCGCGATGGGGATGCTGTCGAATCTGACGAGGGGCGCGCCGGCCCGCACCGTCATGCCTTCGCGCACGTACATCTTTTCGATGCGCGCGTTGATGCCGAGTCGCAGATGGAAAATCTGATTGGCTTCAACGGTGGCCAGGCCGTAAACGACGTCCACCAGGCGGCGCGTTTCTACCGCGGCGGTGTCCGTTCCCTGGAGGCGACGCACGAGCAACAGGGCCAGGAGCAGGCAGACCGCCGTCAGGGCAGCCAGTAAAATTTTCCGCGGGTGTCTGGAAATACGTTCAATCATTTGTATCATGCCTCCAGCCAATCATGGCAGCGAAAACTCGATCGGCGCGGGCGGTAACAACTCCAGAATGGGGCCGAGCGGAGGGCCCCGAAAATGCGCCGGCGGTTTTTTGCGGAGTTCAAACACGCGCGCGCGTTGTTCGGGCTCCAGAATGCGCAGAATTCTCAGGGCCAGGTCCCGGCGGACGGGGCCAAGAGCGGTTCGTACCGAGTAAATCTCATCGATGGCCGATCTCAGTTTCCCGTAATCCGGCGCGGCCGCGGGCCCCTCCCGTAAGAGGTCCGCGTCGGCCCGCTGGATTCGCTCCAGGTAAACCTGTTCCGCCGCCTGGTAGGTTTGCGAGGCCCGGAGGATTTCTTCCCGCTGGCCGGCCGAAAGATCGAACCGGTCGGCCATTACCGCGACGCGGCCCTCCACGGTTTCGAGCCGCCCGAAGTGATAACCGATGCGCGCGGCGAATGCGATCATAGCCACGTTGGCCACGAGCGATATAAAAAAAATAATTTTCGACAGGATTGATTTCATGATAATTTCCGGTTTTCGTTTCGATTTTTAACCCGCGTAGGCCAGGACCGACACGTCGAAGAGCAGTTGATCGCCCACCCAGAAGGAAATTCCACAAACCGCAATGAACAGAATTCCGGCCGCGACGCGCAGCAAATAACGACGCAGGCGCGTTCCGTCGTCAGGGCTCCCACCCGGCCTGGCGACCGGCCAGAGGGCCATCGCGCGGATCATGCTGGCCTGTGTTTCCTGATCCGGTTCCGCTTCCAGTTCCAGGGCTTTTCGTATCTGGCGCAACTCCGCCAGAGCGCCAGGCTCCGCGGCGGCCCCCGGCGGTTCGGCTTCCACGCGCGCCGCGAGGCGCGACCAGAGGTCAATCCTCCGGTCCAGACTTCTATACGTTCGGCTAAAAAAAGTTCTCATTTCACTTCCACCGTTGTTTTTTGATTCTTTACGAATTGACGAATCCTGGCGATGGCACGGTGTTTCTGAGAGCGTACGGTTTGCGCTTCCACACCCAGAACCTCGGCCGCTTCCGTTACGGAAAGTTCCTCACGAAACAGCAGGATCATCACGCGCAGCATACCCCCGGTGAGGAGTCCGTCCGGCAGGGTTTCCAGGAGATCGCCACGCTCCGGCTCCGGCGGTATCGTCAGGGTTTCCCCGACATCCTCACGCAGCGGATCCGATTTCAGTCGGCGTTTTTTCAGTTCATCCAGTGTCGATGAACGCGCGATGACGGACAGGTAGGTTGCGGGCGCGGAACGCGAACTGTCGAATTTACGTAACAGGCGAAAATCGTCCTTGATGAGTTTGACAAACACTTCCTGCACAATATCCAGGACCAGTTCGGGATCGTGAGCGCCGCGCCGGGCGAGCACCAGCGTAACGGTCTTCTGGATTGTGGCGGTAAAACGTTCCACGAATTCTTTCCATCCCCGGGGGTCATGTTCGAGCAATCGCCGCAATCGTTCTCCGTCCATCCCGGGCCCTTCCATTTATACGATGATTCCATATCAGATATCCCTTCACAAAGGAAAAAAGCGAGGGTGCTCGCCATTTTTTTGACGACAGAGCCGCCACAATCTACATTTATGCCGCCACCATGCAATTTTTATTTGGCGGCGTCGCTCCCGACTGGCTCTGGATCGCATTTCTGGCCGGTATTCTGGTCCTGTTGCTATTGGATCTGACCGTAATACACAAAGATGCCCATGAGGTCAAAACCCGTGAGGCGATTTTGATTTCCATTTTCTGGATCGCGCTTTCGCTGATTTTTAACGCCTGGTTCGCCTTTATGTACGGCCCCGTGGCCGGCCTGGAATTCCTGACCGGGTACCTGGTTGAAAAAAGCCTGTCTCTGGATAACGTTTTCGTAATCCTGCTTATATTTCATTCGCTGGGCATCGCCGGGAAGCACCAGCATCGAATTCTGTTCTGGGGTATCCTCGGGGCGATCATTCTGCGCGGGATTTTCATCCTGGTCGGCGCGTCGCTGCTCGCCATGTTCCACTGGATCCTGTACATTTTCGGTGTCATCCTCATCATTTCCGGCGTCAAATTTCTGTTCAGCTCCGAGGACGAAATTCAGACCGCCGACCACTGGGCGGTTCGCGCGCTCGATCGTTTGATCGGTGTTTCCAAAAATATGGACGGCCAGAAATTCCTGGTTCGGGAAAACGGCAGGCTGCTGGCCACCCCGCTGCTGGTCGCTCTGGTCCTGATCGAAATCACCGACCTGATTTTCGCGGTGGATTCGATTCCCGCGGTGTTCGCGGTAACGCGTGATCCGTTTATCGCCTTCGGATCGAATATCCTGGCGATCCTCGGTTTGCGCGCGCTCTTTTTCGTCGTGGCCCAGGGCATCCGCAAACTGCGCTATCTGAAACCCGGTCTGGCGGTCCTGCTCGGCTTCGTGGGCGTAAAGTTACTCCTTGCGGAAGTTTACAAAATCCCCATCGGACTTTCGCTCGCGATCATCGCGCTGATTCTGCTGACGGCGGGACTCGGCTCCTGGTACGCGGACCACCTGGAGCGCCGGAAAAAAGATCTGCTCTGAGAGTTCATCTCAAAACAAGTTTTGAGATGGGCTCTTAGTTACAGGAGGGCCTGTTCAGAGAATGAGGGCCGAAACAGCCGTGAGTAATTGTCTGGGTTGCAGGGGTTTCGCGAGCCAGGCCCGCACTCCCGCCTCAAAACCGGCATCTTTCTTTTCTTTGGCGATTTCGGTCGTCAGCATCAACACCGGGGTGAACCTGTAAGCCGATCGGTTTTTCTTTTCGCGCGCGAAACTGATCCCGTCCAGTCGCGGCATATTCACGTCGCAAATGATCAGATGAATTTTGCGTCCGTCCAGGCAGTCCAGGGCCCCCTGGCCATCTTCCGCCTCAATAATTTCGTACCCCGCCCCGGCAAGGGCCAGCTTCAAAACCATCCGGAGTGAGGCCGAATCGTCCACCACGAGGATCGTTTTCGTCTGATGCCTGTTCATAAGAAGATACCCCCCTTACAAGAGTTAATGCCGTATTAACTTAATCAAACATTTTAAGTATATTATAAATAAAATGTATTAATTGAGCAAGCCAGGCACGGGGCGGTCCGGCCGGTAAACCGGGGGGAAGTCAGGGGAGGGGGCAGCGGTTTCGTACACCGGGAAGTTCAGTTCATGTCCGAACGGTCACCCGACGGAGAAACCGCCGTTTGCGGCTGGAAATCGGCACCATCATACCTCTCCTATACCGCGGGCCTGCGGTACAGCTATGCCGCCTCGCGAGCGCTCCCTGACGGTGAAGTTTTAGGATGGGCGCGCTTGCGCGCATTCGCGATCGCATACGGTCGATCGCCAATACCGCCGCGGTATGTCTTTACCTATCGCGACGTGCTGTCCAGTTTTGAAATGTGGTAGTGCTCCGTATTCCAGATGCGATGCACAAACCAGTCCGGCAACCCGTAGTCCGCCTGCACATAGTAACGCTGCGAACGATGGATGGTCCAGCCGCGAAGTTTGGCCCAGCCTTCGCCGTTGATGGTGATATCGGCGGTCGGTTGATGATCGGCCACCCACCTGCCGCGCTCACCGCCGAGCAGGCGCATGGCCCGGGTGGGAGCGAGCAGGAATGCCGCGAATCCTGGACCCGCATAGCCCTCTACTGGATTAGCACGGAGTTGTTCGGCCGCGGCAAGCGCGGCCTTCCCCATGGTCATATGATCGGCGTGCCGGGAGAAGCCGCTTTCCGGCCAGAAGGTGGTTACGAGTTCCGGCTTCCAGCGCGTCAGGCGCGCATGCACGACTGCGACAAGCTCCAGAAACGGAGTTTGCGCGAGGCCGCCGTCCGGATAATCCAGGACATCATGTTCTTCGACACCGAGCGCGTACGAATTCTGCAATGCCTCCGCCGTGCGCACGACACCAAGATCTCCGTCCCGTGCCACCCGTGGATACTGATGTCCTTTCTCGCCTCGCGTCCCGGTGAGCATGTACGTAACGACGCCGTTGCGATCCGCATCGATGAGCAGTCCCGTGACCAGTTGTTCGTCGTCGGGATGCGCGCCCACAAAGAGGATCGATCGCACCCCCAGATCCGCTGAAAGGGAATCCAAATGCCGGGAGGCCTCCTCATCGAACTGACCGCGCAACCAGAGCAGGCCGCCCCCCGTGGCGATCAGGATGGCGACAATGATAACGCCGACGATTTTCAAAGTCCTGGAAAATGCCTTCATGAATTACCTCGCTGAATGCGGTTGCTCTGCCACGGGTAGCAAAGCGCCGCAAGGCTGGCATTCTTTTTTTTGTTCGGTCACCTCACGCGCTCAGGCGAAAAGACAGAACGCGTTCTCCCGCCGGAGCCGGGCGCCGCGAGTGTCGCGACGATTAGCGGAACGGAAAATTAAAAAATATTGCCCACAGCTTTTGACTGTGTACCATGGTACACAGTTCCTCCTTGTATCCAATGAACGAATCGGACTGATCGAACCGAACGCCAACAACCAACTGCCCGATCTTCGAATCTCTCGATGCCGGAGTGAAAACGTGAACATTGAATTGATATACGACGAAGATTGCCCGAACGTGGAGGGCGCCCGCGCTTTGATCAAAAGGGCGCTGGGAACGGTGGGCGTAAACGGGTCAGGCTGGCAGGAGCACTGCCGGCAGGATAAAAACGCTCCCGCATTCGCGCAGGATTACGGATCGCCGACGATCCTCGTAAACGGAAAGGACGTGGCTCCGACAACCGGCCCCGGCGGAAACGCGTGCCGCATTTATCGTGACACCGAGGGCCGCATAAGCGGACTTCCCCCTGAAGCGAACGTCGTGGCCGCGCTGGGCGGGCACTGGCCAGAACCGCTGGCTGGCGGTGCTGCCGGGGCATGTGACTGTTAAAATGGAAGTCCCAACTTCCGATAATCAACCTTATGTCTCCGATCGGTGACATCGGTGTTGACCGACCGGGGACATGGGTAACACTTTTCTCCGGCCGACAACCGCCGCAGCGCCCAGTCTCAATCTGGCGCGGGCTGCCGCTGCCATCCGGGTAGCGCACGCGGGCCTCACCGACACGTCGCGTCGATCAGGCCGCCGTCGCGCAGGATTCCCCGCAAGACACTCTGGCGCGCCTCGATCATCGGAAACTGCGAATCGGGACTCTCAAGATTCAGCGCGTAGGTATAGACGTCGCCCGCGCGTTCCACCCAGCCTACCACCCAGCCCAGTTGCCTGTCCGCGCCAGGGGCCCAGCCCGTTTTGCCGCGCAGGATGTAATGGTCGCAGGCTTCGAGCACGAGCAGGGCCTCGACGATTGCCATGCTCGCGTTCGAAAAACCCGTTTGCTTCCGTTGCAGTCGCCGTAAAAAGTCGATCTGCTGTACGGCAGAGATGCGCAGTCCGCCTGTGAGCCAGAATTGATCGATCCCGCCGCCGATGCTCGCGTTCCCGTACTGTTCGCGTCGCAGTGCCGCGCGCATGCGCACGGGACCAATCCGACGCGCCAGTTCCTGGTAGAACCAGACCGTAGAACGTTGAAAGGCCTCGCGCATGCTCTGGTCCTGGTTCCAGGCCGGCACCGATCGTTGCACTCCATCCCAGGCGACCCGATCATCCACACCGATGACCCCCGCGTCAAGAGCCACGAGCGAATTAAATATTTTGAACGTGGACGCGGGCAAAAAAGCCTGGCGGGCCCGCGCCTCATTGAAAATAAACGGCGAGTCGTCGCCCTTCTGAATGACCAGCGTTCCGGTCGCCCGGATCCGATCGAAATGCGCCGCCACATTCGACGGCGTCAAACGGGTGAGTGACGCGGGCGCGGGCGCGGCGCAGAATAGCGCGCAGCAAACCGCGGCGAGTGAGATCAACAAACGAAATGGGTGGAAACGCCCGGAGCCGGTCATCACAATTTCGCACAATGGCGGCCCGACCCGCGAGCGTACTCCCTCATTTTTTCGTCCGCATCAGCTCGAGAAACTTGACCCGGTCAATGTCCTTGTGCTGCCAGTGCTGGTGGGGCCCTGGTTGAAGCGCATCCTGTAAACCGATCACGCCCGTGCGGCCGATGAATTCGCCCGGAGCCATTTCCAGCGCTAATTTCTGGCCCTGGGTCTGCGCGGCCTGCCAGGCGTTCACGATCTTTTCGTTGATGAACTTCACGTGCCCGATCTCCACCGTTTTCCCGTCTACCTCCAGGGTGAGGGAAGTCCCCCAGTCCGTATGGGGACCGAGCCCGACAATCTTGAAATTTTGATTGGGACCATAAGAGTCCCCTCCACCGACGTCAGTCTTCCAGCGGGTGTCATTGCTGGCCGAATAGTGTGGATGGTCGGTTACTGAATTCCACGCGCCGGTATTCGGAGGTTTGTATCCGGGGCTGCCCTCCACGTTTTTGATGGAATAGACATCGCCGTTTACGCGCTGCACGAGCAATCCATGCAACATGCCATAAAAGGGTTCGGCATTCTTCGGCTTCAACGCGTCGATTCGCTGCGGTTGCATAGCCCGCACTTCTTTTGGAATCACTTCGGGATAAGGCGGAGGATTGCCAGTGCAGAGTTTCCCGTCCGCGGCCAGATGACAGGGATAATCCGTTTTGATTTTTTCTTTGCTCGGGTAAGCACTGGCGTTGTCGGCAATCAGCGCGATCGGATCGAACTGATTGGCGTTCAAATGCCAGGAGGCATCGATCAGCTTCCCTTTCGCGTCAAAATAGCGCAGGTTGGACCACCCGGAGAGTTCCGTTTTTTCCTTGAAACCTTCCGCGTTTAACTTTTCGCCGGGGATTTCGGCCACGCGCCAGACACCGTTTGCCTGCAGGGCCGCTCCGATGTTCACTTTCTTTATCGGGTCATACGTCGTATAGTACACGAATGACGGATTATTTTCTTCCTCTCCCATCCACTGGCGCTCAAAGGTTCGACCATTCATCCATTCCGGATTGGAAGGTGATATCCCGAATTGTTTGAGAACCTCCGGACTGATCGTTCTGCTTTCTTTGTTTATTGAATAAGAATTCTCAACAACCTGAATCTGATCGGGCCGCAGAGCAAGTACTGTTTCGCGGGCCGCGCCTGCGTCCTTTTCATCGAGCTTTGCCCCTTCTTTGTTATACAATCCACCGGACACACCCTTGATTTGAAGGGTTCCATTGGCGAGAATTTCAAGGGTCCCGGTCCCGCCTGGATTTTTGTATAAAATCTTTCCGGTCGTTTCATCGTAACCGGTTTTTTCCCAGGATTGACCCTGAAAGGACAGGAGGCCCCGATCGAGGTCGTATCCCGCCGCTGACAATCTGGCCCGGTCTTCCGCGCTGAAACCTGCCGTGTTTCCGGGGAAATCGCGCAGCAGGACCAGGTCCTCGCGGGCAAAGATCTTGCGTTCCTGGCGCTCCCGGTATTCCGCGTACAGGAGTTCGTCCCTTGGCGTCTTCAGAATTTGGTCGGTAATCTCGTCCGTTGTTTTCCCGGCCAGGCCCACACGGTTCCCACGCGCGTCGATCGGGTAACGCTCGACCATCTGTCCGTTTTCAAATCGGGAAATTTCAACCGTCCCATTTTCCATTAATTTCGCGCGGTAACCATTTCCGTTCTGGACGCCGTCAAAAACGCCGTTCCCCTGGCCGGTGAGCGAATACTTCGTGCCGCCGGTTTCCAGGTCGTATTGGGCTTGCTGGCGCATTTCCCAGACTACGAGCGGATTATAATATTTGCCCTCGTCCTGTTCCTTGCGCCAGCGCTCGGAGATGTTTTTGAATTGCGGGCCGCGGTCCACCGCGCTGATCGGATGCCCTTTCGCGTCCAATGTCGTCGTGATGCGACCCTGTCCTTCGCCCAGAGATACTGTGAGCGTCCCGTCCGAATTGCGCTGGTAACGAACCGACTGCTCCCGGCCCTGCGCGTCGCGCACGGCACCGGAATAATAAATCGTCGGCGGCGTTCCTGGTTCGATCTGCCGTTCGAGTGGCCTGCCCTCGATCGGAAACAAATCAAGCCCTGGAACAAATTTCGCGGGATCGAAGGCGAATGCCGGCTGACGATCCAGATATTTACGATACAGTTCATCCTGGAACGTCATGCTTTCGTAAATCGCCTGGCCACTCGCCACTTCCGTTCGCATTCGGTACAGTTCCTCCATGAGCGCGTCACGGGAGATGTCTTTGTATGTTTTTTGCGGGGGCAGCCAGTTGCCCCCGCCATCCATGGCCCCGTAGGTTTTTCGCTGGCCGTCTTCCTTCACCCAGAATTCGCGCACTCCATTGGGCAAATATTTTATCGCGTAAATTTTGCCGTCGTCCCCTTCAAGCTGGAACTCAGTTTCCTTTTTCTTTCCTTTCCTTTCGTACGTTCCGGCCGGGAAATAGGAGGGCAATTGTCCGGCGGCCAGATCGAGTTCCTTTTTGGCGTTAATTTGTTTGATTTCCCCGTCCGACAGGAGGAGGTCCCGTTCTTCGTCCCACTGGCGGTATTTTTCGAAATATCCCGCCCGTTTTTCCCGGTTCTTTTCGCCCTTAAAATCGGTTAAAATCTTTCCCGTCAGAACTATGTTTTTTTCAACACCCCCGGCGGATTCAATCCTCGTGGCCCGCGCGGTTTCAAAATGGGTTTCCACGGTTTCAAATTTTCCGCCGGGCACCGCCTCCTGAATAACCACCGCGGCGTCACCGCTGTTCTGGAATTTAATTTCTTTGCGGACGATCTTGCCCAGGACCATTTCCTCGTGAACGAATTTGACCTGTTTGCCTTTTGTTTCGCGGACGAAAACCTTTCCATCACGTTCAATGCTCGGCTGCGCTTCAGTCCAGGCGACCATCGCCGGAGTCTGGAAGCCTTCGTTGATCGGGTCGCGCGAGTCCTGCTCGAATTTGTAGCGCTGTTCGATCTGGTTCGTGCGTGATTTCCCGGCGGGTACGAAAGCCCCTGTCGTATCAAGGAACCCGACCAGGGCGCCGTTTTCCCTGTACTCGTAAGTTCCGTTTTGATTCAGTTTGATTTCTTTCGGCCCCGCTTTGAATACACCCTTTTTCGCTGTTTTTTCAAACGTGATTTCATCGAAATATGGTAATGCGCCGGGTCCGGTTGGACGCTGGATTTTGATTGCCAGCTTCTCCTGCGCGCTCTGCGCGGCGATCTGGTCCGGCGTCAGATAGTTGTCCTTGAACTGGATCCATTTCGGGTAAAAAGCCTGGATTTCTTTGTAACTTTTACCGGCGATATCGCGGTCAAGCCGGTTGCCGGCCAGATCCGTCTGGTAACTCTGAACGGGTTTTCCCTTTTCCTTTCTGGAAAATTTGACGAAGCCCTTGTCCAGGAACTCAACTTCCTCGACGACTCCGTCGGTTACTTTTTCGAAAAACGTACGGCCGCCTTTTGTTTTACGCTGATAATCGCCCTGCAGCAGGCCGGGCAGAGCCCCGTACCCGCTACCCGGTCCGTTGGCCGCGAGCATTTTCGCCATCGTCGCGGCGTTGAGAACCGGTTGCTGGTTGAATGTTCTAAGCAGGAGTGGCGAAACCAGACCGGGTTTCCGCGAAAGTTCGTTGCGGGTCTGGAATTCCTGCTCCAGCAATTGATCGCGACGGATTAATTCCCCTTTTTTTCCGGTCGCGGCAACCCACTCGCCCGCGCTGTTTTGATACCCCAGGAGTTTCCCGTTTTGTTTGATTTCAAAGGCCCCGTTGTCCAGGACCCGCATGGTTGTGCCGTCCGGCCCGTTGAAGATTGGATTTGCGCCCTGGCCGGAACTCTGGTAACTCGACGCGCCGACCTGGACGATGCTCCGGCCGCGAAGAACGGCGACTTCTTTTTGATCGGGAAATAATTCATGGCGGTAGCGATGGTCGAAATTTCGCGCTTTGATTTCTTCGCGAATTTCTTCGGCCGCGGGCATCGTCCCGGTCCATTTTTCCTTGAATATTTGATACTCCCCGCTCTTCATCGTACGAACGCTGTCGGGCAGTCTCCGGCCCATTCGATCATACATTTCCGGTTTCGCTTTTTGCTTCAGGGATTGAACTTCCAGGAAGCCACGATCGTTCAGGGTTACCCGTCTGCTCTTATCTTCGTTAACGAAATAAACGGATTTCCCGCGCACGGTCCGGGTCCATTTTTCGCCTTCCCATTCGAACGTCCCATTTGCGGATTTTAACGCTTTGGTCTGGTCTCTGTCAAAAAAGGCGGGCTGGCCCTGGTCAACGGCCGCCTCGCCACCGGCGCTGACGCCACGACTCTGTAAAACAGGGAGATTTTCGAGGTCGGACCTGGAGGATCCCGCTTCCGCTTCCGTTTCCTCCGGGGCGTCGAAATCCTCGAAATCCTCCAAATACGCGTCATCGATCTCTTCGTCATCCTCCAGGAAAGCCAGGGGCGATTCGCTTTCCGATAGCGATGCATCGTCCGGAGAATCAGCGCCGAACAATCGCTCGAAGAAGTCAGGCTCGCCTTCGTCCGCGTCGTCGACGGAATCGTCTTCCGTCGCGAATTCGCCGTACGCATCGGGGTAAACCCCCGCCCGGGCCAGGAGTTCCTCGCTCACTTCCGAAAGATCGACGTCACTCAAATCCAGGTTCGAAAGATCCGCTCCGCTCTCCACCAGGGCGACCATGTCGACCCCCGCGAGATTCGCGCCGGTCAGGTCGACTCCGGAGAGATCCAGATGCGCCAGATCCAGATCGGCCAGTTTGACGTCACTGAAGTCGGCGCCGGCCAGATCGATGTTCGCAAAATTTATTCGATCCGGATCAATATCCGCGAGATGAACGCCCGAGAAATCCGCATTCGAAAGATCGACACGTTCAAGGTCGATTTTTGATAGATCCAGTTCCCTCAGGGCCAGACCGCTGAAATCGGCTCCCGCCAGATTGATCCGCGAAAGATCCAGTTCCGACAAATTCAACCGTGATAGATCGAAATCGCGCAAGTCCAGTTGCGATAAAATTTCCGTTAGCTGTTCGGGATTAAGTTCGGCGAGCGTATCGGTACCGACTCCGATCGTCTCAAGGTCTGCAATTGTATTCAGGCCCAGCGCCGCGATGTCACCAACCCGGAGGCCATTCGGCAACGCTGTGGATTCGATTTCTTCATTAAATACGCCAGACGCATCGGGCGGCCACAGATCAAACGCCGGCAGGGCATCGATGGGCGGGGCGGCAGCGAAGGCTCCGCCGATTTTGTCGATCGCGTTGCTGATGCTGGTGAAACGGTCCTGCCAGGGTCCCAGCACTTCCGCCAGAGTCTCGGAGGCGAAGTTCCAGCCCTCGCTTTCGCTAAAGCTCGCACTCTGTCCTTCGTACCCGGCGCTCAGGGCGAGACCCCCGGCAGCACTGAGTCCCAGTCTTCCGCTGAACCCGTCGTTTTCGTACCCGAGACTCGCGCCGAACCCGTTCTCGGAGTCGTACCCCAGGCCCAGATCCAGGTTATTGCCCAGGTCAAGACCGAGACCCGCCTGGCCGGTCAGTCCATTCTCGTTAATTTCCGCGCCAAGGTTCAGGCCGCCAAGCTTTACGCCGGCCGAGCCGCTGAGTCCCTCGCCGGGAGTGTAGGAGGCCCCGATTTTCAGGGGGCCGAAGCCGACTCCCGCGCTCGCTCCGAATCCGTCTTTGGGATCGTAATGTAAATCCAGGTTGAGCCCGACCTGCCCGGCGTACGCGTTGACGGCCCCCGAAACCGCGCCGAGCAGCGCTCCCAGGAATCCCCCGCCTTCGATCGCGCTTTTTACGCCGTTGATCGTCGCCATAACCCCGGCGTAAGCCGCGAGTGTCGCCCCTCCCGTGAAGACGGACCCGATGGCCGCCCCGATGGCCGCAAGGGCACTGAAAAATTGGCCCCACCCGCTCGGTTTATTGGCCTGTTCTACCTGATAGCTGCGGCTCCCGTTGAAGAGGCCGATGGCCGATCGGATGGACTCATCCTGGGCGCCAAGGCTCGCGGAAAGAAAAGCGGCCTGGGAACGGGTGCTCTCGTTTAAACTGGCGATTTCGGCGGCGTACGCGCGTTGGAGAGCGAGCAAATCCCAGGCCTTGAACAGATCCTGTTGATTGGAAAGTTCAAACTGGCGACGACTGGCGCGAAATTCGAAATTCTGTTCGCGTAAGGCCGTATCGTAATCGCTCGCTTCCTCGCCATCTTCCCCGGCGCGCTTGATCGCCCGTCCGTCGACGATCTGGCGGGTGGCGGCGATACTGCCGTCCGCCCCGACCGTCACCGAATACCCGGTTGAAATCTGCCCGATGCCGTCGATGGAGGCTCCTTGAACGGACCGGACCAGATCGGCCAGTCGTTCGCTCGCCTGACGGCGAACTTCGTCGGCCTTGATTTCGAGGGCCCGGGTCGTTCCAAAATTGCCGAGGCCCGTCGTAAAGCTCGCGAATCCCGCGGTTAATTGGTCCAGATTGCGCGCATCCGGTTTGTTCGATTGCGGACCGCGCGCGGCTGCTAATGGCGATTGATTCGTATTCCCACCGCGGATAAATTCGACAGCATCGGTGCGCCCGGGGGCGTTATTCCCCAGGATTTGATCGAGCCTGGCGCCGGCGGAGACCAGGTTTTCTTTCGTCGCGTTTTCTCGGGCGACGACCTGTTCAAAATCCGCCAGAGCTTCGGCCAGGTTTTTTTTCGCTTCGGCCTGCTGAATCCCGGCCTGGCGTTTTTCCTGACCCATCGCTTCCACAAAACGATTCCGCGCCTGGTTCAGTTCCTGCTGTCCCTGTAGAAAAGTGGTCTGGTAATTGTTCTCAAGTTGAACGCGATTTTCCTGCCAGGTCGCGTAATTGTTTTCATACTCGCTGACCTGCGTTTCCCAGGCTTCCACCGCGGGCCGAACACCATCCCGCCAGTGACCCAGCATCGCCGTGATGCTGGCGCCGTAACCATCCCAGGTTATTTTATTCGCCGCGGCGATGGAATCGTGCCAGTTATAATTCAGGTGCGCGGTGTATGCGCTCGACCCCGTGCTGTGGTTCACCCAGTCTTCGTCGCAAAAAATCCAGAGTATGCAGTCTTCCTCCCAGACGGTATAATTGACATTCATCGCGCCCCAGCCGCCCTGCGAAAACCAGCCGGCGTAGTGCATCTGGCCGGAACGTCCATCCCAGGCGGCCGCGTTGCCGTAAAAATCCCCGTCCCTGGCGCGGGTTTCGCGGGCATCGTAGCCGGCGGGAATTAAATTGGGCGGAGCGCCCCAGTTGCCGGTTTCCCGACCCCTGACAATGAATTCGAGCTTGCGGGTTTTTTCGTGGAGACCGGTATCGAAACCCAGGCCGTAAGGAGCCAGTTTCGCGGTGTCGATGCAATTCGCATCCCCCGGCTGCGCGCAAATCTCTTCGAAGACGCTACCGAGGCGCGCGAGGCGCCTCGGCAGGCTGGTGACCATTTTATATTCAACGGGGCCGCATCCCCCCCGACCGCAGGTTCTGGTTTGACCAATGTCAGTTTCAAGTAACCAGTACTCCCTGGTTGCGAGATCAATGGCAACCTGGTGCAATTTCCCCCCCGCTCTTACACCCGATACATACTGCAGCTTATTGAGCGCGGCTTCTCCCGGGCCAGGATTATAAAAATAGCCGCTCGGAGTGGACCGGTTTCCCTGGCGATAAAAATTTTCGATATTCAGCCCCATGTTTTTGTAGGCCGCTTCCAGCGATGGATTAAACCGGTACGCTTGGGATCCCGCGATCGTCTCCACCATGGTGGAGCTGCCGTCGCTCAGGGCGGTCCAGGTGGCGGAACGTTCCCCGGCATGGGTGCGTAACTCCAGAAGAGCGTTTTCCGTTTCCAGTACGAGTTCCGAGAGCGGGCGGTTTTCGGCGAGAACCGCCTTGAGCGCGTTGAGTTTGTCAAGAACCAGCTGCCCTGCCGCGTTCAGGGGTCCCGCCGCCGCACCGGGGGAAGAATCGCAATTTGATTTTCGTTCGGCGGCGCAGCCCGCATCCCCGTAAAAAAGCGGGTTGGTCGCGATCATTTGCTCGAGTCCGGACAGAAAATTTCCGAGACCCAGCCGAATGCGGGTCTCATTGTCGCGGGCCTCCTGGAGGTTTTCCTGCCAGAGCCCGTCCGCCTGGCGATTTTGATCCAGGAAACTCTGGCGATCCTGCGCGAGTTCGGCACTCGCGCTGTTGAACTGATCAAGGCCAAGGTCCAGGCGATCCCGCCAGTCGTCCTTCCATTCGTTGCTCTGCTGTTCCAGCCGGGCCTGCGCGGCTTCGAACAATTTTTGCCCGGCGGAACCGTTCACGGTGTCCGCGTTTTCTTTCGCGGCCAGGTCCTGGAAATAGGATTGTTCGCCGGAGCGGACGTCCGTCTTAAACGCGCCGGTTTCGCTCGCCTGCTCTCCCAGGGATTTTTCGGACAATTTCGCCAGAAATCGTTCCTGTTCGTTTTGAACGGCAAGGTCCCGGGCGAGTTCCCAATCGGCGCGCGCCTTACGTTTTTGTTCCTCAAGAGCGTCACGCAAATAACGTTCGTAATCAGCTTTCGAATTGAGTACCTGGTCGCTCCCGGCGACCACACCGCCCTCGTCCACCTGGAGGAAAACATCATCCGCCATTCCATTCGACGCGGCACTCACCAGGGCGGTAATTTGCAGATCGACGCTCGCCTCCCAGGCGGCGGTCAGGACGGTCTTGCCACTCTGAACGATGGAGGTCCAGCCGGTCGTGTCGGAAGCCTGACGGGCCTCGTCGAAAACGGGGTTAAATTCATCGCTCTGAAATCGTGGCGCGTTGATTTGCGGGACCTGAACCGGTTGTGGGATCAGAGCGAAGGATGGGACAAAAATCCAGAACAGGAAGAGCGGGAGTTGAACCCAGGCCACGCAGCGTAACAGGACCGGGGGCCGGGAACCTGGATGAAAAAAATCGGGAGATTTTGATTTTCGCATAAACTGTACTCTTTATTTGTTTTTGCCTGAAACAGCGTCGCCCGGCACCGCCCGGGAGGCGGGATCCAGACGGCCCTTGATTTGTTCGCGCAGGGCCGGATTATCCCTGCTCAGCTCCATCGCGCTCTGATACTCCTCCGCGCTCTGCGGCGGCATACCGTATTCCCGGTAGAGTTCGCTGAGCCGCATGTGCGCCGGGGCGGCCTTTTTGCTTTCATTGATCGCGAAATGATAGGCATCGATCGCCTGCGGCATCCGTCCCTGTTTTTCCAGCAGACGACCTTTCAATATCCAGGCTTCGATGTGCGCGCTATCGCGACTCAGGAGTAATTCCAGGGTCTCCAGGGCCTGCGCCTGGCGACCCGTCATGACGGATCTGGTTTTTGCCAGCCAGAAGAGACAATCGATGGACGGCCCGTCCTGCTCGCAGGAATCCACGAGAACTTTTTCCGCACGGGGGAATTCCATTTTGAAATAATAAATTTTGGCAGCCATCACCGCCGCGGTCGTGCTGTCCGGTTCCTCAGCCAGCACCTTCTCATAAATTCGCAGAGCACCGTCCATATCCTTCCCAACGAACTTACGATGGGCCTCGCCGAGTTCCGCTTCAAGCGTTTGCGCCGAACGATCGTCGCAAGCGGTCGTGAACAGTACGGCTCCGGCTACGATTATCCCGATGATTATTTTCATCGCCGTTCGTCCGTCAGCCCATGAAAATAGGCGGCCCTTTTCATATAAAAAAAAATCCCCACGGCGACAGCCAGCCCCGCGGCATTTACCAGGACGAGGCCGGCCAGTACCGTTTCGGGAGTGACGTATTCAGCGGCGCCAGGCGCCCGGGCGCGGAAGAAATCGAGAAAATATGCCTCGCGCCAGAAAAAGGACACCAGGGTGAGGAGCCCGACGCTGACGCTTGTGCCGTAGTATATGGTTGTTACGTTACGAATCCAGGGGCTGCGCCGCAAAACCCCCGCGATCAAAATGCAGATTGCCCCGGCCGAAACCAGGCAGTATATCGTCGCCGGAAGCCCTTCCAGGATGACGGGGCCAAAAAACACGACGGCATTCCTGGAAGCAAACAGGGTGCCGATCAAACCGATAGCCCAGAAGAGCGAAAGGGCGATGACGCCCGGAGGGAACTGCGGGCGTGCGGGCAGCGCTTCCATGTGGACCGTGCGCGGGCCCGGCGTTCGGCGAAATCCAATCGCTGAACGACAAAATAGACCGCGTCAGCCAATCTTAAAAATTTCGCCCTGAGAATCCAGTACAAATTTTATCCTGATCGGCCCTTGCAGCACGGAATTGGGCCCCCGACCCCGCATGTCCGGGGACGCGCCGAACCCTCGCCAGGCGAAAGGCCCCGCGTGAAAGGCGGGTCCGCGCATCACGGAGAATTCTTCAATCCCTCAATTTGCGCGCGGGCGTCCTGTTTCTGGCGTTCCATACTCCCGGGAGCCAGCTTATGAAAATTTTCGAAAGCGGCGATCGCCCCGGCTTTATCCCCGCTGGCTTTGAGCACCAGGCCCAGGTTGTAGTACGGCGCGAAATTTTCGGGACTGACCTTGATCGCCCGGCGAAAATACGTTTCCGCTTCCGAATACTTTTTTCGCCGCTGGTAAAGGACGCCGAGATTGAACAGGGGCAGGGCGAGATCGTTCTGTTTCGCGATCGCCCCCAGCAACATTCGTTCGGCCTCCTGGTCCTGGCCCATTTCCATCAACACGGCTCCCAGTCGCCCGGCGAGTTCAGGCGCATCACGCTGCGACAGGGCGCGGGCCCAGACGTCTCTGGCGCGATCGAACTTTTTTTCGGAGTAATAGAGCGTGCCGAGTTGAGCCAGCGCGTCGAAATAATCGGGTTTTAATTCCGTGGCCCGTTCGAAACTTTCGCGGGCACGTGCCCTGTCGCCGACCTGCATGCGGCCCAGACCAAGATTGAAATGATACAGGGCGATATCGGACTTCAAATGAATGGCCCGCTCAAATAATTCCACCGCCGGCGCGACCCGGCCGCGGTGAAGATGGCAGATCCCCATGTTGTTACTGTATTCCGCCGAAGCCGGATCCTGCCTGGCGGCTTCCTCGAATTTTTTTAACGCGCTTTCCAGATCGCCAGCCTGAAAAAGCGCGAGACCGGCACGGTTGGCGACCGCCGCCTGATCGCCGTTGTGATTTTTCATTTCGTTGTCTCCACAATTGAACCAGCCGGGCGCGAGAAAAAGGAGCACAAAATATACGGCTATCTGATTTCGGAAAAATTTCGAGCTGTGGGAGGTTTGATCGGCTGACATTTGAAGTTCCGGCGAAATAATTTCAACTTGCGGCCACGGATACGTACATTGAGCACCGAGCCGCACTTTCTGTTGCTAAAAATTTTCGATCGTTACCCTTGCGTGTGGACAGGCTTGCGATTTCAAATGCCCCGCCCCCGCTGTCAAGCACTCCCGGCGAAGCCGGGCTCTGGCGAAAGGGGACATAAATCCGTTCCTTTTTAAGCGACCGCCTGGAGGAAAAAAAATTAAACCGGCGGACCTATTAAAATTCTCATACCAATTTTCCCGATATTAGTTAAGACAAAATAGATTTCGCCGGTCAGTCCGGAATCGCCAATGGCATCACAAGTTCTCAAAACCGTAATTCTCCTGGCCGCCCTTCTGCTGCCGGCCTTCCTTTCCGCGCAGACCGGCGCGGCCCGTGGCGAAGAGGTTTTGCGCGTGGACCTGGAAGGCGCGATTCGCATGGGCAGCGCGCGCAATTTCAATCTCCAGAACGTCAAAAATCGGGCCAGGTCCGTGAATGCCCGCGTCAACGAAACCTGGGCGGCGTACCTGCCATCGGCCAGCGTTTCAATCGATCGCACCAGGGCGATCCTTACCGATGAAGTGGATTCGCGCGCGACCGAAGTGCGCCTGAATCTCGAACAGGTCCTGTACGACGGCGGGCAGCGCGAGCTCGACCTGGGGCTGGCCCGTCTCGAAAAATCGCTGCTCGGCCATCTGTATCGCCGCGACTCGAATCAATTGCGCGTCGATATTCAGAGCGCTTTTCTCGGGGTCCTCGCGGCAAGGGGAAAAGTCGCGCTCAACCGACGTTCGCTCTGGCGTGCCCGCGAACAACTGCGCCTGTCCATGGTGGAAGAAAAAGTCGGCTTCGCCACGCGCACGGAGGTGTTTCTGGTGGCCGCCCGGGTGCGCGAAATCGAACTCGCCCTGCAACGCGCCCGGAACGCCGAGGTTCGCGCACTGTACGGACTCAAACTCGCCATGAATCTCGATCCTGACATCGTCCTGGAACCGGTGGGGGATTTATTCAGCGATTTCGTGTACGATCCGCCCCACGTCAGCCTCGACCGGCTCGTTGGCAACGCGCGCCAGGCGCATCCCGAAGTGCTCCAATCGCACGCGGATGTTTATCGCCGTTTGAAAGAAAAACAAATCGCCGAGCGTACCTGGATTCCACGCGTCACCGTCGGCGGATATGTGGGACGCGCGGGCGAGGAATACCCGGTCAGCAATCAAACCTGGGGCGTGAGTTTCGGCGTCAGTTTTCCATTCTCGAGTTCTTCGGTCGCGAGTACCGGATCGCTGGACGTCGCGGGCAACGGAACTTCGCGTACGGGGATCAGCCGGCATGAACTCAATCTGTACGACAACCCGGCGTCCTATCGCACGAAGCTGGACGCTCGCACGGCTTACGCTCAGTCGGTCG
Source organism: uncultured Leptospiraceae bacterium (assembly GCA_964631535.1). Classification (GTDB taxonomy): domain Bacteria; phylum Spirochaetota; class Leptospiria; order Leptospirales; family Leptonemataceae; genus CAZVZS01. Next base: position 28,575 of record CAZVZS010000045.1, read on the forward strand.
CCGATCACAAACAGGTTGTCAACCGGGTGACGATCGACGTGGAACAACGTTACCGTGAGCTGACCGAGGCCTGGGAGTCCATTCGCATCGGCAACGGCCGCGTGTACTTCCAGCTCGCGAGCATGAAAGACGCCACGGCGCAGTACCGCGTGGGGCAGACACGCCGCGCTGACATCCTCCTGAACGAAGTCGACCTGGTACAGGCTCAGGAAGACCTGACGGACGACCTCGCCCGCTATCTGATCGCCGCCTACGCGCTGGAATTCGCCGGCGCCGTTGAACCGGGTTCGCTCGCGCTGTACGAATTCGATCCCGGGCACGGCAACACGTTGCTCGCGCATCTCCTGAAAGAGGATTTCGAATCAATTCGCGAAATAAAACCGGAGACCGACCCGTTCGAACCGGGCGGCGATTATTTCGAGGACCGCTACGAAATCGACAGGATTCAACTGGACGAAAATACCCGTCGCGAAGAAAAATCGCCCGGGCCCGCGGGGCCGGGTCCCGCGCTGAGGGATCGTATTGAAGTTGTGCCCGCGACCGCGGTGAAACTGACGCCAGACACCCGTGCCACCGCGAAGTTTCCCGACGTTATGTCCGGTGGGCCGGATCAGGATTCGGATAAGGATTCAAAAGGTACAATTGACATAGAAACTTCATCCCCGCTGAATCAACCTATTACAGATCCGGTCGCAGCGGACGCGCTCCAGGTCGAAGTGGATGCGCAGCAAGAGGAATCCAATGACAACAGCACGGAATGAATTTAGTTCGCGAAGCGGCATTCGCCGTTCTCTAAAATGGATCACGGCCGGCGTGATTGCCCTCGGTACACTGGCGGTCGCCTGCTCTTCCGAGGACAAACAGGGCAACGAAAACCTGGCTCTGCTCACCGGGCTGGATCTGGCGGGGAACCTTTCGCTTTTTATCGTCAGTACGAGCCCCGTGCAGGGTCAGAACGCCGTTTCGTCCAGGCAGAATATCGAGATCGTTTTTTCGAAAACGATTCACTCCGGCCGCTGCACGACCGCCTTCGCCTTCGACAACGACAATGACGGTTACATTATCGCGGGCGGAACCGCTCTTAAATTCACGCCGAATTCAGCCCTGAGTACGGGCACGCACGTGGCCGAGTTGACCACCGGGTGCGAAGATCTGACGGGGGGCGACCTGCTCACTCCGCTCACCTTAACGTTCAACGTCGGCACCGGGACCGAACCGCTCGTGCAGGCCGTCGGGCTGGCCAGCCAGGGCTGTTCGACGAGCTACCCCGGCACCGGCAGTGGCAGCGGCGGGGAC
>CAZVZS010000045.1:29924-43602 GCA_964631535.1 uncultured Leptospiraceae bacterium
GAGCCTGGCCCTGCTTTCGCCGACCAATTACGAGTTTCGCGGCGGCGACGACGGAACCGGCGTGGCGGCCAGTTCGAACGCCTGCGCCGACGTGAATACGGATAACTTCCGCCTTATTTTCACTCAGTACATGGACCTTTCCACGACCGCCAGCGCGATCAGCCTGACCAGGCTCTCGGGCCCCGCCACTCTGATCAAACTGGCAAGCCACAGCTGGTCCGATTGCCAGAGCGTGGCGCCCTTCGGCTGCCGCGTGATCACGCTGGCCTTTTCAGAAGCGGAGGCGACGTGCAACGGAAACGTCAATTTCGGCAACAACACAACCAGCGGCGATTTTAATCTTTCGCAGACGACACCTTCCGTGGCGGACTTTCCGTTCTACCGCCTGGAGGTGGATACGACGGCGCGCACCATCGACGGCACGACGATGTCTTCCACATTCACTTTTGACGTGGAAGGCGACTGAACGCATGAAACCGCAATTCAAAATTGCCCTGGCGGCGGCCCTGGCTCTCGCGTCCTCCTGTGGCGGTGGCGGCAGAGTAAAATCGACGAGCCTGCCGGGCTCCGACGCCGGGCGCCTGGCCATCGGCTATTTGGAAAATCGCCACGGCGGATACCGCGTATTTCCCGTGAAAAACTTCCTCGATTCGCTTGAATTCGAATTCATGGAGAAAGGATACGAAATTCTGGACTATTCGCCTGATCTTCTAAATGAAGTGGCGAAAGAGAAAAAGGCGGAGAAGCCCGAAACGAAAAAACCGGCTGACACCCCGCCGGCACTGAACGAAAAAACCGATCCGCTCCTCGCGGATCCGGAATCGTTTCTGAGTCGTTCGGACGTTACCGACAATCTTTTTCCCGAAAAGTTGCGCGCCATCGCGGGGGAACGGGGCGCGACCAGACACAGCGTCCGGACCCGCGAACGAACCCTTACGGGGGAAGAGATCAAAAAACTCGCCGGCACTCTGGGTTTCGATTATTTCGTGCAGGGCGCGGTCGGCACGACCGAACGGAATTTTTTCGGCGCGGCGTTCGACGAAGAAGAAGATTCGCTAATATTTCTTAAGATTTACGACCGCGAGGGCAGACGCGTGGGAGCCATTCGTTTCACGGTGGACGAAGAAGATTATTCGCGCGCCTCGTTTCTTACTGATATCGCGCGACGGATCGTGGAAAATTTCGTTCAGTCGACCTTCGCCCGGTCCCCCGCGAAATCGCCCCCGGAGAACCCCGACGGGGAAACCAGGGCCCCCGCCCCGCCTCCCGCGGATCCCGATAACCCGGCTGTTTAATTCAGCGAAATTCCCGGGCGCGCGCAATCGAACGTATGAAAAAAACAATTCGCGGCGGGCAGGCCGTTCAAGGATGGGCGCTAAATGAATCCGGAACCATCCGCCATAAAGACAGGTTCATCGCTCGCGATCGCCCGGCGCAGAGCGTTGCCGGCCGCTTCGATCAGAAGATCCGGACCGCGACCGTCGCCCTGACGACCCGGGGCAAGATGCCGGTACACTTCAATCGGCCGGGCGCAGGCGATTCCCGTGAACACCCTGCCGAACCTCGTCCCGAGATTACTCTGAATCCGACGCGCGACGTGCATGGCCCCGGTCGGGTCGGTTTCGGAAAGCACCACCGCGAACCGGCCCTCGTCCCAGGCTCCGGCCAGATCCCCGGGGCGATGGAGATCCGCCGCCACCTCCGCCAGCGCCGCCGCCAGGTCCGAACCGCGGTCGATGGCAAGGATCAGAAAAGCCAGCGGCCATTCATAACGCAGGCAGCGGCGCCATTCTCTTTCGAAAAATTGGCGTATATCCGCTTCCGTGGCCGGACCCTGGTCCGGCCCGGGCTTCGGGTCCCCGCCGCGCGAGAGAATTTCGCCCAGATTCTTTTCGGCCCGCCGCTGACGATGGACGAGAACGCCGATTTTCCCGAGAAAGGCGATCCGTCGCTCCAGTTCGCCTTCGCGCAACGGGAGGGCGAGGAAATCCGCGTAAAAATTTTCCCCGGCCAGATCCGGGAGCTCATCCGGGTTTTCAGCAAGCAGGAGAATTACCGCCTGGTGGCGCCGGTGAACACCGAAATCATCGACGCTCATCCGGCCGGTAACATGGGGCGGCCCAACGATAAGCAGCAGGGTTTCGGTTTCGTCGGCATGCAGGGCGTTGAATTCCCGCATCTCGGCGAGGGACTTGCAGCGAATCGGCCTCGTTCCGAACCCGGCGGCCAGGGATCGCTCGATGCGCGAATACAGGTCGTCATCCTTCAGGCAAGCGTAAACGATCATACCGGACCGGTTCGTTGTATTATTCCGGTTCCGGCTGTCGATTGTTATTCAGTTTTTCGAGACCGATAATGTATGGACCCATCTTAACTTCGGATGGGTTCCGCACTACTGGAGGTAGTGCCCCATTCGGCGAGCACCGGCCGGAGCGGAGCCGAATGGATTTTTGAGAAAACTTCAGGAGGCGTGCGCGAACAATGCGGGAACGATTTCAAGACTTCATTCTGCTGCTTAAGACTCTGAGGAAGAACCATCCCGAAATCCTCCTGCGAGCGGGCCTCGTACTGCTGGTTTACGTGCCAGGTTATCTGGGGTTCCGGTGGCTCCTGCCGGAAGGGGCCCGGCCGTATGTCCGACCGATTTTTTATCCCCTGGTGGCCCTCTTCGGTCCCGAAGAAATTCGAACCGACGAGGCCGGCCGGTTCAAGGTGCGGGTCATCACCCTCAAGGAAGGCAGCCTCACCCCCGCGATCGTTTCCACCGGCGCCATCGAGCCGCTCGACAAAGTGGAAATTTTCGCGAAAACCCAGGGACGCATCGAACGTTTTTTTGTGGACCAGGGCCAGGCGGTGAAAGCCGGCGATCTGATGGTGCAAATGGAGCGCCTGCCCCTTGAACTGCAACTGGCCGAACAACAATCGCGTTACAGCGCGGCGCTGGCCGCGTACAATCTCGCCGCCGTCCAGTATCAGAACGCGCGCCGCGACGTTGAGGGCCGCTGGAAGCAGATTCAACGCCAGGAAACCGCCGCCCGCCGCGCGAAAGCCGAACTGGATCGGATCCGGCTGACTTACCGGGGACAGACCGTCCTGTACCGCGCCGGGGGCCTCAGCCCCGAACAGATTCGCCAGGGTCGCACGGAACTGATCGCCCGCGAGGCGGAATACCGTCAGGCGCTCAAAGACCTTGAGATCGCGCGCATCGGTTTTCGCGACAGCGACATCGAAAAACGCGGCGTGGCCGTTCCGGCCGATCCCAATTTGAAATACACCCTGCTGACGGATATGAACACCGAAACCGAAAAATCGCAGGCCGCCGTCGCGCGCGCGCAGGGTGAGGCCGAGCGCAGCGCGATGGCCAACACCAGCCGCCTGCTCGGCGAAACCAATATTCGCGCGCCGATCGACGGAGTCGTGGCCGTACGCAATAAATCCGCCGGCGAGGAAATATCCGGCATTGGTTCGGCCACCAGTTCGGCGGCCCTGCTGACGATCGTAAATATCTCCAGCGTGTACGCCGTTACATCCGCCCGCGAGGGCGATTCGCGCAAAGTAAAACCAGGCCAGAAAATGCGTTTCACCGTCGACGTGTTTCCCGATACGCAGTACGAGGCCGAGGTTAAACTGATCAGCCCCGTCGTCGATCCAGGGACGCATACGATTACGGTTAAATCGATCCTCGAAAACCCGGACGGAGCGCTCAAACCGGGGATGTTTTTGCGCGGCGAAATTATCACCGGCGAAGACCGCAAAGCCGTGCTCGTGCCCACCCTGGCCCTGCAATCGCTGGAGGAAGGCCAGGCGCGCGCGTGGATTTTGCGCAAGGACAGAGTATTTCCCGTTGAAGTGAAAACCGGAGAACGCCGCGGACAGGAAGTCGAAATCACCGAAGGCCTCAAAGCCGGAGACGTCATCGCCGTCGAAAAACTTTCGCTTTTGCGCGAGGCCATGCAGGTCGCCCCGCTTTTGAACGAACAGGCAAACCAACCCGGCCCTCCCGAAGAGGAGCAATAGGGTTGTCGCCAGATTTAAAAACTCTATCGGCCTGCATGGAGGCAGGCTCATTCGCGCCAGCGAATGCCCGGAATCGCGGGCTCGCGATTCCGGGGTTGCCGAATCGCCACGGAGGGTGATTCGGCGACAACTCAATTAGATGCGCCTGATCCAGGCATTCGCGATCCGGCGCCCGATCGCCACCGCCATGTTTTACGGCGCGGTGGTGATCATGGGCCTGATCTCATTCAGCGAGCTTCAGGTCAACCTGCTGCCCGAACTGGAATTCCCGCGCCTGACCGTCATCACGGTTTTCCCGGACGCCGCCCCCGAGGAAGTTGAAAGCCTCGTAACCAGGCCGATCTCCGAGTCCGTGCGCACGGCATCCGGCGTGCAAAAAGTATTTTCCGAATCGATCGAGGGCGTCTCCTTCATTACTCTGCAATTTGGATGGGACACCGATACGGATTTCGCGGCCATGGAGGTGCGGGAAAAGGTCGACCTGGTGCGCGGGGTCATGCCCCAGGAGGCCGAGCGTTCGATCATCAGCCGCTTCGACCCGGCCGAGGAACCTTTCATGGAAATCGCGGTTTTCGCGCGCGGCCTGGGCAAACCGCGCGAACTGCGCGATTTCGTGCACCACAATCTGAAAGGGTATCTGGACCGGGTCGACGGCGTCGCCCTCGTCAGTCTGTCCGGCGGGTTCAAAAAAGAAATCCAGATCGACGTCGATCAGGCGCGCATGCTCGCGCACGGCCTTTCCCTGGTCGATCTAAGCCGGCAGATCAGCACCACCAACCTGAACTCTCCGGCCGGCAGCATCACGGCGGGTGACAAGGACATTCTCATTCGTACTGTGGGCGAATACACGGATACCGACGACGTGGGTCGTACCGTGGTGGGCAGCAACCAGGGCGGCGTCCCGGTCCTTTTACGGAATCTGGCGGAAATCAAATCGGGCTATTCCGAACGAACCGGCCTGGCCCGCTACAACGGCAAAGAGTGCGTGCTCATCGGGCTCAAGCGCGAATCCGGCAGGAATATCGTCAACAGCGCCGAACTGGCGCGCGAAGAGATCGCCCGTCTGCAGCTACGATTCGACCGCGAACTCGAGCTGCGAATCATTTACGATCAGTCCGAGTTCATCTCGCAATCGATCGACAATCTCGTGGGCGAACTCGTTTTCGGCGGGCTGCTGGCTTTTTGCGCGCTCGTGCTGATTCTTCGCAATTTGCGTTCGCCCCTGATCCTGCTCACCGTCCTGCCGGTGTCGTTGCTGGCCACTTTCATTTTATTATTTTTACAGGACATTTCCCTGAACATGATGTCGCTCGGCGGTCTCGCGCTGGGAGTTGGCATGCTGTTCGACTCGGGCAACATCGTCCTCACCGCCATCGAACGCCACAGCATGACCGGCCTGCCGCCCCGCGAATCCGCCCTGCGCGGCGCGGGAGAGGTATCCACATCGGTCATTTCCGCCGTGCTGACCACCGTGATCGTGTTCCTGCCCGTCGTCTTTTTGAAATCGGTCATCGGCGTGGTATTCGCGGAGATGGCCCTGACGATCACGTTTTCCCTGCTGGTGAGCATGGTCTGCTCGCTCACGCTGATTCCCATGCTCGCATCGCTCGATTTTTTGCGGGGGCCGCGGTATGACCTGCAACGGTTCCGGCTCATCCGCGCCGCCGCCCAGGCCGAACGGACCATGGAGCTGGCGTACGCTCGCAATCTGGGACGCGCCCTGGAAAACCCCGCCCGACTCTTTCGCTGGATGGGCGCTCTGTTCGTATGCGCCTGGATTGTATTTTATTTCGTTCCAAGAGAATTCGTTCCGCATGTGGACACCGGCGAATTCCAGGTGGAAGTGGAAGCCGCCCGGGGTTCGACGATCGAAACGACGACGGAACTGGTCGGAGCCCTGGAAGAGCGGATCGCGACCTTTCCGGACGTACGCCACGTGATCGCGCGGGTGGGCTACGACCGGGACGAAATTTCGGACCGACAGGGCGGCGACGTGGGCACGCACAGCGCCCGGCTGCGGGTGATTCTGACCGCTGACCGCGGCGAAAGCGCCCGCGAGGCCATTCGGTCGTTGCGCGGTCGCGTTCGGAGCGGTGACGATTCCATCATCCGCTTCGAACCCGGGGGCGACGTGCTCGGCAAATTACTTTCTCCGGAGGCACGGTCCGTCGCCCTCGACATTACCGGCGAAGATCTGGAAGTGCTCCGGGACGCCGGTCAGGAGTTGAGCGAACGCCTCGGCCAGGTCCCGGGCCTCGTCGATGTCGGGTCCAGCATGACCCGCCAGGGACGTGAGTACCATTTTTTCCCGGACGGGGTCCGCTCGGGCGTGTACGGACTGTCGAACGAATTTCTCGCGAATTATTTAAAAAAGGCCATTGATGGCGAAATCATCACCCAGCTGCGGGTGGCCGACGAGGAGATTGATGTTCGTCTGCGCGGGCGCGGCACGGACCGCGATTCCCTGCGGGCCCTGGACAGGATGCAACTGCGAACCGACCAGGGCCGGACGCTTTTTCTCGCGCAGACCGGCCGGATCGAGGAACAGCGCGGCCATACGTCGATCTTGCGCGAAGGTCCGGTGCGCGTCAATCGCGTGACCGCCGACGTCCAGGGATCGTCTCGCGGGGTCAACGAGCGGATCGAATCGGTCCTCGAAAATTTGAAACTTCCGGACGGGTATTCCGTACGGTTCGCCGGCGAACGGGAGAATATAGAAAAATCATTCCGTGAACTGCTCTTCGCCTTCGCCCTGGCCGCCCTGCTCATTTACATGTTGCTGGCGGCCCAGTTCGAATCGTTCAAGTATTCCCTGGCCATGATGGCGACCATCCCCCTGATCGCGATCGGTATCTTCCCGGCCCTGCTCCTGACCGGCAAATCGCTCAACGTCTCCTCCTTCACCGGCCTGATTCTCCTGGTCGGCATCGTCGTCGACAGCGCGGCGCTGTTTTACGAATACGTTCATTTGTTGCGCGAAGAAGGCCTGCCCCTGCGCAGCGCCATCCAGGACGCCGGGCGCATCGTACTGCGGCCCGTTCTAATGAACAGCGGGACCACCGTCCTCGGGCTCCTGCCCGTCGCTCTCGAAATCGGCCAGGGTACCGAATTCCAGTCGCCGATGGCGATCACCGTGATCAGCGGTCTGGTCACCGCGCTTTTTCTGTCTTTGCTCATGATACCGACCCTGTTCTTCGTCATAATGAAACGCGAGCAGATCGGGAGCGCTCATTGAGCGGTCTCACCGATAAAGTCCGCGCGCGTCCGGTGGCCGTGTTGATGGTCGGGGCCATTCCCGTCATGCTGGGTATCGTGGCTTTCCTGCGCCTGCCCGTCGCGCTCATGCCCGAAGTCGAATCCCCCGCGCTCAGCGTGGAGGTCGGTTATCCGGGCGTCGGCCCGGAAAAAATCGAGGAGATCATCACCAGGCCGCTGGAAGAAAGTCTGTCCACGGTCGGCGGAATCGAGCAACTGTTTTCGACATCGGAAGAAGGCAAAAGTAAGATCAACATCGAGTTTGACCGGGGCGTCGATCTGAACCGGCGCGCCCTGGCCGTGCGCGACCGGGTCGATCCTGTAATCGCCGGTTTCCCGCGCGAGGTCCAGCCGCCGATCATTCTCCGCTACGATCCCTCGCGCCGGCCGATCATGATCATTACCCTGGAAAGCGCAAGCCTGGGCCTGGCCGAACTGCGCGAGTTCGCGGACCTGGAGGTGAAGAAAGCGCTCGAATCGGTGAACGGCGTCGGCGAAGTCGCCGTGGCCGGTGGTAAAGAACGCGAAATTCAAATCGCCTGCGATAAGACGGCGCTCGAGGCGCACGGACTCGGCCTCGATGAAGTTCTGCGCGCCGTACGCGAATTCAATGTCAACCGCTTCGCGGGCAATCTCGCCGACGGCCGGGGGAAAATCGGCCTCTACACCAGGGGACGCTACCGCGATCTGGAACAGATCCGGCAGGTTCCGCTCAAACACCAGGATACGCGCGTCGTGCGCCTTGAACACGTGGCGGCGGTCAAACAATCCTTTCGCGACGTCGACAGCGCTTCCCGTCTCAACGGCCAGGAAAAAGTAAGTCTCTACGTGTACCGGGCCGGGAAGGCGAGTCTGCCGGCGCTCGCCGACGAGGCGCGCGCGCGTCTGCGTCACCTCCAAAAACCCGATCGCCATTTTTCGGTGCGATACGACCGCGCCGAATCGATCGTGACCGCCTTTCAGTACATGGGCCTGGCTCTGCTCTTTTCGTTTCTCCTGGCGGGCCTGTGTCTGCGCGCGGTGTTTCGCATGCACGCGGGGGAAATTCTCGCCGCCCTGAGCGCCCTGCCCGCCGCCGCGCTCATGACGACCTTCGTGCTCTTTCTCGCGGATTCGCAATTCGATCTGGTGACGGTTTCCGGTCTGATCCTCGGGGCCGGTCCGGCTCTGTTTATCGCCGTCTTACAAATTCTGGAACTGCGGGAGCCGGGCGGCGGCCGCACCGACGCCGGAAGGGTAATTCTCCTGCTGGCGATCGCCGGTTTCGTGCCGGTGATCTTCGCGGGGCCGGACGTTCGCGTCGTGTACGGCGGCATCGCGCTGGCCCTGATTTGCGAAATCACCGCGGCTCTGTTCTGGACCGCGCTGGTTCTGCCCGTTTTACTGCTCTATTTCCCGGAGTTTCCAGTGCGCCTGCCGGCGCCGATCGAACGCGGGGGCCAGGCCGCGCGGGACTTCCTCGATCGCCGCCTGCCGGCGGAACTGGAACGCGGCACGCGACTCGCCCTTCAGCATCCGCGCATCGCGCTGCTGATCTGTCTGGTGGTGCTCGCCGGAGCGGTGCTGGCCTTTCGGTATTCGCGCTTTGAATTCATAAATGTTTTCGACACGCGCACGCTGACGGGGAACCTGGAATTCCCCTCCGGGACGGCCTTCGGCGTGACCAATTCCGTCTCAAAAAAAATCGAGGCCGCCCTCCAGAAGGCGGAGGACGTGGTGGAAATCACCAGCCGGGTGGAGGCGGACAAATCCACTCTGCGTTTGAAACTGGACCGGGACGTGGACGAGGATTACCTCGACGAGTTGAAAGCGGCGGCCGGAAAAACCGATCCGGCCTTTCTTTATTTTTCCAGCGACGAAGGCGCCAGCGGCGCGCTCGAGGAAATCCGGATCGAAGTGTTCGGCGATGATCTGGTCACACTGGACAACATCACGCGGTCCCTGGCGAAACGGTCCGAAGCCCTGGAAGGAGTCCATGACGTCGTTTTGCGGTACAAATCGCCCCGTCCGGAAATGCGACTCATGGTGGACCGCATCCGGGCCGAAACGAGCGGGGTCAACGCCACCACGATCGGGGATAATGTTCGCATCGCCATCCAGGGCGGGGTGGCCACGCGCTTCGTCGAACCGAATCGCGAAGTTGACATGCGCGTTCGCTACGATGAACGCTGGCGCCGCTCACTGGAACGACTCAAGGAATTCGGGATCAAACGCAAGGACGGACGCTTCGTGCCCCTCTTCGAACTCGTCCGGCCGGAAGAAGGCAAGGTGCCGCCGAAAATTTATCGCAAGAACAAAAAACGTTCGCTTTCTTTTTCGCTCAAGGCGCGCGGGACCTCCATGGAGACCCTGCTGGACCGCCTGGACGCGCTCAAGCAGGCGCGCCTCCCGGAAGGATACCGGATCGAATTCGGCGAAGACGTGTACCGGCATTTGCGGGAGCGCAGGCGATTGTATTTAATTCTCGGTCTGGGCAGTTTACTGATTTATATGGTTCTGGCCGGCCTGCTGGAATCGCTGCGAAGGCCCTTTTTCCTGCTGTTATTCATGCCACTGCCCGGCGCCCTCTGTGTCCTGTTTCTGTTTATCGCCGGGATGGCCATTTCGGTGCCGGCCCTGATCGGACTTTTTCTGATGACCGCGTTCGTCGTCCTGCAATCGATCTGGCTGGAAGCGGCGCCTCCGGAAAAATGGGGGCGGGAAATCAGTGCCTTCGCCGATCTCGCGCTCCTCGTCGGTTTGTTTTATTTGCCGCTCTGCCTGATCCCCGCTCAGGGCGGCGAAATTATACGCGCTGTAGCGTTTACGCTGATTGTCGGACCGATAACCGCCACGCTTCTCACCCCGGCCCTGTTCCATTTCCTGAAAAGCGCGGACTCAAGCATGTGGAAATTTTACCCGTAATTGAATTGACAGGCCCTCCGCGAAGCGCACTGAATAACCCGTGCAGTTCTCCCGTACGGCATGCCTGGTTCCGGCTCTGCTCCTGGTTTCCATGACCGCCTGCGCCTGGCATTCGCGCCCGTACCGGGCGGCGTTCGATCCCGCGGCCCTGCTTTCGCGCAGGCTGCTGCTGTTCGAACCGGTTGTTTTCGATCCGGAATCAGGCAGAGCTGGCGCAGTTCCCGCTGACCTGCAACCGCATATGAAAGCGGCCAGTCCGGAAATTGAACGGGTCCTCACGGCGGCGGGAATGCCCGTCCGTTTTTCGAATCGCCCCGTCGATTTTATCCAGGCGCAATGGCCGGGCCCCGGCCGTTACACGCAATTTCGATACCTGCGGCCGGTGGCGCATGACCTCGCCATTAAGGCCGATGTCGATTTTCTGGTGCTGCCCGTCATCGAGCCGGCCCTGGAATCGTTGATGCTGGACTTCTCAAAGAACATCGGGAATACCCGCCAGCCCTGTCTCGTAACCGGCCGGGCCCTCCAGCTTTACGTAATCCTTTTCGACCGCGCCGGCCATCTGCTGGCCGTGTCGGAGGAGTTCGGCACCTATCCCATCTGGCGGCCGGGATTCAAACGTCGTGAATCGATGTCCCTGGAAATGGTCGAGTACCACGAACACGCCTGCCGGGCCGTTCCACTGAAGGATTTGAATCCGGCCCTATTATTTTTAAAAATCCCGGCGGCGCTGGAGCGTGTGCTGTAATGCGGCGGATTGTCACCTGTTTGTTTCTGGCGACGCAGATGGCCTGCTTGAGTCGCCAGACGGTAATTTTGAAAGCCAGTGCATCCGACGTAAACGCGGTCCTGCTCGCGAACGGTCGCGAGGCCGCCAGGTGCGAGGCACCCTGCACACTCGAAATTCCGCGCGCGGATCGGTCGGTACTGTTATTCGAAAGGGCCGGGCTCAGGCCGGAAGCTTTCGTCCTGGCCCTGGTGCCGGCCGAGGATCGTCCGGATTTTTTTTCACACTGGGTTTTTTACATTCCACCGATTATTTTTCTCCGGGGGATTCAGTACCTCGTTCAATTTTCGCGCGGCGCCTACAGTCGGCTGGATGGCCTGCCGGAAACCGTGGAAATGATTCCGGAGGAACGCTGAGACCCGGATTCATCGGACCATGAAACCATCGCGATAAATGGTCGTTCTTTCGAGACGCACATATCACACGGGGCTGGTTGCTCGCTTTCAGGCCGGTTTGCTCGGGAAAGCTGAACTTGACCTGCTACCGCGTTCCACGCGCTGGGACTGGCGGCGACGTGATCTCAGCCGGGTATTCGGATTTTCCGAGGATGATCGATTCTTCGCGCCCCGGACCCTGCGCCTGTATCGCGAGATTGATTCGGTCCCCACGTTGCGCGCAACGGTTGCCGCGCTGTACCGGATCCATCGTTTCCATGTCACCCTGCTCCGCGAGTTGCGCGGCTCGCGCGTGCTGCTTAAACGGCGCAAACGCCGGGTCACGCAACTGATTCAAAAGGTTACTCCCGCTCTCGGTATCGCGCGAGCCTGTTCGCTCTTCGGGATTTCGCGTTCCACCGCGCGCCGCTGGCAGGATGAGGTGAACTGTCCGTCCTCGCTCTTTTTACTCTGCCGGCGCGTTTATCCCGGACAACTGACCGTTACCGAACAACAAACCGTTCGAAAGTATCTACTGGATCCGCACCTCGCCCTCTGGCCGCTCATTTCACGTTATCTGCGGATGATCCGCGATGGGGCGGCATTCATGCACCCTGGCACGTTTTATAAATACGCACGTCGCTACGGAATCGGCGCGCACAAGCATAAGAAAAGCCGGCGGCGCGTCGGTGTTCGCGCGCTGACCCCCTTCGAAATCCTGCATATCGACTGCACCCGGTTCATCACCGCTGACGGCACGCGTCTGTGGATCAACGTTATCCGCGATAATTTTTCCCGCGCCATGCTCGGCTTTCGCATCGGCCCTTCGGCCAGCTCAAAACTGGCGGCTGAAAATCTCCAGGAAGTTTGTACGCGATTCAACCTTTTTCACCGGCCTTTGACCCTATTTTGCGACGACGGTTCGGAGAATGCCGGTGCCTTGGAAGCATTCCTGGAGCGCGACGATGTGTTTTTTACGAAGGTGGTGGCGCAACTGCACACTTCGTATTCTAACTCGATGATCGAAGCCCTGAACAAAATAATCAAATACCAGGGGTTGTTTCAGGCAAATCCACGCACGCCCGGCGCCGTTCAGCAAGTTCTGGAGGCAATCATGCACGATTTCAACAACCGCCCGCTGGCCGCGCTGCACGGGCTTACTCCTCAAGAAGTTTTGGCCGGCGTCGTTCCGAACCGTGATTTGTTCGCCTCCAAGATCAATCATGCGAGGCGGGCCCGAATCGTTGTTAATCGCCGCAACTTTTGTGGCAGCTGTTGAAAGGTAAGCGGCCAAGTAGCTATGGGATGAATCTCGATGAATCGCGTGTCCGGTGTTTCGGACGCGCAGGTGTCATTTTCGTGTGGAGGGTGCAGTTCACCACCTGATCGATCATCTCCGCTTCGTAGTCGCTCGCGCTCGTGCCGTCTCCGCCCTTGCGCAGCGCCTTCCCGCTCGCCATCTGCCGCGTCGCTTTCACCGTGCCGTCGGCCAGGATCTCCACGCTGTATTGCGCCGCCGCCGCGTCCTGGCGCATCGCCGTGAGCACCGCGTCCACGCTCATCCCCGACTGCGCAGCACTCTTCTCGGCCAGCGCCCGCAATTGCTCTTCGCTCAAGCCCTCTAACGAATTGCGCCCGATCGCCGCGGCCGTTGCCGCGATGACTTTGTCACGCTCGGCGAAGGCGTTATCGCTCAGTGTTTTCGCGAGCGTAATGTTCGTCGCCCCGCCCAGCGCCTGCTGGAACGCCGCGCCCACGCTCTGGATCGCGGCGTAATCGGGTTTATTCGCGTCGCCCGCCGTGGCCACCTGGAGTTTGCGCGTATTCAAATCTTCAAGATATTCACGCGTAACCCCGCTCACCGCCGGTTTCGCGGTCGTCGGGCTTTTCGGCTTCGCCGTGCCTGGCGCTCCGTTCGTCTGTTCGATCCGGTCCCAGTCCAGATTACCCTGGCGGTATTCCTCTTCCATCGCCGCCGTCCAGATATTGCGCCGCCGCACCAGTTCGAGATTCGCGTCCTCGCGCTGGGTCGCCGCCTGGTCGCGCTGCACCGCCGCGTCCAGCAGATACTGCTGGTGATCGGCCGTGTAGTCGGCCACCTGTTGTTCCCAGTTGTGGATCGCCGGCAGGATATTATTCGTCCAGTGCGCGACGATCGGGTTGATGTCGTCCACATAGCCCTGCCAGACCTGGGCGTTCTGGTCCGCGTTCGCGTCATACCAGTTGTACGTCGCCGTCACGCGCAGTTCCTGTTCGTTGCCCGTGTGATCTTCCGTATATGTATAGGGAATCCACATCGTCGTGCAGCCCCAAAACGGCACGCAGACGCCCTGCGGGATCA
>CAZVZS010000046.1:0-6057 GCA_964631535.1 uncultured Leptospiraceae bacterium
CCCTTATGGACTCTCGGTGGTAAAACAGCGGCTATCTTAAAAAACCAATCGCACGGCGAATTCGAGCGGCGGCGCGAAATTGCCCGCGCTTGAATCCGGATCCGGAGCGCCGAGGCCGATCGAAAAAACCGGCGCCGATTGGTCCAGAGCGTCCTCGTAGTACGAATGCGTGAGAACGAGCGAAAGTCCCGCCAGAAATAGATGCGCGCCCCCCGCCGCGTTCAGAATCGCCGCGCGGCGATCGGCCAGGCGCTGGAATTCGTCCGCGCTGCGAAACGAACCGCCGCTGTATGGATCCGGAAAACGCAGACCCGGGCCGTACACGGCCGCGGCGACGCGCGCGGCTCGTTCGGCCGAGCGGTATTCCACCATGCGTACATAGGCGTCGTAACCGAGCGCGACCGACCCCACGCGGCTTGCGAAAAAGAACGCGGCCATGCCCGGGCGGCCCATGCGCAGGGCGCCGTAGCCGGGCAGGAACAGGTCCAGGGCGTAGAGGACGGGCCGAGCCGGTAATTCGCCTGAATCACGAACTGAATTCGATTGCGTGAAATCGCCCCTCTCCGGAGCGGGCGGGGCAGGCGCGGCCTGGCCCGTTATGGCGACGGGAGCGGCCAGGCACAAAACGACCAGGGCCTGGCCCGCCGTTCGTCGAAAAGCGGAAGTGCCCGCGTTCATGGTGTACCGTCCGCGGGGGGCAGGAGATCGAGCCGGGCGGCTTCGCTCGGTTCGGACTCGGCCGTGCCGTCGAACGCGGTCACCACGAAATAGAGCGAGCCGGTGTACGGCTGCACGGGCAGGTAGTACGTCGTGAGCGGCGTTTCGTCGATCAAATCCTGGGCGCGGTAGTACGTCGCCGGCGGGCCGTCCAGATACAGATAGACGCGGTAGACGAGATTGGAAGTCTGCGTGTCGGGATCGACGCTCGCGGTCCACTCCAGTTTAACTTCTTGCGTGAGTGGTTCGTAGGTAGCGCGCAGATCAAGCGGCCGGGTGGGCCGACCCTGGTTGCCCGCGAGCGGGGCCTGGAGCATCAGAAAATACAGGGGCGGTACGGTTTCCGGCTGGCGGCACGTCGCCAGGGCGATCAATCCCGGGCCGAGGACCGCCAGCGCACGAACGGGATTAATTCGCAAAAATCGGTAAAATTTTAACAAATGCGAATTCATGGCTCCACCGAAAATTCGAGCGGGGCCGCGGCGCGTGGTCGCGCGAGGACCTGAAAATTCCAGCGTACCCAATCGTCCTGCGGGCAGAGGTTCAGAGCGCTCCGGATGGAATCGAACGCGCCGGGGTCACTCCGCACGTACCGCGCGAGGGCGAGGTTACTCGCCGCATGGCAATCATTCGCGGCGAGCGTTTCCCAGGTGCGCCGCGCTTCGTCCCAGTCGCCCCGCAGGGCCCGCGCGACCGCCGTCCGGTTCTGTTCGTCATCGCTTTCCAGTAAATAAAGGCGTTCACGGACCCGCGCCGTTTTTTCCTGGCCGGGCGGGGCCGGTAAAAATACGGTCCGTTCCACGAAAAAAACCCTGGCGGGGGAAGCGCAGGCCCAGGCCCAGGCGACCAGGCCGAGCGCGATGGCCGCGCGCCGGAGCGGGAACGGTGGTTTTTCTGATTGCAATGTGGGACCGGTCCTGTATACGAAACAACGCGTTATGGACGCTCTTTCCTTACAACAACATCTCGCTTCCGCCTGGCGCCAGGTAACCGCCACCGTAGAGGAGGAAACCCTGCGAACGCTCGTGATCGGGTTTATCGGATCGCCTTCGGCCGGCAAGGATTCTCTGATCAAGGCGCTCTTTGACGTCGATTTCGGCGATATCGCGCCCGTGCCCGGTTCCACCGCAACGGTCCGCGTCGCGCCGATCGATCCATCGGGCCAGGTCCGCATCCTGACTGCGCCCGGGGTGGGTGATCTGCGCCAGGAATTGACGGCCATGGCCCGCGCCGCGGTCGATCAGATCGACCTGGTGGTGCTCGTGATCAACGCCCAGGCCGGCGTCGATGTATACCTGCATGACCTGTCCCGGGCCGTGCGGGAACTGAATCGCCCCCGGCTGGGCGCTTTGAATAAAATCGATCTCGTGGCGAACGAGAACGAACGCGCCAGGCTCCGGAGCGAAATCGCGCGCGTGCTGATCCTGGAGGAGCGCGATGTCATCCCGACCGCGGCCGCGCCGCACCCGGGTCTCGGCACCGGCCCGATCGGCCTGGCGGAGTTGTCGGGCGCTCTGTATCGATTGCTTGAACGATCGGGTAAGTCGCTGGTGCTCGCGCGGGTGCTGGCACATCGTGACGCGGCGGCCGATCAATTAATTCTATCGGCGACGCTTTCCGCCGCGGCGATCGGCGCGGTGCCCGTGCCCGGTTCCGATTTCGGACCGCTGACCCTCGTGCAGACGGCCATGCTCGTGAAACTGGCGCGCATCTACCGCGTGGAAATGGCCCAGGCCGATATCGCCGCCCTGCTGGTGGACCTCCTCGCGGGCCAGTCCGGGCGACTCATCTTTCAACGCGCGCTGACTCTTTTAAAAAGCGCGGGCTACGCGGGCGGTGCGCCGGGCACCGCGCTCACCGCGGGACTCGCCGCGCTCGTGGCTTCCTCGGTGACCTTCGGACTGGGCCAGGCGGGCAAGACCTACTTTCGCTCGGGTCGCGCCGTGGAAATGAATCAACTCTCTGAACTCTTCGCGCGCGGATCGCGCGAGTACTTCGCGGGAAACAGCGCGGGCGGCGCGAACGAAGATGGTTTATGAAATAGGACGCGTCTCGCGGAGGATGATTTACCACGGGGGCACGGGGGTCACGGGGTTAGAAACGATACGGAATTGTTTACGTTCCGGAACGTGAGTTTTCGAATTAATCCGGTGGGCCCCCTGTGTTCCCCGTGCCCCCGTGGTAAAAAAAATTTTTGTTTTTACGATGAACATACGCGAACAGGATCTGCACATGGCGCGCATCGTCGGGCGGGCCCGGCGCGAGGAGTTGCGGCCTCTGGCGCGGTATCTGGCCACGGGTTTTTTTCGCAGCGCACCCAACGCGGACGATATTCGCGAAGCTGATCAAAAATTCGATTCAAGCGAAGACGCCGCATTGCGCTTCCATCTGCGCGCCGAAATCCAGCAGGCCGGCGGTTCGACGCTCGGCAATCTCGTACGCGGCCGGACGGGGGTGGCCTACGGCGAACTCCTGCACGACGTCATGGAGGAAGTGGGCGCCTGGAACGTGGCGCACTGGGAAGCGCGCGCCGACCGCGACCAGGTACAGTCCGCTCTCCGGGCCGATTTTGACGGCGTCGACCGGGCTCTCCTTCTGCGCGCCGAACGGAAGCTGTTTCTCGCCCTTCTGGACCGCTCGCTCGCGAAAGCGGACCCGATCGAGCGCGCGCGCATTTTCGCTTCATTGCCCGTACCGGAAGGCGCGCGCGAAAGAGCCGACGCCCTGACGCGGACGGGGATCGACCGCGCTTCGCTCGCCGGTCTGTTCGGACGGCGCATGAGTTCCATGCTCGTCTATCAGATCGCTCTGGTGATCGCGGGTCAGGTGGCGCGTAACATCGCCGGGCAGGGACTGCGACTGGTGCTCGGCGGCGCGCTCGGCCGTTACATGGCCGTCTGGGCCGGCCCCGTGGGCGCGGGCCTGGCCGCGGTCATGACCTTTCACGATCTGACCGGGCCCGCCATGCGCAAGGTCCTGCCCTGCGTGATCCACCTGGCCCTGCTCGACATGGAACAGCAGATCACGCCGGTCGTGGGCGTGCTCGGTTCGATGTCGGCCGGGAAGGACACGATGATCCACGCGCTCTTCGGCATCGACACGGGCGGCATCGACGTGCTGCCGGGTTCCACGACCGTCGCGACAGTCTTCGATTACCAGGACGAAGCCGGACGCGTGCGCATCGTCAACGCCCCGGGCGAAGGCGATCCGCGCGAAAGCGTGCGCGGCGAAGCGCAGGCCGCCGCGGATTTACTGGACGTGGCCGTGCTGCTGATTAACGCCGCGGGGGGCGTCACCGGCCGGTCCGAACGCGCCGTGTACGACCGACTCGTGCGCCGGGGCGTGCGCGTGTTTCCCGTTTTGCATAAAGTCGACCTGTGTCATTCGTTGTCCGATCAAGAACTGTTGCGCGAGAGCGTCGCGGACGCCCTCGGTCTCGCTCCCGGCGAAGTATTCACCGCCGCAGCCGCGCCCGATCCGCGCCTGCGCGAGCGATCTATCGGCCTGGCCACGCTGCACGCGGCGCTGGTGGAAGCGCTCGGTGAAACGAAAGGGGCGACACTGCCGCGCGGCGAGCGGGTGGGCGAAAGTGAGGGGTGAACGGATGGCCGATTGTCAGAGATCGCAGGCGGGAAAAAGGATCGCAAATTCCTTCTTTTGTATTCATTTTGACGCATGTCCAGAACCGTGACCCTGCGCCTTGATGACGAAGCGCACAATCTTATCAAATCCGCAGCCCTTGACGAAAATCGCCCGATCGCTAATTTTCTGGAAAACGCCGCCCTCGCGTACATTCGCAGTGAGGCCGTGGTTTCCGACGAGGAAATGGAAGGTATCCTCACCGATCCGAAGCTGGTGGCCAGTCTTAAACGTGGGCTCGCTGACGCGAAAAAAGGGCGCTACCGGATTGTCGACTGAGCCATTTCGAATCGCCGAATCGAACGAATTTCAGAAGGCCATTCGTTCGCCGGCAAGGCCGCGTACGTGTACCCTCAGCTTCGCCAGAATCCTTATTTTGGAAAAAACATCAAGGCCCTCAAAGGAAATCTCGAAGGCGTCTTTAGGTATCGAATCGGGAAATATCGGATATTTTACACCGTAAATCAAGCGGACGGACTGATCATTCTGATCGGTGTTTCCGATCGAAAAGACGCGTATTGAAACATACCGGGTTCGAATTAGGCCCCCTCAAAACGTCAATTCCCGTAAAATTCGCCTGAAAACGTAGCGGGAACGTCCACGCGAAAAGAGAGCGTGAAGGTCCGCGTCGCCCCGGGCGGCAGATCGAAGTCCCATTGTAAAAGCCCGGAGTTCTTTTTTTCTTCTTTGTAACCGGCCGTCGTTTCTGGCAGTATGCTGGTCGTGACTTCTTCCAGTTCCGAAACCGGCACGCGTTCGAAGAGCGAAATCTTGCGCGAGGCCTCCCCGTCGTTTTTGATTTCGAGCGTGACGGTGGTGTGGAAACGTTTGCGGGCGCTGAGTACGCCGCTTTCGTCCAGGTAACGTTTCACCGAACGTTTGGTTCGTACCGATTCCTCGGCGCCGAAGCCCATCAGGAAATTCGTACCCGGCGGCACGTATTTGAGCGTGGACCGGCCGATGAATCCGGAGGTGCGGTACACGTCCACCAGGCCCGCCAGCAGCGGGAACGACTGCGTGTTGACGATACGCGCGGCGAGCACCGCGGATTTGCGCACGCCCGGCGCCAGGCGATAATGAAAATCTTTCGGAGTGGTTTCGAAGTTCGACACCGATACGCGGTGCGAACGTTCGCCCGATTCCATGGAAACCGCGCGCGCCACGCGGAACACCAGAGACGTACCGTCCCCTTCCACGGCGGTGAAAGACTGATCGGTCGCGGTAGCGTCCGTTTCGGCGGGTTCGGCTTCGCCTTCGGTTTCTTCCGATTCTTTCAGTTCCTGTTGGACCTGGAGTTCGGTCTGCACGCGGCGCGCGTTCACCGCGAGCGGCAGGAGCGGCGGCCGGGCCGCGCCGTGCGACGGCGTGGACGTGGAAAGGCGCAGTACGATGTTGCTCCAGTCTTCCCCGGTTTTCTGGCGAATGTTCCCGAAATACTCCACCGCCACGGTTTCACCGCGCAGATACATCCCGTACGAAACGTTCCACGAAGCGCCGCCGATCATGTACGAAAATCCGACCTGGGTCTCGGCCGCTGCGCGCGCGTTCAGGGTGATTTCAACGATGCGCAATGCCTTTTCGTTGTCGGTCTTGAGTCGTCCCAGATCGCGCCGGGCGATGCCGATTTTTTCCTGGACATCGCCGAGCGCGGCGTCCACGCCCAGCAGATCGCGCGCCGTGGCTGCCCGCCGTTCATTGAGA
>CAZVZS010000046.1:6067-41949 GCA_964631535.1 uncultured Leptospiraceae bacterium
GCGGGTCCAGCCGGCCGTCTCCTCGGGCGACGCGCGTCCGGTTGAACCGTCGGCGATCATGCGCGAAAAATAAGACGCGTATTGATCCGTGCCTTTCAAATCGGCGCTGAGTCGTTCGCGCTGCAACTCTAAGCTTTCCTGACGGCGTTCCAGATCGTCGAGCGTGTCTTCCAGTTTGCGCACCTCCGGGTTGCGCGTGGCGACGCTGCGTTCCACGTACGAATTGATGCCCTGGATGATCACGTCCGCGTGTCCGGAAAACGCGCGCAGCGAAGCCGGCTCCAGGTTGGGGGAGGCTTCCTTGAAAACGAGTACGTGTTTCCCGCGCTCCAGTTTCACGGCCGCGGCGCGGGTTACCAGGGCGCGGTCCGGATAAACGATCACAGACTGAATGCGCGGGTTAAAGGCCGCGGTCTGTTCGGCGCGAACCGTCGCCGTGCCCGGAGCGAAAAATAAAACGGCGACCGCCAGCGTAAGCAGGCCGCGGGTTTTGAACGAAGAATACAGTCTGGTTACCATCGGGGCGATCCTTGCTGGCGGTATACGGGCAGGCTGTCCTTAGGATGCCGCAACCGGTAGGAGATTTCAATTTCGCGTTTTTCGCCCGGTTTTAATTCCAGATGAAAACGCACAAGGCCTTCGTCGTTCTTTTTCGTGGGCGCGGGGTTGAACTGGACATCGGTAACGCTGACCAGTTCGTTTTCCGAATACGGAATGCGGTCCAGCAGATTGAGTGTGACCGGAAACTTTTTGCGATTCTGAACTGTGATGCGTACGCTCTGCTCGAGTTCGTAGTCGTTGGAAAGCAGGCCTTTCGTGGAACGAAATTCGGACGTGCGGCGAGAGATTTTTACGTCTTCGTCGCTGCCCAGATGCAGATCGAACGAACGGCGGGCGGAAACGTTGTCCAGCCTGGCCTGGCCCACGTAATCGAGATTGTGAAACACGGAGACCGGCCCGGTGAGCAGGGGGGAGTCGTCCCGGTACGTTACCTTTCCCACGAGAAACGCCAGGAGATTCGCCGATGGAACGCTTTCGTACCCCAGCTCCACCGGGAGTTTTTTTTCAAAGAGTAAAACTTTGTGAAAGGCCCCGTCGGACGGAATCGTTTCGCGCAGGGCCGCCACGTAACGATAGTCGTAACCGCCCGAGGAGATGACCGGCGCCACCAGTTGCGCGATCAGTTTTTCGGTCTCCAGCATGGCCAGCGACTTGCGGCGCACTTCCTCCGCCTTGCGCGCGTCTTCCAGAAAATATCCCTGGTAGCGCGGGTCCATATTGCGGATGTTCTGTATGGTGCGCACGCTCTGGTTGAGCGCTTCGTTGTAATTGCCGCCGTCGAGCGCGCGCTGTTGATTGGTCACGCTGTCCTTGAGTCCGTCCAGATCGCGCTGGATCTGATCGGATTTTTTGCTGGCGCGTTTTTCTTTGACCAGGGCCCGGTTGGTGGAATAAAACGCCTGCGACTGAGCCGATTCGGCTTCCAGGCGTTGTAGCGGCAGCGGCTTGCCGGCCGCGAGTCCTCCGCCGGGCGAATTTTTGGAAAGCGAACCGGTCAGGGGGCCGGAGCTGTCCTTATTTTTTTCGTACATCTTCAGGGCCCGCATCGGCGCTTCCAGCGCGGGGGCCGGCGCGAGCGCCCGTTCCTGGTCGGCGGGCATGCCTCGAAAATTATCGTCGCTGCGCGCTTCGCCGGCGGCCTGTTCGGTTGCCGCCTGCCTTTCGCGCAGTACCGCGCGGATGCGCCATTCGCTCAGGTTGGGCAGGGCGGCCGTTTCTTCCGGGTCCGCGGCGGAAAACGACAGAGGCACGTCCGGCCAGTTTTCGCCGGTTTCATTTTTAACGAGAGCATAGGCGAAAAGACTCAAATCGCCCGAATTCTGCCGCGTGCTGGCGCGCGCCGCGTAGATCGGAAACCAGCCCGCGCCGCGAATGCGGTATTCCAGGCGCAGGGGCACCGCGCGCGCCGCGTCGCTTTCCACGGTGACGAGCACCTCCTTTTTCTGCACCGACTGCCCGCTGCGGTAGCGTTCGGCCACGGTCAGAGCCACGTTCAACTCTTCGCGCGCTTCGTCGGTTCGGTCAAGCACGGAGAGCATTTCGTTATGATTGCGGGCCAGGGAATTTTGTACGAAGTCCAGGGTTTCTTTCCAGCGCGCGGGATCGACGAATCGTTTCGCCAGTTGTTTTTCGTCCGTGACCTTGCCGATCTGGATTTCTTTGAGCAGTTTTTCCTCCGCCTTCAGGGCGGCGTATTCGTCCGTGGCGCGTTTTAACTTCGCGCTGGCTTCTTTCAGGAAGGTTTCGGCCTCGCGCGCTTTTTCGTGGCGAAAGATTTTTTCATGCCGGGTTTCCAGTCGAATTTCCTGGATTTTAATGCCGGGCGAACCGCCCGCTGAAAGTTTCACCGATTCGTCGATCAGATGTTCCGAAAGATCCGCGATCGTAAATTCGTTCGTGCCCGGTTGCAGCTTCACCGTCCCGCCGCGGTGCACCAGGGCCTGGTGGCTGTAGAGCTGCACGGCCGCGACCGTGAGTTTAATTTCGGGCGGACCGGACCGCGGGCTTTCACCCTGCGAAAATGTGGCTACGGGAGAAAGCAGGGCCAGCAGGCCAGAAGCGCAAATCGGCCCGATCAAATGGCCCCGGGTTTGAAGTTTCATAGTCGGCAATTTTATCTCCCTGATTCGAAGTCCACAACCAAAAAAACCGCCCTGCGAACACCCGGGGGGCGATTGTTTCGTTCGTTTGAGAGTAGACGCGGCGCGGTTTCGAAAGGTTCGACTGGCAGTGCGGGCTATCGAAAAGTGCGATTAGACGTTGATTCCGATTGAAACGAACAAACAGTCCGCCCTTTTTTCGAAAAAAATTACCAAAAATTTCCCCGTACCGCCCTGAAAAAAAGTATACGCGGGGACCGTCCGGGTGCTTTGCTTCGCGCCGGAGGGAAAAACGTGAAAAAATTGCTGTTTTTCTTCATTTCAATTCCGCTGACCGCAACCCTGCTGTTCGCATCGGGGTTTACGGTTACGAACAATTCAGATCAGGCGATTAAACAGTTGCTCGCATCCGAGCGCGATTCCGGTACCTGGGGCCAGTTTAGCCTCGGTAAACCGATCGCACCGGGGGGATCGGTCGATCTGCAATGGGATAAGAGCCAGGACAATGCCGATTGCAACTGGTCGATCAAGGCCGTATTCGCGGACGGCTCTGAATCCGAACCCGCCGAGTTTGACTTCTGCGAGGATGATCTGGAAATCGAATTCGAATAAATTGAATCGAAATTGATTGTCCGGAGTCTCCGGACGTTCGCGGCCGCCTTTCGTTTTGAGAGGCGGCCTTTTTTCGGCGCACCGCTGACCCGGCCCGCTAAATCGCGAGGGGAAGGGGCGTTTGAAAAATTCAGCCTGGTTGCCTGTTCGACCGTGGATCATGGGGAACCATTGCGCACTTGCATGCGAGAGAACAGGCAATTTCGAATATCCACAACCAGGCTCGAGTCCTTTCTTTTTTTGTTTCTTTTATATTTGTATCTTTGTTCTGTTTTTGATTCGTTTTATTTGTAATCCAGGAAGCGTAAATCGAGCGTCTTTCAGCGCCCCTCCCTGTATAGATCATACGTTTGAGGATTCGATTTGTCCCAAAAAAACGGGGGCAATCGCCGACTTTCGCGATTTTTTTTTCCGCTTTGCGTGATAATAAAATGAGGGGGACCGCAACCCCCCGGCGAGGGGGAGTTGAATTAAGGCATTTGCTCCCTGTGGGTCGCAAACGCGCGAAAAAACTCTTCGCTCACGCTCAGAGTTTAGGGGGATCTCGCAGGTCCCCCTCATGGTAGCGGTTCTTAAATTCTTCGAGGCGCAGGTTGACCCGGGTCAATTCCTGCCAGGCGGGCGGGAATTCGCGCGCGTAGCGCGAGTCGTCGCCCACGAGGGCAATCGCGCTGGCAAGCCAGGCGCGTTCCAGTTCAAGGCCGAGGGCCGTGGCCTCCGGTCCCGGCCGGGCGGCAAGGGCGTCCCGGGAACGCAGCACGAATAAAAGGCCTTTTACGTATTGCTTGCGGCGCCGGTGATCCCGGATGCGCGCGAAATCCTCGTCATTTTCGATCAGACGCGAAAAACGCCCCGCATTGGCCGTGGCGCGGGCCCGGTTGGCCGTGCTTGCGGGGGAGTCCTGCGCGTTGCGGTACAACCAGGCAGAGGTCGTCGTAAGCGTAATAAACACCAGGCCGGCGATAACCGTCGGCCCCGGGCGACCGCGCGCCCCGTACGCTCCCGGCCTGGCGATCAGGCGATAAAAAACGAAGCCGTGCAGGGGCGCCTGAAACATCGTGAACAGGTCCCAGTCGGCCGGAAAACCGATGAGCGGGTTCCAGACGAAAACGTGGGCGGCGAAGCCGAGCGTCGCCACTCCGAAAAACACCTGTACCGGCTCCGGCGCCAGTCGCGTGAGAACCTGGCCTGGACGATGGCGCCCGGCACGAACGACGCCGGGCAGGGCCAGCAGGAGGAGCGCCAGTCCGCCCGGCGCGGCCAGCAGAACCAGGTTGCCGAGGTTGAGCAGATGCGCGCTCGTGAACCACTGGCCCGGCGGCAAAATCGCCGGGCGGTAGGCGAAGGATTCGAAAAAATCGACCGGGGAGGGCGCGAAAAAAAAGAAGTACACCCAGACGGGTCCGATGATCACCCCGGCCACGCCGGTCGCGCGCGAACCGAGTCGCGTGAACGCGGTGATGTTACCGTCCGCGGCCCGCCAGGTAAAGTACACGAGCGCCGGCCCGAGAAAGGCCACCACCCCGTGCAACAGAACGCCGATCGCGGCCAGCGCGGCCAGGATGAGTACCGACCGGGCCGGCGGCGGCCGTTCCTGCGCGGGCGCTTCCAGCGCGCGTCCCGCGTAAAACAGGCAGCCCGCGAGCGCGAGCGCTGCCAGGGTATAATTTTCCACGTAACCCGCGTAGAGCTGAATCGCCGGACTTCCCAGGAAAAGCGCGAGCCCGCTGATGACGACCGCGACCTGGCGCCCGCGTAAAAAGCCCAGCACGCCGAGAACGTACAGCCCGCCCGCGGCCGAACTGAGCACGGCGTAGGCTTGTTCGACGGGCCAGTTCCAGAGTTCGGCAAAGATCAGATACGCGCGCGAACCGATGTACAGCCCCAGCAGTTCGTCGAAACTATCGAGATAACCGAATAGCCGCGTATAAACCGGTACATGCTCCAGAAGTAAAAGGCTATCGCCAAGGCCCGCCGGCGGCGGCAGGAACAGACGCATACGTATGAGATAAAATAAAAACGCGGCGAAAAGCCCCAGCGCCGGCAGCGTCCACCAGCGAACGCGCGCGGCGAAGAGCCAGGCGAGCGGGGCCTCGCGCGCGAGCATCGTCTCAATTCGCGCGGGCGTTTGCCGGCGGCGAAAGGGCAGACGCCGAAACCAGAGCTGAACGAGGCCGAGCAGAAAAAAACCGACGGCGCCGATCCAGAACACCCGCGCGTCCAGATGCTGCAGGGCCCAGAACGCGGGCCGGTCTCGTAGCAGGGCGAAGCCGGCGCAGAATGCGGCGAAATAAAATGCCGTCATCGCGCTCAGGATTCGAGATTAATTTCCGGATGATCGCGGAGAATTTTTTCGCGCTGTTCGTTCCATTCTTTCTCGAAGTCCATCATGATTTCGCGGCCGGGCCACGCTAACAATAATTCGCGCATGGCACGGTTCTGTTCGATCAGGAGATTCACAGTGGAACGTTTGATCCGGGGTTCAGCCTGGCCCGGTCTGGCGGTTTTTTTCGTCATGATGTCCAATCCACGTTCAATAGAGTATTTCACGAAACACCGGTTCTGGCGCTACCTCCTGTAGCGCATAGCAGGCAACTTTTTCAGCAGCCGGCTATTTCCCAGTGTGCCCGGGGCGGCTCTCCCAGAGCTGGTAGTAAGGCCGCAGTCCGCCCGCCAGGTGGATCTGTTCGAACCGCGTGGTCGGAAAATCCGCCGGGCGTTCGCGCCGGTAACCCGGCCAGGGATAAACCGCCTGGTAGCGGGCGCAGTCCCGAAAGGCGCGCAGAATCTTGCGCGCGTACGGGCCGTAATCGGTGGCCACGTAAATTCCGCCACCTGGCCGCAAGATCGAAAGCATCCGGTCCGGGAACCCGGCGTCAATCAATCTATGTTTCCAGTGCCTTTTTTTCGGCCAGGGATCGGGGAAATTGATAATGATCAGATCGAAAGAGCGTGGCGGCAGGATTTCTTCCAGGAACCAGCTAAAATTGATGGGGATAATTTTCACCCGCGCGATACCCCCGCGTTCCAGGTGACGCAGCAGGCGGCGGATCCGGTCGCCCTTGATTTCAAAAGCGACGTACTCGTCCTCCGGATGGGCCAATGTCCACGCCGCGCAGAATTCGCCCCAGCCCGCGCCCAGTTCTAAGATATGCCGACTCTCCGGTCTGGTGAAGAGTTGTTCGGCGGGGATTGGCTCCGGTGTCCGGGGCACGACGATGCCCGTCCGCCCGTGCAGGGGGCGGGGCCTGGTCGTGATCTGAAACAGGCGTTCGCGTACTTGAGCGGGGAGTCGCATGGGCCTCGGCGCCGGTCCTGGCGCGGATTCGACGGGTCCGGTTTTTTCCTGTTGCAAATCTGAATTTGGGTTTTTATTTCGTAAAATTACGAGCCCCCGGAACCGATGCGGTATAGCGGGGCCTGGCGGGACCCCTGTAAAGGAAAACACGCGGCAGGAATGGGTGAAATCAAAGTCAAAATCTGGGGCGTCCGCAGCGCAATCCCGGCCCCGCTGAACGGGAGCCAGTACCAGGCGCGCCTGCGTGAGGCCCTGGTTCAGGCGCGTAAAACCTGGCGGTCAAAACCGGACACGCCGCCCGAAGAAATTTTCGAAGCCCTGCCGGAGGAAGTCCGCTTGCTGGTCGGCGGGGAAACCTCCTGCGTTGAAATCCGGGACGGGGATCGCCAGTTGATCGTGGACATGGGTACGGGCGCGCGCCGCCTGGGGTACGATATGCTCGCCCGTGGCCAGAAGGGCGATATTCACATTCTCCTGACCGACACGCGCTGGGAAACCATCCAGGGCTGGCCTTTTTTCATTCCCGGATTTTTACCGGGCAACCGCGTTCTGTTTTACTCCATTTATGAAGATTGCCGCGAGCGTTTCGTACGCCAGCAACACTTCGATCATTTCCCGGTCGAATTCGAAAACATGCTTTCCAAACGCGAATTTTTATACGCCGCGCCGGGAACTGAACGCCAGATCGAGGGCTTCAGGGTCGAACCCATCGCGCTGGAGCACGGGGCCGCCGGATTTCGCCTGCGGGCCGGTGACCGGACTCTGTTGATCGTGCCGCCGCTGTTTCGGTCCGAGGCGGATCTGGAGCGCGTCACCCGGCAGTACGCGTCGG
Source organism: uncultured Leptospiraceae bacterium (assembly GCA_964631535.1). Classification (GTDB taxonomy): domain Bacteria; phylum Spirochaetota; class Leptospiria; order Leptospirales; family Leptonemataceae; genus CAZVZS01. Next base: position 13,470 of record CAZVZS010000046.1, read on the forward strand.
CGTTCAGCGGGGCTGATCTCGTTCTACTCGCCTATCAGTGTTTTGAATTCGGGGATTCGCGCGCGGCCATGGCCGCCGCGGCGCGCTGCTCCAGCGCCTGGAACGCCGGCCGGGTGGTTCTGATCCATCATAATCCCGCCGAATACGATACCGGTCTGCGTGAAAATTTCGCGAAGGCGCGCGCTCTGCTCAACGGAAAAGGCCCGCGCATCGCGCTGGCCATGGAAGGCGAAGAATACGCGCTCTGAGAGCGTATTCTTCGCTATCAGGAGGCGGCGGGGCACACGGACTCATTTCCGATTCCAGGTAAAGTTGACGTTCAGATAATAATTGCTTACGACGGCCACGACAATCCCGATGCCGTTGTTCAAATACTTGCGCACCTCTTCGTCCACTCCGCCCTCCAGAAATCCGTTGGTCTGTAACAATTGAAACACGCCGGTCTGGACCACCAGGCCGAGCATGCTCACGATTTCGAAGTACAGCAGTCCGCGCAGATTACCCAGGCCGCGAAATCGTTTCTCAAAGAAAGTCAGGTAATTGTTCAGGGCGTAGTTGGTCAGAATACTCAGCTGGATCCCGAACGGTACAGACAGAAACAGCGGATCAATGGTGGAAAGCCCGGTGGTTACATGGGGCAGGCCGATGAGTTCGCCCAGCCAGAAACCGAGCATGTTGACGAGCACGCCCGTTCCGCCCACCAGGGAGTACAGGAAAAACGTGGGGGAAATGAAACGCCCGAACCGCAGATCGTACAGGGCCACGAGATAATTTTTGATGACGAGTCCGCTGAGTTTCGTCTCACCGTGGATCCGATTGCGGAAGGTATATCCGATTTCGGTGATGCGCGCGCCCCGGTCGCGACCGATGAATTCGAGCAGAATTTTGAATCCGCGCGGATTGATCGTTTCGGCGCTTCTGGCGAACCGTTCGCGGCTGATGACGAAAAACCCGCTCATGGGATCTTTGACCCGCACCGGGAGCATCAGGTGGGCGAGAGTGGCCGCCACCCAGCTTACGAAACGACGCCGCCTGGACCAGTCGCCATAGCTGCCGCCTTCGGTTCCACGCGAGCCGATGGCGATGTCAAACTGTCCCGAAAGCACCGCCCCGGTCATGCGGGGCAGGATGGCCTCGTCGTGCTGCATATCCGCGTCCATGACCGCGAAGCAGCGCCCGGCCGCGACTTCCATCCCGCTGATCACCGCGCTGGAAAGACCGCGGTCGTGCAAACGCCGAATGACGCGCACGCTGGCGTCCGCGCGTGAAATTTTTTCGACCACTTCCCAGGTGCGATCCGGACTGTTATCGTCCACGACGATAATTTCGTGCGGCAGGGTGCCGAGGGCCTTTTTGATTTTTTCGATCAGAATGGAAATATTCTGCGATTCATTGTAGGTTGGGATGATGATGGAAAGATCGACGAGGTCGGCAGCCATAGGGATTCCCGCAAGGGACGAGAATATTCACGGGCGGCACGACGAAAAGATTTTTTCCAGGCCGGGCGGTCATCCAGGAACTTTTTCGCCGCCCGGAGGCGGCGCTGTTCGTGCGCCGCGTATTACTGTTCCTGGCTGCGACAGTTGGCTTTGCCCTGAAAGATGGTTCCATCCGTGGCCAGCATGCTGAAATCGATCTTCGCGAGCGCAACGGCTTCGTTGTTGTCGTCCAGATTGAACCCGCGCTGGTAGTCGATGGTACCGCTATTGGCCTGGAACGAGAACTCCGGGTCTTCGTTGGTGTAGATAAAAGTCTGCTCCCCGCCGCATTTGACGTTGTCGAGCGTGGTACATTCGGGATTGCCATTGTCCGAACTGCCGTTGCAGTTGATCCCGTCCGCGGTAAAACAGGTGCTGGCGTTGGAGGTGACCGGGTTTAGCGTAAAGGATTCTTTGTTCTCATTAAAAAGGAAACGTAACACCATCGTGCCGCTGTTCCATTTATAGGAGCCCGTGCCCGATTGAAAATACCAGAAACTGTCGATGTTGAATTTGGTCGGATCGCTCGTTTCCGAGGAACTGCTGCTGGAGCTGCTGGAGCTGCTGGTACTGCCGGTATCCGTGGTCGTCGTGCTTGAACTGGGCACCGCGGCGGTCCCGCATGAAGTTGTGCGCTCCAGGTCCACATTGCCTTCAAAGTAAAAATAACCGGCGATGGCGAGTTTCGTCTGGTCCGCCAGGGGCCCGAGCATGCTCATCGCGGCCTCGTCCTCGGATTCGTTCTGGCAGCCGAACAGACCGGCGGCGATCAATCCGATCAGGAGCGTACGATTCAGCCGTTTGAGAGCCGGCCAGCCCTTTGTTCTGTCATTCATGATGGCTCTTTGTTCCGCGTGGGTGCCCGGCACCCTTCGGTTTTTTTTTACAGACCCCCGCCCGCAATGGGCAGTACCTGAATCTGTCCGTACTGTATTTCGGTCGCGGTACCCCACAATATTGACCCCCACCCGCGGTTTTTCCACCCATTTTGGGGCCGGAATTCAAAAAAAGTTCATCGCGCGGAGCGAATCAGGTCCAGAAATTCGATCCGGGTCGATTCGTTATTCCTGAAAACACCCAGCATGCTGCTGGTAAATACCTCGGAATTTTGCTTTTCAACCCCGCGCATCATCATACACATATGTTTACATTTCAGGACCACGCCGATCCCCTGCGGTTCGAGCACCTCGTTGAGTGCCTGGCAGATGTTCACCGTCAGACGTTCCTGGACCTGTAAACGTCTGGCGAACATGTCCACGATCCGGGGGACTTTGGAAAGGCCGATGATCCGATCGCTGGGGATGTAGCCGATGTGCGCTTTGCCGTAAAAAGGCAGCATATGGTGTTCACACATGCTGTACACTTCCACGTCGCGAATGATGATCATCCCATCTGTGGCCTCTTTAAATACGGCGCCGTTGACGATTTCAGTCAGATTCAGGTGGTATCCGGAGGTTAAAAACGTAAGGGCTTCGGCCACCCGGAGCGGTGTTCGCGCCAGGCCTTCACGAGCGGGATCTTCGCCCAGCGTTAGCAGAATGGATTTTATATTTTCTTGAATGTCCATTGGCCTTCCATCTCAGGACGGCCGGGTGCCGTCGGGTTTTCAAACAGGCAGCGGAAAAAGTCCCTCCATGGACTTTTTCCGCTGTCGCATCGCCGAACTAAATTCGCCGATGCTCGCAAAACCGGTGTTTCACGAAACACCGGTTCTGGCGCTACCTCCTGAAGCGCATAGCAGGCTGCTTTTTCAGCAGCCTTCTAAAGAAAAAGGAATCAGTTTAGAGTTCATCTCAAAACTGCCTCCATGCAGTTTTGAGATTGTCGTGGTTTTCGGCACATGCCCGAAAACCGCTCGCAATCGGCTCCGCTCCGCTTGTGCTCGCTCTTAACCGGGACCGTCACTTTTTTCGGCCTGGAATTTCAAATCCAGCAGCTCCGCCTCATGGCGCGTAAACGCGGACTCGCGCAGCCGCAGGCGGCCTTCCGCGTCCTCGTACATCAGGCCGCCGTTGAAGGGGGCGAAGTTTTCCGTTTCCAGGGGCAGGAATTCAAAGCGTTTTCCAGGCGGCCAGAGGCAGAGCGTTTTATTGCGGAGCAGGAGGAACGCGTTTTCTTTTTCCAGATACGACGGCTCATCCAGCGGCCGCAGCTTGATTCCCCCCCGTAGTTGGAGGCGCTGTCCCAGGTCGATGCGGCGCAAGGTAAAATTACCGGTGGAGCCGGCGTACACGAAAAACCCCGGCACGGTAGGTTCTTTCAGACGCAAGCCATCGGCTCCCGGTTTCGGGGCGGGTTTTTCAACTTTCCCTGGAGTCCCCGGTTTCGGTTCGGGTGCGGGACGCAGCGAAAGTTTATGGTACACGGGGTACAGCCGCGGTTGCGCGAAGTTTTCGCCAAGAAGCGTCACTTTGCGATCTTTGCCGACATAATGGTACAGGCGATAATACCCGGCCGCCCCGTGGAAGATGAGCAGGTCGCCGGCGGAAATGTCGAAGATGCTGAAACGCATCTTGATTTTTTTAAACTTCGGGGGAAACGCGGTGGCCGGGATCGAATCCTGGCTGATCGAATGCAGAACCGACTGGCCGGCTTTTTCCGGCGTGATTTGTTGATTGAACAGGGCGCCTTCGCGGGCGAAATAAACGAGCCCGCGGTCCGTCACGGTGGGGTCACTTTCGCACCCGGCCACGATAAGCGATTCTTCCATGACCCGTCCGGTTTCGAGCGCGATGGGCAGAAGTCGACACACCGGTTCGGGCGCTTTTCCATCCTCTGCCCGGTACACTGCCAGGGCGAAACGGCCGCCAAAAGAAAAACGCAGGGCGGTCGGAACGGCGGGCAGTTCGACCGAGCGTACATCGGCGGTGCCGGCCGGTCGGTAGTACAGGATTCCGCCCTCACGGAAAAAAAGCGTCTCACCATCCGGACTGACAGCCAGCTCGCGGTTTTTGTGGCGGCGATCGCTCAGGACGGTGGAGTGTTCCAGGTTACTGTCCACCAGCAGCGTGCGGATCTTCAGGAGCGCGGCGTCCGCCTGGTCGGTCTGTAATTCCTCTTCCAGGACTTGCCTGGTTTTTTCCTCGTCCTCGTCACAGGCCGGGAACAGGACCGGGCCCGCTACCAGGCAAAGGAACAGCAATGAATAAATCCGGGCTTTACTCACAGGGCAGTTTTTCCGCGCCACCGCCTGGAAAAAGTACTTTTTGATACGCCCGCGGCGGTTCGATTCCGCGTGTTTCTGTCCCGGCGCACCACCCGGGCCATTTTTACTCGCCCGCCTGGCGCCTTTGAAAAAAGTGTCAATCACACAGGCAAGGGCATGGCCAAAAAAACAACAGCGAAAACAGGAACAAAAAGTACGCGGGCCGCCGGCAAAGCGACCCCGGCGGGGTCCGCGAAAAAACCGCCGCAAAGCGCGTCCGCTTCGTCCCTCTCCCCGTCCGCCGCCGCACCAGCGGCAACCCGGACCTGGACCGAACAGGTTTACACCGAACGGGCGGATTGCGGTTCGTTTACCGGCAGCTCCGCCGGCAAACCGGCCTTCGTGGCCGGCTGGGCCCTGCGCTACCGCGACCAGGGTGGCCTGGTCTTCGTGGACCTGCGCGACCGCACCGGCATCGTGCAGATCGTCTTTGATCGTTCCGACCTGGGCGCCGACTTTGACCGCGCGCCCACGATTCGCGCGGAGTACGTCCTGGCCGTGGAAGGCAAAGTGCGTAAACGCGCGCCTGACCAGATCAACACGAAATTGCCCACGGGCGAAATCGAAATTCTGGTGACAAAATACGAAATTATCAACGCCGCGAAAACCGTACCCTTCAGCCTGGACGAATACGGAGACGTATCCGAAGAACATCGCCTGCGGTATCGCTACCTCGACATCCGCCGCGGCGAAATGTATCTCGCGCTGGCCAGACGTTCGCAGCTCAACCAGGCTCTGCGCGGCGCCCTGCACGAGCAGGGTTTCATCGAAGTGGAAACGCCGATCTTGAACAAGTCCACGCCCGAAGGCGCGCGCGATTTTCTGGTGCCATCGCGCATCAACCCGGGGCAGTTCTACGCCCTGCCGCAGTCGCCGCAGATCTTCAAACAGATCCTGATGGTGGGCGGGGTCGAAAAATACTACCAGATCGCGCGCTGTTTTCGCGACGAGGACCTGCGCGCCGATCGCCAGCCCGAGTTCACGCAGCTCGATCTGGAGATGAGTTTCATCGACGAAGAGTTGATCATGCGCACGCTGGAGGCGCTCTGGGTGCGTGTTCTGTCCGAAGTATTTTCTATTAAAATCGCAGTGCCGGTAGCGCGCATCACCTACCATGATGCCATGGAACGGTACGGCATCGACCGGCCCGACCTCCGCTTCGATATGCCGCTCGTGGACGTGGCCGATATCGTGAAGGATTCGGAGTTCAACGTCTTCGTGCAGGCCATCGCGAAGGGCGGGCGGGCCAAAGCCCTGGCCGTGCCGGGCGGGGCCACGCTCTCGCGCAAAGAAATCGACGACCTGACCGCCTGGGTCGGGCGGGACTACGGCGCAAAAGGCCTTGCCTGGCTCAAGTACGAAGAGGGGGGCCTGGGGTCCTCGATCGCCAAATTTTTCACGCCCGATCAACTGACGCGGATCGCCGAACGTTGCGGGATGCGGAGGGGCGATATCGTGTTTTTCGCGGCGGATCGCGAGCATACCGTCAACGCCACGCTCGGCAATCTGCGGCTCAACCTGGCCCGCAGGTTCGAAAAAATCCCCGCCGGCGCCTGGGCCCTGGTCTGGGTGTACGAATTTCCTCTATTTGAAAGAGATCCTGATTCAGGCGAATTGCACAGCGTACACCACCCGTTCACCGCTCCGGTCGCGGAGGACCTGGAAATCCTGGAAGACCCCGCCCGGTTCCAGGCCGAGGGCGACCGGATTCGTTCGCGCGCTTACGACCTGGTCCTCAACGGTACTGAAATTGGCGGTGGTTCGATTCGAATTCACCAGCCCTGGGTGCAGCAGGCGGTGTTTAACGCGCTGGGCATCAGCCCGGAGGAAGCGCGGGACCGCTTCGGGTTTTTACTGGACGCCCTGGCCTACGGGGCCCCGCCCCACGGCGGCGCGGCCTTCGGCCTGGACCGTGTCCTGATGCTCGGGCTGGGGCGCGATTCGATCCGCGACGTGATCGCCTTTCCGAAAACGCAGAAGGGCGCCTGTTTGATGTCGGGGACGCCCGGACCGGTAGACCGAAACCAGCTCCGCGAGTTGCGCATTAAATCCCTGGACGACGCTCATTAAACGGGCGGTCAGATTAGTTCCCGGGCCCCAGGCAAACGCGGACCGCCCCGGTCGCCCTGGGATTTTTTTCTTGCGAACCTTCCGCGCGCGGGGACAATCGGGTCCGAATGCCGAACACAGATACGGACGCGAATTTTACCGAAATCCTTTCCCCCACCGAAGCGCGTTTTACGTTTCAGAATCGGGATCTGTTTCGTTCGCTCTGCGGAGTCGCCGACGAGGGCGTGCGCGAACTCACAGATCTCCTCAATGTCTCCCTCATTCCGCGCGGCCACAGTTTTTTAATCAAAAGCGACAGTCCGGATCGGGTGCGGCTCGCTCTGCGATTTTTTGACACCGCCGCGCGCAAGGTTCTCGACGGGCGGTCCTTTCCGGATCCCTTCGACAATCGTTATCTGTTTCAGATGATCCAGGCCGAAACCCCTCCCGCGGCCGAAGCGGTTGCGGAGTCCGGCGGGGACGGGGCGGATCTGGCGGGGATGCTCCAGGAGAAGATTTTCGCCACAATTCACGGTCGCACGATTTATCCGAAAACTTTGCGACAGGCCGCCTTTGTCCGTTCGCTCTTAAACAATCCGGTGACCTTCGCGCTGGGCCCCGCCGGTACGGGCAAAACATTCCTGGCCATCGTCGCCGCCTGTCGCGAACTGATGGCCGGCAATGTCGAACGAATCATTCTGACCAGGCCGGCGGTGGAGGCGGGGGAGAACCTGGGTTTTCTACCGGGGGACCTGGCGCAGAAGGTGGACCCCTATCTTCGTCCCGTGTACGACGCGCTGTACGAATGCCTCGGCATTGAAAAAATCCACGATCTGCAGAGCGCGGGCAAAATCGAAATCGCCCCGCTGGCGTACATGCGCGGGCGCACGCTGAACCGTTCGTTCATCGTTCTCGATGAGGCCCAGAACTGTTCGCTGGGCCAGCTCAAGATGTTTCTCACGCGGCTCGGCAAACATTCTCGCATGTGCCTGGGCGGGGACGTGACGCAGATCGACCTGGCTCCCGGGAAATCCGGCCTCTTGAAAGTGGTGCGGATGCTCCGTCAGGTGGAGGGCATCGGCCTGGTGGAATTCACCAACCAGGATATCATCCGCAATCCGCTGGTCGAACGCATCCTCCAGGCGTTTGACCGGTACGAAAGCGCCGGAACTTCGTCTTCCGTTCCGGATTGAGGCTCGAAAAATTCCCGCAGACTCCCCCCGTTTCCCGTACTGTCCGCCCGCATCCTGTCCGTACTGACAGGCCACGGTCTTGCCAATTCCGCGGTAATAGGTACATTATCCTGGTAGCTAAAACGAAAGCGGAGCCGAAAAAAAGCTTTCGGTTCCTCTGTCGACCCGGGAAGATGCGAATTATCAATTAGCGGGGAAACGATTGACCCAATTATACCAGATCATCCAGGCCCGTCTGTACACCTTCCTGACCCGGGAGCGTGACCGGACCGCCTTGCGTCGTCTGCAATTTACCTGTCTCGGGATTACCCTGGTCCTGGTGACGGCGGTCCTTTCATACTCCAACCTGGGACACCGGGTCGACTTCAACGAAGAAGGCAACTGGGAGCAGAACAGCAACGCGCCGGCCACGGTCGTGGCCGTGCGTGATATCGAATTCAGCGACGAAGTCCGTCTGGAAGAAGCCCGCAACCACGCGCTCCTGAATACGCCCCTGCATTTTTCCCGGGACTTCAGCATGCCCCTGGTGGACAGCGCGGCGGAGGAAAAACCGGAAGACGGGCAGCCGGATGATCCGAAAAAAATTCGCAACTTCCCGGATCTTTTAAAACGGAATATGGACGCGCTCACCGTCTGTCGCCAGGCGCACCAGCCGGGGCCCGCGTTTCGCGCCTGCGTGCAGGGTCAGATTTCCGACTGGCCGGCGCTCGGACAGATTGAACTGGAAATTTTACAATCGCGTTCGCTGGAGACCATCAACGAAAACCTCAAGAAGCTGGTGAATCTGCTCTACCGTGAAAACGTGATCCTTGACGATCTGCCGGCGGAGGAATCGAGCTCGGACCAGATCATCGTTACATCGTACAACCTGGGCTCCGATCCGCAGGCGACGATGTACGCGAAAGATACCATCCTGCTTAAGAAAAACCTGCGCGGGGGAGCGGCCCGCGAACGATTCAATTCCCAGGCCACCGTGCAGTTGAAGACTCTTTCGCCGGAACTGCGGCCGGTGCTGGTCGAAATCGCCGTCGGGTACCTCGCGCGGCTGCAGGGCGCGGACTACAGCGAAAGCGAAACGGAAAAGGCCAGGCAGGCGGCCCTCGGTAAAATCGAACCGACGAAATTCATGGAGAAATACAAACGCGGGGACGCTATCGTCAAAAAAGGCGAACCGCTGACTCCGTTGAAATTTCGCGCGCTGCAGGAACACAACCAGGCCAAGATTCGCGACGCGTTCTCGCGGACCCTCGCGATTTTTTTTCAACAGATTGTGTTTCTTTTCCTGCTCGTTTACTTTCTGCGCCGGCACGCGCGTTTTTACCTGGGCAAGGTCAAATCGAATCTGATTTTTTTTATCACGCTCTGGGCCTTCATCATCCTGCTGCTGGTGCAACGTTCGTTCTGGTCCGACCGCTCCGACTACAACGAGCTGGCTCATTTTTTTGGCGCCTGGGTGCCAATCGGCCTGTTCGTCGTGCTCTTTTCGCTGATGTTTCGCGAGAGCGTGGCGGTGCCCATCGCGGTGTACATGGCCCTGCTCGTGTTCGTGGCTTCGCAGTACGACGGCAACTCCCTGGTGATTACGCTCGTGATCGGCATTCTCAGCGCGATCATGGGCCGCAAGATTCAGCGGCGCACGCATTTTATCTCCACGGCCATCCTGCTCGCCTGTATGAAGGTGATGCTGGTGGTCATGGGTTATTTTTACACGGACCGGGATATGCTGTCCATGGAAGCCGGATTTTTCGCGGCCAATTTCCTCGACGCGATGCAGGTGTCGCTGTTCTCGGGCCTCGCGTCCATGTTCGTCATTTTGATCCTGCCCGTGTACGAGGCGATTTTCAACCAGCCGACCCGGTTTAAACTGGCCGAACTGGCCGATCCCTCGCATCCGCTTTTACAGGAATTGTTCCAGCGCGCCCCGTCCACCTGGACCCATACGCTCATGGTGGCCGCGCTCTCCGAAAAGGCCTGCGAGCGTCTGGGCCTGGATACGCTGCTCTGCCGCACCGGCGTGTACTACCACGACATCGGCAAAATGAAAAACGCGGGCTTTTTCGCGGAGAACCAGCACCTCATTCCCAAACCGGAAAACATCGACCGGGACAATCCACAGATGGCCGCGAAGGTCATCATCGACCATGTCCTGGACGGCATCGTCATGGCCCGGGAAGCCCGTCTGCCGGAGGAGATTATCGCCTTCATCCCCGAACACCACGGCACTTCAACCATGGCTTTCTTCTATCATAAGGCACTGGAACGCAGCCGCCGCAAGGTCAACCGGGCGGATTTTCGCTACCCGGGGCCCAGGCCGCGTTCGCGCGAAACCGGGATCGTCATGATCGCCGATTCGCTGGAAGCGGCCAGTCGTTCTCTGGAACGTTTCGACGAGGAAAGCGTGACCGCGCTCATCCAGCGGATCATCAATATGAAACTGGCCGAAAACCAGCTGGACGAATCGGGCCTGACCATGGGCGATCTGACCGTCGTACGCGAGGCACTGAGAGACGTGCTGCTCTCCTCGTTCCAGTACCGGCCCAGTTACCCGACCACCGAAAAAACCCGCGAGCTGGAAGCCGCGCGCGGCAACGGTCGCGGCGGTCCGGCCCGCGTAAAAGCCGCTTCGGCCGGTCGTGCGGCCTCACGCAAGAGCAAAGGCGGGACAAAGAGTCGACGCCCTGGAGGCCGCTGAGCGGTGGGCCCGCCCAGGCACGGAGTTCTCCTGGATTTCGCCCCGGACGCGAACGAGGTCGCGGGATTTCCGGGGCCGGACGAAATCGAATCCATCGCCCTGGACCTGCTGGACAGGCTGGCCCGTTCCGAGCGGCTGGCGGGTGCCTGGGAACTTTCGCTCGTGATCACCGACGATGAGGGCATTCGCGCCATCAATCGCGAGTGGCGCGCGAAGGACGCCTCCACGGACGTGCTCAGCTTTCCGCAGTTCGAATTCTGGAACGGTCGCCTGGCGGAAGACGCGGAGCGATTGCCCCTGTCCGATGAACCGCTGCTCCTTGGCGATATCATGATCTCGTTCGAAACTCTCACAAGGCAGGCGGGGGAAATCGGACATTCCGTCCGGGACGAGTTGTTACGACTGCTCGTTCACGGCCTGCTGCATCTCGTGGGTTACGATCACGAACGCGGGGCCGAGGAGGAAGCGCTCATGCAGGGCCGCGAAGACGAACTCCTGGCGGGTACGGCCTGACTCCCATGGATAGTTTTACGGGCGGGATCGCTCTGGTCAGTTTCGGCGTCGCGATTTTCCTGGCCGTCATTCTTTTCAGCGGGGAAGGTTCCGCTTCGCGCGCGCTCGGTCTTTTGCTCGCGATTCATTCGGTGGGGTTTTTATTACGATTTTCCTTCGCGATCGGATCGAGCCCGATCGTATATATCCCGTTCGTTTTTTTCCCGCTCATTTTTCTGTACGGCCCGCTTTTACTGTACTACACCAGGGCCTCGCTCTTTCGCGCCCGAATCGGGCGCGGGGACTGGTTTCTGGGCGCGGTCCCCGCCGTTTTAATTTTTTTCGTTTATTTATGGCTTTACTTAAATTTTGACGAATTCAGCCAGGCCGCCTCCGTCGCGGCCCAGGCGGGCCCGGTGCTGGTGTTCACCCGCGTCTTGCTGATTCTGGCGGTGGGGCACTGTTTTTTCTTCCTGGTACGCGCCGTGCGGGCCATCGTGCTGTACGGACAACAATTCGAGGCCGGTTTTTCCAGCGACGACCGGTCGCGAACGGTCTGGTTGCGGCTGTTTCTGGGCCTGAATTTTTTTATGCTGCTCGCGTACTCAGGCCTTGCCCTGTTGAGCGCGCTCGGCTGGTGGCGGATTCCGGTAACGCCGGTTGACGGGCTCATCCTGCTGGCCCTGATTTATCTGGTGCTGTACCACCTGGTTCGCAAGCCGCATATTTTCGCGATCACACGCGCGGAGGATTTACCCCGGGCGCAGGACGGTGAAGTCCAGGCGGACGTGGGCGCGCCCGACCCGGGCGGCCCGGAGGCGAGCCAGGAAAAGTCCGGGCCGAAGTACGCCAGGCAGACTCTCCCGGAGGCCACGCGCAAAGAATACCTTGAGCGCATCCAGACGCGCATGCGAAACGAAAAACCTTTTCTGGATGAAGAATTGTCTCTGACGGAGTTGTCCGGGTCCCTGGGGATCCCCGCCCATCATTTTTCGATGGTGATCAATATCGAGCTGGGCTTGAACTTTTTCAATTTCGTGAGCGGCTACCGGGTCCAGGAGGCCCGGCGACTCCTGGCCGACCCGGCCCTGCGCGAGGATACGATTCTGAGCATTGCCTTTCGTTCCGGCTTCCAGTCCAAGGCCGCGTTCAACAAGGCCTTCAAGGCCGAAACCGGCCTGACCCCCGGCGATTATCGTAAACAATTCCTGAACGTCATCGCCTGAAATCGCGGTGGCACCCCGGCCCGCGGTGAAATCCCCGAAAAAAGTGGTCCATCCTTCCGAGTGAAGGCGACCGGACCGTCCGCATGGGTTACCCTCCCTTCTGTTCGACGATCCAGAGCCGGCTTCCGGACTCCGGGTCGAACGGGTAGGTCCGGTGGGAATCGCTTCTGTGAGGAAAAAGCCAGACCCCGCGTACCCGTTCGACTCCAGAGCCCGGAATCAGGGAGTGGACCCTGGAGGAAAATAGTATGCATCTCACTCAAAAAGTTCGCCTGGTTCAAATTCTCTTAACGCTGGGGGCCTTCGAGTTTTTCGGACCCATGCTGCGCGATACCAACGCGTCGCACCTGGTGCACCCTGACTGGGTGGGCCACGCGCGATTTCACATCATGTGGAACATCGTCCTCTGGGGCGCTCTCGGCGTGTACTCGTTGTATTTGATCTGGGGCCGCGCGGTCACGCACCCGGGCGATCTGTATCGCGCCCTGCTTTTACAGGCACTCAACGCGCTCGCGTTCTGGGGCGCGGTCGTGCTGGGGCCGCTGTATTCCGCGGACGTGTTCGACGCGTCGATCCACGTCGGGTTCATGAACGTGAACGAAAACATTCTCGTTTTTACGATCATGTCTTTGCTGCTGTGCCTGAATTTCGTTCTGTTGCGTTTCGCGGTCGCCCCCGGGCTTCAGGGAGACCGACGATGAACGATCTGGAAACCGAAGTATTGATTGTCGGCGGGGGACCGGCCGGCATGGTCAGCGCTCTGTGTCTTTCGCGACTGGGGATCGATCACATTCTCGTGGAGCGGCGTGAAACCCCGCTCGAACATCCGCGGGCCCACGAACTGGGCGCGCGGTCGATCGAGATCTTACGCTCGCTGGGTTTGGACCTGGCCGAATTGCAGAGGGAAGCCTCCGATCAGGAAACCGCCGCGCGGATTGTCTTCTGTAGAACCATCAACGAGCAGTTCGGCCAGATCGATTTGCGCGCCGGCGGCAATGACAAAAAATACGCCGAGCATCTGGCATCGCCGGAACCGTATTTGAATATTTCGCAGGTGGAACTCGAAAAAATCATCCGGTCCCACGTGGAACACGCCCCGCACGGTCGCACCCTGACCGCGCACCAGTGTGAGGGGATTCAGGAAACGGGCGACCGGGTGCGCTGCCAGATTACGCGGCGTCCGGACGGGGAACGTTTTACGATCACGTGTCAGTACGTCATCTGCGCCGAAGGTGCGGGCGGGAGATTGCGCGAGTCGCTGGGCATCGCCATGCGGGGGCCGGAGAAAATTCAGGATTTCGCGAACGCGTACTTTACGAACGATTTAAGTAAATTCGTGAAAACGAAGGCCAAGCTGTACTGGATCTTCAACCCGATCGCGCCGGGGGTCCTCATCGCGCACCACCCCCGGAAACGCTGGGTGTACCACGTGCCGGTCGAGACGCCGTACGAAAAAATCGAGGACTATACTCCGGCCGTGTTCCAGAAGCTGATTCGCACGGCGCTCGGCGCGGACATCGACGTGCGTATCGAGAGTATCAGTTCCTGGCGCATGACCGCGCAGGTTGCCGAACGTTTTCGTCAGGGACGGGCCTTCCTGGTGGGGGACGCGGCCCATCGGTTTCCGCCCACGGGCGGGCTGGGTATGAATTCCGGGATCGGGGACGCTCACAACCTCTGCTGGAAACTCGCGTTCGTCCTGCGCGGCCAGGCCGGGGAGGCGCTCCTCGACACGTACGAAAGCGAACGGTCGCCGGTAATTCGCCAGAATTGTAACGAATCCCTGCGAAACTACGTGGACATGCTGGAAGTGCCGCGTACGCTCGGCCTCAACCCGGCGCACCTGAAACGCCTGGCGTTCTTGATGAGCCTTCCGCCCCTGGCCTGGCTTTCGTCCGCCGCGCGTGATCGCCTGCGCGCCTGGTTGTATCGCATTCCCATGCGGGGTCTGGGAAAAATCCTCGCGGACCCGAACCGTCAGCACGCCGTGCGCTCTTCGATCGCGCGCCAGATCGCGCACTTCGATCGGATCGGACTCGATCTGGGATACAGCTACGAGGCGGGCGCGGTACTTCCCGATGGAACGGAACGCGTTCGTCTCGCGGACGAAGTGACCGGGTACCGACCGGGTACCAGACCCGGCGCGCGGTTCCCGCATTTCTGGCTGGACGACGCGTGCAAGCGTTCTTCGCACGCGTTGCTCGCGGGCGAACTGTTCACGCTCATCGCGGCCGAACGCGGCGATTTGTGGCTGGAAGCCGGAGCGCGCCTGGCCGGGACCCTGCCGCTCGCCCGGGCGCGTCTGGAAGGTTCGCCTGACCGACGCGAATTATTAAAACGTTTGAGCGAAATCGAAGCGACCGGCGCTCTGCTGGTACGTCCGGACGGACAGGTCGCCTGGCGTCAGAAAAAACTGCGCGCTGAAGAGGACGCCGCCGGTATCCTGGCTGCGGCTTTCGCTACATTACTGTCAAAAAAAGTTGAAGTGAATATTCCCGGAGGAGTGTCATGAATAAAATCGTACTCGTGGGTCTGGTCGTCATCGTACTGCCGCTGGTGGCCCTGGCCGTGTATCTGTTGCGCCCGCTGCCGGTCGAACCGCGTCCGGCGCCGTTCGTCTGCCTGGACCTGGCCGATGGTGAATTCCAGCCGTTTGTACCGCGGCCGGAACATATTTACGGGGTCGGCCTCGCGTACGCGGGCCACATCAACGAGACCGCCAGCGACTTCACGCCTGGTGCCGCCCCGCCGATTTTTCCCAAACTCCCGCGTACCCTGACCGGGGAAGGTGCGGCCGTGCGCATTCCCGCGTCCGCCGATCTCATCCAGGACCTGGTCGCCTTCGAACCCGGCCTGGAAGCCGTGGCGCGCGAACGTTTCGCGGATCTGCCGGCCCTGCTCGACTACGAAACCGAACTGGGCTTCGTGCTGCTGGAGGACGTGGACGCGGGGAAGCTACGCGCGGGCGATTTTAATCCGGCGCTTGGATTTTTTATCGGCAACGATCTTTCCTCTCGTTCGCTCGCGGTCTTCGGCGAAGGCACACCCGACCGGGCGGCCTACTGGGGCGTGTCAAAAAGTTTTCCCGGATTCTTACCCGTATCGGACCGGGTCTGGATTCCGCGCGCCCCCGTGGCGGGCGGGATTCCCTGCGTGACGATCGAGTCCCTGGTCAACGGCCAGCTCCGCCAGCGCGAGTCCACGTCGAATATGATTTACACCCCGATTGATATGTTACGATTTATAAGCGAAAAGTATCCGGACCGGCCGCTGCGCAGGGGCGACATGGTGCTCATGGGCACTCCGGGCGGGGTGGCCATGAGCACGCCGCGCTGGATGGCCCGCTTGAGCGATCTGGTCGGCATGGACCGGTTCGCGAAACTGTCCGCGGTGTTGCGCAAGGACCGGACGCCCTTCCTCAAAAACGGCGACACGGTCCAGGTCCGGGGCGAGGGCCTGGGCGGAGTCACGGTGCGCATCGTCGAGTGAGGTTATACACGGGGGCACGGGGAACACGGGGCGAATCCGGTTTGATCCATTGATACCGCTCCGGTTTGCTCATTTTCGCGTTTTAAGCTCTTTTGTTTCCTCCGTGTTCCCCGTGTTTCCCCGTGGTAAAAAAATTCCCGGTGAAGGTTCAAGAAAGACTGCTGGAAATCCCGATAGGTACGGATACGGTGGTTTCTATGTCGTTCTTGCGTTTCCTCAGCTTCTGGTTCGTCCTGGCCGCGTTCGGTGCGCCCCTGTTCGCCCAGTACGAAATCCAGAAAGAAAACGTGGTCGAACGCGAGGCCACGAAAAAGGCGCGCGAAAGCGGGTTCGCGGACCTCGAGATCGACAATCTCCACGGCGAAATCGGCGACAAGGTCAAGAACCTGTTCAAATACGGCGGGATCCGGCCCTTCCCGGACGAAAAGACCAAAACCACCAACAGTATGGTCCTGTTCACGGATATGGTGGAAACGGCCGATTCGTTGCCGTTCATCATCGGCAAGGACCGCGAGGGGAAAACCTACCTGCGCATTCGGCTGCTGGAAGGTTTCAGCTACAGCACCGACGTATTTCCCGTGCAGTACATTTCGCGGGCCCATTGTTACATTTATACGAATATCGAACGCACCCCCGGCCAGAACGGGGGCCCCGAAGAGATCAAATTCAACGGGATGGAAAAGATCATTTTCCAGTTTTACCGGATCAATTACTCGGGCACGGAATACAACCGCGAGTTGCGGCGGATGGTGCACCCCAGACCGATCGACCAGGCCCAGGCGCGCGAAAAGCCGATCGGGGTGGACCTGGACATGTTGAAAAACAGCGAACTCACGCTCGAAATGTACCAGGAAGCCTCCGATGCCCGACCCGTCTGGGAAGGGCCGGACGGGGTGCCGGTGCCAGATCTGACCATCATCGCCAAAGAAAAAACCATTCTGCATGACGATAAGGACCCGATTCCCTACGACAAACAGGTGCGAATTCTGAACCGTTACAAAAACCTGCTGCGCCGGATTAATTTCGAGCTACAGAAGCAGGTCCAGACCCGCGGCCTTGATCGGGCGATTCGCATCGAAAACATCATGGATTTCGGCCTGTAGGAACTCCCACCGGCCCCGGGTTCAGGTTCGTCCACCCGGGCGCCCGGAACCCGCTCCCCCGGGCCAAAAAAATCCCCCGGACAGGGACGCGATCGCCTTGACAGAAATCGATTCCGGGCCGAAAAAACAGCATGGCCCGTTCCCGCGCTCCAGGTTTGCTGCTCGTATGCCTCCTCACGGCCGGTCTTTCCTGCCGGGTCGTGGAAGCGGATTGTGCGCAGGCTGATCCGGTCTGCAATCCGGCTCTGGCCGCTCTGCTTGTGGCGCCCGCCGCTCTCCCGAGCGTCCGGTACGTCGCCGGAGGGTCGAATTGCGCGACCTGGTATTCGACTGACGGCAAAGAATGGCTGCCGGGCGGTGCGCTCGCCGGTTGCACGACCGGATCGGTCTTGAGTATGGCTTACGCGGGCGGGCGCTACATCGCCGCCGGCAGCCTCACCGGCACCCCGGGCGGTTGTGGACTCTGGTTCAGCAGCAACGGAATCGATTGGACCGCGCTATCGTGCGGAAGCGTGACGGTGCCGCTAACGGCGGCCGCGGCCGGTCGTGGTCCGCTGGGACGCGAATTCGTGGTGGGCGGGTACAGCCAGAACGCGGTGGATTATGTTTCGCTCAGTTCGGACGATCTCGGGGAAACCTGGACGGATCGCACCTATACCGCGGGTGGTCTGACCGCGGGCGATTACATGTATTCGATCGCCTACGCCCCGGCCTCCCAGGCATATATCAACTACCAGCCAAACACACAGGGCACGCGAACGCGGGTCCCCCGGAGCGCCTGGGGGACCACGCTTTCCAACGCGATCGGCCTGCTCGCCGTGCGACTGGCGGCCGGGCAATCGGTCAACGGCGTGAACCGGGTCATGGCGATTTCCACGTCCACGGTTTCCGCGCAGTATACCGACGATCTGGGCACTTCGTTCAATACCGTGTCTCCCAATGTGTTTTCAGGCAGCGCCACCACCGCGCCCACGGATATCACCTACGGGGCCGACCGATTCGCCATCGTCCGCGACAATTGTGGCTACACGTTTTCCCTGGACGGCGCGGCGGAGGAAACCGCCGGCAATTACGTGATGAGCAATTGTTCGGGCGTGAATCTCAAGGCGATTCGGTATCTGGATCGGTACGTGGCCGGAGGGAGTTCCGGAGCGTTTTTTTACAGCCCGACGGGAGCGAAGGACGACTGGCAGGCGGCGACAACGCCGACCAGTTCTGAAACCGTCCTCGCTATCGCGACCGGCAAAGACCCCTGAGGAGGGCCGAACCCTGCTCGTTTGATCGCCCGGACCGCCTTTGCGTTCCGGCCTGCCAGAACATTTTCATAAATCCAGCCTGCCGGGGCCTTGTTGGCCTCTTCTGATTGACACAGGGCTCCGGGCCCCCAGATTGGACGTTTCTGGAGTTCCCCGGTGAATAAATACGAACTTATTACTATATTAAAGAGCGCGGACATCGCGGCTCTGGATCAGTACAAACAGGTCCTGCGCGATGTGCTTAAAAAATACAACGTGGAAATCGCCAGAGAAGAGGAGTGGGGTACGCGCAATGTCCACCACGAACTGGACGGCGCCACCACCGGCTTTTTTCTGGTCAGCAACTGTATGATTGACCCCACGAAAATCGCCGATCTGCGGCGTGAACTGCATATTACGGATGGCGTTATGCGCCATATGATCAAGCGGGTCGCCTGAGGGCCGGTTTTGCATGGCCGGAGATCTGAATCGGGTACTTTTAATCGGGCGGCTGACCCGGGATCCGGAACTCAAACAGACCACCACCGGAACGGCATATTGTAAGTTCGGTATCGCCAATAATCGCCGGTATTCGGTGCAGGGC
This sequence comes from uncultured Leptospiraceae bacterium, assembly GCA_964631535.1. Taxonomy (GTDB): domain Bacteria; phylum Spirochaetota; class Leptospiria; order Leptospirales; family Leptonemataceae; genus CAZVZS01. The sequence goes on from CAZVZS010000046.1 coordinate 32,236, forward strand.
GAACGCAAAGAAGAAGTTTCGTTTTTTAACTGTGTCGCCTGGGGTCGCCAGGCGGAAGTGATCAACCAGTACTGTCGCAAGGGCAAACAGGTGGCCGTGGAAGGTCGCCTGCAGCAACGTTCCTGGCAGGGCCAGGACGGGCAAAAGCAGAGCGCGATCGACGTGGTCGTCGAAAATCTGCAGATGCTCGGCGGCCCCGGTGAAGGCGGGCAGGGCGGTGGCGGCGGCGGATCTTACGGGTCTTCCGCTCACGGAGGCGGTTCCTCCGGCGGTGGATACGGCACTCCGGCCGGTGGCTACGATCCAGGTCCCCCGGCGCCCCCCGGCGATTTTGGCGGCGGGTTTGATCCCGGCCCCATGGATGATGACGATATCCCGTTTTAATTTTGAGGTAAACGCATGAAAGTTATCTTACAGAAAGACATTCCTTCGCTGGGAGACGCCGGCGAAATTAAAGAAGTCGCCGCGGGCCACGCGCGAAACTACCTCATTCCGCGCCGGCTGGTTATTCCGGCCTCCGTCGGCAGCACGCGTGCGCTCGAACACCAGAAACGCCTGATCGCCGTCAAAGCGGAAAAGCGTAAAAAAGAAATGGAGGCCGTGGCCGGGCGTATGAAGGGCGTGGGCCCCCTGGTCATCAAGGTTCGCGTCGGCGCCAGAGGGAAACTGTTCGGATCGGTGACCTCCATGATCATCGCCAGCGCCCTGGGCGAACTCGGTTTCGTGCTGGATAAACGTAAAATCGAAATCGGTGAATCGATCAAATCTCTGGGCGATTTTTCGGTCAGGGTGCGCCTGGCCGAGGAAATCACCGTTCCGCTGAAGATCAGCGTCGTGGCCGACGAGTCGTTCGTGGCCGAAGAAGAAGAGGACTTTCCGGAGGCCGCACCGGCCGCTGAAAAACCGGCGGAAGGCGAAGAAGGCGCCGCTGAGGGTGAGGCGGAAGCGGACGCCGGGGACGAAGCCGCGGAGTAGCCGCGACCCACGCTTCGCGCGAAAAGCCGCACGGTTGCCTGTGCGGCTTTTTTTGTGCGATCGCCTTCCCCGCGACCCCGTTTCGGGCACCGGTCGCGTTATACAGGTTTTCCCGGGAGCGAAAAAGTGGCCTGCTTCCGTTTTTAGACACCTTGTCCACGCCGAAAAAAATGCGACGTTCTTGACGCATTATGTCGTGCGATCTTCGCTGGCCGGTCGATGGATCGTCCGCCCACAAAATTCCCCGAAACCATACGTTCCTCCGCCCCGGTCGCCCTCGCTTCGGGTGAACTTCCGTATGATATGGAGGCCGAACGGCAGGTGCTGGGGGCCCTGCTGGTGCGTCCGGATCTGATCATTCAGACTTCGGCCCTGCTGGGCACGGACGATTTTTATCTCGAATCGCACCGGCTGATTTTCGAATCGATCGTTCAGGTCTACCACGCGGGCTCAGGCCTCGAAATCGAACCGGTCGGCATCATTCAATATTTGAAAGACCGGGGTCTCCTGGAAAAAGCCGGGGGCGGCCCGTACCTCATGCGCCTCAGCCAGGACGTGATGGCTCCGTCCAATGCGCTGATCCAGGCGCGGCGTCTGAAAAACATCGCGCTCAGGCGCGATCTCGTGCGCGCGGCGCGCGAAATCGAAGACGACGCGGTGCGCCCGCAGGAAGACGAAAACATCTTCCTCAAGCGCGTGGAGGACCGCATCCTCGGCATCACCAATCGCAGCATGTCGCAGGGTATCGTGCCCGCACGCGAAATCAAAAAAGATTTCATCCAGTATTTTCAATCGCTCCAGGAAGCCCGCGGGGGCATGACGGGCCTGGCCACGCACTTCACGGAATTCGATCAATACACATCCGGCCTGCGCGGGGGCGAACTCATCGTACTCGCGGCGCGCCCGGGGATGGGCAAGACCACCCTGGCCATGAACATGGCGGCCAATGTCACCTTGCTGGAAAACCGGCATGTCGTGATTTATTCGCTGGAGATGTCGCGCCTGGAACTCATGCTGCGCATGGTCAGCGCGCAGTCGATGTACAATCTGGCTGATCTCAAACGCGGCAAAATCGAACAGGGCAAGGTGCAGCATCTGCTTAACACGATCGAAGACCTCTTCGCCGCGCCGATCAATATCGACGATACCGGCACGCTCGACATCTGGGACTGCATCGCGCGCACGCGCAAACTGGCCATCGACCTGAACCAGCGCGGCGAAAAACTCGGCCTGATCATCGTGGACTATTTGCAACTCCTGACGGATCCGGAAAACCGCAAGCACGGCCGCCAGCAGGAAGTCGCTGCGATTTCGCGCAGTCTCAAACAACTGGCGAAAACGGTGAATACGCCCGTGCTGGCACTTTCGCAGATGAACCGTTCGGTGGAGCAGCGTCGAGGCGACTACGCCAAACCCCAGCTTTCGGACCTGCGCGAATCGGGGGCGATCGAGCAGGACGCGGACATGGTCCTTTTCATCCACCGCGAATTGGTCAGCGATCAGGACGTGCTGGAGGACCCGGAGAAGCTGGTTCTGCGCGGCACGGCCGAGGTCATCATCGCCAAACACCGCAACGGTCCCGTGGGCAGCTTTCGCGTGGCCTTTCGGCCCGAGATTAACCGCTTCGACAACCGTCCGCAGATGGACGACGACGAACGCGGGCCGCGGTATTGAGTGGGCGGTGCGGGTGAAGTTTTCCCGGCTTGTTAAGCGGTGAGAAAGCGTTGAATCGAATGTCCGCATAAAACTCCGCAACAAAATACGCCAATGGACAGGTTCGACCAGGGTGATGGTGGGTTTTTTAAAGATTCGAAATAACGAAAATCATGAAAGCCGTATATAGCCCTGGCTATATATAATCTTTGCGTTCAGGTGCTGGCCGGCCTCCTTCCAGAAAATTCAAATGATTCGGAAATAAAACAAACAATTACATTGGGAAACTTAAACACTTTGGGTCTTGACAAGTAATTGAAAACCGATTAAGCATGTTTTCGCTCCAGGGGGGGATCGCAAAAACGTGAATAAACCATCCCGGAACGAATGGCGTTCGAACCGAAAGCGCCCGAGCGTTGGGGGTCGAGGAAAGGCATTTGCTCTCAATGGATCGCAAATGCGGGAAAAAACTCTGCGCTCACGCTCAGAGTTTAGGGGGACGACAACCCCCACGAACCGCCAGTGACAGGTTGCTTATGAAATTTGACGGAGACCGCATTCATAAGGCCAATGCTCCTCATGGGTCGCACGGGCACGGCTTCAAACTCCCCCGCGGTTTAGGTCCCCCTCAAAGCGATCGTATTTTTCACCTGATTTCCCGCCTGCGCGATCGAACCACGCGCGCCCTCCAGGGGCAGTTCGACGAGCGCGGCATCGGCGATATCGTCCCCGCGCACGGTGGCGTACTGTTCGCTCTGGGAGCCGGGCCCGCCAGCATGAGCGAGCTGGCCAGCGTCCTTGAGCGCGACAACTCCACGATAACGACGCTCGTGGCTCGCCTGATCGAGCGCGGATACGTCGCCCGGCGAGTCTCCGACGAGGACGCGCGCAGTTACCAGGTAACGCTGACCGCGCGGGGTAAGCGAGCGCGGCGAGTGGTGCTCGTCGCTTCCCGCGCTGTACTTGGTCGCTTTTTTTCGGGGATGAGCGCTTCCGAACAAAAAACCCTCACCGCTCTCGTGCAGCGGGCGTATTCGAATCTGGAAGAAGGCTGATTTTTTTGTGGCCATTATTTGGACATCAAAATAAATTGGTTATTATTATTTGGATGTCCAAATAAAATGTCCGGAGGGCTTATGGAATTTTACGGGCAGGCGGGTGTGGTGACCGGGGCGGCGCGCGGGATCGGACTGGAAATCGCCCGCGAACTCGGTCGTCTGGGGTGCCGGGTGGCGCTGGCGGATCAGGACCGGGAAGGATGCGAACGCGCGGCTGAACATTTGCGCAAGGAAACAGGCGCGGATACCGTCGCGTTTGTCTGCGATGTTCGTTCAAAACAGGGTAACCAGGACCTCGCGCGCGCCGCATTCGAGACGTTCGGGCGGCTCGATCTGTGGGTGAACAACGCGGGCATTCTGCGCGACAATCTTTTGATTCGCATGTCCGAAGACGAAATGGACCAGGTAATGGACGTCAATTTCAAGGGCGCCTTCCTCGGCATCCAGGCCGCCGCGAAATACATGCTGAAAGCACGGCGGGGGAAGATCGTCAACATTGGTTCGGTTTCCGGTCTGTACGGCAACGCGGGGCAGGCCAATTATTCCGCCTCCAAGGCCGCGCTGATCGCGCTGACGAAAACCGCCGCGCGTGAACTTGCGCCGCGCAACATCACCGTTAATACCGTGGCCGCCGGCTTCGTCGAAAACGATATGACCGCGCATTTAACGGACGAGCAACGCGCGACGCTACGAAACATGATCCCGCTCAAGGTCGCGGACCCGCCCGCCGCGTACATCGCTCGCGCCACGCGTTTTTTACTTTCGGCGGACGCGGACTTTATCACCGGCGCCGTGCTGCGCGTGGACGGGGGCATGATGATCGGGTATTGACGGGGCGCCGCAGCGCGGGCGTGAACTGGATCACTTCATTTTTTTCTTCGCGATAAACGGGCTCTCCGGATTCACGTCGATAGTTTGTTCGCGGGGCAGGAGCACGACGTCCAAATCCTCCCTCGGTATGGACCCGAGCAGGACTTCCGCGTTGCCCGGCAATACGGCCGCGCGGCAGGTCGTTGACCGGTTTTCGAACCGAATTTCTACCGGACCGACTACATTTAATTTGACGAGCTGGCCATTCGCCAGTTCCGCCTCCGTCGCGTCGATCACGGGGAGGTCCAGATTGTTCTGGATGTTTTCGTTGATACAGAGCATGTAGGCTCCGCTATCAACCAGGGCAGAAACACTCAGGCGCCGTACGGATTCCTCCGGAAATAATTTTCTCCGCGCCAGAACGAGGTCTTCCCCGTTGATGATCTCTATGTCCGCGTAAATCAGACCCATTCAAAAATTGTTCGATCAGATATATCCCGTGTCAACTCAAATTTAAGCGCGCGCGGTGACATTACTTTGGGCAGCGCATATGGTGATCTGACAGGTTTCCGTACCCTCCTCATTTTTCAGTCCCTTCATTCGCTTTTCGCGAATTCCATTTCTCGCGCCTTCCAGATGTAAAAGACGACGGGATAGATCAACAGTTCGAGCGCGAACGAGGTGACCAGGCCGCCGATCATCGGCGCGGCGATGCGTTTCATGAGATCGGCCCCCGTACCCAGCGACCACATAATCGGCACCAGTCCGATGATGCCGGTGGCCACGGTCATGATTTTCGGGCGCACACGCCGCACCGCGCCGTGCACCACGGCCTCGCGCAGATCGTCCTGTGAATGTAAACGACCTTCCGCGCGGTACTGTTCGTACGAAAGATCGAGATACAGGAGCATGAAGGTTCCCGTCTCCGCGTCGAGTCCCATGAGCGCGATCATGCCGACCCAGACCGCGATCGACATATTGTAATCGAGCAGGAACAAAAACCAGACCGCGCCCACCAGCGAAAACGGTACGGCGAGCATCACGATCCCGACCTTCACGGCCGAGCCTGTGTTCAGATACAATAACATTACGATCAGGAACAACGTCAGCGGCAGGATGAGGACGAGTCGTTCCTGGACGCGCGCCATGTTTTCGTACTGGCCGCTCCAGCGCAGCGAGAAGCCGGGGGGGATTTTGAGTTCGTTCTGGACTTTCGCGCGCGCTTCGGCCAGGTACGAACCGGTGTCGCGCCCGGCCAGGTCGATGAAGACGTAGCCGGTGAGAAGTCCGTCTTCGTTGCGAATCATCGAAGGTCCACTCACAGTGCGAATGCGCGCGAGCTGCCCCATTGGGACCTGCGATCCGTTTGCGAGCGGGACCAGCACGCGTTCCAGATCGTCCGGCGAATCGCGAAAGGCGCGCGCGTAGCGCAGATTGACCGGATACCGCGCGCGGCCTTCCACGGTCGTAGTCAGGTTGCGTCCGCCGAGCGCGCTTTCCAGAATCGTCTGCGCGTCCTCCACGGAAAGACCGTGGCGGGCCAGTTCGGAACGGCGCAGTTCGAAATCCAGAAAGTAGCCGCCCGCCACGCGTTCGGCGAAGACACTGCGCGTGCCGGGTACCCGGTTGAGTATTTTTTCGACGTCTTGGCCCAGCTTCTCGATCGTTTTCAGATCATCGCCCATGATCTTGATGCCGAGCGGAGTACGAATGCCGGTCGAAAGCATATTGATCCGGTTCTGGATCGGCATCGTCCAGGCGTTCGTCCAGCCGGGCAGCTGCATGGCACGGTCCATCTCGTCGACCAGTTCGTCGTAGCTGATACGATCGCGCCAGACGCGGCGAAAGGGCGCGTGCAAAAAATCGGGCAGGAAGGAATACCAGCGTTCGCGCTTGCGCCACTGTTCTTCCGGTTTCAGGAGCACGGTCGTTTCCACCATCGAAAGCGGAGCCGGGTCCGTGGCGCTGTCGGCCCGGCCGACTTTGCCGAAGACCCGCTCGACTTCCGGAAATTCGCGGAGCAAGCGGTCCTGCACCTGGAGCATCCGTTCCGCTTCACCGACGGCGATTCCGGGCAGTGTTGTGGGCATGTACAGAATCGTCCCTTCGCCCAGCGGCGGCATGAATTCGCTACCAAGTGAGACGAACACGGGCACGGTCGCCAGCGAAAGAACCCCGGTGAAAATCAGGGTTTCACGACGACGCGTGAGCACGAAACGACACACCGGCTCGTAGAGTCGAAACAGCAGGCGCGAAACCGGATGTGTCTCCTCCGGATGGTAACGGCCGACGAAAAGATGGGAACAGAGCAGGGCCAGCCAGCGCGGTTTGAAATCGAAAAACTCGTAGCGTGTGTAGAGCATGCGCAGGGCCGGGTCGAGCGTGAGCGCCAGCAGGGCGGCGATGGCCATCGCCAGGTTTTTGGAATAGGCCAGAGGTTTGAAGAGCCGACCCTCCTGGTCCACCAGGGTGAAGATCGGCAGAAAGGCCACCGCGATGATGAGCAGCGAGAAAAAAATCGAAGGGCTCACTTCCACGAGCGCGCGCAGTCGCACCGATTCGAACGACTCCGAACGATCCGATTCCATCCACTGCTGGATCCGCAAATAAATGTTTTCCACCTGCACGATGGCCCCGTCCACCAGCACTCCGATCGAAATGGCGATGCCCGCGAGCGACATGATATTGCTCGTCTGTCCGCCGTAATAAAGCGGAATGAAAGCGAGGAACACCGAAACCGGAATCGTGACGATGGCCGTCGTGGCCGAGGGCAGATGCCAGAGAAAAAATAGAATCACCGCGCTCACCACCAGAACTTCGGCCAGAAGCGTTCCTTTGAGCGTCTCGATTGATTCTTCGATCAAAATCGAGCGGTCGTACGTCGGCAGGAGTTTTACGCCCGCTGGCAGGGCGGGCGAAATTTCGACGATTTTCGCTTTGACTCGTTCGATCACTTTCAAGGCGTTTTCGCCGTAGCGCATGACGACGACGGCGCCGGGGGTGTCGCCACGCCCGTCCAGATCGGCCACGCCGCGCCGGATTTCGGGGCCGACGCTTACGCGGGCCCCCTGCCGCAGCAGCACCGGTGTGCCGGTATCGAAATCCACGCCGAGGGCGATCTGTTCGATGTCCGCGACGGAGCGAATGTAACCGCGCCCGCGAATCATGTACTCGCGTCCGCCCAGTTCCAGCAGACGGCCCCCGACCTCGTTGTTGGACGCGCGAATTTTTTCGATCACCGCCGTCAGCGGAATATTGAATGACGCGAGCGCATTAGGATTGATGTTCACCTGGTACTGGCGCACCATGCCGCCCACGGCCGCCACTTCGGAGACGCCGGGCACCGACTGTAAACGGTAGCGTACGTTCCAGTCCTGGAGCGAACGCAGTTCGGCCACGTTCAGCGTGCCGCTTTCGTCGACCAGCGCGTACTGATACACCCAGCCCACGCTCGTCGCGTCCGGTCCGAGTTCGGTGCGCACGCCCTCCGGCAGGCTGCCTGAAATTTTCGAAAGATATTCCAGAACGCGCGAGCGCGCCCAGTAGATATCCGTTCCGTCCTCGAAGATCACGTACACGTACGAATAACCGAAATCGGAAATGCCGCGAATGGAACGTACCTTCGGCGCGCCCAGCAGCGCGCTGACGATCGGATAGGTCACCTGGTCTTCCAGGATGTCCGGGCTGCGGTCCCAGCGCGAATAGATAATCACCTGCGTGTCCGAAAGATCGGGCAGGGCGTCCAGGGGAATGTTCCGGGCCGCCGCGTACGCGAAACCCAGCAGAGCCAGGGTGACCGTGATTACAAGCAGGCGGTTGTGGGCGGAGAAGAGAATGATACGTTCGATCATTGCGCTGCTCCTGTTTTATGATTATGTTCAGGCGAAACACCGGCTTTCAGGCGACTTTCCGAATCCACCAGAAAAGTCGCCGCGCTCACCACCCGTTCGCCCGCGCTCAGGCCTTCGAGGATCGTATACCCGTCGGCGGTCTGCGGCCCCAGCCGCACGCGTCGCGGCGTGAATAGATTGTCAGCTCCCACCACGAAGACGAGTTGTTCGCTGCCCGTATCCACGACGGCGGAGAAGGGCACACTGATTTTTTCGCCGAGATCGATGCGAAAGGTCACGTCCACGTACGCGTTGGGCACCAGCTCCGCGTTCGCCGGCAGGGTGATGCGCGCGCGTGTCGTGCGCGTCGTGGCGTCAAAGATCGGCGCGACCGAACGGACGGAACCGGTGAAGACGCGCGAATCGTCGCCGCTGATGCGCACGTTCACGGACTGGCCGGGTTTGATGTACGGCAGGTCCTGTTCGTACACGGTCGCGTAGACCCAGGCAGGGCCACCGCGCCCCGGGAGGTACAGGCCTTCGTACGCGCGCGCTCCGTACCGGCCGATCTGGCGAATTTCTTCGTCGCCCATGCCGAGCAATTTCAGCCGCGAATACGCGGAACGCCGCAGCTCCGGATCTCCCTGGACCTGAACGTATTCGGTGACGGCCACGGCGAGTTCCGGATCGAAGGCCACGCGGCCGGTCGTTTCGATTTCGCGCACGGCCGGGGCCATTTGTACCGCCACGCTGGCCACGCCGATCATCTGATGGCGCTGCGCCGAAATGAAAACCCCGGGCGCCTGCGGGGTCGCTGTCCCGGCCCCGTCCGTCGCCTCCGCGTTTGAGGCGGCCGGGGGCGCCGCTCCGGGCGTCGTCTTATAGACCGGGGTCAGTCGCATATGGCAGATGGGACAGAACCCGGGTGTTTCCGATTTGATGTGCGGGTGCATGGAACAGGTATAGTACAGAATTTCCGGGCCTTCCGCGTGATCGTGCGTTTCGTTCGTGGAGAAATAGTAGATCAATCCGGCCGAAAGAACGGCCAGCGCGGCCACGAGCGCGACTCCACGACGCAGGCCCGCCCGGCGCACCAGGGGTGTGCGGAGCGGGATGGGTCCGTTTTCGCCAGAATCGCCAGATTTGTTAAGGAAAGTGAAATTCAAAAAGCGCATATCAACCTTCCTCCTCGGCCTGACCGGGCAGGCTCGCGGGCAGGAGCGCGTCCACGAGGGCGCTCAGGTTTAGTAAGTGCATGTCGCGTAACTCTTCCAGGCGAATGAGCTCAGTCTCGGCCGCGTAGAGATCGTCCCAGGTGGCGAGCACCGCCGTGAAGTCGGCCCGGCCCGCGCGGTAGGCGACCAGCGCCGACTCGCGCGCGATCAGGG
>CAZVZS010000047.1:0-19569 GCA_964631535.1 uncultured Leptospiraceae bacterium
AGAAAACCGCCTTGAATGGCGGTTTTCCTTGAGCACAAAAATTCACGGAGAATTTTGTGCATAATCCGGGCTAACAACGCGCAAGGGCTATATGTAAAGGCGGCAGCCAGTCCCGCGCAGCGGGACCGGAGCGAACGCGGAGTCCGCAGCAGCCCGGTCCGCGCGCCAGCGCGGATGCGCCCTTCCCCGCAGTCGTACTCAACAATTAGGTTGACAGTCTTTTCCGCGCGAGTCGTTTCAGGACAGAACCAATTCGGAGGCTTTCTCTTATGCTGAAAAAAATTTCACTCTTCGCGCCGCTGATCGCGAGTCTCGCGTTCGCCGCGTGCAAAGAAGAATACGGACTGGAACGTTCCATCGTGATCAAAGCGCCGGTGGGCGTGGTTTTCGAAAACGTAAACAACCTCAAAAAAAACGAGGCCTGGGCTCCCTGGGGATTGGAAGACAAAACCATGAAAATCACCTATAACGATATCGCCGCGGGCGTCGGCGCCTCGTCCAGCTGGACCAGCGAAGACTCCGGCGAAGGCACGCAGACGATTACGGAGTCGGTCGCAAACAAACGTATCCTCACCGAGCTCGATTTCAAAAAAGAGGGCAAGGCCGCCGCTGAATGGGCTTTCGAGGAAACACCCGAGGGCGTGAAAGTCACCTGGTATTTCAGGGGCAAAGCGGGCGGCCTGGGTGATCGTATTTTCGGAATGTTCATCGATACATTCCTCGGCAAATACTACGAACAGGGCCTGGCCAAACTCAAAGAAGTCAGCGAGCATTGAGAGGGACCTGCGCGGTCCCTTTCAAACTCTCCCTCGCCGGGGGGTTGCGGTCCCCCTGAACTCTGAGCGTAAGCGAAGAGTTTAAACCCCAACCAGGCTCCGGGGGAGCCTGGTAAATGCGCAAGGGATCGACGGCCGGCCCTCCGGCCGGAGAGCCCGGTCCGCGTAAGCGGATGCGCCCTGAATCGTCCCCCAACGCTCGTTATATTTCATGATCGTCTCCCGCGTTCCGGAACGCCTGGTTTTGGACGGTACGTTCCTTAATTCCGAAAATTCCGGCGAACCTACGAATTCACATGTTCGTGATTGTTGAGGTGATCCGCGCAGTATTCGTGGTCGGCGCATTGCGCGCAGTAGCGAAAATCCATGAGAGGATTCTCGCGCTCGGTGAGGCCGCAGACCGCGCAGCGATGGACAGTCGACTCAGGGCCCCGAAAGCGAGAACGCGCGGTGGCGCTACGTGAGCGTAAACGCGCCGTCTGTAATATTTCTGGACCGAAAAATAAAATCAGATTCAAGAGTGACACGACCGGCGAAAGCAGGGGCCAGAAGCTACCCGCCTGACGCGCGATGACGAGCGCCGAAAACAACATCAACCCGATCGCCAGCAAGGCGAGCCATTTCAACTTCACGGGCAGAATAAAAAAGATCAGCAGTTCGGTGTCCGGTGACCTGTACGCCACAGCCAGGAACACGGCGATGTACAGATAGCCGCGCCATGGTGGTTCGACGTAGTACGGAAGTAGCAGGACGGCGGCGGTCCCGGTCAGGATTCCGAGCAAAATAAATACGTTGTAGCGAAACTCACCCATGTCCGCCTCAAGCGCTGAGCCGAAGTACCAGAGCATGTACAGGGTGAAGAGCAGCCCGATCCAGCGATCGGCCAGGCGAAACGGAAAAATCGCGATCTGCCACCAGTCCGGTGTCCCAATTAAATCGAGCGAGAGCGGAACGTACGGCACCTTGAACGCGATCCCGTAGGCCGATACCGCGCCGATGAGGGCTATGAGGATCATGGTCAGATTCGGAATGGCGAATTTTCCGAAACTTCGTTCGAGGCGGTCCAGCATGGCGGGAAGCAGGATTGCCGCGCACGACTGCGGTCAAGGATAAATTCAGAGCGGCCAGGCCAGGGGCCAGGCGAGACGGCGCGATTAAACTCGCGATTAATCATTTGTTTTTTCGTGGCTGCCTCTGTATCCTGACCGGGTGAATTCCCCGCAAAAAAAAACACCCAATCGCCTGATCCACGAAAAAAGTCCCTATCTTTTGCAGCATGCCTATAATCCGGTCGACTGGCGCGCCTGGAACGAGGAGGCGTTCGCTATCGCGCGCAGCGAAAACAAACCGATCTTTCTGTCCATCGGTTATTCCACCTGCCACTGGTGTCACGTCATGGAACACGAATCGTTCGAAAACGAAGACGTCGCGCGGCTCATGAACGCGACGTTCGTCTCGATTAAAGTGGACCGTGAAGAACGCCCGGACGTTGATAATATTTACATGACGGTCTGCCAGATGCTCACCGGCCACGGCGGCTGGCCGCTCACGGTCATCCTCACGCCGGATAAAAAACCGTTCTTCGCGGGCACGTACATCCCGCGCGAAACGAGTTACGGCCGCGTCGGCATGCTCGATTTTATTCCGCGTATCCAGGAAATCTGGACCGGGCGCCGGGACGAAGTGGACCGTTCCGCGACGGAAATCGCTGACGCCCTGCGCGCGGCCGCGCCCGATCAGGCCGGTCAGGATCCCGACGCGCGTCTGCTGGACGCGGCCTTTCAACAATTTCGCGAACGGTTCGACCCGAACGCGGGCGGTTTCGGTCAGCAGCCGAAGTTTCCCACGCCCCATAATTTAATCTTTCTGGTACGCTACTGGCACCGCACCGGCCAGGTGGAAGCGCTGGAGATGGCGCAAAAGACTCTGCGCGAAATGCGCCGGGGCGGCATCTTCGATCATATCGGTAAAGGGTTTCATCGTTACGCGACGGACGCGCACTGGTTCCTGCCGCACTTCGAAAAAATGCTTTACGACCAGGCCCTGCTCGTCATGGCCGCTCTGGAAACGTACCGGGCCAGCGCCGCGCCCGAATTCGCGGCCACCGCGCGCGAAATCCTGAGCTACGTTTCGCGCGATTTAATGTCACCGGACGGCGTTTTTTATTCGGCGGAGGACGCCGACAGCGAAGGCGTGGAAGGTAAGTTTTACGTATGGACGGCGGAGGAAACGCGCGAGGTACTCGGAGCGGCGGACGCGGAACGTTTCATGCGCGTCCACGGTTTCATGGACGACGGGAACTTTTTTGAGGAAGCGACGCGCCAGAAAACCGGCGAAAACATCGTGTTTCTGCCATACGACCTGGAAACCAGCGCGGCCAATCTGGGTCTCAGCGTGGCCGAACTCAGCTCGTTTCTGGAACAGGCCCACGCGAAACTCTTCGCCGTGCGCGCGGGACGCGTCCGACCGCACCTCGACGACAAAGTACTCATTGACTGGAACGGACTCATGATCTCGGCCTTCGCGCGCGCGGCCCGCGCGCTGGAGGACGCGGAGTACGCGCGCATCGCCGGCACGGCGGCCGCCTTTCTGCTGGCGAAGATGCGCCGCGCGGACGGACGGCTTCTGCACCGTTACCGCGACGGTGACGCGGCGATCGACGGCCTGCTGGACGACTACGCGTTCTTCTGCCAGGGCCTGCTGGATTTATATGAAACGACCTTCGACTTCGCCTGGCTGGAACAGGCCATTGATCTGGCGCAAATTTCCCTGCGGCATTTCTGGGATGCGGCCAACGGCGGTTTCTTTTTTACGCCCGACGACGGCGAAGACCTGATCGTGCGTCGCAAGGAAGTGTACGACGGAGCCGTGCCGTCCGGCAATTCGGTGGCGGTTTTGAATTTCGTCCGGATCGCGCGTATGACCGGCGATGCGGCCTGGGAGGACCGGGCGCGCCAGATCGGTCGCGCCTTCGCGAAGACGCTCGAGTCGATGCCTTCCGCGCACGCCCAGTTTCTGACAGGCCTCGATTTCGCGCTGGGGCCGTCGCTGGAGATCGTCGTGGCCGGCGAAGCGGAGGCCGAGGATACGAAAGCCCTGCTCGCGGTGGCGGCGCGAACGTACGTCCCGCGCTCGGTGACCTTGCTCCGCACGGGTGACTCGCGGTTGCGCTTGCTCGCTCCGTTTACGGCGCACCAGGGACCCGTCAACGGACAGGCCGCGGCGTACGTATGTCGCAATTTCGCCTGTGAGGCGCCGGTTACAGATCCGGCGAAAATGATCGAATTGCTGCGAGCGGGAAAAATTTGAAGCGCGGCGGACTGGCAGGCTGCCGGATCCGGCGGCCGCCTGATCTCAGTACGTGGGCAGACTGGTGTCGATTTCTTTCGCCCAGCGGTTGATCCCTCCGACCAGGTTGCGAACGTTTTCGTAACCGGCGGCCCGCATGGTATCGGTCGCCTGGCCGGAGCGCGCGCCGGAGCGACACATGATCACGTATTCACGGTCCGGGTCCAGCTCGCTGTAGGCTCCGCCCAAAAATTCCGCCAGGGGAATATGACGCGCGCCGTCGATCTTGCTGATTTCGAGCTCCTGCGCCTCACGAACGTCGATCAGAATAAAATCGTCTTTGCGATCCAGTTTCGTTTTTAATTCAGCGGGGGAAATTTCGTCTTCCATGTTCGTTCGTGCTCCGCGGCGGGAAGAATCACCCGCCGATTAATGCTTTCGTTGGCGGGTGAATGACTTCGCCATCATGCACGATGAGCGAACCCTTTACGATTTCGTCGTCCAGTTCTAAAGCGAAAAGGGTACCTTCCTTGAGTTTCGCGAGATACTGCAGAAGCGCGAGCAGGTTGCGCGCGTACAGATCGCTGGCGTTTACGGCCGCCTGGGCGGGCAGGTTAGTTTCGCCTACAATAAGGACACCCTCTTTGATAACAGTCCGGTCCGGCTCTGACAGTTCGCAGTTACCGCCGTATCCGGCCGCCATGTCGACAATCACCGATCCGGGGCGCATTTCGCGCACCATGTCGGCCGTCACGAGCACGGGCGCTTTTTTTCCGGGAACGAGAGCGGTCGTGATCACGACGTCCGCTTCCACGATATGTTTGCGGACGATGGCCTGTTGTTTCTTGAGGTATTCAGCGCTGGCTTCGCGCGCGTAACCGCCCGCGTCTTCCATACTTTGATCGGTTTCAACTTCGATAAACTTTCCGCCGAGCGATTCCACCTGCTCTTTGACCGCCGGCCGAACGTCCGATACTTCCACGACCGCTCCCATCCGTTTGGCAGTAGCGATCGCCTGGAGACCGGCCACGCCGGCTCCCATGATCACGACTTTCGCGGGGGGGATGGTGCCCGCCGCCGTCATCATCAGGGGGAACACTTTTCCGAGTTTTTCAGCGCCCAGAATGACCGCGCGGTATCCCGCCAGGTTCGTCTGCGAGCTGAGCGCGTCCATCCGTTGCGCCTTCGTGATGCGCGGGACCGCGTCCATGGAAATGACATTGACTTTGCGCTCCGCGGCCTTGCGCGCGATGGCGAAATTGTACAACGAATAAAAGAAGCCGATGAACGTGGCGCCGGCTTTCATCATTTCGATTTCGTGTTTTTTGGTGGCGGGGTGTTCAGCGGGGACCTGAACTTTTAACAGAATATCGGCGGTTGAATACAGTGCGGCGACGTCTGTTACGATTTTCGCGCCTGCTTTCTCAAATGCCCCGTCCGCGATGGACGAAGCCTCTCCCGCGCCGGTTCCCACCTGAACTGTGTAGCCTAATTTTACCAGTTTGGAAACGACATCCGGAACGACCGCAACGCGCGTTTCACCGGGAACTATCTCTTTTGGAACCGATATGATCAAGGCCCGAACCTCTGCCTGGAAAGTTGCCAGGCATACTTGTTGAACATAAGTTTAAAGTCAAGCAGTCGAAACGCGAAACCAGGGATGGCCCGCCCGCCAATTTGATTCACCAGAGCACGTACGCCTGGGCAGTCAGGCGGATGAACCATTCGTAGGGAATTTCCGCGAAACCGTCGTCGCCCCAGTCTTCACCGACCGAATTCTGAATTATGACGCGTTCGCGCGTATGATCGTAACCCACAACAGCCACGGTGTGTCGCCCAACCGGTGGCCCGGCCGGATTTTTCCAGACCCGGTCTTCCAGTTCCAGAAAGTTCAACGTGATCCGCACGGTCGCCATAACGACCTTGTTCTGTAAAAGATGCGCGCGCAACTGGTTGATATCGGTGAAATCAACGCGGCCAAAACCCTGGATGACATAATTCCCCGCTCCCAGGAAGGCCGCCGGGCCCGGTCGCCGCAAATAATCTTTTTCCGCGTATGGCATCAGCTTTTGATCGGGGCAACCGCTACTCCGGAGCAGGCGGAGAGTTTCATATATTTCGATCCCCTGGTCCTCGCCACGATTGAGCTGGTTGTACAGAAAGGCCGGTGAGCAGAGATACTTTTTGCGATTGTGCAGGGTCCGAAAATAATAACTCGCGGCCGTGTACCCAACGGCCCACGCCGTCCCGCTGGCCTGTTTGCCCTGGTTACCCACGGGAGGCAGGTTCGTGAGTAAAAATTTTTCCGGCGGAAATTCGGGGATCCCGGCGAGCACCATCGGGATCGTACGATCAGCATCGCTCCACTCGGGCCGCGGTTTCATCTCGCCCAGATCGTACTGGCGCTCCGGCGGATCTTCTTCAACATCGATCGGGTTCCCGTACTTATCCACAGTAATGCAGGCCAGCGGGATCAGCAGCGCGAGAAGCGACACCGCCGATGGACGGAACAGAAGCGATCTAACGAAACAGGCCAAGTTGCCGAATTCCTTCATATATTACAATGGCGACGGTATTGCTTAAATTGAGCGATCTGCACTCCGGAACCATCGGCAAGCGCAGGACATGGTCGGGATAACGTTCGTTTACGCTCGCGTGAACTTCCGGCGGCAGGCCGGTCGTCTCGCGTCCGAAAACAAAAATATCCCCCGCCCTGAAATTATGATCGGAATAAACGCGGGATCCATGTTTACTTATCAGGAGAATGTTACCGGAATCGGGCCTGGCCCCGGGTCGCGAGTGCGCGTATTTCAGGAAGGCCGGCCAGTCGCTGTGCAGGCGTAGATCAAGCAGGTCCCAGTAATCCAGACCCGCCCGACGAACCTGCTTTTCATCCAGGGAGAACGACGGCTCGCCGATGATATTCAACCGCAGGCCGGTGCAGGTGGCCAGGCGGGCGATGTTCCCCGTATTGGGCGGGATTTCCGGTCGATACAGCGCGATTTCCATGTGAAAATCGCAAAATGATTGCCGGGTCTCTCTCGTCCAGAAGACTATCCTGGCCCCGCAACCCCGGTTCCGCTGATGAAAACTGCCTGGGAAAAAAACGAAAACGACCCCCTGCTGGAGTATCTTTTGCGCCTGCCCGAGGCGCCGGAGCTGGCCCGGGTCCACCGCGCGAAGGAAACGGTGAACGGTTATTTTAATTACGGCAACGCGGGCGGTTACAAAACCGAGCTCGCCTCCGATTCACGTACGATTCAGTTCGAATCGACGATGGGTGCGGTCGTCACCGGCGACGGGCGAACGTTTCCGTTTCAATTGCCCGGTCATTGTTCGGCTGTCGTGGAACGCGCGGATCATTTTTATTTGATTCATTCCGATCAATTCGCCGAAATCTCCCCCGAAGCGAGCATCCTGTTCGACTCGTCCACCGCGCCAGCCACAGCCGGAATCTTCGGCGGCGCGCTGCGCTTAAAAAATTGTTACCGGCACCAGCAAACAATTTTTACCGCGTACTGGTGGGTGGGGGGTGCCCCCTATCCGGGCGGGCTCTTACGATTCGATTCGGGCCGTGGCTTCACCGCGCGCTGGCAGGAACCGTGAATTCGCCAGAAATCAATCAGGAGGAACTCTTCGCGTTCTGCGCCCGCTGCGGCTGGAATTTATCCTGCGCGATCGAACCGATTCGCCAGGAAGCCTCCGCGCGCCGCTACCTGCGCCTGCGCCCGGAAGACGATTCGGAGCCCCGCGTGCTTTCGATCAACCCGCCCTTCGACGCGGAGGGCGACGATTTCCTGCGTATCAGTCGCCTTTTAGAGGCCGGTGACCTGCCGGCGCCACGCGTCTTCGGCGCGGACGGCGCGCGCGGCTGGATTCTGCTCAGCGACGGGGGCGAGCGCGACCTGGCGGATCACATCGGTGCCGCGGCCCGCGAAGGCGACGAAGTCGCTCGAACCGCAGCCAGACGCGCGTTGCTTACCGCCGCCCTCGATCTGATGCTGCGCGTGCACGCTCTGCCGCTCGACCAACCGGTGGCCGCCCGCTGTTTCGATTACGAAAAGCTCCACGCGGAACTGGAATTTTTGTACGCGCGCATCCGGACCCTCACGGAACGATTCGGCGCGCGTTCACCGCTGACCTTCGAACTTGAAATGTTCCTGGAAGAAGTGTGCTCGGCGCTGGACCGGGAGCTAATCCAGACGGGCGGGGTTTTCACGCACCGCGACTATCATTCGCGAAACATTCTCGTTCGAACATTCGACGCGAAAACGCCATCCACCCCGCCCGATCTGATGCTCATCGACTACCAGGACGCGCGCGCGGGCCTGCCCTGGTACGACCTGGCCAGCCTGCTCTGGGATCCGTACATAAATTTCACGGCCGACGAACGCGAAGCAGCCTATCATTATTACCTGGAACGCTCGGGCAAAGCCTCGCCCCGCGCGCACGATCTGTACTACGCGCAGGCTTTGCAGCGGATCTTCAAGGCCCTGGGAACCTATCTATTTCAAGTCTACGAAAAAAACGCCGCCGTGTACTATCCCTCGATCGACGCGGCGCTCCGCCGGCTGGAGGAAATCGCTCAGCGCGGTTTTTTTCCGGATTCGGTCTTCGTCTTCGTCCGCGAATTCCAGGACGACCTCCTGAAACGTCTGCCGGCTCCGCCCGCTTGAATCGCCTTATGATCGGGTTTATTCTGGCCGCCGGTTTCGGCAAACGTATGGGCGTCCTGACGGAGCGGACGCCCAAGCCGTTGCTGCCGGTGGCCGGTGTTCCGTTGATTTATTACAGCCTGTTTCTGCTCACGCGCTGGGGCGTCAGGGCCTGTATCATCAACACGCACCATCTGGGTGACCGGATCGAAACGGAGTTGCGACACTTCACTGATCTTCCGCTGTTTTTTTCGCGCGAATCGCCGGAGATTCTCGGCACGGCGGGTGGACTGCGCCACGCCCTGCCGCTCATGAACGAAATCGACCGGGGCAACGGCCAGGGCAGGGAGCCCTCCGCGCTGGTTTTACTTAATCCGGATACGCTACTCTTTCCGGGCCCTTCGGACGCACCGGACCCGACCTGGCTCGACGGGGCCGAATCCTGTCTTTCGTTGCGGCCGCGGCCGCCAGAATCGCCAGAAACCGCCTGGTCCGCTGAAAACACGCACGAGTCGAGCTTCAGAATCGACTACAGCCGGGAAGGATCGTTCTATTATATTGGCTACGCCCTCGTGCGCCAGGCATGCGTCGCTCCGCTGGGGGACGGGCAATACGCCGAACTCGGTCCCATCTGGCGCGCGGCCGCTCCGGCCGGACGTTTGCGCGGTCATTTGTTTGAAGGAAAAGTTGTTGATGCGGGCACACGTGCCGCTTACGATCTCATTCGAGAGCGCGACCCGGTACCCGACGAAATGCGGAACGACTGGCGCGCTTTCCTCCGGAAATTATAAGAGCCGGGATTTTTTTGAGATTAGACCAGGATGGGCTTTTAGTGACCATGTTTGTTCGTTTCTGCCGTTACGCGGCCGGTGTCGGTGTGTTCGCCTTCGCTTCGATTCTGGCGGCCGACCCGGCGCCGCTGGCGGAATCCCGCCCCGGAGCTGTCACCCAATCCCCGAAGCTCATCATCAAAGATTTCGATACCGAGGCCCTGTTTACCCCCGAAGAACTGGACGCGGCCCGGCGGCGCCTGAACCGGCGGCAGATCGGCACCGAACTTTTTTACGCGTTCATGTTCAACCAGACCGACCGCGTGAACGTCCTGCTCGCTCAGCTCGCGCAGGTCGCGCCTGAATCGGAGGATTACCAGTACTACCAGGCCCTGCGCGAATTTCGGCTGGGACAACGCGGTCAGGCCATCGCGCATCTGCAATCGGCGGTGCGGATCAATCCGCGCTACGACCCGGCCTGGAATCTGATCGGCCTTATTTACACCCAGGCGGACCGCAACCAGGACGCGCGCGAAGCGTTTCAAAAAGCCGTGGACGCGGCGCCGTACGAACCGGCTTATATGTACAATCTTGCCGCCGCCCTCGTCAAGGAAGGTCGCCCGGCGGACGCCCTGAAGTATACGGAACGTTCGATCGAACTCAAAGGAAATTTTTCCGACGCCTATCATCTCCAGGCGAAAATTTTGCGCGACGGCTCCGATTACGCGAAAGCTCTGAATGCTTTTGAAAAGGCGAATTATTACGGGGTCGAATCGCCTGAATTTTTTCTGGACTGGCTGCGCGTGGCCCACCGGGCGGAAGATTATAAACGAGCGCTCGGCCTGTGCGAACGGCTGGGTGATTCGAATTCGGAGGTCGTGCGCATTCACGCCGACATTCGTCTGAAGGTAGCCGAATTCAATCGTGCGGTGCCGCTGCTTGCCGGACTCGTGGCTCGCCCGGACGTGACGCCCCAGGATCGCAAGTTATACATCTACGCGCTTTTCAAAGCGCGCCAGAATCCGTACGTCGGCCTGACTGCCATGAAAGTACGCTCCCCCGAACGCGAGGAACTGCTGGCCTACATCAAGGATTTGCAGACGCAGGGGAAGGAGACGCCGGTTGTGCGCGATCCCATTCTGAGTCCCCCGCAATAATCACCTGGCCCGCGCCCGCCTCCGTGAGTGAAAAGCGCCGCGCGAAATCCGCGTTCAAATCCTGGGATTGCACGAAAAATTCCTGCCAGAACGGCCGCGACTCGGACAGCGGCACCAGTCGCACCGCGTGCCCGGTGTGGCGATACGCGCCCTGCGTGGGGAACAGAGTCACGCGCGCCAGTTTGTGATCTTTCTTGCGCACGTCCATACGTAGAATCAGGTTTTCAGTTTGATACGGGTTCTGGCTGCCGAACAAAAAATTCCCCAGCGAATAACAGATCCCCCCGCCGCGATACACTTCCACACCCTGGGGAATGTGCGCGTGATGGCCGATCACCGCCGACGCTCCCGCGTCGATCAGCGCGCGCGCGATTTGCGTCTGCTCCGCCGTCGGTTTGGTATAATACTCGATGCCCCAGTGTAAACTTACGAGAACATGATCCACTTCGCGCGCGTATTTTTTCACCGCGAAGGCGGGATTGCTGCGCATGCTGGCCACGCCCGGCCGCGCGAAGGTGCTGAAAATATCCGGTGTGCCGATATCGCTGTACGAGAGGAGGGCGAATTTCACGCCGTCCACGACGAAATAATACGGAGCACCGGCTTCCTGGCTGTTCTTTCCCGCGCCGACCGTCGCGATTCCGGCGGATCTGAGCAGCGCGATTGTATCTTCCATCCCGGGTACACCCAGGTCCATACTGTGGTTGTTGCCGAGCACGGCCAGATCCAGCCGCAGGGCGCGCAGTGCCTCAATGGCGGCGGGAGGATGCGCGTTAAAGATAAAAGCTTTTTTGCTGATCGGCTCGCCGCGTTCGGCGACGGCGGTTTCCAGATTCAGAATACGAAAGCTGGCCGAATGAAACAGGCCCTCCAGCCGCCCGGCGGGCATGCGCGGGCCGTTTTTTTTCTGTAAATCCGCGACTCCCCAGATGAAATGCGTGTCCCCCGCGAATAAAACGCGCACATGTTCCGGGTCTTCGGTGGGGGGTGTCATGGAGCGGGCGGCCTCTTCCACGGCTTCCGCTTTTGCTCGGGCTTCCTGCTCTTTTACCAGTTCCTTTAACATTTCCGACTGGCAGGACGCGAAAAGGACCAGGCACCACGGAACAAGGGCAGCGGGTAGAATCCGCCTTTTCATGGAGATTTTCGGTTTAAAACCCGGGCCCCTCCATAAATGTTTGACTCCCCCGGTTTGCGGTTCGAGAACGGAGTCGAATGGTTCGGTCCAGGAAAACATTCCGGCTGACATTCGACTTCGCATTTTTATCATTCGTAGGACCGGTTCGCATGTTCCGCAATTCCTGTATCCTGTCAATCATGTTCATCCTGAGCGCCTGTATCCACATCAACGTGGACGGACCGGGCAGTCGTCAGCCACCCCGACTTCAGGAGGTCGTGCTCGATTCCGAGGACGCGGGCAGTCCGTGCCTCTCCGCGCTCACGTGTGGATTGATCGGTGGCGGCGCTCGTTCGAAAGTACTGGTGATTCCCTTTTCCGGCACGATCGTCGAAACGGATGAAATGTATCGGAATGTCACGCCGGGCATGATCAAACGCCAGC
This sequence comes from uncultured Leptospiraceae bacterium, assembly GCA_964631535.1. GTDB lineage: Bacteria > Spirochaetota > Leptospiria > Leptospirales > Leptonemataceae > CAZVZS01. The sequence goes on from CAZVZS010000047.1 coordinate 12,208, forward strand.
TCGATCTCGCGGTGCGGGATTCGCGTGTTCGCGCGGTCATTTTGAAAATCAATTCGCCGGGCGGCGCGGTGGGCGCCACCGATTTGATTTACCGTCAGCTCAAGCTGTACTCACAAAAGCAGAATATTCCGATTTACGCGCACGTGGATACGATCGGAGCTTCGGGCGCGTACTACGCGGCCATGGCCACGAAGCGAATCAACGCCCGGCCGACGGCGCTGGTGGGCAGCATCGGCGTGATCCTGCGCACCTTCGGCGTGGTGGGACTCATGGAAAAAATGGGCGTCCAGTATCGTTCCGTAAAATCGAGCAAGAACAAAGACAGCCTTTCGCCCTTCACGGAAATGACGAAAGAAGACGAGGAATTTTACCGGGCCCAGATTCTGCGTTCGTACGAACGTTTCCTGGGAATCGTCCTTGAAGCGCGTCGCGACCGCCTCCCGGAGGCGAACCTGCGCCGCCTGGCGGACGGACACGTATACGACGCGGAAATCGCGCTGAAGGAAGGGCTCATCGATTCGGTCGAATACTTCGAACCGTTTTACGAGAGTATCAAGAAAGAAAACAATCTGACCCAGGCCAGCCTGATCGCGTATCTGCCGCCCGGGGCCGAGTACACGAATATCTACGAAGTCACCGGCAGCCCGGACCGACAGCCTTCGCTTGAGGAAATTCTCAGCTCGGCGTACGCGCAGCATCGTGGCGGTCTGCTGTACCTCTGGGATCCCGGTGTATATTGATGAGCGCACCGGCCGGCACCGATCGCGATAAAATCGAATTGGAACGGATCACCCCGTTCAAGCAGGGCTTTTTCGATTTTCTGGATCAGCAGGTCACGCACTCCACCGCCTGTCAGCAATTGTTACTGTCGAACATCGTCTCGCGCGAAGACCGCATGAAATTGCAGGCCGTGAGCGCGAACATCGACAAAGGACTTTCGGAAATCCAATCCGGCACGCGCAAACTGCGCTCCAACCTGAACCTGGCGCACCTGGAAAAAGAAGCGGATCGCGAATACCACGCTTTTTTCGAAGGGGAACCACAGGAAAACCAGCGGCGTTTTTTGCAGTTTTTCAAGACCTTCGAATACCTCCTCTCCTTCTGGCGGGAAGCTTCCGCGCTCTGGATTGACATCAACAATAAATTTCGCGCGTCGGAAATTCAGAATGACACTGATTTTCAAAAGCAGTTCGCCCTCTACCGCATGAATCCGGCCCTGGAAGGCATGGAAGGCCTCCAGGTGTTTCTCACGCGCATGGCCCGCATACTGTTCGGCACCAGCTCCATGGTGACGCGAGACGGTAAGGAAAAGAAACTCAACAGGGCCACGCGTTACATCCCGGAAATCGAATACCGCTACTCGATCGTATTCATGCCCAACCTGGAAGAAACCCTGCGGGGGACGGGGGCGGAGGCGCGCCTGGACAATATTCCGGGTCTGGAAGAATCGCGGGCTCCCGCCCGGAAGCCGGCGGCGGCCGCTCCGGCGAAAAAAACCGACCCTGCCGACTCACCCAGACTCAACGCGTCCGGCACGCAACCCTGGAACAACAACCCGTTTTATTATCTTTCGTACGACCCGTACCTCCTCGATCGGGAACGCGAAAATTACCCCGAAGTCGTGCACTTCGACACGCATATGGGCGCCGACCATGATACGATTCGCGGCGATATCATTCGCAACTTCACGCGAAAATCGCGCGCGCTGGAGCCGGACCAGATTGAGGACGAGTACGCGAACTTTTTGCAGACCTACTTCGATCTCGTCGTCGATATTTCCATGCTCAACGTGGGCGTCGGTCCGAACGACCGCCTGCTGTTTCTGTTTCATCTCGGTCCGCAGACTTTTTTTAACCTGACCCGCCGCTTTTTACAGGAAGCGAAGACCGGCACCTTTCACCGTAAAAAGGCCGCCGCGCGCGTCGTCGTGAAATACCTGCCGGTGGAACTCATGAAGAAGATCCTGATCGCGTGGTGGCGCAAAATGGTCTTACAGAAAATCGGTCCCGAAAAGGACGATTATTCGGCTCTCAAACGAATCGCGCGGCAGATTCGCGGAAACTTCGAACGCGTGGCCATGGCGGCGGTCCAGAATCGCCCCGAGTTCAAGGGCAAGACCATCGCTGACATTCTGGCGAGCGAACAGATCAACGAAATATTCGGCGGCCCGGCCCTGATCGTTCTACGCCGCTTCCTGCGAATTCAGTAACGAGCCCGTTTCGATAACAGAGCGCCGCCGGGCAGCCCTCGCCCGCCGCTCAAAAAATTCGCCACCGCGTCATGCAGATGGGTCCGTCGGCCGTCACGGAAGCGGCCGGAGTTCGTTCAACCCGCGCGCCAACCCGGCCGGCTCGCGCCTGGACCAGCGCGTCATAGCGGCCGTCGCAGTGATCGGCCAGCACGAGCAAGGTCGGCATCCCGGACCAGCTCTTGATCCGTTTCGAATCCTGGCGCAAATTTCCGTCCGTGGCGCGGGAACGCATTCGCAGGAGGATATCCAGATCCGTCGCCAGAAACCGCCCCGGGGGCCAGTGGCCTTCCGATGTCACCAGTTGGTGAAATAAGTTCAAAAGAACAGCCGTTTCACCCGGCTCCAGGGCCCGCGCGATGACCCGGGCCGGTTCCACGACCATCCCGTCGGTGCCCGTAAAACAGACCGGGTGGTTTGAGTCGCCGGGCGGAAAAAAAAAGACGCCAGATACGATGAACGCAATTGCCAGGACGCGTGTCGGCCACGGCCCGGGACCGCTTCCGGTTCCGGTTCCGCGCCCTGCCGCGGCGATCAACCGCCCGGCGATGCCTGGAACGCGCAGAGCGCAGGCGGCCAGAATCGCCAGTGCCAGGGGCAGAAGATGATAGAGATGGCGCAGTTGTTTATTCGGCGTGGTCCACTCCAGCACCGCGAACTGCAAGACCAGCAGGACCAGCAGCGCCGCCAGAGTGTTTTCGTCGGTGGTTGTTTGGCGGCCGCGCCGGGCGAACAACCAGACGATCAGGAACAACCCGCCGGCCAGAAGAGCAAGCCAGGCGACCGCGGATGAATCGAACACCTCCGCCACCAGCGACACGGCGAAACTGCGCGCGGCGTCCTGGGTATGTTCGCGGGTCCCGAGCATCGCGCGAAAACGATCAGGATGCGCCAGCATCCAGGCGAGCGCGGGAAACAGTCCGGTCCAGTAGATCGCGCGCAAACGCGCGGGCAGGGTGGCGCGAAGCAGCACCCGGTGTCGCACCATGGAAAAATTCGCTTCAATAAAAAGTATAAGCGTCGTCGCGAAAAACGGATTGTGTAATTTATGCGTCAGATCCGCCGACGCGCCCAGGCGTTCCCCGGCACCCAGCGCCAGGAGGGCCAGCAGGGAGTACAGTGCCCAGGCGATCATGCGGAAAACCCCGCCCCGTCCGCTGAATAGAACCCGCGCGGGCAGGGCGCGGATGGCACGGTCGCCGATCGAACGACCGACTTCGAACAAACTCAGGGCGATCAACAACATCACCCCGTACGGATACTTGGTGTGAAACAGGCCCTGGATGGAAAGAAAAAGGCCCAGCATCGTCGCGCGCGGCACGGTGCCGTCCGGGGCATCCGTGGCGCGGGAACCGCCACGGTTCGCGTACAGTCCGTAAAGGAAAAACGCGACCCACAGACCGAACAGCATGCCCTGCACTTCCAGCATGGCCGACAGCGCGTACGCGAAAACCTCGCGCGCGGAAAAGAGGCCCCCGAGCGCGAAGGCCCAGACGCCGATCGCCGCGAGCGGCCCCGGCGTGATTCGCCAGGCGAACGCGAGCAGCGAACCAATGACCAGCGCGAAGCAGAAATAGGTGAGGCCGACATCGACGACGGGATCGGGCCCGCCAGGGGCGACGAAAAACACGAACAGGGCCAGCACCGGGCGCAGAGCGGGCCAGGTCGGCGCGTCGAACACGGGAGCGAATGCGAGGACCCACTCACCCGCGCGCAGGTCGCGCCACATATCCAGCACGGTTAGAAAACGCAGATTCGCGTCCCAGCTCAGGACATCGAGGTTCGGACAGCGAAGAAAAGCCGACCAGAGTTCCACCAGGCGCTTCGTGATCGGGAACGCGGCCGCGAGCGCCAGCGCGCCGGCCGGCCAGGTTTCGGGGTTCCATTTGCGCATTTTCTCAATCATGCGACGAACAGGCGCAAACGCGTCTCGTCTTCAGAACAGACGGTACACGAGCCAGGTGGATCCTTCTTTGATGAACACCGGGTTGTTCAGTTGATAGTTCATCTCCGGGTTGTCCACCAGATGCAGTTTTAATTCCACTTCGGCGTCCCCCTCGCGAAAAAAATCGACCTTGATTTCACCCGTAGTACGAATTACATCCCGCACGGACAGACGCGAGGAGTCCCCGGTGCGTTCGCGCAGGCGGTCCGTGCGCAAAAACGTAACATTCAGGTATCCGTCCGGATTGGCCACATCCTGGACGAGATCCGCGTGTTTACGGTGGGACTTCAAATCGACATAGAGTCCCTTTTCGGCGCTGACCATGGGCGGCAGGTCGCTCAGTTTGCCTTCTTCCACGGCCAGTAACAGGGCCTGGAGGCGTTCGAGGATCCGCGGCACGGCGGGATCATCCGCCTGCATGCCCTTCAGGACGCCCACGCTCAAGCGCGGAACGGTGCTGCGCGCCCGGCAGCCGGTGAAAACGAAAGCCACGAAGAATGAGAGCACCAGGGGGAAAAATGGGTTTCGAACACGGCGCATGGATGGGTTTCTCTCACGCCGCCCGGGATTTAAAGTATTTTTTGTAGCATGGCCGCGAAGTCAGCGTCGTTGATTACGGTGATTTTTTTGAGATTTTTCAGCGCGGATTCGGCGCCGTCGGTCAGTCGCGCTCCGGCCACGACGAAGCCCAGATTCACTTTCTGTTCGTTCAGGAGGTTCTGCATATCACGCAAAAAAATGTCCGAAATCGGCTGGTTGCGCCACTTCCGAATGCGCACGAGGGCTTTTGTTTTTTTATTGGCCATTTCCGCCGTGATAAAATCGGCCCCGTCGCGGTCCCGGTAGGGCAGTATTTTTACGATCCGGTGGCCGAGCGAATTGATGAGTTGCTCGCAGGCCGACTGAAACGCGTTGCCCTCCAGTCCGTTGAACCGATCGATCAGAACCATCGGGTCCGCCGCCCGTTCGTTTTTTTTCGGGCGATCTTTCACCGATCCATCCTGCGTGAAAAAACTGAGAACGTCGAAGGTCTCGTCCATACGCAGGCCCGAAAGGTTGTAAATCGTACCCTCCGGAAACCGTTTGCGCAGCCAATCCTGGAGATGCGCGCGAAAATCGAATCCGCGCGGACTCACCTGATCGACGCTTGTAATTCCTTCTTCCAGGTCCATGCGAAAATCGGACAGGGTCATGACGGTCTGGTTGGTCGGGTTGTTGATTTCGAGTTCGAGCAGGTGTTCGTTGGCCTTTTCAAGATCGCGGTTCAACATGGCCATGTACGCCACGGAAAGGCGATTGTCAAATTCCTCGGCCGTCCACGCTTCGGAGGTGGAAGTTTCCAGGCAGCGCTCGGCGTAGGTCATGGCCTGGCGATAATCTTTCTTTAAATAATACACATTCACGGCCAGTTTGTTCGCGATGTAAATGATGGCCGGGTCGGTGAGGGTCGGGAGCAGTTCTTCCAGAAGCCGCAGTGATTTATCGATCTCTCCGTTGCGGTAGGCCTGGAAAGAAGTCAGGAATTTCGCCGTGGGATCCCCGGGAGAAATGTTGAGGGCCATTTCCAGTTCGCGAATGGCCTCGCCGTTTTTCATCATGGCCAGCCCGATGCCCCGCGCCAGATGGTACTCGGGCCGGTTCGGCGACAGTTCGACCAGACGCCGGAGGTAACGCTCCGCGATGTCGAACTGCTCCTGCCCGATTGAAAGAAACGCCAGGTAAGCCAGGGCCGCTTCGTTTTTGCTGTTCACGCTGAGCGCGTCCAGATAGGCTTCGAAGGCTTCGTTGTAATCGCCGTTCGTATAATAAATTTCACCGATGCGGTTCAGGATGGTGATCGCATTGATCTCGGGCGAATAACGATTGATGCGTTTGATTTCTTCCAGGTGGTACAGTTCCTGGCCAGGATTGCCTTCGATGGCGTAAATGCGGGCCATGGCGAAATGCGCGCGAAAATTGTCCGGGTCCGAATCGAGCCGCCCGCGGATCAGCCCGCGCGCGTCCGTAAACATGCCCCGTTCCGCGAAGACGAGGGCCTTGGCATAGGCGTCGCCCCGCTCCATGACGAAAAAAAAGTACATGGCGGCGGCGAGCACTACCGTAAACAGAGCGGCAACCAGATAGGGCATCATCCCGGTATCTCTATCGACAGAATTCCGCACCGGAAAGCCAATTATTCAGCGGCTCCAGGTCTGTAAGGCGCGCGATTATCAATGCGGCACGAAAACGCTTTCCAGTTCCTCCGGAACGCGGCCTTCCCGGACGAGGAAGCGAACCAGTCCCCCCATTTTGCCGGTGAGGGAATCGAGGGCCTTTTTTTTCAATTGAAACAGCCGAAAGAGGCGCATCGTATCCCCGGGGTCTTTCAAAAACACTTCCAGTTTTTCCCGGGTGTTTTTCCGATCCCAGCCGCGAAATTCGCGCTCCCTTTGAAATAAAAAATAATCTTCCGGCAGATCGCCCACCACCTTGCAAAAAATCACGAGCAATTCCGGAACCAGAGCGTCGGCCCGCAGTCGCCCCAGGAGATCGAGCAGGGGGGCCGCTTCCATATCACAGGCGTCCGCATGGTGATCCAGGCGCAGGTCCATTTTTTCGATCGGCTGGAACACGGGGTGGTCCACCGAGACGAGCCGCTCCCGGCCGCGTCCCCCGGGATAGACGATGCGACTTTTCGCGTCGATGACCTCACCCAGCAGCATGCGGTCACCCGTGTGGAGCGACTCGTCCTGGCGCAACGCGCCGACGAGGCCGCCGTTGATCACCACATCGGGCGCCACTTTCTGAATGGCCTTCCGGAGTTCTTTTTTTTTGCGCAGTCCCGGACCGGTCGTTCCGGCGAAAAGTTCCGGGATGACGAGCGAGCGGTAGAATCGGGTCCCGGAGTCCCATTCAAAACCGGAAGCCAGCAACCCGACCAGTTCTTCTTTGAGTCCCGTAAGCAGGAGAATTCGCATACGAAAGGTCGCGCGAAGCGGCGCGAATCAACCCGACAATCGTTCCACCAGAAATCGAAAAAGATCAAGCGCGAGCCGGTCCTTTTCCGACCACGTCTTGAACTCCGTCTCCGGCACCGCCGCGAGCATATCGAGGTAAGCGTCGAGCGGCTGCGGCGCGGCTTTGAGCGCAGCGTAGTTCACGCGACCGTCGGCCACGTGCCGCTTGAGCA
>CAZVZS010000047.1:19579-24545 GCA_964631535.1 uncultured Leptospiraceae bacterium
AGCCGGTCCTTTTCCGCCGGTCCCAGGCTGTATTGCTCACCGGCCGGATCCAGAACGATCAGGGTGTTTTTATTTTCGCCAAACCCGAGGCGCGACTGGAATACGCGATTGGCGCAGATGAAGTGCAAATGTTTGCGACGCAGTTTGTCAGCGGCGTTCTCCAGGAGATTGTCCGTCTCGGCCGCGAAGCCCACCCGATAAAATTCACTGTACCGTCCGGCCACGGCGTCCACCGCCAGGAGCACGTCCGGCGCGCGCACGAGTTCGAGCGTCACGGTGTCGCGGCCTTCTTTTTTGATCTTGCTCTCGGCCCGCGCGGCGGGCGTGAAATCGGCCGGCGCGGCGGCCATGATTAAAAGCGTCCGGTCCCCGATACAATTCAGGACGCGGTCGCGCATTTCGATCGTTGTTTCGATCTGGTGGTTCACTGCTCCGTCCACCGTTCGAAATTTTTCCGCCCCCGGTCCGGAGATGAAACACACCTCGCGAAAGAGACCGCGGCCGGCCATGGCGATTTCCCAGCCGGTCGCTCCGCTTGAGGGATTGGAAATAAAACGAACGGGATCGATCCACTCACGGGTGGGGCCGGACGCGACGACGAGTCGAAATTCGCCTGAATTCATACGCGAACCGAATCACGCACGAGCAAAAATTCGCGCGCCAGCATCTCCTCGATCTGAGCCACGTCGGCCATTTTTCCCTGGCCCTCGTCACCGCAGATCACCAGGCCTTCGGCCGGGTCGATCAGACGCACGCCGTCCTCCCGCAAGGTGCGCAGATTCCGCTGCACGGGGCGGCTGGCGTACATGTACGGATTCATGGCCGGGGCCACGAAAACCGGGCAGTTCAGCGCCAGATAGGTGGAAGACACGAGGTCGTCCGCGATGCCATTCGCCATTTTGCCAATGATATTGGCCGTGGCCGGTACAACCGCGAAAATGGCCGCCTGGTTTTTTACTTCAATATGTACCATTCCGTTTTCCCAGGTATTCGAGTACACGGGACGCGAAGTCAGCGCCTGGAAAGTCACCTTTCCGACGAACCGTTCGGCGCTTTCGGTCAGGATCACCTGCACCGGCAGACCGCGCTTGACCAGGCCACGCGCCAGATCGCAGGCTTTATACGCGGCGATGCTGCCGGTGACCCCGATGAGGATCAATTTTTCAGAAAATGCGGACATGCAAACAGTAGCAAACCAGGAAAGAACGACTCAGTCAACCATATTCAACCGGGCACGGAGGTCGTTTTCGCCAGAAATCGGCGGCTGACAGATTACGAGCGGGGGGCCGGCCGCAAAAACAAACGATCGAGGTCTTCCGGGGCGATGCGCACCATGGTCGGCCGGCCGTGCGGACAGCGGGATGGATCTTCACAGCGGCTCAGGTCGCGCAGGATTTCGGAGATGACTTCCCCGTGGACCGTGTCGTTCCGTTTGATCGATGCCTTGCAGGCCTTCATCGCGGCCAGTTCGTCGTAGAGATGAATATCCGTTTCACCTTCGAGGATGCGCGCTATGACGTGCTCGACCGCGTCGGCCTCCGTGCCCGGATCGATATAGGCCGGCACTTCGCGCACGACGTACGCGTCGGGTCCGAACTCTTCCACGATGAATCCGTTCGCTTCCAGGATGTCCCGTTTTTCCAGGACGAGAGCGAGTTCGTCCGCCAGGCAATCGACGGCCATCGGGTGCAGGAGTGGCTGGCGCGACTTTCGTAAATCCGCGAACGCGGCGCGTTGTTTTTCGTAGTTGATGCGTTCGTGCGCGGTGTGTTGATCGATGATGTAGAGACCGTCTTCGGCTTCGGCCAGAATGTACGTGCCGAACAGCACACCGAAATGCCGCCTGGGCAAAAACGGCGACCGCGAGCCACCCCCGTCCGGAAGCTCCGGGACCGCTTGCGCATGCTCGCCGCCGCTCCCCGCTTCAGACAGAAGCGCATCGGCGGCGTGCGCGAGCGCGGGATTCGCGTCGAGTCTTCCCGGTGCTGATTCACGCGAAATCAAAAAACCGCGCGTTTCGTCGCGGGGTCCGGCGTAGCCTGCCGACGGGCCCGGAAGCAGGGCATCGGGGACGGTACCGATCTGTCCGGCTGCCACGGCCGGTCCGGGACCCGCGCGGTGTTTGAACCTGTCGCCCATGGCGCGGGCCCATTCCAGCGGAGCGTGGGTGCGCAGGGTATCGGTCACGGCGTGGATGAGGAGTGAATGCACGAGCGAGAGGTTGTTCAGTCGCACTTCTTTTTTGCCGGGATGCACGTTCACGTCCACACGGCGCGGGTCCAGTTCCAGAAACAGAAAAAAATACGGAAAGGCCCCGTGGGGTAATAGTTCGCCGTAGGTTTTTTTGACGAGGGTGCTGAAGTGTTTCAGGTCCACCGCGCGGCCGTTGACGAATTGAAACTGCGCGTCGCGGTTGGAGCGGTAAAAAAAACCGTCCGTGACGAACCCGTGCAGGCGCACGCCGTCAGCGTTCGTTTCCACCGGCAGCAGGTGATCGCCGATCCCGCGCCGGTAAATCCCGGCGATGCGCTCCGCCAGAGAACCCGCGGGCAGTATTAAAAAATCTTTACCATCGCGCAGGTAGCGCAGTTCGATGCCCGGATTCGCGAGGGCCACCTTCACGACTTCCTGGAACACGCGCTGGTTTTCGAATCGTTCCGATTTCAGGAATTTTTTGCGCGCGGGGGTGGTGTAAAACAATTCTTCCACGGTGATGGCGGTACCCGGGTTGATCGCCACCAGTTCCGGACTTTCGGCGTTGCCCCCGCGACAGCGCAGCAATCCGCCCATTTCTTCGGAGCGGTGGCGCGAGCGAAGGGTCAAATAACTCACCGAAGCGATGGAAGCCAGGGCCTCACCGCGAAACCCGTACGAGAGAATCGATTCGATGTCCTCCAGATTTTCGATCTTGGACGTGGCGTGGCGGCGCACGGCGACCGCCAGATCGTCGAATAAAATTCCCGCGCCGTCGTCCTGAACGCGAATGAGTCGCGTACCCCCCGCGACGGTTTCAATCGTAATCGCCCGGGCCCCCGCGTCGATGGCGTTTTCCATCAATTCTTTCACGATCGAACAGGGCCCGTCGATCACCTCGCCCGCGGCGATTTTATCGATCACCAGTTCCGGTAAGGGTTTGATTCGTCCGGAAATATTTCTTGCCGTCATGTTCGCCCTTCCGATCCTGACCCCGGTGGTCCGGCGGGGTCCGGACAGCACGGGGAATGTCCGGTTTCGAGCGGACCGAGTTAAAAATCCATGCAGATTTTAAAAGACCCGGATTTGAAAATCGGCGCGATTACCGGGATCGCGCTGCACATGATCATGTTGTTCTCCAGGGTGAATCCCCTGCAGATGGAATGCCTGGGGGGTGATTGCGGCGGCATTCTGGCGTTTGACATTCCCTTCAGTGCCGTGTATTTTTCGTTTCAGGACAACCTGGTAATTCTTTTTTCGATGATCCTCGGCTCCCTCTGGTGGGCGGCTCTGGGCTACGGACTTCTCAAGGGAATCCGTTTCCTGGTCGAAAGAAAATAAGGCCCGGTCAGACCGCTCCCGCCGCGATGCGAATGGAGCGAACGCGTCCGGTTCCGCGGACGATCGATGGCCACACGCACCCCCACTCAACCGACCTCCCCTCGCATTCGCACCGCGTTGATCGGCCTCGGCCGGATCGGCTTCGATCTCGAACACGACCGCCTGCGGTACCATCCCTGCACCCACGCCGGAACCCTGCGCGCCTGGAACGACGCTCTCAGGCCTGGCGCGCGCAGAAAATCCGCGTTCGATTTGATCGCCGTTTGCGACCGCGATGAACGGCGCATCCAGCGATTCCAGCGCTGGTGGGCCGCCGGCCGCAAAAAATCCGCGCCGACCGCGTTTACCGACTATCGCCAGCTCCTGCGCGAAAAACCGGACCTGCTCATCATCGCCACTTCGGTGGAGTCGCACGCCCTGATCGCGCTGGCGGCTGTAAGGGCCGGGGTGCCGGCCCTGCTTCTGGAAAAACCGATCGCGCACGAGCTGGCCGCGGCCCGGCGCCTCCTGCGCGCGGCCAGGGCCCACGGCACACGGGTCTGGGTAAATTTCGAACGACGCTACCACCCGGCGTACCGGCTGGCTCGCGAATATATACAGAAAAAGAAATTAGGCGAATTACGGCATATCTCCGGCCAGGTCCTGCGCGGACGGATGCGGCCCGATCCGCTCAAAACAATCCCGTACCCGGAAGGTCCGCTCCTGCACGACGCGGTACACTGGATGGACCTGCTCGTCTGGATGGCCGGGAGTCCGCGGACACTCGACGCGAAACTGGATCTGTCAGCTGAATACCCGGACACGATCGAGGATAGCGCGCGATTGAGCATGGAATACGAACACTTCGCGGCCTGCCTGGAATCCGGCGGACGCAGGCGCTATTTCGAGTTCACGATGCGGCTCGATTTTACCGAAGGCCGCATCATCGCCGGCAACGCGGGTCATTTTTATTTTCGCGCGGGCCCGTCGCGGCGCTACGCGAAATTTCGCGAGTTGCGTCCAATAACCGTGCGCTGGAAAACCGCCAATCCCTGGCTGGAACTGTACGGCGAAATCAACCGTGAACTGACCGGGGTCCCGCGCCTCACGCCCGGCGATGCTCACGCGGCGCGCGCGCGGATCACCGCCAGCCTGGAGGACGCCGTAAGGGGGCTGGAAATCATACACAGGGCGTATCGCCAGTTCAAAGACAAGGCACGAAAAAACAAGCCACGAAAAAACGAACCACAAAAACCACGGAAACGATAACCATGATCAAAACGCACACCGCTGAACAGGCCGCCCGGTTCGTCGCCTTCGCCGCGCTGCTGGGACTTTCAATCGCGGGGCTCGGCGCTCAGAACCCGCCCGCCATCGCGCCGCTGGCCGCCGGGCTGCGCGACGCGCTCTACGCCGACGCCGCCCTGGAAGAACTTGTCGATCAATTCGCGGC
>CAZVZS010000047.1:24555-24784 GCA_964631535.1 uncultured Leptospiraceae bacterium
AAAAACGCGCGGACCGCGACAGTTTCGTAATCACCGTCGTGCGGGCCTTCGCGCACCGCGAAGCCGGTGACCGGCCGCGTGCCGTGGCCCTGCTTCGAACCCTGACCGCTAACGAGGACGCCCGCATCGAACTCCAGGCGTATCGCCTGCTGGCCGAAATCGGCGAAGAGCCGCCCGCCACGGCCCGCACGAAAGCCCTCGGCGCGCTGGTTGAGTTCGGATCGCCAGG
>CAZVZS010000047.1:24905-40171 GCA_964631535.1 uncultured Leptospiraceae bacterium
CCGCGAAGGCCCTGGTCCTGGCGCTTGGCCGCAAGCGCGATCAACTGCGACCCGAACGTTCGCGCGCACTTCCCGGACCGGACCGGATTCGTTTCGTTCTGCTAACACCGGGCGGAGTTCTCGACCGAACACTGACCGCCGCCGAATTGAACCAGGCGCGTCACCCGCTCGCGGAAATTCTGGCCACGGCGCGTCGCCTCCAGACCGCGGCCGGGACCGCCCCCTGACCACGAGGCCCGCGCGGAATCGAAAAATGCGCATGGCTTATGCGTCTAAATGTCGACGGGCGCCGTTAGCGGGAAATTTTTTGCGCAAAAATCGCCAGTATGATTTGACAGGGTCCCAACGAGGACCACACTTTATCATAGCTGCTGAAAAAGGAGCCTGATAAGCGCTACAGGATGTAGCGCCAAAACCGTTGTTTCGTGAAACACCGGTTTTGCGAGCATCGGCGAATTTAGTTCGCGGATGCGACGGCGGAAAAAGTCCCTCCATGGACTTTTTCCGCAACTTTTAGATAAGAGAAACACCTATGATCCTGTCCGGTATGTTCGATAAACGCACGCGTTACAAACGTCCCTGGTCTTTGCTCATTTTCGGCGTCGGATTTTTGATCCTGCCTTTTTATAACTATTACTTTGTCGCCAGAGTGCTGGGCCAACCGCTGGAACACGTCGCGCTGAACCTGGCGCGAGTGGGCCCGCTGTACACGCTGTTGATGCTGCTCGCGCTGGTGGTCGGGGCGGGACTGCTGGCGGTTCAGAAATGGGGCTGGTTCGCGGCCATGGCGTATTCGGGAACCCTGATCGTGTACAATACGTACATCATCGCCGTTTTTCCCACGGATTTTAATTACGGGGCCATCGCCCGGACGATCGTCGGAACTTTGCTGCTGATTTACTTCGGACGCAAGGACATTTCCGCGCCCTATTTCAAAATGTACCCGCGCGGCTGGCGTCTGCAAAAACGTCCGCCTGTCCGAATCGATTTGCGCGTGAACGATACCGAGCGCCGTACCTGCGATTTTTCCGCGCGCGGTTTTTACGTGGAGTGGCCCGAATGCGCTCTGAACCCGAACGACGCGGTAACCATTCGACTGAATCTGGACGGAACAGAACAATCGCTGCGGGCGGGCGTTGTACGGGTGGACCCGGGCGGGGCGGGCATCGCTTTTCGCGGCCTGAACCGCGCCACGCGCAAGAAACTGGCAGCGTTCGTGAAAGCGCAGGGTCGCCTGGCTAACGCAGCAACCTGACCTGTAAGGTGCGACAGGCATTGGGCACGGGGTCGTTCTTCGCCCAGTTCAGACAGGTGGCGTCAATGATGCCGATAACACAGGCGTCCAGTTCGTCCTCGTGTACCGGCGCCAGAATGGGCACGGTCACCGCATGGGCCGTACCGCATTCGTTGTCTTTTAACAGGAAAACCAGCATGACCCGCTCGTTCGCTTCCCGGGTGCTGTAAAATTGATCTTCCGGGAAAGCGCAGGCGATTCCCGCCAGGCTGAACGACACGCCAAGACTCAAGCGGAGTCCCCACTTTAGCCAGGTCCCCGACCGGCCCGGACTCCCGCCGGAGCGGAAAAAAAACGGTTTCGCGTCCGGGCTTGCCGGGGAACCCTCACGAAAGAGCATCTTTTTTAAACTGGCACACATGTACCGTACAATCACTCGCTTGCCGCTGGCCTTTGACGCCAGGATGGTCGGGTTCTCCGGGATCGGAACGCAGGTTTCCGGCATCCTCGGCGTCCTTACCAGAAAAAAAAATGTCGATCTGACTCTGCTGGGCGACCCGGGCCCGCTTCGCGAACGGTTTCCGGATTTTCGCGGCAGGGTCCTCGACTGGAATCCACCCATTTATTCGCTGCAGGAACAATGGCGACTGCCGGCGCTGCCCCCGGGAACGATGGTCCATTTTCCGCACTACAGCGCCCCCCTTTTTTTGCTGCACCGCCACCCCGCTCTGGTCTGCGTTCACGATCTGATTCACCTGCAATCGAAAGAATTTCGCCGACCGCACCATCGCCTGTACGCGCGCCTGATGCTCGAAGGTGTCCTCCGCCAGGCGCGGGTAATCGTCACGGTATCGGACGCGACGCGCCTTGAACTCATCCGGCGCTTTCCGTTCGCCGCGCCGCGAACCTACACGATTCACAACGGGCTGAACCACGCGCTGTACCGGCCGGTGGCGCGGGGCGTGATCGACCGGTTTCGCGCGGCGCGGAATTTGCCCCGCGAGTACCTGCTCGCGGTGGGCATCGGCAAACAACACAAAAACATCGATTTCATCCTGCGCGCGCTGCTCCCGCTCTGGAGTAGCGGGCGCCTGCAACTGCCGCTGGTGCTCGGCGGGACCGGGGGCCGGTTGCCCGCGTACGCCCGGGCGGCCATCGCGCCGCAACTTCAGGCCGTGTTCGAAAAATTCGTCATTTTACTGCCACATATTGAAGAAAGCGAAATGCCCGCTCTTTACGGCGGCGCGCGTCTGCTCATTTATCCTTCGCTCCTGGAAGGATTCGGGTTCCCGCTGGTGGAGGCCATGGCCTGCGGTACGCCGGTTCTCGCGGCACATCGCACGAGCCTGCCCGAAGTCGGCGGCCAGGCGGCCAGGTATTTCAATCCGGAGCGGGCGGAGGATTTCACGGAAGCCCTGCTCGAACTCCTCGCGAAACCCGCTTTATTAAAAAAACTGCGATCAGCCGGTCTGCGGCGCTCCCGCGAGTTTGACTGGGAACGGCACGTGGAAAGCCTCCTCGGCCTGTACGCGACCCTGGTGCCACAAACATGATCGGACCAACTTTTTGGCGATTCTGGCGCGAACTCCCGACATCAATCCGGAGTCTAAATCTCATGCCTGGTTTGCTTTTTGGCCGGTACCGGCTGTTCTGCTTGCTCGCCTGCGCCGGCTGGCTTTTGAGCTGTCACACGGCGGGGGCCGAATCAAGCGCGTCAGCGACGGCAGCGCCGCCCCTCACGCGGTCCATCGAAGTCGTGCCACGATTCGAATCCATGCGCGTCCTGCGCTATCCGGATACCCTGGATGCCTTCGATTTTCGCAAGAGGTTCGAAAAAGAAAGCCCGGTGAGCGCGGCGGACGCGGGCGACTTCGTCCGTCTCCTCGAAAAAAATCGCCAGTTCAGTCCCGAATACCGGAAACGTTGCCTGCCGGTCTGGGACTACGGCCTCGAGTTCCAGGACCGCGCGAAACAACCCGGTCGCCTGGTGCTCTTTTCGTTTCGCTGCGCGACTTTACGCATCGTGGAAGTCAAAGACAGCGAGCCGCTCTTCCGCGATTTTTCTCCCGAACGCGCGGAGTTTTACGATCTCTTCCGTCGTCTTCTGGGGCCCAACGTTTACATGGAAGACGACTTATTGCGGGAAAAGCAGGACGATGCGAGCGAGATCGATCTGGAACCGACGCGCCCGGGATCGGAGCTTGATTACATCCAGGAATTTGAGCGATGAAACCGGCTCTGATCTTGCTGCTGTTCGTCCTGGCCTTTGACGCTGCGCGCGCCGCCACGGACCCCATCGCGGTCGCGCCCTTTCGCGCGGCGGACGAGCGCGCCGGCGAAGATATGGCCGCGCGGGTGCTGGTGCACCTGGCGCGAGGCGGGCGTTACACCCTCGTGGAACGCGGGCAGTTGAAGAAAGCCCTGGAAGAAATCGCCCGCGCGCAATCGGGCGCCGTCCAGGCCGAGGAAGCCCTTGAAATCGGCCGCATCACCGGGGCGCGGTATTTGATCGTCGGTGAAGTCGCACCCGTGAGCGGAAGCGGCGCGCGCCTGAGCGCCACCGCGCGCGTGATCAAAACCGAAACGGGCGTTATCGTTGGCGCGGCCGCGGCCAGCGGAACACCGGGGGAACTCGCCAGCGTTCTCGGCGCGCAACTGGACGACGCACTCGCGGTATATCTCGCGCTCCAGAATAAGGAAAGTCCCTACAGCATTTTACTGAAACTGGACCGTGGCAAAGACCCGACCTACCGCGTGGGAGAACGTGTGCGTCTTTCGTTCCGCGTGCTCAAACACCGTCGCGCGGCGCCATCACGTGTGTACCTGCGGCTTTACTCAATCGACGCGACCGGGGCGATGCGCATGATCTATCCCAATAAATTCACCCCGAATGAGTGGATCGAAATCGACAGAGAATACACCTTCCCCGCCGAATCGGACGATTTCGAATGGGCGCTCGTCAAACCGACCGGGGTGGAAAGTATCCAGGCCATCGTCACCACGGAACCCGTCGATTTTTTCGGAACGGGCACACGGTATCGCAGCGAGTTGTTCCCACGCCTGAACGTGGGCGACGCGCGCCGCCCGGACGCGTACCGCGCGATCGAAGTACGGATCAATCAGGACAAACTCAAAGATTGGTCGGCCGAACGCGTCGCGTACACGCTTGTCGATTGATCGTACCATCGGACCAGGGTACCTTTCCAAATCGAATTTCCCTGGCCAATTTACCCCCCTTCGAAAAATATGGCTCCGGCATTGATGACCCTGTCATCCGCATTTGGACCCATGAGCACCGTAAAACAAAAGGCAAAGCCCCGCATCCTCACCGCCCTGGATTTTGAAATCAAACACAGCACGATCGCGGGCATTGGCAAAGGCCTGTTCGCGCGCGTCCCCATCCAGAAAGGCGATACGGTCGGTTACTATGAAGGTAAAATTTTGAATAATCGCGCCGCGGACAAACCGCAGTACGCGAACTCGGCGTACTTATTGTATCTCTGCAAAGATTATTACATTCTGGGCGAAGGACGGGATTCGAATTACACGCGGTACATCAACCACTCGCTGAAACCGAATGTGGAGATGGTGAACTCTTTTCGCTGGAAAACCTGCCGCTTCCAGGCAACGCGTCGCATCAAACCAGGCGAGGAAATTTTTTTGCACTACGGCCCGGATTACGCCGACCTGATCAGCCGCAAACCGAATTGACCGGAAATAGTTTAATTCAGGCGGGCGCCCCGCGTGAGGCCGCGCTTTACTTGCTTAAACGGCCTTCCAGCATATCCGCCAGCGCGTCCAGTCGCCCCGTTGTGTCCAACCCGAGCGCTTCCTGCGCGATTATAAACAACGAACCCAGCCAGTACGCGACCGCCAGGACGATGTGGCCCGCGAACGCGATCCAGCCCACGGGATAGTCCAGGGAACCGGAGGTCCAGTAAGCGACCGTCTCGCGGAAAAAATACAGAATCGAAATTCCGGTCAGAAACAGCAGCGACAGAATCATCGACCGGCGCGCGGGGCGGCGTACGGATGCCTGGTCTTCCCAGGTCAGAGCGATGATCCAGTGAATGAGCAGGGGCAGGCAGTAAAACAAACGGCGGTAAGTTTCGGGGATGCGGGCCAGTAAGGATTTCATGCGCGAATTGATCGAACCTACCGATCGCCCCGCATCTGCTTTTGAAGCCGATCGACGATTTCTTCCAGATACGGAATGGCCCATTTTTCTTCCGTCATGGCCTTAAAAGCGGCCATCAGCGAGAGCCCGATGTACACCAGCACGGCGATTAACGAAACGGACTGGGTGATGGGCGCGAACCAGGCGTCCTTACCGAACAGCCAGGCGGTCAGCGGAAAATTTTCGAGCAACCAGACGACGAAGTAAATCGCCACCATGACGCCGTTCAGGAGCATACCCTGCCGACCGTGAAACTGGCAGAGTTCGTCCTCCTTGCGGGAAACGTACGGGTAAATCCAGCCAAAAAGCGGGATATAGGCGGCAGCGGCCACCATCTGATCCCCGCCCTGGATGTTTTTCATTCGGGACTGGATGTTGCGTACTCGATCGGACACGGGATTCACCAATCAGGCGCTGCGCCGGATTTTTGATACGATTTTTCTCCGGCGGCAAATTTCGCAAAGCTTTAAACGGGGCCCGAAATGGGGATTTATAAATCAGTGCGGAGAGGGCGGGATTCGAACCCGCGGTACGCGTGAACGTACGACAGTTTAGCAAACTGCTCCTTTCGGCCTCTCAGGCACCTCTCCCGTCGTTTGCCAGACACAGAAACCATCTCGAAAGCAGGGCCACCGGTCAACCAAAAACATAGACCCGGAACATTAGCGAGCTGCTGAAAAAGGGGTGGTCGAACGGAACGTGCCCAAAGGGCCAGGCCGGTCCCCGCGCCGATCAAGACGTCCGGCGCTGCGCCCGGTTAAAGGACCGGAGGGGGTGGGATTCGAACCCACGGTGCTTGCGCACAGCGGTTTTCAAGACCGCCACCATAGACCACTCGGACACCCCTCCTCCGCAAGCAAATTGACGAACATGATCTACGTCAACCAATTGGCGAATCGGAGCACCACGCCCGCTGAGTTGCTTTGAGTCCGCTTACGAGCCTCAGTTGTACTGCATAATCGACAGATTGGAAAGTTCCTGGCAGAGTCGCAGGATCTGGGCCGCGTACCCGTATTCGTTGTCGTACCAGAGGTACAGTACGGCCTGTTTGCCCCGGGACATGGTGCGGGGCGAATCGACGACGGCGGAATGCGCATTGCCACGAATGTCCGCGGAAACGAAATCGGGAGCCAGGGAAAAGTCGAGCTGGTCGCGCAGATCGCTATGCAGACAGGCGATCTTTAAAAAGCGATTGAGCTCGGCCGCGTCCGGGCAGCGTTCGAGTCGCAACTGGAGAATTGCCAGAGCCCCGTTCGCCACCGGGGCGCGGACGAAGCCGGAAGTCAGACGGCCCTCCAGGGCGGGAAGAAGTCGTTCGATCTCCGGGATCAGATCGCTTTCGAAAGGCACCAGATTGCCTGGCGCCGACCGGCCGAGGCGCGGCGACTCGTGGATATTGTCCAGCAGGTTCTGGTCGTTCGTAAAGGGCCGCACAATCTCGATGTGACCGTGTTCGATATCGTACTCATCGTTCAACAAACGCAGCACTGGAGCGACCGCGTTGGCCGGATCGCTCCCGGCCGAAAAAACCGGGGCGTTCAGTTCGTGCAGATCGAAATGATTTACCCCGTACACTACCGGCGGGACCTCGGGCAGGGAAAAGGTCGTGGCCAGGGCCGATATCCCGCGCGGACGCAGGGCCTCGAAGAGCCGGAATGAATCCGAACGTCGACCGGTCGTATCCAGGAACAGAACCGGGCCGGAATCGAAAACGGGAAACTCCGCGTCTTCCACGCGCTGACCGCCCACGAAAACGACTTCGTTGCCGTTGACCACCAGCAGGGAACGCTCGGGCACGAATTCGATGTCCCCGCGAAATTCGCCATAAATTGAATCGTTTTGCAACAGGCGAAATCGACGGAATAGCTGCGACTCCGGATCGCGGTCCATGCGACTCAGTACCGCGCGCAACCGGATCTGGCCCGCCGGGCCGTACCGCGCCAGCATGCGCGTGAGAATCCGCGCCACACGACCGAAGCCGTGAACCACGAGCGATAACACCGGCTGACGCCGCGGAAACGGCGAAAGAAACCGGCGCCCGAGCGTACGGTGCAGAAAACGGGCGATATCGGGCGGGCGCTGGAGCATTACCCACTGCGACGTCAATACACAGATATCAATCTTGCACGGATGCAGGGTTTCCTGACGCAGCGCGTTGACCACCTGGCTCACATCGCGCACCGTATATTCCAGATTTTGCAGACGGGCCTGGCGTTTGACGAGATTGAGCAGGGGGATTGGACCGATGCCGATCAGCGTTTCGCCGGAAACACCGAGTTCCACGCGCCCGAACGCGTACAGTTCGTTGATATACGAGATCAACCGAGCGGCGTAAATTTCATTTTCAACCCAGGGGTTGCGGGAGTGCACGACGAACCATGGACGGCGCCACGGGGCGGCGCAAGCAATAAACGGACGGCAGGGGTCAATTCAGGGCGAAATTCCAACAAGAACAAGGGGCACTGCGGGCACCCCACGGCCTTCTTACGTCTCCCGAATTTTCACCTGTGCCCACCCCCAGGAAGATCTGGATCGTAAACCGGTTTGCCCATCGGACGCGTGCGCAACGTACCGTTCGAAAACGATTTCAGGCGCTCCAGCCCGATCATGTGGTACTTTTTATTAATTTCAGCTCCCCGGCCCCTTCGTGCGTGTTTAACGGCGGCAATCAAGGCCGAAGCTACCCCGGCATACGGGTCCAGAACAATATCCCCGGGGTTGGTAAGGGCAAGCACAAGACGTTCAACAAGTTCCACCGGAAACTGACAGGGGTGTTCGGTCTTTTCAACGTGGTTCGATTTTACATTGGGGATATTCCAGACATCGCCTGGATTTTTTCCGAGCGGATTGCCTGATAGTTTCCCCGCGTTCGGCCCCTTGAAGTGTTTTTTATTGGGATATTTCGCGGGAATTCGAATCGCGTCCAGGTTGAAAAAGTAATCATCGCCCTTCGTAAACCAGAGGATCGTTTCATGGCGGCCCGAGAGACGTTTGGAACAATGCAGGCCATGTTCAAACGACCAGATTATTCGATTGCGCAGCGCGAGCCCATGTTCCTTGAAAATGGAATAAAGAATGATATCAAGCGGAAAAACCTCACCGGACTGCACATGGTTGCCGACCTGCCAGCAAATAGACCCACCTTCCTTTAATACACGGACGCATTCACCAATAATTCGCGATTGTTCTTCAACGTATTGATCGAGAGGTTTTCGCTTCTCGTACACCTTCCCAATATTGTAGGGAGGGGAGGTTACAACGAGCTGGACGCTCGCGTCCGGAAGGCGGGAGAGGGTCTGCGCATTATCCTCACAACTGAATTCCCATGCAGGGAGCGCAGAGACAGCGGGCGAGTTTTCAGAAGAGGACTGAATCTGAACTGCGGGACCCATCCTCCGATAGTCCGCCCCGCAGCCAAATCAAGCAAGAGAATTTTCGAGCTTCCGGACGCCGCGCGCCGAGGATTACACTACGGCCGGTTCGCGGGTGGCGGTCACGCGCACCGTAAACCGATCGCGCGGATCGCCGTTGACGAACTCGAGCCGGTGCGCGTCCGCAAAGACATCGCCGAAGACCGCGTCAAAATCGGGTTTCACGCGCTGGAAAACGCCTTCGTCGTTCGCGATCAGGGCCCGGTCGTTGATGACCACGAGTAAATCCTGGCGATTGAAGCGCAACCCGGCCGTCAGGGCGTGGCGTTCGAGCCTGTCGCACGCGGCGAAGGCGCGTTGCAGGGCGTCCCGCAGACGATCAGTATTCTCGCCGGACAGGATCGTCTTGCGATTGTACAATAACCCTGGCCGTTCCTCCAGCACGTAATCCAGGCTGTAATTGGCGTGGTGGCCGATCACCATCATACCAGGACCGGCCGGAACGTGCGCGTAATCGGCCACGTCAATCAGGAGTTCTTCGCCAGGTCCGTTCTGGATCCACTCGTGGAAAACCCGGTTTACTTTCGCCAGATCGATTTTCGCTCCACTGGAAGCGAAAACTTTAATATTGATATGTTGCAGATCCAATGTTTAAATCCTGGCCGGGAGTTCCGAAGCCGAAACGGCGCCAATGCGCGCGTAACAGGCGAGCACCGCTTCCACGAAAAGGCCCGCTTCCTCGATCAATTGATGCGCCGTTTCTTCCGTAAACGCGCGCGCGCGATTTTCGTACGCGAGAAACATGTACTCCGCGAAACGAGCCCCGGCGTACTTATCGAAAAATAGTTCTGTGTCATAGTACAGGCGACGAAAATCGCCGACAACGGTCTCATCCTGATCGGTAACATCTGGCAGGCGATACCGCACGAGGCCGCGCGCGGCGGTCATCATGGCCCGGAAGGCGGTTTCGCCGGCGGGCTGGAACCGCGCCGCGTCCAGATGCACCTGCGCCTCGAACACCAGACGCTCGGAAGCGGCCAGATCGAAATCAATGCGCGATACGACTTCGCCCGCGCATTCGCCGATCCCCATGTCGCCCAGGGTATACTCGCGGGGATCGCCCCAGTCGCTGTAAAACGACGGGTCGACCTGGTAGGCCGGCACTTCCGCGAAACTGTCGACGAGCAGTTTGACTTCGGCTTTACCGATGCGTTTGATGAAGGCCTGAAAGGATTCGCCGTTTTCGCGATCCTTTTTATAACGAGCGGTGATCGCGTCGATAGCGTCGGGAACGCGTTTGGATGGAATCGCGCCGACGGGCAGACCGTACGCGCCCGCGTTTTCCGACCACTGCCCGCCGAGCACGACCTGAAAAAATGGGACGTTGTTCGTGCCGATCTTGCGGCTCACACCGTAAAAGCCCAGGTCGGCCACGTGATGCTGCCCGCAGCTGTTGAAACAACCGCTGATTTTGATGCGCAGATCTTTGACCGCGTCATCCGGCGCTTTTTCGCGAAAACGGCGAATGAGTTCCCCGCCCAGGCCGCGTGAGGCGGAAATGCCGAGCTTGCAGGTATCGGTTCCGGGACAGGAGACGACGTCGGTGATGCTGCCCGTGCCGGTTTCGTTCAGGCGCGCGCGGCCCAGGTCCGCGAAGAGCGCGGGCAGATCGGCGTCGCTCACCCACCTGAGCATTATGTTCTGTTCCACCGTGGTGCGCGCCGTGCCGCGCGTATACTTGCGCGAAATGTCCGCGAGAGCGCGAAGCTGCGGCGCGGTGATATCGCCCAGCGGCAGGCGAATCGTGACCGTGGAATACCCCGTTTGACGCTGGCGATAGACGTTGTTACCAAGCCAGGCGTTCAGGCCGGAATCGCCATTGGGCGCGGGAAAATCCCCGGCCCCGCGCAGGGCCTCTTCGTCGGTTTCATTTAACGATTGTAAATATTCCGTCCAGCGCGGATCAGCCTTGAGCTTCGCGCGTTCCGTCGCGACTTCGGCGCGGAAACCGTCCGCACCGAGTTTTTTCACCAGGAACTTGATGCGCGCGCGCTGGCGATTTTTCTTTTCGCCCAGGCGACCGAACGCGCGACAGACGGCCTGGGTCAGCGGCAGAAGATCTTCCTCGGCCACGAATTCTTCCAGGAGCACCGCTTTGTGTGGCACCGAACCGAGGCCGCCGCCCACGTAATATTCGAAGCCGCGTTTCGTGACGCCGTTTTCCACACGCGTCCGGGCGATGAGACCGAGATCGTGCAGGCCGGTCAGGCCGCAGGCATTGTGTTTACAACCGGAAAAGGCGACTTTGAATTTACGGCCGAAATCCTGCGCGTCCGGATGACCCAGCAGAAAATAGGTCAGGGCTTTCGCGTACGGGGTAACGTCGAACGATTCTTCGTGGCAGACGCCCGCGATCGGACAGGCGGTCACATTGCGCACGGAGTTGCCGCAGGCTTCGCGGGTGGTGACGCCCACCGCGGCCAGACGTCGCATGAGCGCGGGCGTATCTTCAATATGAATAAAGTGCAGTTGAAAATCCTGGCGCGTCGTAACATGGGCGATATTGTCAGAATACTCCTCCGCCAGTTCCGCCATCACTTCCATCTGTTCGGGGGTGAGGCCGCCGTACGGAATTTTGATACGAATCATCCCGGGCGCGTCCCAGACGGTTTCAGGGCCCTTGGTCAAACCGGCCGAGGGAAATTCGAGTTTACGCGTTTGGATCCCGTCATGGCGCTGGCCGTTGTCGTAGCGCTGGCCGTACGCTCCGCGTCGCAACCTGGTCTCGGCGAAAAGTTTTTCATCGATCTTGCCCTGTTTGCGCAGTTCGATCTCAGTTTCAAAGATATCGATTTCGCGCGCGAGGTCCGCGGGCATCTTCCCCGAAAGGTTTTGTTTCCAGAGAATTTTACTGGCTTTCATGGAGGGCTCCTTGAGCGCTGGATCAGGAACCTGGCCTGGTTACCGGTTTACTGTCCTTAGAGTTCATCTCAAAACCGCCTCCATGCTGTTTTGAGATGGGCTCCATAGCATTCGCGGCCGTTACCCGTTGTAGGTCCGGCCGAAGTAATCGTAATTGATTTTGATAAATTGTTTCTGATTTTCGGGAACCTCGTCCTCGGCGAAAATCGCTTCCACCGGGCAGACCGGTTCGCAGGCGCCGCAATCGATACACTCTTCGGGATCAATATAAAGCTGTTTGCCGGCCAGGTTGTTCGGATCGTAACCTTTGCCGGCCCAGTCTTCTTTTTTGGGATGAATACAATCGACGGGGCAGACGTCCACGCAGGCGGTATCACAGGTTCCGACACATGGTTCGGTAATAATATAGGGCATACTGTTGCTCCTTCCTTCAAGGGGAAAATATAGATCGCTATTTTCCCCAGGTCGGAATCCGACCAGTCAAAAACACGAATTTTTTCCCCCTGCCCCACCTGTCCAGAACTTTTCCTATAATTCCCATGGGTTATATATGAATAAAAATCCCTGCCTGTTTATACATCTGTTTTTCGAATTTTTTCCAGCGCCGCGACTTTTTTGCGCAAATCGTTCAAATTCCGAAAGATCGCCATATTTTTCATGTAGGGCTGCAGGGGCATGGCTGGATTTCCCGCGTACATGCCCGGCTCGTCGATATCCTCCAGAACCGCGGCCCGGTGCAGCAGCACCACGCCATCGGCGATCTTCAGGTGATCCAGGATTCCAGTCTGACCGGAGGCGATGACCCGGTTCCCGATCCGGGTCGAGCCGGCCACGACCAGGCCCGCCGTCAACAGGCAGTCCTCGCCCACCCGCACATTGTGGGCGATGTGACAGAGATTGTCGAGCTTGGTGCCGCGCCCGATGCGGGTTTCGTCGTAAGTCGCCCGGTCGATACAATTGTTCGCGCCGATTTCCACGTCGTCCTCAATTACCACGCGTCCGGTTTGCGGCACGCGGAACGAACGACCGCGCTCGTCCTGGACGAAGCCGTATCCTTCCGAGCCGATCACCGCCCCCGCTTTGACGATCACCCGGTCGCCCAGGCGACAATCGTAGCCGATGACCGCGTTCGGATGAATCACGCAGTCCGCTCCCAGTTCGACCCCGTCCTCGATGACAGCGCCCGCGAGTACCACGCTGCCCGCGCCGATGCGCGCGCGCGCGCCGATGACGGCCCGCGGCCCGATGACGGCGTCCGGGGCGACCAGAGCCGTCGCGTGCACGACGGCCGCCGGGTGCCGGTTCTGGAAGTCATTTTCGCGTGGATCTCGAGCATGATACTTCTGGCGAATCAGAGCGTGGGCCAGTCCGGTGTGGGCCGCGGTCAGGACCGTGAACGCCGGTTGCGCCTGGACGGCGGCCAGCTCGCGCGCGCCCGCGGCGGAAACGACCACGGCGGCCGGACCGCGCGCGATGGTTTCGGTCAGGTCGCCGGTTTGATCGACGAACACGAGATCCCCAGGACCGCACGACTGCCTGGCGGCGATGCCGGTGATGGCAAGGTCTGGCCCGGCCATGGCGACCAGAACGCCCTGGTTCTGGAATTCCGCGAATAATGCGGACGCCCGCAGAGGAAAACGCATACGACTCTCCGAAAAAAATGATGGTGGAACGGTTTCAGGTGTTGATCAACGTTTTTTTATTCTGGATAAAATCGACCAGGATCATACGATTCAGCTCGGTCGGATGCGGATAAAAGATCCGCCCCATCGATTCGCGCGCGAAGCGTGTGATGAACGACTCCTCCCCGAAGTAGGACATCTCCCAGTCAGAGGTCAATAAAAACGTATTAATGACGATGTTGTTGTCCGTGCATTCGCGCACCTCGCGCAGGGCCCATTCAAAATCGCCCGGCGAAGGCGGATAGTTGATGTGCAGGGTCGGTCCCTCAAAATGCGCGGTCGGCACCCCATCGGTTACGAGGATAATCTGTTTGTTGCGAGTCTCGCCACTTCCGAGCAGGGTCCGGCCCAGTTGCAGGCCACGCTGTAGATTCGTGAAATATTCGGGAATGTACTGGCGCGTGCGAGTTTTTTCATCGGATAAATCGAAGCGCAGGCGGATGTGGGGATCGAACATGGTCACCGCGAAGGGTTGCAGGGCGGGGATTTCCGCCGGCGTGTAAAACTTCGCGAGCGTGCCGAACCCCACGACCATCATGCGTTCATCGCGGTATTCCTCGCGGATGAGCGAGTCGAGCGCGAGCACCATTTGTTTGGCGTGATAAAACCGATTCGCGCGCAGCATACTGCCCGACATATCCAGCAACACGACCGTGGCGCTTTTGGCCGTGCCTCGCGGTTCGAACACTTCCACGTCGCGAAAACCGGGCCGACCCTGGCCGGTGCGTATGATCGCGTTGATCATACTGGCCGGGAGGTCCATGTTCGCGATGGGGTCCCCAAATTCCAGCGCGCGTGTCCGCGTGGTCAGGTTGTCACTTTCGCCGGCCTCATTCGTCTGGTGCATGCCGCCGGCGGAATCCGGGCGCAGTGTACTGAAAATCTCAAGCAGAGCCTGCTTGCCGATTTTGCGAATGGCCGCGGGCGACAGGTTCAGGCCGCCGGTTTCCTCGTTCTGGACGACCATCCCGTTGTTTTCCAGAAGCTGGCGCAGTTTCTGGAAAATCTCCTCGCGTTTCTCCAGAAACTCCTGGTACGATTCGGGCCCCAGGTAGCGCGCGAGATTCTCCAGATTAAAATTAAAAAAGTCCCCGTTCTCCTGGGCCTCAGCCAGCGAAGCCAATAAATTTTCCAGTTCTTCAAGGTTCTTGAGCACGGTCAGCGCGTGCGCGCGGTCCAGGGCCTGTTTTCCCCTGAACTTATACTTCTGATCTCCCGTTCTGATCGTGTCCTCGTCCTCAATGTCTTCCTGGAGTTTTTCAAGGTGCGACTGCAGCGGCCGCATGGAACGGTCCCCACTCAAACTCCACTTCAAACGGAACAGACGGTCCAGGGAAGATCCGGACACAGCCTCCTCCAGGCTCTCTAACATCTCCGGTTTCTTTTTGAAACCCTTGCGGAGTGGACCGAGGTTTCGGTCCCGGGATTTTTCAACTTCCTTGAGCGCGTCTTTCAGATGAAATTGATTGAGTAACTCATCCCGCTGTGCCTGGATTTGCTCCCGGAACCGTCCGATCAAATCTTCCATCCCGCCTTCGCGGATGAACATGTTCACCGGCAGGCCCCGATCAATCAGCATGCGCAGAGCCTCGTCCAGCTGAAGGTTGTATTTCATGACCATTTCCGACAGTACGCCCATCAGCCGGTCAAGGTTCCAGTTGCCCTGCTCTTCGGGTTCGTACGGTCCGTATCGGTAGGTTATCATAGACAGGCGGATGGCCGGTTAAGCGCCGATCCGGGTTTCAGGACCGGCTTGAAGCCAGCACATCCATCTTACAGCCGGCGGCCCGGGACAGCCACAGAAAAAACCGACCGGGTCGTTTTTAGAGCCCATCTCAAAACCTGTTTTGAGATGGGCTCGGGGCTACAGGAGGTAGCCC
>CAZVZS010000048.1:0-39299 GCA_964631535.1 uncultured Leptospiraceae bacterium
CCTGTGGGGGCAACACACTGTTTCATGCAAAAAATCCGGTGCCACTGAGGAATGATGAAAACCGCCTTGAATGGCGGTTTTCCTTGAGCATAAAAATTCATGGAGAATTTCGTGCATAATCCGGGTTAGGCCGGTAACGCAGCACGAGCATCGTCAGATCGTCTTCGCGCGGCACGTCGGGCGCGAATTCGTCCAGCGCGCGTTTGAGGGTTTCCAGAATCGCGGTCGCGCTGCGCGTGCGGTTCTGGGTCAGAAAGGCGGCCAATTTTTCCACGCCGAACTCCGCGCGGCCGATGTTTTTCGTCTCCACGATCCCGTCCGTGTAAAACAGAAGCACGCTCTCCGCTTCCAGGCGAACCTCGCGCACGGTCAGCTCGATTTCCGGAAACATGCCGATCATCATACCTTCCGCGTCCAGCTCCTCGGCGCGCCCGTCCGCGTGGGCCCACACGACCGGGCGGTGGCAGGCGTTCGCGAAACGAAACTGGCCCGACTCGGTTTCCAGGACGCCCAGAAACGCGGTTAAAAATTGTTCATCGAGCAGGGTCTGGATGAGATCGCGATTTATAAATTGCAGAATTTCACCCGGGTCGCGCTGCCCGGCGTCCAGCGCGTGCAAAAAACTCATGCGCGTCATGCCCGCCACCATCGCGGCCGAAACCCCGTGTCCGCTCACGTCGGCGATCAGAATCATGATGCGGCCCCGATCCTCCGCCTGTCCGGTCGCGTTCAGATCGCGGACTTCGTAAAAATCGCCGCCGACCTGTTCCATCGCCACGAAGAGCCCGTCGATCTCCACGAACTCGCCGCGCGGAAACGCCGCGGGCAGGAGGTTCCGCTGCACGGCGGACGCGAGTTTGAGATCGAACTCCATGGCTTCGTTGCGCGCCTTCAACTGCGCGCGGGTCGTCTCCAGGTTCACCTTCTGAAGCCAGCGTTGCATACGCTGGCGTTCGTTGATGTACAGCATCAGGGCGGTGATGCCGAACGCGATCGATACGTTCGAAAGCGAATAATAATTCCGCGGGCTGACCAGATCCGGATCGAGCCAGCGCGCGGTGACGAAATAATACACGATGGAAAAACAGATCATCGCCAGCGCATGCGCGTAGGGGACAGGAAACAGGGCCACGACCACGAAGGCCAACAGGTACCCCGACAGGTAACGCGGATCGTTGCCGACTAAATTGGAAATGGTGGGCGTGAGAATCAAGAGCAGAAAAATCGCGAAATTCGCCAGCCAGAGCGAACGGTCGCGCAGAACCGGCACGCGCGAACCGATCAGCATCAGGACGCCCGCCGCGGAGAGGGCCAGGCGTAAAACCATTAATTCGCGGCTGCGGGCCGGGAAGAGCAGGGGATCGACGAATAAAAATGGCACCCAGGCCACGAGGGCGATTACCCCGCCCCAGGGTAAAATTGGTTTGATGGTCTCCCGGATATCGGCCAGATAGTCGCTGCGAACGATCTGCTGCCGTTCCGGAAATAAAAGGTTCCGCAAATCCCTGTTCGGTCCGCTCATACTATGAAACAACGTCGCATAACCACCCTCACCGCCTTTCTTTTTTTGTTCCCGTTCGGTGTCTGCGCCCCGGCGCCAGCGCCCGATCAGGCGCGTCCCGCGCCGCCTCCCTGGACCTGGGAAGAGTTCGCATCCGATCCGGTGTACGCCGATTTGCACAACGATCGTTCTTTTTTTCTTACGGCGCGGGGCATTCCCTGGAAGGAGTGCGCCCGGGTTCAATTGTGCGCGACCAGTTACGGACGGTCCAATTCTTTTTTTTCGCTCTGGCGACCACCGCTCCCCATCCGCGGCGGGAAACCCTGGGGGCTCAGTCCCGGACAGGTACGTTTTTTGAATTCGATCAGTCACTTCGATTATTTAAAGCTCGCCATCAAAGATCTGAAACAAACCGGTCTGCCTGTCTCGGGCGATCCTGCTCTGATCGGTTCAGGACAACCTTCGCTGTTGATGGGCGTGGAAGGCGCA
Organism: uncultured Leptospiraceae bacterium; assembly: GCA_964631535.1. Classification (GTDB taxonomy): domain Bacteria; phylum Spirochaetota; class Leptospiria; order Leptospirales; family Leptonemataceae; genus CAZVZS01. Next base: position 1,991 of record CAZVZS010000048.1, read on the forward strand.
TTTTTACTGAGCAGAGGTCCAGGGGAACCGTCGGTCAAAGAACTTGAGGAAACTCTGGACTATCTGAAAGAGCAGGGGGTCGTTACGATCGGCCTTGTGTGGAGCAATGACAATGAGTACGCCGGTACTGCCACGCAAGCTCGAAAGGGACTGACAAAAAAAGGCCGCGTCCTGGTACGACTTTTGATTGAGCGCGGCTTTGTGGTCGATCTATCACATGCGTCCGATCAAACTGTGTTTGATCTATACAATCTGACCGGGGGCCGCATGCCGCTGTTCTTTTCCCACTCATCCGCCAGGACACTTTGCGCTGATCCACGTAATGTGAGTGATGAAATCCTTAAACTTGTTAAAAAAACCGGCGGTCTGGTCGGGGTTAACTTCCATTCTCGTTACCTGACCTGTTCGGAAAAGGCCACATTGAACGATGTGGCCGATCATATCCTTCATATTCACGCAGTTAGCGGTCCTGACCGTGTGGCGCTCGGTTCCGACTTCGATGGGCTCATAAATTTACCGGACGGCCTAAAAAAACCGCAAAATTTGTCGGACCTCGCTGTTTTATTGAGAAAACGGAATGTAAGCAGGGTAATAATCGAAAAAATTTTTTATGGCAATGTCAGGAATTTTCTTTATGACTGGAGCCGTATAAAAAAAAATTGATCAATCAAAACAGGAATGAGAAATTTTTCTATGCGGAATTTCAGCCGATATTTTTCCTGTAAACGTACGTTTTGATTTTATCTTATACCTTTCCTGTCTTTTTCGAATGAAACGTAAAAAGAAAAAAGCGGTACCTGCTGATCTTCCGGAATACAAGGTTCTAATCAGCAAGAAGGCAAAGTACTACAGCCTCAAGTTTACCGTTCAAAACGGTCTGGAAGTCATTATTCCCCACAATAAACCGCTCAAACAGAAGCATATCAATGAAATGCTGCGGGAAGGGCGGCCCTGGATTGAATCCACCCGCAAACGGATCAACCGTCAGCGGAACGAACTCAAAAAACGTAATCTTTTCTCTCTGCCTCGTGAAATCCAGCTTCTGGCCATTGATCGCAATTTTACCGTGAATTATCGCGGGACCCGCTCGGAGATCGTGAAGATTGAAGAACAGCCCGGCAATGGCCTGATGGTCACCGGCCCCACCCGTGATACGGAACAATCCCGGATCGCATTCCGGAAATGGCTGAGTGATATGGCCCTGGAGTTGCTCGTGCCCCGCCTGGAGCGGGTCAGCAAGCGCACGGGGCTGCTGTATAAACGGGCAGCCATCCGCGGCCAGAAAACTCGCTGGGCATCCTGTTCCAGCATGGGTACCATCAGCCTGAACTATAAACTTCTGTTTCTGCCACCTCAGGTGGTCGAGTATGTCATGGTCCATGAACTCTGCCACACCGTGCAGATGAACCATTCTAAGGCATTCTGGGAACTCGTGGAACGTTTTGAAAAAAACTACCGCGACTATGAAGAAACCCTCCGGATCGCCTCTCGCGATATGCCCCTCTGGCTCTAACAGGATCCCTGAACAATCGGGGCGCCTCCGCGCTCGCGCGCGGACCGCGCTATCGCCTCAAGGCTGCGCCTTCCGGCTCTATCGCTGGCGCGGTTGAAATCGACGCATTTCCCCCGATCCTGATGCGGGACTGATGCACCTCATACCCCGGGTGCGAGGCAGATCATAGTGGCCGCGCCGGGAATGCACTATCATGCTTGAATGAAACAATCGTGGGTGCTTGTGGCGGACCATACTCGCGCCAGAATTTTCGCGATGGAGAATCCTTCGAAGCCCCTGCAAGAAGTGGCCGACCTTGTCCACGCGGCGGGGGGATTGCTGGACCAGGAGCAACATTCCGATCGTCCGGGGACCACCTTCGATAAACAGGGGAAAGGTCGCCACGGCATGACGCCCGGTGAGGAGACCCACCACGCGGAGGTGGATAAGTTCGCGCGGGAGTTATCCGCGCGGCTCCAGACTGATTACCAGGCGGGGTCCTTCCAGGCACTGATCATCGTAGCCGGACCGGCCCTGCTCGGAGCCATCCGCCAGCATCTCAGCCCGGCTTTGCAAAAAATTCTAAAAGAAACCGTCAACAAAAGCGTCGTCGAACTGGACGAAGCCACGATCCGGGCCCGCTATCTCGTGATCTGATTTCGTTCCCCCGTGGCGCGTTCCCCCGTGGCGCGTTCAGCCGCGGGGGCGATTTTTCGTTTTCAAAATTTCGCGCGCCACGCGCCAGCCGCCGGCGATCACATTGTTCATCCCCGCACCGCTTTGCGATTGCGCGCCCGCGTACCAGAGGCCGGCGACGGGTGTCTTATGCGGGATGCCTGATTTACCCATCACCGGTGAAAGTCCGCCGAACGAATGGTGGGCCACTTGAACGCGCCGGCGATAGTCTTCGGGCGTAAAAATTTCCCGATCGATGATGTGAGATCGCAGACCGGGCACGTACTGTTCAGCCTGCGCCACGAGTTTGTCGGCCAGTTCCGCGCGGCGGGTTCCCCAGGTTCCCTGGCGCAACTGATTGGGCGCGACCGTGTACAGGGTCACCGCGGCGCAACCGGGCGGAGCCAGTTCCGGCGAAAAGGCCGAAGGCACGCACATGACGAAACCATCCCGGCCCTCGTGGTACTCGCCGCTTTTGAGGCGCGCGATCGCGCCTTCGAAGTCATAGTTCTGATAATAATATACGACGGGATGACCCATCAGCGGGACCGGATCGAAGTCAACCGCGAGTTCCAGCAACAGGACCGACTCCATCAGCGGCAGCTCGCGCACCGTGCGTAAAAAATCCTCTTTCAAATACGAAGCGTCCACGAGATTCGTGAAGGTCTCACGCGCGGAACCGGTCGCGATGACGACGTCCGCCCGTTCCAGAAATCCGCCGTGGCGCACGCCGATCGCGCGCGAACCTTCGATTTCAATTTTATCGATCGATACCCCGGTCACGATCGAACCGCCATGCGCCTGAATCGCCGTCAGGAACGCGTCCACCAGCGCGCGGGTCCCGCCGCGGATGAAATGATACGCCGGTTGAAAACCGGTGGCCGAAATCTTACGTGGCACGCGGCGATCGAACGCGGGCTCGGGATTGACTGCGGGAATCCCCGCTCCGGGAAACTCGGTGGGCAATACGACGAAATCCGCGAGGATCGAAAGAAACACCGCGCGCAGCCGGGGGTTGGAAAAATATTTCGCGGCTACCTCGGCCGCGTTTTTTTTCGCCATCGGCAGGATGGGCAGTAGCTTCGTGTACAGCCGGATTTTTTTGAACAGCGACCGCGGAAACCGGGCCCGCTCCAGGTCCCTGGCCAGCGAAAAAATTTCCACCATGCGCGTGTACAGGCGGTAATAACGATCGAGGCCCGCGCTGTCTTCGGGGAACAGTTTTTTTAAAAAGTCCCGGCGCCAGAACGCACCGCGAAATTCCGGCTCCGGCGCGACCTGGAAATCAGGAAAACGATACACACGGTCGGCGGGAACCAGATCGATCGCCCGGTCCAGGCCCAGCTCGGAGAGGATGAGGCCGACCTGATCGCCAGGGCCGAAACCTTCCACGATCAACTGGCCGAGGTCCCATTGAAAACCGTTGCGAGAGAAACCGGCGGTCACCCCGCCCGCGGCTTCGAACTGTTCGAAGATCCGCACTTCCCACCCCGCCCGCGCCAGATAGAGCGCGGCCGTCAAACCGGAAACACCCGAACCAATGATGACAGCTTTCATGGGCGGATTCTACCCCGGAACGCGTTTGAGGCCAGGGAGATTGGTTATCCCGTCGTGCTGATAATTGTCATTAGTCCATGAGGGGGACCCAGTTCCGCTCCGTGCAATTCGTCGTAAAAAAATATTCGACCTCAGGCCGTGGCCGCGTCGTCGCCGTGTTTGCGGCTGACCATAAAACCAAAGGCCGCGGCGGTGAAGAACATGATCAGGGAGTAGATGGCCGGCGGAAACGACATCGGCTCGTTCTGCAACGCGTTATTCGCGATGTAAATCGCCAGGGTTCCGTTGTGGATGCCGATCTCCATCCCGATGGCGATGGCCTGCTTGCGCCTGACCTTCGCGAGCAGGGGCAGGAAAAACCCCATGCCCATGCTGAGCAGATTGAACGTCAGGGCCGCCAGGCCGACTTCGCCGAAATACCTGACGACGATTTCGCGGTTATTCGCGACCGCGCCCACGATGATGATGATCAGAAAGATCGCCGAAAGAATCTTGACCGGTTTGTCCAATTTGTTCGCGACCGAGACCGAACGACTGCGAATGAACATGCCGATGGAAACGGGGATCAGGACGATCGCGAAGACCTCGACCACTTTCTTGAACTGCAGCGTCAGGTTGCCTTCCGCGCCCATGAAATAGCCGATCGAAAAATTCACGATGAGCGGCAGAGTGAGCAGCGTGAGCACGCTGTTGACCGCGGTCAGCGTGATGTTGAGCGCCACGTCGCCCTTCGCGAGGTGCGAGTAGAGATTGGCCGTGGCCCCGCCCGGCGAGGCCGCGAGCAGCATGAGGCCGACGGCCATGGCGCCCGTCAGACCGAAACCCTTCGCCACGAAAAAACAGATTACCGGTAGAAGGAACATCTGGCAGCCAAGGCCCACCAGCACCGCGCGCGGAAAAACGACGACACGTTTAAAATCGCCCACGGTGAGCGTGAGCCCCAGACCGAGCATGATGATCCCGAGCGCGACCGGGAGAAAAATATCGAGGAGAACCTTGCCTTCCATATGGGCCCGAAAACTCTACGGCCCCCGCGATTTGTCAACCCCGCATTTTTTTGATTTTCAGATCAGGGTTCCGGGCGCCCCGGTCCCGCCCGGGCCATTTGCGAATGGCGGGACCGTCGGGTGCTCCGCCCGGTGGGACGGGCGTCGCCCCCTGGCGCGGGGTTGCCTTGCGACATGTTTCGCGTACGCGTCGGTGTGTTCGATTCAAATCATTTGATGCGCATGATCCAGACGACCTGCATATTGACCGGGCGGGTTTCTGTAATCTGATAGCGCGGATTCCCGTATCCGTTATCGGTCGGGTACGCAATGCCGGTCCCTGATGACCCGGTCCCGCGCCAGGAATCCATCCGGAATGAGCCTCCCCAGCCCTGGGCGATTCCGGTTGCTGCGAATCCGGCCGATTCCGCCGTTTGATCATTGTATCCATGGGTATGACCCGGGTCATAGTGCGTATGGCCCTGGAAACCGTCCGCCTCAAACGCCCCCGAAGTACTGCTGCCTCGTAAAAAACTCCCGCCCGTGTTCCATGCGAAAGCCGGGGCGTTCAAATTGGGAATGGCCTGGTTGTGCAGTGGCGACTCCGAATCGTTCACCGTGCCCCCGTTGCATTCCACCCAGCCCGCCGGTATGGCCGGCGCCCCGCTGATGCTCTTGTGCCAGGCCACGATGCTGCCAATGGGCGCCAGGCGTTGTGTGTTCACAAGTTCGATGGCAGCGTCCATTTCCGCGAAGTTTTCGTTGATCTGACCCGCTGAAACAAGGTCACCCTGTTGAAACCGGTGCAAAACATCCGCGAGCAGCAGGGCTGAGAACAGGGTGCAGACCAGCCCGAGACCCGCCCCCGCGCCGAGGCTCAGGCCCGCGCGAAAAAATTTTCGATTTTTGAAAGTACGCATGTTTGTTGCCCCTCTGGCGCAGGGGTCCAGAGTATACCGGGACAACCGGGGGGTCAGCGAGAAATTGATCAAAAAAGACGCGAAAAGTTAAAAAAATACAAATATTGCGCAATAAGTCCGGCGGGGTCGAAAAAAATTTTTACCGAACGATTTCCCGCGCGACACGTTCGGCCGCTTCCAGCGCGCCTTCAATGTAACCCGGCGACGCGGCGGCCGTTTCCGTGCCCGCGAAAAACAAAGGCCCGATGTTCGCGCGCAGGGCAGCGCCGCTGGCGGATAGCAGGCCGGGCGGGGCCAGGCCCACGTAACAGCCGGCGCTGAACTCCTCCCGGGTCCAGTCGCGTTCGATATAACCGCGGTACGCGAGCGCGCGTTCGCCGAAAAATTTCGCCAGTGCTTCTATTATAATGCGTTTGCGTTCGTCGGCGCTCAGGAGCGACAGGCGTTTCGCCTCATCGGCGACCACAAAGCCGACCAGGGCCGCCTGCCTGCCGTGCGCGTCGCATTCGTCAAAAACGCCGGACAGCGGGCCCGCGTCGGCGACCGCTTCGCCGGACAGTCCGGCTTCGCGCCAGAAGGGCGTGTCGTAGCTGACGATACATTTGATGGCCGAACCCATGGGCATGCGCGCGTTGAGTGCGCCACGCTGTTCCGGAAGGCCTGGTGTGAACCCAATCCGATCGATCATGGCGGGCGGCAGGGCAAGCACGCAGGCCGCGCCTTCAAAATCACCGGCGCCCGTGCGCACGCTGACGCCGCCGATGACGCGCCGTTCCTGGGCCCCGTGGCGAATCGAAGTCAGGCGAATCGCTCCGCCGCCGGCGCGGATATAATGCAGGGCGTAGAGCGCGCTGAGTTCCTCGGGGTCCGCGCAGAATAACATCCGCGCCGCGACGCGGATGACGTCCCGCGCCGCGGGCGTACTGACGCGCCTGTCCATCCAGTCGTTCAGCGAATCCTTGTCCAGGGCGGCGGCGTTGCGCGCGAGCCAGGGTTCGCCGCGCGGAATGCCGCGGGCGTCCAGCCCCAGGCGTAAAAGCGCACGGCCCGCGTCGAGCGCGGGCAGGATGCCGATCTTCGGAATCAATCCGGAATAGGTTCCGTACTGGCCGCCCAGAAACTGACGTTTGCGACCGCGATCGTACTGGGGAAAGGTTTCGAGGCCGAGTTCCTTGATCAGGCGCAGCACGCGCGTCTGACCCGGGCCCACCCACTGGCCGCCCAGATCGACGCGTTCGCCCTCGAAATCCGTGCTGAACGTCCGCCCGCCGACGCGCTCGCGGGCTTCCAGGACGATCACCTCGCGGCCCGCGCCCTCAAGGAGGGCGGCCGTACGCAGACCGGAAACCCCGGCGCCGACGACGATGACTTTTCGGATTCCGTTCATAACGCGCGCCCCCAGTCGGCGTCTCAGCCGCGTTTTTTCAACAATACTCTGCGTTCGATTTCGAAAATTTTCGCGGAGATTTTTTCTTTGCCCAGATCTTTTTTATCGTTCTCTTTGATAAAAAGGTCCGTGCCGAATTCTTTCATCGCCTCGGCTGTGCGCATGTTCTTCACGCCGATGAGTTGAATCTGGACGATGCCCGTGCCCGGTACCGGCCCTTCCGTTTTTTTTAGAATACGCGAGATCGCGCCGACCGTATCGCCCGAAATCGCCGGTTGCGTATGGTACCCTTCGTGGTACCCCAGGTCCCAGACCATGTTTTCGGTCGTATCGCGACTGGCAAGGCCCACGAGCCAGCCGAAGACCAGGCCGCCGTACACGATCGGTTCGCCACTCATGGGCCCGGAAAGTCCGGTTGAGTACAGTCGATCGTAGTGCAGGGGATGTGTATTGCCCATGCGATACGTCCAGGGCACGTGTTCATCCGTGATGGTCCGCATATTGCCGTGAACGATGATCTGGCCTTCCGAAAAATCTTCAAAGTACGTGTTCGTCCCCGTCAGAGGACGAACGCTGGCCGGGACGTTCAAATCCGGCAGCGCGATGTTCGGACTGGCGATCTCCGGAAAATCGCCCCCGCTGGCCGGGCGCCCGGGAGCGGCCCCGGCCGGACGCGGCGGGATCATGATTTTACGTTCGTACTGTAAAACCGCCTGGCCGTGCTGGTTCAGGCCGAGGGTGCGTACATGCACGATGCCCGGTTTGCCCGCCCCGCGCTCCTTGCGCGAAAGCACGCGCGAACGCGCCGTGAGCGTATCACCCGGATACACGGGTTCCAGAAAAATTACTTTATAATACCCGAGATTCGCCATCGCCTTTTCGGAGTTGTTCTGCACGCCGAGCGAAAGCACGATGTTGAATACCTGCAGGGCCGGAACCAGCAGATCACGAAAGCCGTGCGCGCGCGCGTACTCCGCGGACAGGAACAGCGGACAGGCGTCGTGAAACACGGTGGCGAACTCCTGCGCGAAGCTCCGATCCACGGTGAACGCGCGGGGGTGAAAAAAAATGTCACCTTCGTTGAAATCCTCCAGGTAACGACCGTACGAGGGGGAGGTCAGGTTCGCGGTGGAAGGTGCGGCTCCGGGAGCCAATTCTAAGAATTCCGGTGCGGAAAATACTGCCATGGGGGATACTCGCGAACGCTGACACGTACAGGCAAGGAAAATTCACGGGAGCTTTGTGACTCCCTCTGACTCCGGTGTCCCCCGTGTTCCCCGTAGACAAAAAAATTTGAATCGGTTGTGTTACTGCGGCGGAATTTTCGTTCGGGGTCGCTGAACCGGATTTTGCACCGTTTTTTCCGGGACCATCGCGGGGCCTTTCGCGGCGACTTTCGCGCCTTTGCGCGAACGCCCGAATTGAGGATTTTTCGGGGCGTCGAAGGTCTGGAGCAGATCGAGGATCGTCGCGTCGCCCGCGCTTTTTTCCAGGCTCTGGACCAGGGTTTTCGTGATGTGCAGCAGTCGGCCTTTGAACGCCTGGAGGTTATCGGTACGATCGTGCACGGGAACCTTGAGCGCGTCGCGAAAGACCGCGATGTAAATGTCTTTGATACGGATTTCGTTGGGCGGACGCACCGGAAAAAATTCCTGGGTATCCGAATCGTACGCGAAGAGATGTTTGTCGAGCAGACGTTCGCGCACGGTTTCCACGGTCGTCGGATCGTTATTAAAATAGGGCAGCGCCAGTTCGTTTGTGAGCGGATGATTTTCCGCGTAAATCGTGCGGTACACCAGGGTGGTGAGCGTTACCGCGTTCCAGAGCAATTCGTCGTCCCGGTCCTGGTGTCCGCCCCATACGCCCCAGCGATACAGGTGCGGGTGCTGGAGCACGTACGCGATCTCGAGCCCGAAGATCGTAATCTGAGCCGAAGTCAGAATGACGATCATACCCACCGGAACGATGGCCCACACGCCGTAGATATAACCCGTGTTCGCGAAACCGGTGATCCAGGTTCGAAACGAAAAACCGAAGATGAGCAATGCCATCGAAGTCACGAAGCCGGCGATCAGGGCGGCGCCCCAGCGTACGCGGACGTTTGGCAAAAACTTATACAATAAAAAAAACAACGAGAGCACGATGAGGTACAACAAAATGTAAAGCAGAACTTTGAGAAAGGCCGATTTCGCTTCCGGAAACTGGCTGAGTTCGCGCTGCTCGACGTCCACCATCGGGAGACCGTTTTCGCCGCGCTGATCGGACAGGGTCGGTTTATCGAGCAAAAGCAGGCTTTCGTTTTCCCCGCTGAGTAACACCGTCCCGTCGGGATTGATCAAGTGGGCGAAAAAAGTCCGCTTGCGCACCGGTCCGGACGAAGCGAGCAGCCAGGTGCGTCCGCCGTCCATCGTGAAACGAAACAGGGCGTCGGTGCCGTACAGGAACCCGGTGCCGTCCGGAAGCATGGCCATGCCGGTTACGTGCTGGCCGCGGCTGGACCAGATTTCGGCGAAGTCGGTTTTATCCTGGCGATGGATCCAGACCGAGCCGTCACTGCCGCCGAAAAAAACGTCCCCCTGGCCGTCGTAGGCCATCGCGTTGATATTTTCGCTGCGGTGGCCGAATTTTTCGACGAACGGGCCGACCCAGGACAGACCTTCGTCCGGTGAGAACAGATACCGACCGCTGCCGACCATGTAAATACCGGGCTGGAAAATACCCCGGGCATCATGGATTTCCTCCATGGGGAAAATATGGCTGTATACTTTATCGACTTCACTCAAAGTCCAGGCGTGTTCTCCCCCGCGAATGACATGGTACACCGTTCCGATTGAAAATAAAATCAGAACCTTGCCGTCCCCCAGCGCGGCCATGTCCTCGAAAATCGGGACACGATCCTGCGTGTCCTGTTTGAACGCGAATTTATTGTAACGCCAGGTCACCCCCGCGTCATTCGAAAAAAACAAAACTCCCGTGCGAGAAATAATAAACAACGATTGGTCCCGGGAGGCGATTTTCACGAGGCCCTGAAAATCCTCTGCGCTGATTTTTTCCGGGGGGGCGGGGTTGCGCGAGATATCCCAGATGTAACCCGATTTGCCCGTGTTAAAATCGAAGTAAATATTCCGGTACGGCGCGCGTTGATCGACCTTGAGCGCGAGATCGATAATGTCGATCGTTTCACCGGACTGCCGGCGGAGGTACCCGTCGGTGCCGATGATCCAGGTGGAACCTTCCAGCCGGGCCATCGAGATCAGATCCGGCGGATTGAGTTTGTTCAGAAAATACTGAAACGTACCCCCGGTCAGGATCAGGATGCCGGGCAGGACGACGATGGAGGCGATGTAAATCGCGAACCGGTAGAGGTACGGTCGTCCGGCCTGGGCCTTGAAAATTTTATTGAACGTGTCTTCCAGATGCCGCAGTAAATTCGCCGCGGTGAAGATCATGACGGTCAGGCCGATGCCCGCGATCTCGTTGGCCCGACCCAGGATTTCGTCGAGGATGGCCAGGACCTCGGTGGTATCCGTAATTCCGTACGCGACCATGAAGCGCGCGATATTCGCGCGGATTAAATCCTGGTCCACTTCCGCGTATTTCACCAGAACCGTGAGCAGGGGGATGATCGACATGACCACCGAATAGGCGATGGTGCTGGCGCGCGTGAACCCGTCGTCGTCCTGGAATTTGATGTACGCGGCTTTCGCGACGCGGTAGACGACCAGACCCCATTTGTAAAAAATCGTATGGCGAAATATTTTCAAAAAACTCTGCCAGAACGAACGTGCCTGGTTCCAGAGGATTTTGCGCCCGGCGGGCTGGAGATAAACGCGGAGTTTTTCGATCATGGGTCTGGCGTCCAACTCGTCCTGGTTCAACGATTATTTAATACTACAACGGTAGATAACAATTTCCGAGAAATACTTATCACGGGGACCACGGAGAGTAAAGGCTCCGTTTAGGATTCCAGAACGTTCCGGAAAGCTGAAATTCGCTGAATGAAGGGTGCTCCCTGTGCCCCCCGTGTCCCGGTGGTAAAATATCTGCGTCCCGTTGTAGTACTAATTATCGGTTCGCTCCACGACCGCGCCGGTGTGCCTGGTCCGGGTGCGTGGGGAATTTTTCGTCAAAATCGAGTTCTGAAACGGCCACCCGGTTCACGAAGCGGTCCCCCGGGTAAAACGATTCGATTTCCATGCGCAACCAGACCAGCGCGATATCGCGCGGGAAGCCGGGGGAAGCCGGCACGGGTGGCAGAAAATCGACCGGAATAATCTGCTCGCCCATGCTGTCCGCCAGATCGACGGTCTTCGAGGCGATGGCCACGGGCGCGCCGGGGAAACGGTACTCACGATCAAAATCGACGACAGCCTGGTAAAAGATGTGCAGATGCACGCGGCGCGGTCGCGCGTAGGCGCGAAAACTGGCCGCGTCCGCCTGGTTGCCCGGCATGATTCGCAGAGCGAGCAGGGGATTGATCCGCGGCGGGCGATCCGGGAAGTGGGTCATGCCCAGTTCCATCTGGATGTAAAACAACCCGGCCGCCGGCACGGGCCCCGGTGATTTCCCGCTGATGTGCGCGCGCGGGCGCGCTGGATCGATGTTAAGATCATCCCACCAGGCGGTACGCGGGTCTCCGTCAAACACGCGCGAGGGATCGACGTCGGGGCGGATAAAAAATGAATTCGAAAATATAACGCGTTCGTACAGCTCCGTTAAATTCACCGTACGCCGAAAGGCCCGCTGGCTCAGATACACCGCGCCCAGTCCGATCGAAATCGCCGCGAGAAACGCGAGCGCCAGTCGTTCCCGGCTGGACAGCAGACCCGGGGAGGAGATTCTGGACATATTTCCGGTGTGTCGGAGGGCGCTAATTCTGTCGCCAAAAATCCCGCAGCGCACCGCGGCAAAAATCGCACCTGGTACGGGAAGAAGCAAAATCGCCTGTCATGGTACCGTCCCGTCTTCACCCGCAATTTTATTTTCGCCTGACAGGCTGGGGCGGCGCGCTGGCAATCCTCGGGTTTCCTGTTTCCGTCAGTCTTTCGCAACTCGGTTTGTTCCTCGCGCTCGCGGGCTGGATCCTCCAGGAGCGCGCCGCGCGGCGCGCCGCGGACCCGCTCGCGTCGGCGTGGCGTTTGCCGTTCTGCCGTTCGCCCGTGCTTCTGGCCGCGCTCGCCATGTACGGCCTCGAATTGATTTCGTTGCTTCTGAACGCGCTTCTGAAAGACGGCGGCGGAGCCTGGGCCATGATCGCGCGTGGTTTGCAGCGAGAGTTCAAGGATCTCTGGCTCATGGCCGGTGCCTTCTGGATATTCGCCTATACCGCGGACGAACGCGGCGAACGACGCGTGTTTCGCTGGCTGGAGATCAGTGCCTGGATTCTGGTGCTCAGCGGGCTTGTTTCCGTCTTCAGTCGTTTTCGCCTTAGTAAATTTCCGTATCATATGCTGTACGGCTGGGTCGGCAGCGAGGCCGCGCGTTACCAGCATCATCTGGGCACGTTCTTCGCGGATTCGGCGGCCCGGATTCATATCTACATGCCGATCGGGTTCATGAATACGCATCTGACGTACGCGGCGCTGCTCGGTTTTGTGTTCCCGTTCCTTTTGCTGCGCGTGCTGCATCCTTTCCTGACAACCACGGTGACCGGGTGGGCCGGTTTGCGGGCCGCGCTCGCGACCCTGTGCGCCGGGCGCGGGATTCCGCTGGCCGGGCTCGTGGGCGCCACTCTGGTGCTCCTGCTCAACAACGGTCGTTCGGCCCTGTTCGGATTATCAATTTCACTTATTTTTGCTCTGTACTATTTTATACGAACTCACTGGGGCTGGCGCGTCTGGCGGGTCCTGCCTTTCGTGGCCGGGGCGGCCGTTTTTTTCGCGGTGCTGGTGAATTTCTCGCCGCGATTTCACGATCGCTTCGAACGAATCATGACGGCGCTGGCCGGGCAGGAAAAACACACGGATTACCACCGAACCTTTCTCTGGCAGGGAACACTCGAGATCGTGCGGGCCCACCCCGTGATCGGCGTGGGACCAGGCGCCTGGAATGAACAGATCGACGCGACCTTACTGCGGCTCAGCCAGGAGCGACCGCGCCTCTGGTACGCGTATCAGATCATTCAACGCGGCCACGCGCATAACGATTTTATGCACCTGGTGGCGATCGCGGGGCCCGCGGCGGGCATCGCCTTCCTGCTGTTTATCGGTCTGTTCCTGTATCGCGCGCTCGGTCCGTCCGCGACGCTCGCGTACGAATACTGGAAATGGGGGCCGGTGCTGGTGTTTTTCGGCGGCCTGTACCAGTGTTACTTTCAGGACGACGAGGTCTTGCTGCCCTTCTGGTTGCTGGTCGGTCTGGCTCTGCGCGGTCTGCACAACGCGCGCGAGTCTTCGTCCGTGTAGGGCCGTTACATGTTTCGCCGGTACGACCCGCCGACTTCGTACAGAGCGCCTGATACCTGACCCAGGCTCGCGACTTTCACCGTTTCCATCAATTCCCCGAACACATTGCCCCCCGCGCGGGCCGTGGCCTTGAGGCGTTCCAGCGCGGGCGGCGCTTCGTCCGCGAAGGCGCGGTGCTGGTTCTGGATACGCGTGATCTGTTCTTTTTTTTCATCGTCCGTGGACCGAATGAGTTCCGGGGTCTGCTGCGCGTTTTCGTTTTCGCTCAGAAAGGTATTGATCCCGATGATGGGCAGTTCGCCCGAGTGTTTGAGGTGTTCGTAGTGCAGCGATTCCTCCTGGATCCTGCCCCGCTGGTACATCGTTTCCATGGCGCCGGGCACGCCTCCGCGCTCGGTGATGCGATCGAACTCGGAGAGTACCGCCTCCTCCACCAGATCGGTCAACTCGTCGATGATGTACGCGCCCTGGATCGGATTGTGATTCTGGTTCAGGCCCAGTTCCTTGTTGATGATCAGCTGAATCGCCAGGGCCCGGCGTACGGATGCTTCCGTGGGCGTCGTGATCGCCTCGTCGAACGCGTTCGTGTGCAGGGAGTTGCAGTTGTCATACAGCGCGTACAGGGCCTGGAGCGTGGTGCGAATGTCGTTAAAATCGATTTCGCGCGCGTGCAGGGAACGGCCGCTGGTCTGGATGTGGTACTTCAATTTTTGCGAGCGGTCGTTCGCGCCGTAAAGACGTTTCAGGGTAACCGCCCAGAGGCGCCGGGCCACCCGGCCGATGACGGCGTACTCCGCGTCGATGCCGTTCGAAAAAAAGAAACTGAAATTGGGCGCGAAATCGTCCACGCTCAGGCCGCGCGCGCGGTAGTACTCAAGATACGTAAAGCCGTTGGCCAGGGTGAAGGCCAGTTGCGTAATCGGATTCGCGCCCGCTTCGGCGATGTGATAGCCGGAGATGGAAACCGAATAAAAATTCCGAATCCCGGTCCGCGTGAAATACTCCTGCATATCGCCCATCATGGACAGAGCGAAGGGCGTCGAAAAAATGCAGGTGTTCTGGGCCTGGTCTTCTTTGAGAATGTCGGCCTGTACCGTACCGCGCACACTGGTGAGCACCGCGCTCTTAATCCGGTCGTAAGTTTCCGCGTCCACCAGACGATCGCCCGCGAGTCCGAGCAGGGTCACGCCCGAACCGCTGTGGCCCTCGGGAAGGTCGCGGCGATACACCGGAACCATAAGACCTTTCGCTTCGTAAAACGAACGGATCTTCGCGCGGGCGCTTTCCATCTGGCCGGTTTCTCGCAGATGCCGTTCGACCTGCTGGTCGATCGCCGTGTTGAAAAAAAACGCGAGCAGCATCGGCGCGGGCCCGTTGATGGTCATGCTCACGCTCGTGCTCGGGGCGATTAAATCGAAGCCGGAGTACAGGCGTTTGCAATCGTCGAGCGAAGGCACGCTCACGCCGGCGTTGCCGATTTTGCCGTAAATGTCCGGGCGCACGGCCGGGTCTTCGCCGTACAGGGTGACTGAATCAAAGGCCGTCGAAAGCCGGGCCGCGCTCTGGCCGCGCGAAAGGTAATGAAAACGAATGTTGGTTCGTTCGGGCCCGCCTTCGCCGGCGAACATCCGCGCCGGTAACTCGTCCGCCTTCCGGAAAGGAAACACGCCGGCGGTGAACGGGAATTCGCCGGGCAGATTCTCTTTATAATAGAAGAGACTGAGTTCGCGCGCGGATTCGAACGCGGGCAGGGCGACGACCGGGAGTTTCAGGCCGCTTAAAGTTTCCGTTTTGAGTTTCTGGCGAATTTCGCGGTCGCGCACGCGGAACACGGTTTCTTCGGCGCTGAGCCGCTGCCGCGTGGCGGGCCAGGCCGCCAGCCAGGCGGCCAGTTCCGGCTTGAGTTCCCCGTCCGCTCTGGCGATCTGCAGGTCCAGGGCCTCCAGGACCGCGGGCGCTTCGCCGGCCTGGCCGAGCAGGTCGCGGCTCTGGCGTAAAGCCTCGCGGCGCCGGGCGATTTCCGCCTGGGTTTTCCCTTCGGCGCGGTACGAGCGTACGGTTTCCGCGATTTCCGAGAGATACCGCGCCCGGCGCGCGGGGATGATCTCGGTTTTTTTGACGCCCGATTTTTCGGCGGCGTCCTCCGGCAGACCCGCGAAAACCCGTCCGGTTTTTTCTTTGAGCAAACGCACCAGCGCCCCGTACAGGACATTGACCCCGGGATCGTGGAAACGGCCCGCGATCGTCGCGAACACCGGCATCTCCTCCGGCGAACGACCCCACGCCTGGTGGTTGCGCTGGACCTGTTTTTTGACGTGCGTGAGCGCGTCGAGCGTGCCGGATTTTTCGGCCTTGTTGAGCGCCACCAGGTCGGCGTAATCGAGCATCGTGATTTTTTCGAGCTGGGTGGGCGCGCCGAATTCGGCGGTCATCACGTACAGGGTCGCGTCGGCAAGGTCCACGATTTCGGAATCAGCCTGCCCGATGCCGGAGGTTTCCACGATGATCAGATCGTAGCCGGCCTGCTTGAGGATCTGGATGGCGCCCCGCACGGAAGTGGAAACGCTCGTGCCCGAGTCGCGCGTGGCGAGCGACCGGAAGAAGGTTCGCTCCGGATGAATCGCCAGGGAGTTCATGCGAATGCGGTCCCCCAGAAGGGCCCCGCCGGTTTTGCGCCGGGTGGGATCCACCGCCAGGACCGCGGTGCGCGCGCCGGGGTTCGCGTCCAGAAAACGCAGGATCAGTTCGTCGGTCAGCGATGACTTGCCGGCACCCCCGGGACCCGTGATGCCGAGGACCGGCGCTGTGCCGGATCCGGTCAGGGCGAACGAGGGGAGGGCGCCCCCATTTTCGGTAAAACTGATCGCGCGAGCAATTGATGCGAAATCGCTAAGACGCGCCGGGGGCGGGGACACCTCACAGGGATCGAAATCCGCCATTCGTAAAATTTCGTTGATCATTCCCTGGAGACCGAGCACGCGGCCGTCCTCCGGCGAAAAAATGCGCGTGATGCCGTGGCGGTGCAGGCGTTCGATTTCTTCCGCCACGATCACGCCGCCCCCGCCGCCGAAGACGCGAATATGGCCCGCGCCCGCCGCGTTCAGCAGGTCGCGCAAATATTCGAAGTATTCGATATGTCCGCCCTGGTAGCTGGAAAGGGCGACACCCTGGACATCTTCCTGTAAAGCGGCGTTCACCAGTTCCTGGACGGAACGGTTGTGGCCCAGATGGATGACCTCGACACCGCTGCTCTGCAAAATGCGACGCATGATATTAATCGATGCGTCATGGCCGTCAAAAAGACTGGCCGCGGTGACAAATCGAATTTTATGCCGCGTCTGGAAGATTTCGGGTGCGGATACGCTCTGAACGGAGGACTGCATGCTGGTATCAGTCCACGCCGGGGGCGGCTGGCAAGAAAATTTTCCCCGCATGGGCGCGCCGTGGCGCAGGTTTTACCGTAAATCCGGACGGGGTTTGAGGACGGTCGAGATTTCCTGGCTGTGATCCGATTCCTGTTTCAAATCCCGGTTCAGGGTGAACGCGGTCACCGCGAAATAATACGCGCGATCGTTTTCCAGCAGAGGCATATCGAGGCGACCCGAACGTTTCATATTGGCGATGATCAAATCGTTGTCGATGATCAAGCGAACGCGGTTGGCCAGGATTTTTTCCTTCATCTCCGGGAAATTACTGTAGCGGACCCGTTCCGTGGCGGAAAGCGGCAACTGGTTCGTCTTCTGCAGTTCGATCGGCAGTGTGCGACCGTCCTGCACGCGCAACTGTATCATTCCGGTATACTCGCCCGGACGCACGCCGTAGTACACGCTGTAGCGCATGCCCTGGCCAGGCGTCCCCTGCGGATTCGCCGACCATTCCAGGCAGATCTGGCGATCGCCGGTCAGGCCCGGTACGATTTGAATCTGCTTCGGTGCCCCCGGCGTTTCAAAGGGCGAGTACTCGACGGCCACTTCTTTGAGGACCGGGGTCTGGTGGCCCAGCGGGTCCGCTTTCAATTCGGCCTTCCACTGGACGTACGAAAACGGCGGGAGTTTGTCCGTCATACGGTCGACCCGGTACCAGGGCAACAAACGTTCGGGCGTGTCGCGATCGAAACGCTGCCGCGAAAAACGAACCCAGAATTTCAGGATGGTCCCCGTCGGCAGATCCGCCGAGTAGCGGAGTTTCGCCGTTCGCGCGATGCGTCCCTCTTTGAGTCGCGTGACTTCCGAAAGGACTTCGCCGCCGGGCTGAAACTCCCGTCCCGCGTCACCCTGCATGGGGGCGTAGGTCGTAAAATTATTTTCACCGCGTTCAGGCGAAATCGCGCGGCCGGAGATTCGAAATTCGTCCAGATGCCCGGAGTAATTGCCGCCGATGACGAGCGGCGACCGGTCGATTTTCGAAAACCCCGCGCGCCAGCCTCCGACCGTTTGGATGACGCGGTCTTCGCGCCCGTTCAGGTACATCGCCAGGCGATTGCGACCGGCCTGGTAGGTGAGCGTCAGGTGGGTCCAGCGGCCCAGGGGAATGGTTTCGCGCGAAACCAGGGTCAGCGAATTTTTTTTGTTGTTTTCATCGGTGAACAGATTTTCCAGATGAAAGTACACGTGCTCGCGCTGGATGAACAGTTCCAGGCTCTTTTTTTCCCCGGCGAGCATGCCCGGTTCAAGCGCGGCCTTCTGGAAAATCATGTTCTTATTGTAATAGTGACCTGGCTTCAACCAGAGTTCGATCGTAAAATCGCTCAACTCTCCCGGGCCGGGCCAGAGTTCTTCCGGCGAATCGATGACGATGCGATTATCGGCGCGATTGAACAGGGCCGCTCCGCTGCCGATCCGGGCCTCGCGGATCGAGATATAACTCGACTCGCGAATGCGAAAATGACCGGAAACGTCCTTGAGCAGCGCGGGCAGCTCCGTGTCGAAATCCAGGTATAGCAGATTGTCGGGGTCGCCCATATACGAAACGGAGCGCAACCGGATGTCCTGGGTTGTGTCTCGTCCGCGAAAAGACTCCGTGCCCAGCAGGTGCACTCCGTTGAATTCAGGCCGGCTGCGGGTTCCGTTTTCAATGATCTCAAGCGCGCTCAGGCCCGCCGGGGTGAGGAGCAAGAGCGGGAGCAGCGCGCGGAGCCAGAGCGGGCGGGAAAACGAAGCGGAGACCATACTGCTTTCATCTTCGGAAAATCAACCCGGGCCCGGAATTTTTTTTCCCGGCCGGGCGCACGGGCGCGGCGGGCTTCTCAGGAAATAAACCGGATGCGCAGCGGGGCGGGGAGTTCCCGAAAAAAGTAAAAACGCGCGATGTACAGGGGCAGATGCAGGCGTTCGCGGGGCAGGCGCGTATAACGCGCGGCAGGCTGACAATCCCCCGGATCGCCTTCCAGGTCATCGAAAAGGTCCGTCCAGGTTTTTCCCACCAGGTCCTGGCGCTCGCGCTGGAGGTCGCGTACCGTGCCAGCGCGTTCCAGGGTTTCAGTCCGGGCTCCCGCGCCGACCAGGGCGCGAATACGATCCGTTTGAACGGTTTCGAATCGTTCCTGGACTCCGTACCAGAGCTGGACCTGCCGGGCCTGTTCCCCCCGGAGGTCTTTCAGCCACACGCGGGCCCGTGCGCGGGGCAGGCCGCACAAAAACGTCGCCAGACGCTTTTGCCTTCTTTCGAGTTCCGCCCGGGTATAATCTTCATGACGGGCCGCGGCCGATTCGATGGCCTCCCGGTTTAGCAGGGGGGCCGAATACAGTTCCAGCATTTCACGAACACCGCCGCCGGTAATCTGCGTGACCGATGGCGCCAGCGGTACCAGGAAAAAGGGGGTCGAAAACTCAGCCGGTGTGCCCGTGTCAGGTTCTTCCTGGGCCAGGAGGTTAAGGCCACCCAGGACGCAGCAGAGCCAGATGAAAAAAAAACGACGCATGCAATCGACAGGGACCGCGGGCGCCGGGGAATTTCAACTTAAATTAGACTGAAATACGGCCTCGATGCTTTGGCGCAGATCCGCGAATTTATCCGGCAGGCCCCGGTTTTCCGCACCCTGCTCAAGGATGGCCAGTTTCTCCCGGCAGCTTTTTTCAGCCTGACGGACCTGTACGAGCGCAAGCGAACCGGTCCGGACGGTTTTTAAAATGGCCCGGATGCGCAGAGCATCCAGGGCCGGTTGCGCGCTAAGTTGCGGCCAGCCGCCGGATCGTTTGACGACCAGGGCATCCGGAACCAGGCCGAGGGGGGCCCTGCTCAGAAACCGTAACCAGAATTCGAAGTCCTCACAGGCGGGAAAACTTTCGTCAAACGCGCCCGTCTCAAAAAATACCGCACGCCTGATCAGCGTGGACGAAAGCGATACCAGACAGTGCGCCCAGGCATCGTTCAGAAATCGCCCCGGCCTGGGGCGGAGACGGGCGGGTTGGGTGAGGATGCGACCATTTTTCCACCAGGTTTCCCCCGTCTGCGACGCGTCCAGGTGCGGCCGTCTGCGCATGTAATCCCACTGCACCCGCAACTTTTCGATTTCCCAGAGATCATCCGAATCGAGAAAGGCGAGCCATGGCCGGGAACTTTCGCGCGCGCCCTGGTTGCGCGCTCCCGCCGGGCCCATGCCGTCCGTGAACAGAATTCGGGACGGTACCGGAGATTGGGCCAGCACCGTACGCGCCGCGGCACAATCCGCGACCCGGTCCGGTCCGGTGCTGTCCACAATTACCAGAAGCTCGGTGGGTAGGGCGGACCCGCGCAGGATGGACGCCAGTGCCTGAGAAAGCAACTCCGGCCGACCGGCCACGGGTACGATGGCGCTTATCGGTAGAACGGTTTGGGTTCCCCGCGCAAGATCGTCAGTCATCATGAGCCGCGCCTGATTATGAAATCATTTCGTTTACAGGAGAATACGCCGTCAATTCCGACGATAAAATGATCCAGCATCTGAATGCCCACCGCGATCAGAAGTTCATCCAGGCTGGCCACGAGATCCCGGTCCGCGCGCGAGGCGCGCGCGCTGACCTCCGGATGGTTATGCGCCAGCAGGAAATGCGAACAACGATCGTTTAAGAGGACTTTCAAAATGTCGCGAAAGAAAATACGGACTCCATCCGGATTTCCCTGGGTTAATAGATGCGAATTTTGCAGGCGAAATCTGGCATTGTAGGTAAAAAGATAAAAAAATTCATTCGGCTTGCCGAGCAGCATCTCTTCCAGGGTGCCCGCTACCTCCTCCGCGATATAAACCCGGTTTTTGTGTCTGGCCTGGTTGAACCGGCGGCGCCCCAGTTCAGTGGCCGCGATGAGTACGGCCGCCCGCGACCGACCGATGCCCGGGATTTGCGTGAGGCTGGCCGGGTCCAGGTCAAACAAGCCCGCTTCAGTTCGCGCGATCCTGGCGATGTCCTGACTGAGCAGGCGCACGTTCCGCCGTCTCGTACCGTGGGAGAGCAGAACCGCCAGAATTTCGTCAAATGAAGCCAGTTCCGGGTTGGTCCACATCTTGGAACGGGGATCCGGGGTTTCCGCGTATACGGACATGCATACAAATGTATAGCACAAACCCCTTTCTGTCAAGGCCCATCGCGCCTGCTCCCCAGGAAAAGTACGCAAGTTTTCGCATTCCAATTCGTCGATAATAAAGGGATCCTGGATTTTTCTCTCCTGGAATGCGAAACCCGGCCTGCCTATGAGTTTATTACATCCCGGAAACCGTGTCTGGCCCTTGCTCTGCCTCTTATTATTTGGGCCGGGTAGCGGACTTTTCGGCGATACCGTTCAGCTCAAGTCGGGAGAGCGATTGGAAGGCAAAATCGAGTACCAGGACGGGAACGCGGTTCGGATCCGGACCGCCACCGGACTGCGTGTGATCGGACGCCAGCGAATCCAGCGAATCGGTTTCGGCCCCTGGGCACCCGACGCTCCCCCCGCGCGCCCGGAACCGGCGCTGCCGAACCAGGGTGAGCGAGCGGATAATAAATTCGAATTACGCCAGTGGGAACTGTATCGCCTGCAAAGCGAAGGCCTCGCGCCGGGGCTTCCAGTGCAACCACGTCCGGATCAGCCCGCGCCGACTGATCCCGGCACCGATCCGGTCGCGCCCCGTTTCACAGCCCCCGAACCGGAAACGGCCCCAATTTTTAAGGAACCCCTCAAGGAAATTTTTAAACCCAGGGAGCGCGACCCCGAGACCAATCAACCGGTTGATCGTTTTTATTTTCGCGTCGGCGTGGCCAACGGTGACTACGCTTCGTTTCTCGATCCGACTCTGAATCAATACGAGCGGTTCACTTTTCTGTACGGCGAACTCCGGCGGCGTGACGCGATCCTGCGTGAGTATGAAATGCGATCGCCCTGGTCGAATACGAATTTCACCGCGTTTCCCGTCTCCTTCCGCGTATTTCTGCCGCGTGCGTACATCGCGGGCGAGTACTATCGTTCCAAAAACAGCCCGCGTTTTCAATCAACCAAACTGCTGTTCGAACAGGGCGGATCCAGCATTCTCTCCGAAAACACCGGGTTCGAAAAAGTGCGCGTGGATCGTTTGTTCAGGTTTCGCGGAACCGTACGCGCCGGGGGCAATATCATCGATGAAGAGGCGCTCAAGTTCAGTGTTTACGCCGGCGGAACAACCATGCGCGTGTTCGCCAAACAGGACTCGCAGGGGTTTCGTAAATCGTTTACCCAGAACCCGGACGGCAAACCGACTCTGTTCGACTTTTCGCAATCTCTGTCGCGCGAAAGTAATACGGAAGTCCGCGGGCCTCTCGCGGGCGCCGAACTGCTGTATACGGCGCCTTTCGATCTCGAATTCTGGGTGCGGGCGGGCGCGTACCGGTTGCAGGGGAATTATTTTTCAAGCAATCTGACTCAAACGCTTACGGCCAGCAGCACACTGTACAAAGTGACGCACAATCTTGCTTTCGCGGAAGAGCGTAATGAAACTCAGCTTACCATCACCGGAACCGAAGCGCTGCTGGGCCTGCGTTTCCCCGCCGGGGCAAGTCGATCGGTGTTTCTGGAAGTCGCCGGCGAAAGTTTTCAAACGCGCCATGAAAAAGCAATCGCGTACACCTGGGGACTGGCGCGCGTCGGCGAAGGCGCCTTTACCCCGGTCTACCAGGACCAGAGCGAAGTCGTCGATTTGCTTTTACTCAAGGATGTGCTGGCTTCGTCGCTGAACGCGGCCGATCGATTCTGGTACGCGAGCCTCGGCATGGAATTTAGATTGTAAAAAATCCGCGACCTTCTGTGCTGACAGCGCGTTCGAAGTGGTGAAAGCCGCCCTGCCTCCCTGCCTCCCTGCCGCCCCGCCGTCCGGACCGTTCCGTTTAATCGGCCCGGGGAATCGAAAATCCCAGGCAGAGCATCAGCAGGGTCATCCGCACGATCACCCCGTACCGCGCCTGGCGGAAATAGGCGGCGCCCGGTAGGTCGTCCACGTCCGTGCTGAGTTCGCTCACGCGGGGCAGGGGGTGCATGATCAGGGTCTCGCGGCGGCTGGCCTGTAAAAAATCGCGATCCACGCGATAGGTGTTTTTTAAACGATCGAATTCCTCGCGGTCGACGAAACGTTCTTCCTGGATGCGCGTGATGTAGGCCACATCACAATCCCAGATGGCCTTGATGTCTTCGGTCTCTTCGAAGTTCGCGTTGATTTTGCGCAGTTCCTTGCGGTACGATTCGGGCAGGGCCAGGTCTACCGGCGAAATCAAAACCATCTCCACGTTATAAAAATACAGCAGCTTGATCAGCGAGTGGATCGTGCGGCCGAATTTCAAATCGCCCACGAAGGCGATGCGCAACCCGTCGATCTGTTTTTTTTCTTTGAAGATGGTATAAAGATCGAGCAGGGCCTGGGTGGGATGCTGGCCGGAGCCGTCGCCCGCGTTTATCACGGGGATGGAAACCGCGGCCGCGGCGATGCGGCTGGAGCCTTCTACCGGATGCCGAATCACGGCGATGTCCGCGTAAGCCTCCACCATGCGCATGGTGTCCGGGAGCGTTTCGCCCTTGCTGATGGAAGAAAACTGAAAGCCGACGGTGGTGATCACCTGTCCGCCGAGGCGATGCATGGCGGCCTCGAAACTGAGCCGGGTGCGCGTGGACGATTCGAAAAAAAGCGATGCGAGGATTTTGCCCTCGAGCAAACCGAACACCTGTTTGCGTTCGGCCAGCAGTTCGAGCCGCGCGGTCACGCTCAGGAAAAATTCGAGATCGGCGCGGGAGAACTGATCGCTATCGAGAATGTTTTTATGCGGGAATTCGCGGTCCATCGTGCCTCTGATCCGCGGTTCTTGTCTCAGTTCAGGTACTTGCGCTGCCAGGGCCGGCAGGCGTAGGTGCGCACCGGGCGGCCGTCCGTTTCAAAACTCAGTACCTGCACGAATTGTTCGTCTCGCCCGAGGCATTTCTGGCACAGAAAAGGCTGCGGGGTCAAATAACAAAAACGCGGGTCGCTTAAATCGTACGGTCGAACATACGACTTCGCCTCTGCCGGAAAACTAAAAAAGCAGGGGAGGACAGCGAAAATTCCCAAAAAAAACGCGGCCCGGGCGTCGGGTGCCGGGCCGCGTCGCGCGCGAGTGGTTGAGCTGTCCGGTCCGGAGTCGGTCGTTTTAATTCCAGCCATTGTTCTTTTTCACACTCGGCGGCACGGCGTCGGGCACCCCGCCCGCGTCCATGGATTCGAGCAGTTTCATGGGATTGCTCGTATCGCGCGTGCCGGTGTTCGAACTCACGCCAGGGTCCGCGGGGGGCATGCCTGAAAACGCGGGGGCCTGGGGATTGTTGAAGGCCTGGTGCTGACACGGCCCGCTGGCGAAAACGCAGATGTACCAGGAGCCCACGCGCCGGTCCAGGCGAAACTCGCCCTTCTGGTGCACCTGCCCGCCTTCGAAAAAATACTCCCAGGTACCGTGGGCCATGTCTTTTTCGTAGGTACCTTTGTAAAATACCTGGCCGGATTCGTAATAATTCGTCCACACCCCGCTTTTCGCGTTGTCGCTGTACGCGCCCTCGCCCGATTTTTTTCCGGATGGGTGGTAGGTAATCCACTGGCCCTGGCGCATATTGTTTACGTAATTGCCGGTCGAGATCAGGCGCCCCGTTTTATAAAAATACTTCCAGACCCCGTGTTTGCGGTTGTTATTGTACGGGCCTTCCCCTTTCAGATTGCCGGTTTCCCACCAGAACTGCCAGGCTCCGTTGCGCTGGGTGCCGTTCATCGCTCCGCGAGCCTTCATAACACCGTTGTCGTACCAGACGGTTTGCGCTCCGTTTTCGTCGAGGACCCAGACCTTCGCTTTTTCGTGGTATGTGGCCGCAGCCGGCACCTGGGAGGGACGCGCCGCCGCGAGACTCAGGGGTAAAAATAGGGCGAAACCGGTCGCCAAAAATACTCGAAAACACCGCCGCTGGCTGAACATACAGGATACCTCTAAGGGGGGAATTGACCCTGAGAATTTCATCGGCGATTCCCGGAAAAAATGTACTGTTTCCGTGGATTTTGTCAAGGCCCGGATGCAGGCGAGGGCCGGGAAAAACCGATGGGCGTTCGGGGTTTGCTTGCCCCGGGTCAGGTCTGGCGGGCTTCCTTTAAAATCGAACTTTTCAGTTCCTCGACTTCGCGGCGGAAAAACAGGTCTTCCTCCAGCATGGCGGCGATTTTTTTGCGGGCGTGGACCACGCAGCTATGATCCTTGCGGCCGATCAGTCGGGCCGCGCGGTCGAGGGTCAGGCCGGCCAGGTCCACGCAGAGCCAGGCGGTCAGGTGGCGGGCAAGGGCCACCGGTTTATCCCGGGCCGGGCCGACGACCGCTTCCGGCGTGGTCCCACAAAACGCGGCGGATTTTTTCAGCACGATTTCAGGCGCGATTTCCAGCCGGATCGTAAACAGATCCCGACAGAGGGCTTCCAGCCGCCTTGGATCCGCGGGCGACCGGGCGCCGGCGCCCACGTCGTGTTCGGGTCGCTGGTAGTACAGACGCTGGGCCGCCGATTTCAGTTTGCGTCCATCCCCGGCGATATTGCGCGCCAGATACACCAGGTCCTCGGGAGCGACCATCGTCCCCATGCGCGCCGTTTCCTTCTGTAATATGGCAAGCCGCGCCGCGAAATCGGGCGGGGGCAATTGCAAACGGTGGCCGGAAAAAAACCTTGAGCGCAGTGTATCGCTCAGGGGCAACTCCTCAAACGGGCGATCGGAGCTGAGCACCAGGCAGTGGCCCCGGGATTCGAATTCGTCGAGGAGGCCCTGTAACTCTTCCTGCGCGAATCCACCGCCTTTTTTGAGGAACTGAAAATCATCGATCACCAGAAAAAGATACGAACGGATTTCGGATCGCCAGGCGATGGCGACTCTGTCACGACAGGCGAGCGAAAACTCGGCCAGAAACGTCTCCAGCGAGAGGTAGCGGGCCGTCCGTTGACGTGTGCGGGCGGTGCGGACCAGATCACGACAGAGTGTCGTCTTTCCGTATCCGTTCGCGCCCGTGATCAGGGTCAGGCCCGGCGGCATCCGCAGCTCTTGAATTTTTTCCAGAAACACATCCGCGTCCGCGGGCGCAATGTATTCGTGGACGTGATCCTGATCGGGAGGCGATCCGTCCGGCACGACGGGCAAGTTCGATTCAGCGCGCGCGGCGGTTCGTGGCGTGGCCGTTTCGGGGAGCGTGCGCGCTACGGACGTCTCCGGCTCCGAACGAATTCTGGATCTCTGCGGGAGCAGATTGATTTGCCCGGCGAAATCCGCGTCACGCAAACTTTTTTCTATAATCTTAATGTAACGCAGCTCGATGTGCTTCAGCAGCGATTCATCCGGCACGAGCAGATTTAATTCGCGGTCCTCCGGAGTGCGTCCCGCCGGCACCACGAGTGGCTCGATGAACGTTCGAAAAAATGGATCCGGAATTTTCGCGCGCAAATCCGACTGAATCTGCTGCCAGCGCGGATGCGCGGCGGCCAGCAGGCCGGTGGAAACTTCGGGCAGGGCGGTCATGCGGGTGGATTTATCACAGAACGTAAAATTGGCCGTGCGATATTATGTCGCATTAGCGCGCGGCGAATATACATGCTTTCGCAATCAGTGTGAGCACGCAAGCGAAGATAAAACCCCGCTTCGGTTTTTATGGTGGAAAACTCGTGGAACGATTCCGCCCCGGCATCCCCTGGCGCGGCACCGATGGGAAATCAAAGTGAAGGAGTTCCTACAAAAACGGCGAATAAATGTCTGCGCCGCATCCTTATCGTAATAAAATGTAGGAACTCCTACAGATGAGTTACAGGCCCTGTTCACCGAGCCAGCGTTCCGCGTCCAGTGCGGCCATGCATCCGCTGCCCGCGGCGGTAATCGCCTGGCGATAGTGTTTATCCTGCACATCGCCCGCGGCGAAAATTCCTGGCACGGAAGTCCGGGACGAACCGGGCGTCGTCACGATGTAACCGTCCTCGTCCAGGGTCAACTGACCGACGAAGGGCTCCGTGTTCGGTTTATGACCGATCGCGTAAAAGAGCCCGCCCGCGGTCAGTTCGCTGCGAGTGCCCGCGCGAATGTCTTCCACCGTGACTCCCGATAGACGGGCCCCGTCACCGCGCGCTTCCACGGGAACGGAGTTCCAGACCATTTCGATTTTCGGATTATTCAAAAGACGTTGCGCCATAATCTTCGACGCTCGCAGTTCGCCGCGGCGATGGACCACGTACACCTTCGATCCGTATTTCGTGAGAAAGGTGGCTTCCTCGGCCGCGCTATCGCCGATGACCACGAGCGGAACATCACGGTAGATGGGCAGGGCCCCGTCGCACACCGCGCAGGCCGAAATACCGCGCTGCCAGTAGCGGTCTTCGCCGGGCAGGCTGAGCCGTCTGGCCGTGGCCCCCGTGGCGATGATGATCGCGTGCGCCTGGAGCGGTTCTTCCTGTTCCATACCCTCGCGATAAAGGCGGAACGGCCGCCGGGAAAAGTCGACTTTCGAAATGGTTTCGGTGAAGATGCGCGTCCCGAATTTTTCCGACTGAGCGCGAAATTTTTCCATCATCTCCGGGCCGGAAATCCCTTCCGGAAAGCCCGGATAATTTTCGACTTCGGTCGTGGTGGTCAACTGACCGCCCGCGGCGACCCCGCCGGCCATGAAGCCTTCGAAAAGAATGGGCTGGAGTTCGGCCCGGGCCGCGTACACGGCGGCGGTGTGTCCTGCCGGGCCGCTGCCAACGATGATTAATTTGTGAATCTGGTTCGAGAGTTCGTCCGCCATATCTTCCCCGGTGCCTGTTTTTAAGGCTTTCCTGTTGGACCGTTTCATCGAGCGCGGGTTTCGGATTCCCGCCATTTTTGGTCCCGGATGAAATAAAAAAATTGGGCAGTTTCCCCGCCATTCAAAAAATCGACCCGTGGAAGCCCGGACCTGGACACTGGAAGAAGCGCGTCAGGCATTGCCGCGCGTCATCGCCACGACGGCCAGGGCCTTCGAGGAATTCACGGCCCTGTACAATGAAATAAAAACGAAGATCCAGCCCGAAGTGATCCTGGAAGCGAAAGAGGAAGAATTACAGAACATTCTGGCCGATTGGGCCCGGGACATCCAGAACATGGGCGCCGAAAGCAAGGGGCTCTGGCTTGTGGACTTTGACTATGGAAACGGTTACTATTGCTGGAAGTACGGCGAGGACGCTTTGCTCTACGAACACGGTTACGAAGAAGGCTTCGCGGGACGGCATTTGATCACGGAAGAATAAGGCCGGCGCAAATCCCGGCGCACAGTTGGAGAAATTTTCATGGCAAAAAAAACGAATAAAAAATCGGCGAAAAAAAAATCGACCACCGGACGAACCGGGAAAAAAGCCGGGTCAAAAAAGGCCGCTGGCAAAAAAAAGGTAAAGCAGGCGGCCAAAAAAGTCGCGAAGAAAGTCGGTAAGAAAGTCGCGAAGAAAGGCGCGACGCAACCGGCCGTGAAGCCGGCACCGTCCGCGACAACGAAAAAAACCGCTCCGGCCGGGAAACTGATGGGCCGAACGATTAAGGACTATGAATTGCCCATCACCGATGGATCGGCGAAAAAATTATCCGAGCTTTCCGGGCCGCGCGGTCTGGTCATTTATTTTTATCCCAAAGACAGTACCCCCGGCTGCACTGTTGAGGCCTGTGAGTTTCGCGATAACCTGGCGCGAGTAAAGGCGACCGGTTATCATCCGGTCGGCCTTTCGGCGGACTCCGTGAGCGCCCACCAGAAGTTCACGGCCTCGCAGTCGCTGAACTTTCCGTTGATTTCGGACGAGCAAAAAATATTACTGGGCGACCTGGGACTCTGGGTGGAGAAAAAATTGTACGGGCGCAGTTTCATGGGCATCCCCCGCACGACGATCGTACTGGACCGGGACCGTACCGTTCAGCGCGTGTACGAAAACGTTAAGCCGAAAGGGCATGTGGACCAGATTCTGGCTGACCTCAAAGGGTAAAGCAGAGGCAGCGGAGCGAGCGCGTTCGCAAGGGCACGCGCAGGCAGGAGCGCGTTCACAGGCGGACGCGCGGGCAGGAGCGAAATCGAATGAAATTATCGGAAAACAAACTGCGCTTTCGGGCGGGGGAGATCGCCGGAACGAAAAAAAATCCCGGGGTCGTGTTTATTCCCGTGTTCAAAATCAAAGACCAGGCGGCCACGGCCACGCGCATCGCCGATTTTGTGCGCCGGCCGGAGTTGAAAGAAACTCTGGAGGGATTTTTTCGCTCGGGTAGTTTTTCTGGTCGTTCTGGCGAAATCCTGAACCTGATCCCGGGCGGAATCGCCCTCGGGGGGCTCGGCGGCGCGGCGCGGTTTCATCCGGAGACCCTGGCGGCCCTGATGCGCGGTCTGGGCGCGCGGATCGCCCGCTGGGAAAACATTACCCTGAATCTGTTTTTTTCGGAAGAACTGGGCGCGGCCATCGACGCGTTCAACCGCCAGGCCGCCGGGGAGAGCGCCGGTTCCGCTCCGCGTAAAACCGCGCGGGGCGAAAAAAAGAACGCGCCCGCTGCCGACGACGAAGAAGAAAGCGAAGAGGAATTGCACGATTATATGGTGCCCACCAGTCTGGAGGAGTGTATCAGCCAGGCCGTTTCCTGTCTTCTGATCGGCGTCGACGAAATGGAGTTATTAAAGAAGGATTACGCCAAAAAATCGCCGAAGATCGGCGAGATCGGTGTGACCGCCCCGGGCCTGGGGCCCGCGAAAACCCGCCTGGCCATCCAGCGCGGTGAACTTCTGGGGCGCATGGTGAACGGGGCGCGGCATATCGCCTCCTTACCCGGAAATTATTTTTCACCCGAAGAGGCCGAACAGTACGCGCGCGGTCTGGCCGCCCAGTTCAAACTCGGCATCAAAGTTTTTAACATGGCGCAGCTGGGGAAGATGGGCTGCGGCGGCATCGTCGCCGTGGGCAAAGGATCGGCCATTCCGCCGCGTATGATCGTGCTCGAATACAAACCCGCCGGTCGCAGAAGCGGCAAATCGAAGCCGATCGTGCTCGTGGGCAAGGGCGTGACCTTCGACACCGGGGGCATATCGATCAAACCCGCGGCCGAGATGCACGAAATGAAGTACGATATGTGCGGTTCGGCGCTCGTGCTGCACACGATCGCGCTCGCGGCCGCCCGCAAGCTGCCCCTGGAAATCGTCGGGCTGGTCGGCATGGTCGAAAATATGCCGGACGGCGCCGCGATCAAACCGGGCGATGTCTACACCGCGTACAACGGCATGACGGTGGAGGTGCAGAATACGGACGCCGAAGGGCGACTGGTTCTGGGCGACCTGCTGGCCTACGCCTGCGAACAGTACGACCCGCTGTATCTTATGGACTTCGCGACTCTGACCGGGGCCTGCGTGGTCGCCCTCGGCAATGAATGCGCCGGGGTGATGACCCCGCACGAGGGGCTGGCGCGCCTGATCGAAACGGCCAGTCGTAAGTCACTCGACCGCGCCTGGAGACTGCCGCACTGGTTTCAATACGGTGCGGGACTCAAGTCGGAGATTTCCGATCTGCGTAATATCGGCTCCCGCAGCGGGGGCACGATTTCGGCCATGCGTTTCCTGGCGCGGTTTGTGCAGCGGGGCGTGCCCTGGGCGCATTTCGACATCGCCGGCGCCGCCTGGCGACCCAAGCCATCGGGCACCCAGTCGAAAGGGGCCACGGGCTGGGGCGTGCGCTTCCTGAACCAGTTCCTGGAAGACCTGGAGGCCGGGTCAGACAGTAAATAGCCGGTAAATCGCGTTTTTTGCCTTGACGAGCCGTATTTTTCATGTTATTTTCCCATCATGAAAACCACGATTGATATTCCGGACGGGCTCATCGAAGCCGTCCAGAAATCCGGCGGCGGTAGCAGTAAAAAAGAGGCTGTGATTACGGCTCTTGAGGAATATCTCCAGCGCCGGAAGATGCGGGACCTGGTCGCGGTTCTCGGGACCTGTGAGGATTTCATGACCCAGGACGATCTGCGGAAGATGCGTTCGAATCGTTGAATGAGCGCGGGAATTTTGATCGATACCTCGCTCTGGATTGAGGCCCTGCGTCGAACCGGCGACGAAGCGGCCCGCGCCACGGTGGCGGAGGCCCTGGACTCCGGTCTGGCCCGGCTGGCCCCGCCCGTTTTGCTTGAACTCAACAACGGAGCGCGCGGCAAAAAAGAACTGGATACGATCGAAAAAATTACCCGGACCGTCCCCCTTCTTGAAGCCGGTCCCGACGTCTGGGAGCGGGCTCATGGGTACGCGCGTCGACTCCGCACGGCCGGTCGCGCCACGCGCGTCATCGACATCTTGATTCAGGCGATCGGAGATGCCCACGGAGCGAAGGTCGTTTCGCTCGATTCGGATTTCCAGGCCATGCAGAAGGTCCTCCTGAGCAAAAGTTGAGCTCCTGGTTTGTGCCAGGGGTTTTTCGATTTCCCTTGAGACGCCGTTCGTCGATTTTGACCGTAGATTAAAGGAAAAGAACCTTCACGGAATTCCATCCGTAAAGGTGTGCCCGCGACCGCGCGCGCTTTTCCGGAGTGAACCATGAGCAAGGGTGCCGTCAAAGAAGAAACTGGTATGATCCGGGTAATCCTCCCCGACGGAACCGCCACGGATCTCGCCTCCGGCGCTACGGGAGCGGATCTCGCGAAAAAGATCAAGAAACAGCTCGCCGGCCTGCCGGTCGTGCTGCGGCGCAACGGGGTCCTGGTGGACCTCGGCAGTCCGCTGGCCGACCAGGACCGCGCCGAAGTGCTCACGTTCGAGGACCCGGAAGGCCGGGACGTGTTCTGGCATTCCTCGGCGCACATTCTGGCGCACGCGATCAAACGCCTCTTCCCGGACGCGAAGCCGACCATCGGTCCGCCCATCGAAAACGGCTTCTTTTACGATTTCGACAATCTGCCCATTACTGAAGAAGACTTTCCGAAGATCGAAGCGGAAATCAAAAAGATCGTGAACGCGCGGATCACGCCGAAGCGCGTCGAGTACCCTGATAAAGCCGCGGCGCTCAAGGTGTTCGGTAACAATCAGTATAAAAAAGAAATCATCGATCGCAACGAAGAGACCCTCAGCGCGTACGAACAGGACGATTTTATCGATCTGTGTACCGGTCCACACATCCCGTCCACCGGCATCGTGCAGGCCTTCAAGATCATGAAAACCTCCGGGGCCTACTGGCGCGGGGACCAGCAGAATCCGCAGCTCACGCGCGTGTACGCGATTTCGTTTCCGGATAAAAAAAATCTCTCCGACTATCTGCACCGTCTGGAAGAGGCGAAAAAACGCGACCACCGCGTCGTCGGCAAAAAACTCGATCTGTTTTCCTTTCACGAGGAAGCGCCGGGCATGCCGTTTTTCCATCCGCGCGGGATGGTGCTCTGGGAGGAGCTGCTGAAACTGGAACGGGAATTGTTCCGTCGCAACGATTATATAGAAGTAAAAACGCCGATCGTGCTCAGCCGGCAGCTCTGGGAAACCTCCGGACACTGGGGGTACTACCGTGAAAACATGTACGCGCTGCAGATCGACGAACAGGACTGGTCGATCAAGCCGATGAACTGTCCCGGGCATATGCTCTGGTTCCGCACCGGGCAATTTTCCTATCGTCAGTTGCCGCTGCGCCTGGCCGAATTCGGCAACGTGCACCGCCATGAGATGAGCGGGGCCCTGTCCGGGCTCTTTCGTGTGCGCAGTTTTCACCAGGACGACGCGCATATCTTCATGAAACCCGAGGACGTGATCGACGAGGTGCTGGGAGTTTTACGTTTCGCGGAGGAAATTTACGGCTATTTCGGCCTTTCGTACCACCTGGAACTTTCCACCCGGCCGGAAAAGTCGATCGGATCGGACGACCAATGGGAGCGGGCCACGAAGGACCTGCGCGGCGCTCTTGAAAAAGGCGGCTATGCCTTCCGCGTCAACGAGGGCGACGGCGCCTTTTACGGACCGAAGATCGACATCCACATCAAGGACGCGATCGGTCGCACCTGGCAGTGCGGGACCGTTCAGCTCGATATGGCGCTCCCCGAACGTTTTGAGTTGACCTACGTGGACGCCGAAGACCGGCGCGTGCGACCGATCATGGTGCACCGGGCGATTTACGGTTCGATCGAACGATTCATGGGCGTGATCATTGAACACTACGCCGGTCGCTTCCCGCTCTGGCTTTCGCCGCTGCAAGTGCGCGTCCTGACCGTGGCGGATCGCCATAATGAGTACGCCGAACAGACCGCGGTGAAATTTCGCGCGGCCGGCCTGCGCGCGGACGTGGACCTGAGCGGGGAGTCGATCAATAAAAAAGTCCGCAATGCCCAGCTCGACCAGGTGAATTACATTCTCGTGGTGGGTGACCAGGAAATCGAAAACAACTCCGTCACCGTACGGACCAGACAGGGCGCCGTCCTCGGGCCGCGCTCCATCGATGCGGTCATTCCCGCTCTGCTGGACGAGTACAATCGTCGCGCGCCGGACGCGTTGCTGGTCTGATCAAACATGAATCGCCGGTTGATCCTTTCGCTGCTGCTCGGCCTTATCTGCGCCGGTTGCGCGATGACTCCGAACAGGGCCACCCGGCAACTATGGGCCGCGGTGGACACCGGGGATCTGGAACTGGCGCGGGAAGCCATCGAACTGGCGGACCTTGAACGGCAGAATCGTTTTGGGATGACGCCGCTCCACGGCGCCGTCCGGGACAAAAATTCTGAAATGGTCCGGCTGCTTCTGAACGCCGGCGCCAATCCGGATGGGGTGGATGATAGCGGGTACACGCCGCTGTCCGTCGTGATGGACCTCGGTATCGCCCGCATGTTGCTCGATGCCGGGGCCAGCGCCTGTCGGGTTACTCTGTTACAGAAGATCATCGTGACTGATCGCTCCCGGGTGCTGGTCACCCGCGAAGAAGCGGCGGAATTGCAGCAGATCATTCACCTGGTGCAATGGGGAAAACGCCGCTGCGGTCGTCGCTGACTCGCCTTCAGCATTTTACTTGCGGAATATGGCCGGCCATGGGAGCCTGAATTCGGAAATGTTGGTCCGCGCCTGAGCGCGAATTTCAAAGCCGCGGGAATATTATAAAGACGGACCGTTCATCCCGCGCACGGGCGGTTCGAAAAGCTGGTGGTTCATGCAAACTTCTCTAAACATCGATGTTCGCCTTCCAGGAATTTTTTTACGCGTGCTCGGTCTGGGCGATCTGTCCGGTAAGGGCTGGCGCACTCATTTCACGTTCTGGTCCATGATTGGAATGACTTTTTTTCTCTTCGGGGACCAGAATCTGACATCGCCCAATCTATCGCGCATCGGCGCGGAATTCGGATTTGTCGATAAAATCCAGTATCAGTGGTACATCAACTCGATCGTCCAGCTCTGCTTTTTCGTTATCGGCGGGGCGTTCTCGTTGATTGTCGGCCTTGCGAACGACCGCTGGGACCGCAAAAAACTCCTGATCTTTACGGTAATCCTGGGCGAATTACCATGTTTCCTGACGGCGTTTGCGCCCAATTACGGCTGGTTCCTTTTTTTGCGAACCATGACCGGGGTGGGACTCGGCGGGATCTTCCCGATTATTTTTTCCTATCTGGGCGACTATTTTAAACCGGCGAACCGGCCGGTGGCCACCGGCTGGCTGACGCTCGCCATGGGGCTGGGCATTGCGGTCGGTCAGATCATGGCGGGCCTGCTCGCCAATTCCGACTTCGCGGGTATGGCCGGCTGGCGGATCAGTTTTATCATCATGGCCGTCCCGTCTTTTCCGCTGGCCCTCGCGTTCTGGTTCTTCGGTCAGTCGCCGACGCGCGGCGCGGCTGAAGTCGCGGCCATGGGTCTGGGGGAGCGCGGGCTCGAAAAATTCGCCGCCGCCGACACGGTCGCGTCGCATTCGGTTTCCCTGCGCGATCTCGGCGTGGTGTTTCAGACGCGCACAAACGTCGTGGCCTTCGCGCAGAGTATTCCCGGCACGATTCCCTGGGGTTTTCTGTTTTATTTTATCGTGGATTACTACGAAAAAACGAAGGGCTTTAAGGTGACTGACGGGGTATTACTCACGACCGTTTTCGGCGGCATGGCGATTCTTGGCGGCTTCGTCGGCGGATATCTCGGGAAATTGCTTTACGCCAGGCGGCGCAATTACCTGGTCCTGTTCTGCAGCGCGACCGTTCTGCTGGGGATGGTTCCCACGTTTTATATCGTCAACTATTCCGGGAGTACGATGGGTCCGGTATTAATCGTCGCGGCCCTTGGCGGATTGATCACCCCCATGACGGGCGCCAACATTCGCGCCATTCTAATCAATACGAATCTCCCGGAACGACGCGGCGCTGTCTTCGGCGCGTACAATCTCGCCGATGATCTTGGTAAAGGCCTCGGTCCATTTTTTATCGGATTGATTCTTCAGGGCTTTTCGCTCGTTTTCAGCGGCATGACGCCCGAACAGGTGCAGGCTATCACGTACAATATGGCGGTCGGATTCTGGCTGATATGCGGGCTGGTCTGGCTGTTTATGCTTAAGACCATGGTGCCGGACGAGGACGCGGTTACCGCCGAGGTTCGTCGGCGCGCCTCCGCGTAATCCCCGGACGCTCCGGAAAGGACTCAGTTCGAATCGGGCCTGCCTGGCCCGGGGGAGTTCCTTGCGACCATGAAGTATCTCGTTAAAGACCTCGCGCGATTGACGGGCCTTTCGCCGGCCCGGATTCGCAAGTGGCAGGAGCGGTACAACCTGCTCCGGCCGGAGGTGGGCGCGAACGGGTATCACTATTATTCCAGCGACGATCTTTTCGTTTTGCAAAAAATTTTGCGTCAGCTCGAGTCCGGGGGTACCCTGTCCGGGCTTGTGGAAGCCGGCCGGGAAGGAATTTTCTCCGCGCGAGTTGAAGAGGGTTACGACGAAAATCAACGCGAATGCATCGCCCTGCTGGCACAGGGCTACTATTCGCGTTTTAAGGATAATCTTGATTTAAAGGCGAAAAAAATCGGAATGGGGAAACTTTTGCGCGGCCCCCTTGTCGAGCTGGTGCGCCTGGTGGGTTCGGCCTGGGAAGCCGGTTACCTGGGCGTGGCCGACGAACACGCGTTTTCGCGCTGGTTTTTCGGGTACGTGGAAACTCTGGTTGCGCCGATGCGTATAGCCGTCGATCCGGTCTGGTTGGTCGTCGTGTATCCGGGGGACGCGCATGAGCTGGGAGCCCTCTTGCATTACGGCGATTTATTGCGCCGCGGGATTCCCGCCCGTTTCTGCGGCCCGCTGGACGAACGGGATTTGATGCGCGAATTGTCGGGGCGGGCGTATCGAAAACTTTCCGTATCGGTTGTCATGCCACGGACCGACCGGGAGTTGCGCAGTCTTCGCAACCGTGTCAGGGCCCGGTTCCCCGGTGTCTCCGTCCTGTTCGGCGGAATGGGCTATCGTTCCACAGTGCGGCGTCGGATCGAAATCTGAAGAGGATCGTATGGGCTCCAAAAAAACTGCCAAAAAAATCGCTAAAAAACAGAATAAAAAAGTAAAAGCGAAATCGACCACGGCCGGCCCGCGGAAGTCCAGAGGCCTGCGTTTCCTTTCCTGGAACGTTAACGGACTGCGGGCCGTGCTCGGTCGCGGGTTCGTCGATTTCGTGCTCGCGGAGCGACCAGAGGCGCTCTGTCTCCAGGAGATCAAGGCCAATCCGGACCAGGTGGAGCTGGCCATCCCGGGATACACGGCCCACTGGCATTCCGCGGAGAAAAAAGGATACTCGGGCACGCTCATTCTGACCAGGCGCTCGCCGCTTGCCGTGACGCGGGGCCCGGGCGTGCCGGATCCGGAGGGCCGCGTGCTGACCTGCGAGTACGAAGATTTTTTTCTGGTCAACGTCTACACGCCCAACGCGGCCGAAAATCTCAAGCGGCTTGATTTTCGCATGGAGTGGGACGTCCTGTTCTTGAACTATCTAAAAGATCTGGAACGCAAGAAGCCGGTCATCTTCTGCGGTGACACGAACGTCGCCCACAAAGAAATCGATCTGAAAAACCCGAAGGCCAATCGTAAAAACCCTGGCTTCACGGACGAAGAGCGCGCGGGATTCACACGGATTCTGGACGCGGGATTCGTGGATACGTTTCGCGAATTCAACCAGGAGCCCGATCAGTACACCTGGTGGTCGGCCCGTTTCAATTCCCGCGCGAAGAACATCGGGTGGCGGCTGGATTATTTCTGTCTTTCAGCCGTGCTCCGGCCCAGGTTAAAAGAAGCGTTCATTCTCAAAGACGTGATGGGCTCGGATCACTGCCCGGTGGGCATCACCCTGGCCTGACGGCCGTCGAAATCCTGAGGATAGCGGCTCGCCGTTTGGAAAACCGGACGCCTGTGGCAACAATTCCAGCGGCAAGCGCCATCCGGAGTGCGCCACACCCACTATGTCAAGCAACTTGCAATTTCCGCTCGTTTTCTGA
>CAZVZS010000049.1:0-38201 GCA_964631535.1 uncultured Leptospiraceae bacterium
GTCGTCGTGTTCGTCATGGCGGGCTTCCTTTCGCGGCACATCGCCCGCCGGCCCTGGTCATCGCCAGGCAGTACGCCGAAGAAAAAACGAACCGGGCCAGGCTGGGTCGGTACTTTTCTCCCGCTGTGGCGGAACATATTCTGCGTGAGGGCGGAGCCGAATCACGCGGCCAGGAACGCGAAATTACAATCCTCTTTGCCGACGTACGCGGCTTCACGGCGCTTTCCGAAACGCTCGACGGGTCCACCGTCGTGGATCTGTTGAACGAATACTTCACGGCCATGGTCGAGGTCATCTTCCGGCACGGCGGCACGCTCGATAAATTTATTGGCGACGGGATCATGGCGTACTTCGGCGCCCCGCTCGATCTGCCCGATCATGCGCGCCGCGCCGTCAGTTGCGGGCTCGCCATGTTGAGCACCGTCGAACTGATGAACGAGCGGCGCCGTGAACGCGGGCAGGCGGCGTTCGAAATCGGCATCGGCATCAATACGGGTAAGGCCATTCTCGGCAACGTGGGGCCGGATCAGCGGCGTGAATATACGGCGATCGGCGACGCGGTCAATCTGGCGTCGCGCATCGAGGCGTTGACGAAACGCATCGGATCGCCCCTGCTGGTATCGGAATCCGCGCGCGCGGGCGCCGGCGATTTTTTCAACTGGAACGCGGCCGAACCACTGACCGTGCAGGGCAAAACCATGCCGGTGCGAACCTTCGTGCCGCGCCCGCGGACCGCGTAAAATGGAATTCATTTTCTAACCGGACTAAAAAGGTTTGACCGCCGAACATCCCGGGTGCTTCATGTCGAACCATTCGGGCGTTTTTCGCAATGTCGCCAAATTGTGCAAAAATTCGCGTAAATGACACGAGGCGCAACTCATGAAAATCGAACTGTCCAGAGATCAGTACCGCAAATTACTCATCCTCGCTCACCTCGGTGAGCATATTATCAACGCGCCCGGCAACGCGCGAGATGAAGAAGCGCTCGCCCTGCTCAGTCACCTCAATTCGTTCGGCAAAGATTTCGAGTCGACCGACCTGGTGGACCCGGCCCCGTTTCAGGAAGACGGTCGTTTTTACGGGACGCGGGAACTGGACGAACTCGCCTTTCAGCACATCGAAGAATACGATGACGATATTTTCTGGAACGACCTGGCCGGTCACCTGGCTGTGCGCGATCTCGAAGACCAGAGCCTCAACACCGACGAAGAACGCGAGGAGTTCATCCAGGCGCGGGTCGAAAAGTACATATCGGAGTTCGAGGAAAACGGGCTCGACAATTTCAAACTGAACGTCAAAGGGTAAATCCGTGGACGAGGAAATCCAGGCACTCAATCAGATCATCGCGATGGTGGACGAAAAGGCCGCCAAATACCAGGATGAATTGCGCTCCATGCCGAAGGCCCGCGCTGTAGCCGAGAAAAAATTGATTCTCGATTTGATCGATGACGCGCTAAAAATTTCGGAGAACATGCGCCCGAAACCGCTGGCTGTCATGGACGATCTCAAGCGGCTGCAAGCACGACTCAAGAACATGCCCTGAACAAAGATGCTCCCCGGGACGCGACGCGTTCCGCCGGGTAGTACCGCCCGGCCACCTGGCTAAAAAAGCAGTTCCTGCGCCAGTTCCCGGTCCGCCTGAAAACCGGGACGCTGAACACCGGTAAAATTTTCACGCGTGCGAACCAGCCGCCAGCGTTCGCTCTGGCCGAATTCAGCGGTGACGGCTCTGGCCACCACCTGCCCGCTTTTCATCCACTGCAGCAGGGTATTCTGGGCATGGCTCAGGCGGTTCGCGTGCGATTGATCCGTCTGCGCCAGCGCGCTGTACAGCGGCAGGATGCCGCGGTAAAACCAGTTCAGCGGCAGGGCTCCGCGGTCTTCCGGAAATACATCGTTCAAAAAACCGGGAAAGCCGGTCGCCGCAGCGCCAGAGTACGGGTCTTCCAGAACATCCACCGGATCGTTTTCGACCGCGGTCTGCCGTAAGGACGCGACGCGATTGTAGATCTCGCGTTCCAGATTCGATCTGGTGATATGCGTTTCGCTGAGGTGCAGCCACGCGCCCCAGGCTTTTTTTTCTTTCAGGGGCAGCGAGCGGATGAGGGAGAACAGGTAACCCTTCTCTTGAAAAAACGGATCTGCGCCCACGGACGATTCCGCTTCCGCGCACAGGGAGCAGTGTTCCTCGTCCGTCCAGATCACGTACGGGATTTTTTGTAAAAGTTCCTGTTCGCCCGCTTTGAGCTGGCCGCGCGTCAGGTTGCCGAAATTATCCAGGAGTTTCTGAAAGACCCGCAGCGCGTCCGGACCGAGACGCGCCAGGCACTCCGAGGGGGCGCCGAGATTCTCAAATACGTTCTGGAGCGTGCGCCGCAGTCGACCCGGCTCCTGGTAATGGCGCAGAATGACCCGCAGCTTTTTCTGCAAACGGTCTATTTCCGTTTCCGGTAAACGGGCAAGCTGTTCGGCCAGGGATACGGTCATGGGTGGGCCTTTATGCCAATGTCGGAGCGAAAAAATGTTCCGGGTAGTTTGTTCTGGTTGAGGAACGAATAAACGATCTGTCGGGCCCCCGCGAGGTCCGGACCGGTGGCGGTGATTCCCAGTATGCGGCCCCCCGAACTGAGGACCGTATCTCCGGTTCGTCGCGTCCCGGCATGGAATAAGATTATGTCGCCTGAAAAGCTGTCAAGATCATTTAGGGGAATTCCCTGCCGGTAATCGCCCGGATAACCTTCCGCGGCCAGAACCACGACCAGGGAACTGCCCGCCCGGACCCGAATGGGAGCGGCCGGAAGTTCGCCACGCGCGCAGGCCAGGAAAAAATCCAGGAGATCGCCTTCGATCATGGGCATCAAGGCCTGGGTTTCCGGATCGCCAAAACGTACGTTAAATTCCACGACGGAGGGTACACCCGCGTCGACCATCAGGCCGGCGTACAGCAGGCCCCTGTAGGGCGTGCCCTCAGCGGCCATGCCCGCCATGACGCGGTCCAGGATTTCAGTCTGTACGCGCGCCATCACCGCCTGGGTCATGAAGGGCACCGGCAGGTAAGCGCCCATCCCGCCCGTGTTTGGCCCGCTGTCGCCGTCGAACGCGCGTTTATGATCCTGAAGAGCGGGAAAAGGCAGGGCCCGCGAACCGTCGCACAGGGCGAACACCGAAGCTTCCTGGCCGCGCAAAAAATCTTCGATGACGACGCTCGCCCCGGAGTCGCCGAAGCGGCGGTCCTCCAGAGCATCGCGCAGCGCGCGTTCGGCCGTGGCCAGATCCGCGGCAACAGTGACGCCTTTGCCGGCGGCCAGGCCGTCCGCTTTGATGACGAACGGGGCCGAGCGTTCGCGCAGATACGCAAGCGCCGGTTCGATTTGTGTGAACGTGCGCGCGGCCGCGGTGGGAATATCGTATTTGCGCATGAACTCTTTGGCGAAAGACTTCGATCCTTCCAGGCGGGCCGCGGCGCGCTTGGGGCCGAAGACCGGACAGATCGGTTGAAGCATATCGACCAGGCCGTCCACGAGCGGCTGTTCGGGACCGACGACGACCAGATCGTACGCCGCGTCCTGGACGTGGGCGACGATGGCGTTTAAATCGTCGGGGTTAACGCCCGGAATGATAGCGGCTTCCGGGAACCCGCCGTTGCCCGGCAGGACGCGCAGGTCCGGTCTGTGCGGGCTCTGTGAAAGTTTCCAGTACAGCGCGTGTTCACGTCCGCCGCTGCCGATCAAGAGGACTTTCATCGCGCATCCCCCGCGTCCAGACGCCGCAGGGCCGCTGCCACAACCGGCAGTTTTTCTTCCATCTCAATCAGTCGGTCTTTTTCTTTCTGGACCACGTCGGCCGGGGCGTTATCGACAAAACCGCGGTTCTCGAGTTTTTTGCCCGTCGCCGCGATTTTCTGACGCAATTCGTCCGCTTCCAGTTTGAGCCGGGCGATTTCTTTGTCCAGGTCCAGGAGGCCTTCCAGGTTGATGTACACCTCTCCTTCCGAAAAGGTTTCCATCGTTTCCGTGCGGGCGGGTTTGTGTTCGGCCAGGGTGGCGATCGTTTCGGCCTGCGCCAGGCGGAGCACGGCCAGTTCTTTTTTCGCTAAAATCTTACGTAAATCATTCGATGCGGTGCGAATCGTGATGGCCACCTTGCGGTCCGGGGCGATGCCCACCGCGGCGCGAATCGTACGCGCGCCCGAGATGGCCTCCTTGACGAGTTCGAGGCCGCGGGCGGCCGCGCGGGCTTTCGCGTTCAGCGCGACCGGTTCCGGCCAGGGGGAAGTCACCAGGCTCGCCTCCCGTAACCCGCGCGGTTTCCACCAGTGCTGGAGTTTTTCGTAAATTTCTTCGGTGACGAAGGGCATGAAGGGATGCAGCAGGCCCACAAGCTCGCGCAAAACAAAAAACGCGGTCTGGCGCGCGGATTCGGCGGAGGTTTCCCCCGCTTTGCCGAACACGCGCGGTTTGATGAGCTCGATGTACCAATCGCAGAAATCGCCCCAGACGAAGGTGTAGATCGCGTCCGTGGCGATGTGAAAACGATACGCGTCCATGGCCTTTTCCATTTCCAGGATGGTCGCGTTGAGGCGGCTGAGAATCCAGAAGTCCTCCGCTTCGAGTTCGAACTCAAGGAGTTTTTCGCTTTTCGGTTTGAAATCGTCCGCCAGATTCATCAGCACGAAACGCGCGCTGTTCCAGACCTTGTTCGAAAAATTCTGGTAACCCTTGAGTCGCTTCTGCGAATAGCGCGTGTCCTTGCCTTCGGCGATGGTCGCCATTAGAAAAAAGCGGTACGAATCGGCTCCGTACGTATTGATGATGTCGATCGGATCGATGTTATTGCCGAGCGATTTGGAAATTTTGCGACCCTGTTCGTCGCGCATGAGGCCGTGGATGTACACGTGGCGAAAGGGCGGGGCCTTCATGATATGCAGGCCGAACATGATCATGCGCGCCACCCAGAAGAAGATGATATCGTGCGATGTGACGAGCACGGAAGTGGGATAGAACATGCGCAGATCGTCCGTCTCCGCCGGCCAGCCCAGGGTGGTGAAGGGCCAGAGCCCGGACGAAAACCAGGTGTCCAGCACGTCCGGATCGCGGCGCAGTTCCACTGCCTTCCCGTAGTGTTCGCGCGCCGCATTTCGCGCGTCTTCTTCCGAACATTCGACGAACAGAAAATCATCCGGTCCGTACCAGGCGGGAATCTGGTGCCCCCACCAGAGCTGACGCGAAATGCACCAGTCGCGAATTTCGCGCATCCAGTGAAAGTACAGATTTTCCCAGGAACGGGGGAAAAATTGAATCTCGCCTTTTTCCACGGCGCGAATCGCTTCAGCCGCGAGCGGTCCGACCTTCACGAACCACTGCGTGGAGGCGATCGGTTCGACGATGACGCCGGAACGTTCCGAACGGCCGATCGCCATGAGATGTTCGCGACCGCCGCGCGCGAGGCCGAGTTCTTCCAGTCTTGCCTTGATGTTTTTACGCGCTTCAAACCGGTCCTGGCCCTGGTAGGGTCCGCCGTTCTGGTTGATCCGCGCGCTTTCGTCGAAGATGTTGATGAATTCCAGGTTGTGGCGCTGGCCGACCTCGAAGTCGTTGGGATCGTGCGCGGGGGTGACTTTCACGGCTCCGGTGCCAAACTCCGGGTCCACCAGAACCCTGTCCGCGATGATCGGGATGGCGCGTTCCAACAACGGGTGTCGTACGGTCTTGCCGATCAGATGCTGGTAACGCGGGTCGTCGGGGTGTACGGCCACGGCCGTGTCGCCCAGCATGGTTTCCGGGCGCGTCGTGGCCACGACGATCTCGTCCGTCGCCGCGCCTTCCTGTGATTTCGCTTGCTCTCCGTCAGACAATTTATAGGCGAATGACCAGAGTTCGCCCTTGTAATTTTCCTCACGGCTGACCTCCAGGTCCGACAGTACCGTGTGGGTTTGCGGGTCCCAGTTGACCATGCGGCGATCCCGGTAGATGAGGCCTTCGCGGTACAGGCGCACGAAAACCTGGCGCACCGCGTCCGAGAGACCTTCGTCCATCGTGAACCGTTCGCGCGTCCAGTCGACGGAGTCACCCAGTTTGCGCATTTGCTGCTGGATCGTGCCGCTCGAATGTTCCTTCCACTCCCAGACCCTTTCCACGAATTTTTCGCGTCCCAGATCGTGGCGGGTCAGGCCTTCTTCTTTCAAATTTTTTTCAACGCGAGCCTGGGTGGCGATCCCCGCGTGGTCGGTTCCGGGCAGCCAGAGGGTAATACGTCCGCGTTTGCGGGCCGCGCGAATCAATACGTCCTGGATGGTATGATCGAGGGCGTGGCCGACATGCAACTGGCCGGTGATATTGGGCGGAGGAATGACGATGCAGTAGGGCTGCGCTCCAACGGAGGCAGCGCCGGACGTGGCCTGTTTTTTTTTCGCGGATTTTTTCGCGCTTTTTTTGGCGACTTTCGCGGGAGTCTTCTTCGCCGATTTTTTGGACGCGGGCGCCGGGAGGTCGGATTTTTTATAAACCGGTGTAAAGACCCCGTTCGATTCCCACGCGCTGTACCATTTGGCCTCTATTTTCGTCGGGTCGTAGCGAGTTTCCAGTTCGGCGGGCATGTCGGTTTCCAAAATCGGTGGCAAAAAAATCCACGGAGTCGCGGCCGAAGAATCGCCAGGCGGCTTCGACGAGCGTCAGTCCAGGAAGTCCGGAGGGCCGGTGGGCGAAAACCAAAATTAGGAGCGTATTCAGGGCGCTGAACGGTCAGGAACTGCCGATTCAGGTGCGGCCGCGGGCGGGGCAGCCGATTCAGACCCTGCCGCCGGTGCGGGTGGCGCCGCGGGCGATGTCTCTGTGAGCGGAGGCCCCGGTACCTGCCGGCTGGCGCCGGCCTCTTCCTGTTCACGGACGCGGAGGGGATCGCACTCGGAGGCGTCCACCCGGTTGGTCTCAAACCATTTGCGATAATCGAGAGTCCCGTCGCGGGTCAGGAAGTCGCGATCGAAAAAATGATCGTATCCGTGGTAGGTGCTGGCGGTCGGATCGCAGGCTTCAATCGGCGTGTCTTCGGCCAGAAAGAGCTGGTTGAATTCTTTGCAGCCGACCAGGGAGCCGACCAGGAGTGAAAGAAACGCGCTGAGCGCCGTCGCGGGCAAACGTCGGCCATTCATATTTTAGAGCTCGGACCGGCCTCAGGCCAGGCGATCCACAAACACCCCTTTCGCGCCGAGGTATTTCGAGGCGCGGGTTGAGTGTGTTATTTCGTAGATCGGATCGCGCATCAGATCAAGCCCGCGATGATCCTGGGAATTCGTGGGGAACGACATCGCCTGGCTCATTCGCGCGCGGATTTTTTCGACGGGTTCGACCCCTCCCGGATTATAGGAGGGGGCAACGTACGCGTACTGGCCCGGGACGCGACTCACATTCTGTGATCCACCCTCGATTCTCATAGTACTAATAGTATCGTCGCCGAAAATCGAGACTTTAAGCGGATATTTGTATAATATCGCCTGAAATTCCCGGACAGGGCCGTTTTGTTGACCGGATTATGTCCAGTTCCCAGGGCCCGGGGGGCATTAATCGCGCGCGCCGTAGATGCGCGCGATTTCGTTTTCGGCCGGTTTTTTTTCCATGAGGAAGCCGGTGA
Organism: uncultured Leptospiraceae bacterium; assembly: GCA_964631535.1. Lineage (GTDB taxonomy): Bacteria > Spirochaetota > Leptospiria > Leptospirales > Leptonemataceae > CAZVZS01. The sequence continues at coordinate 7,627 of CAZVZS010000049.1, forward strand.
GGGCGTTTTCGCGCTCGTAACTTTCGAGCGTGGTCGCGTACTTCCAGATGTACATCCCTTCCGGTGCTCCCGCGGTTCGGAGCGCCCGGCCGAAGGCGCGGTACCCGAGGTTCTGCAAATCGGGGCGCGGTTTTTTTTCTTTGCCCGACCAGGCGTACGGTTTGCGAATCGTCAGGTCATGCGCCGGGAATCCGATCTCGGTGAGCAGCAGGGGACGGCCCACGGTCTGGGCGTGATCGTAGTGTTCGCGCAATTTGCGCGCGTAAAATTCGGCCAGCCGCGTTTCGTCGGCGCCGCCGCCGGTTTCAATTCCTTCATACTCGTAATAAAAATCGAGCCCGATATAATCGAGCGCGTCCCAGAATTTGATGTTCGGAGCGTTCCAGGCCTCGTCGGCGTAGGTCAGTTTGCCGTCGTACTCGCGTCGAATTTCGGCGATGAGACGCCGCCATTCGGTTTCATGACGCGATAACAAAACAAGTTCGGTGCCCACGGCGAACAGTTCGACTCCGCTCGCGCGGGCTACGGATACCTGGGCGCGTAAAAAACGACCGTACTCCGCGAACCAGGCGGCGCGTTCGGCCGGGTCCTCGAAATCGATCTGGTTGCACCAGACGGCCGGGCCGTCCGGATCGAAGCCACCGACCCAGACGTGTGGCTTGAGGAGTACGCTGAACCCCCGGCCGCGCGCGGCGCGAATTTCAGCCGCCAGAAGATCGTCGCTCAGAGTCGGATCGTTCCAGGCAAGGGTTTTGCTTTTTAATTCGCGTTGATAGGCGAAGGTGTTGAACTGTACGCTGGTAACTCCCAGCTTTTTCAGATGATCATAGAGGCGGGCCGTCGTGCCGCTGCCGTAACCAGTCGCAAGCGAATGCACGTGGGCGATGCCCGCGCCCCGAATTTCCGGGAGCGGGGCCCGCGTTTTCGATTCCCCGGGTCGACAGGCGCAAGCGGAGCCGGCGGTCAGCCCGAGTGAGAACAAACCGGCCGCGAAAAAAGCTGATTGGCACGCGCGGGCCTGTCGGGGTGTTCTGGTCGCGTGTATGGGTGCGGACTTCGTTCTCAAAATTTGTATCCTCATTGCGGCGGCTGGCGCGGTCACGGGGGCCGCGCGGTGCAATCAAATCGCCGGAGCGAGAGGGCCCATCGATCGTTCGGATCTGCCGATCGAAGTTTCGAATGTACGCGGATCTGTTCATCTCGTCGAGGATTTTAATTACTGGAAAACGAACAGCGTCCTGTTCGCGGATAAACAGGGCATCGTGTTCATCGACGGCGGCTGGACTACGAAATCCGCCCGGCAGTTGCTCTGGAAGAGCGCAGTCCTGAGCGAGGCCAATTTCCTGGGAGTCGTCGTGACGGCGTTTCCGCTCTACCGTACCGGTGGCCTCTGGGAATTTCACGAAAAAGACATCCCGGTTTATATGCAGCGTCGCACTCCGGATCTTTTGCGCGCGCACTGGGTCGCCATGCAAAACGAAATGTCGGCTACGTTCGGAAGCTGGCGGGCCGATCCCCCGCTGGCCCCCGATTTTGTTTTTGACGGCGATTTAAAATTCCTGGGAGGACGAGTGACCGTGCTCTACCCGGGCGGCGCTCATACGCCCGATAACTGCGTCGTCTATTTTCCACAGGAGCGGGTGCTGTACGGCGGCTCCCTGATCGCCTGGCCCCCGCACTTTTTACAGTTCGCCCGACCGGAAGGCTACGCGAACGTATTGAAAACCATCCGCGCGCTCGATTTTGACACCGTCATCGCCGGTCACGGGCGGGCACTGCATGATCGTTCGATTCTCGATCGACTGGAACAGGAAATGAACCGTCTGGCACGGGAGCCGGCCACGCCCGGCAGGCCGCGGCTTTCCGGAAAATAAGAGTAAAATGGAGGCAGTTTTGAGATATCCTATGAACGCTCCTGGCTCATCAACTCTTTCGACTTGACGTATTTTCTCCCGGCCCGATTTCCTGAGGTTATGGCCGCGAAGTCTTCCAGGATCAGTTCGAAAAAAGCCGGAAAGGCGGGTCCGCCGCCGAAAGACCCGGACCAGAAGCCGATCAAAGAATTCCAGAACGTCCGCGCCAACGCCGTCCCGCTGGTTCGCCTTGAGCAGGCTCGCCGGGCGGCGCGCCAGTTTCGCGAGCGCATGCTCGCCGGACCGAAGGTCGTCTTTTATAAATCGATGGATCTGGTGCGGGTGCCCTATCCGACGCGGTACGGATTGTTGAATTGCGGGATTCGTACGCCCTATATGCACATTCTGAATCGTCTGTTCGTCGTCCAGTACCGCGCGGGACGCCAGATCAAGACCTTGCTTTTTTCACCGTCCGATATCGACGCCAACCGCGAAACCCCCTTTTTCAAACGCCTCTCGCAGTCCATGGGCCCGCTGCGTCCCCTGGGCGAAAAAATCATCGCGCCAGTATACTCGACGGTGGAGGCGGCCCTGAAGGCGCTTGAGATCGCTCCAGAGCAGGTGGATTACATCGCCTACGATCATCTGCATACACAGGACCTGCGTAAATGGCTGGGCTCCGGCAGTCGCCCGGCGTATTTTCCGCGCGCGAAATTGCTGGTGCAACGACAGGAATGGGAATCGACGCAGGGGCTGCTGCCGCCACAGGCGGACTGGTACTGCCCGAACGGTACCGGCGGTATCCCCGAATCGAAGATATACTTTCTAAACGGGGACACGATGATCGGCGACGGTCTGGCGCTCGTGGCCACGCCGGGACATACGGAAGGTAACCATTCGCTCGTCTGTCATACGGAAGAAGGTCTGCTGGTCAGCAGCGAAAACGGCGTCAGCGCGGACAACTACGCACCGCACGCTTCGCGCATCAACGCGGTGCGCCGGTACGCGCAGGCCACCGGAATGGAAATCATTCTGAACGGCAATACCCTGGAAGGCGGACTGGATCAGTACATCTCGATGGTGGTCGAAAAAGAAATCGCCGGGCCTTCGGTGCGCGATTCCGAGTTTTGTAATTTCGTGCCCTCTTCCGAGATGGCCGCGTACTGGGCCTTTCCGGGCCTGCGTCCGTCGTTTTCGTTTGGGCCGCTCCAGTTCGGGGAAATAGCGAAAAAGAAATCATGACCGCTCCGTCCTGAGGGGGACCAGCGTGGTCCCCCTAAACTCTGAGCGTGAGCGAAGAGTTTTTTCGCGCGTTTGCGACCCAAAGGGAGCAAATGCCTTAATTCAACTCCCCCTCGCCGGGGGGTTGCGGTCCCCCCGGACCCCAACGCTCGTTCTCTTCCATTGAAAGGAAGTAACGTTTCGGAAAGGTTTTTCCTGTGACACATTTATTTACCGTTGTAGTATTAAACCCCGGCGGCCGCTTTCAGGTATTGTTCCGGCGTAACCCCGATCATGTTCTTGAAGTCGCGGATGAAATGCGCCTGATCAGAGTATCCCAGGTCCAGAGCGAAATCGGACCAGCGCATTGGTTGACCGTCCGCCAGCCGTTCCAGGGCCTCGTGTAGGCGGTAGCGTTTGATCACCCAGGCCGGACTCACGCCGACGTATTTTCGAAAGAGTCGCTGCAAAGAACGCGGATGTGTTTCGACGCGTTCGGCCAGATCTTCAACGCGCAGAATGTCCGGCTCGGCCATGATCCGTTCCACGATTCGCCCGGCGAACGTGGCGGTCGCGTTCGCGGGCGGCAGGTGTTCGCGTAAAAAATGTTCCACGAGCGCCAGACGTTCGGATTCGTCAGTCGTGGCGAAAAGTTTTTGTTCACACTCCAGCACCCCGTCGCCGAAAATTTCCGTCGCGAAAACCCGCCGGTCCGTGAACCTGGCAACGGCTCCCGGCGCGAAACCGAAAAACCCGCCAGGGCGAAATTTGACGCCGAACACCCCGCCGCGGTCTTTCAAAATCCGGGAAAATTTGCCGCGCATCACGCCGACGATTTCGGTGCGGCCCCGTTCGAATACGAGGTGAACACTCGGATGCGGGAGCGTTTCCGAGCGATAGGGTTCCTGGCCGCGCAGGTCCCAGCTCACGAGCCAGAAGTGTTCCACGCGGTGGGCGATGTCAGCGGCCGGCGCGTGGCGCGCGAGATCGAACTTGCCCGCGCCGGTCCGAGGGCGCAGAATTCCCCTGGGCGGTCCCACGCTGGAACGAATCATCGGGCGATCCTGACGAGGGGGTGCCGGAAAAAAAGCCAAAAATGTCGCGTTTTTACAATACGAAACCCGTACCGTATGCGTTCCTTTTTCCATGCAGGCGCAAGGAACATTTACCGTAAAAAAATGGGAAGAGACTCCCTACCTCCAGCTCCCCGCGCATCGAAAAATGACGAAAGCCAGCGTGGAGTATGAATTCACGGGAGCGGTCGGGGGCACGGCCGGGATCCGGTATCTCATGTATTACAAACACGTCGACCCGACCGACGAACATAAATCGACGGCCGTGTACACGGGCCTAGCGTTTTTCGAAGGCGCCATCGACGGGCGGGCGGGCAGCTTCGTCATGCGCGAAGAGGGTACGTTCGAAAACGGCACGGCCGCTTCCGTCTTTCAAATCATCGACGGTTCCGGCACGGGCGACCTCGCGGCAATCTCGGGAACGGGGCGCGGCCTCGCGAACGGAGCCGGGTTTCAGATCACGCTGGATTACGCGCTCTGACCGGGTGCCTTTTCGGTGTCCTGCGTTCCCGGCGGTAAAAAGGCGACGTCTTCGTAAATTTCGCCGAGACCGATCGAAAAATCGATTGATGCGAATCGCAGGCGCGCCCCGGCCTCGACCGGCTCGAACTCCCAGCGGCCGTGCGTGTCCCGTCGAAAAATCTCGGCAGCCTGGCGATCCTGGGCAATGAGTACGTATTCCGTCAGGGACTCGACGCGCCGGTAGTCGGCGAACTTATCACCCCGGTCGAAGGCCTCGGTAGTGGGGGACAGAACTTCGACGATCAGTTTCGGATAAAGCTTGAAATAGTCGTGCTGACGATCCCGCGGATCGCAGGTGACGAGCAGGTCGGGATAATAAAATTTATCGCCTTTTTTCGCGCTCGGAATACGGGCCTTGATGCCGCCGATAAAAACCTGGCAGCCCCTGCCCACGATCTGATTAGTGCGGGGTGATACCCCGCTCGCGAGGGCCAGGGATGGCCCGAGAGTCGACGCGCTGAGACAGGATGTCGATGCGTGTCGACCGGGGTATCGCCCCGCGCCTACATACGGAACACGCCGAATTTCATGGGCTCGACCGGGGCGCTCGCGGCCACGCCCAGCGAAAGGCCGACGACATCGCGCGTGCGGGCCGGATCGATTACGCCGTCGTCCCACAGGCGAGCGCTCGAAAACAGACAGTGCGACTTGCCGTTGTATTCGTCGAGAATGGGTCGTTTAAATTCTTTTTCTTCCACCGCGGACATGGACCGGCCTTCGCGGGCCATCTGGTCTTTCTTCACCGTGACCAGCACCGACGCCGCCTGTTCGGCGCCCATGACGGAAATGCGCGCGTTCGGCCACATCCATAAAAAACGCGGTTGGTACGCACGGCCGCACATGCCGTAGTTGCCGGCCCCGTACGATCCCCCGATGACCACCGTGATGCGCGGAACGCGCGCGTTGGAAACGGCGTGCACCATCTTGGCCCCGTCGCGCGCGATTCCGCCCGCCTCGTACTGGCGACCGACCATGAAGCCGGTGATATTTTGCAAAAAGAGCAGGGGCACGCCGCGCTGGCTGCACAACTCGATAAAATGCGTGGCCTTGAGCGCGGATTCGGAAAACAACACCCCGTTGTTCGCGATGATGCCCACCTGGTAGCCGAGGATGTGCGCGAAGCCGGTGACGATGGTCGTCGCGTAGCGCGGTTTGAATTCGTCCAGTTCGGACGCGTCGACGACGCGCGCGATGACTTCGCGTACGTCGTAGGCCTTACGAATGTCGCGCTGGATGACGCCGTAGATTTCCTCCGGCGCGTACAGGGGCGCGCGCACGGACCGACGCGGCAGGTATTCCGCGCGGTTCGCGTTGAGGTTGCGCACGATGCGGCGCGTCTGCTGGAGGGCTTCCTCGTCGCTCGCGGCATAGTGATCGGCCACACCGCTGGTGCGCGTGTGCACATCGGCCCCGCCCAGTTCCTCGGGAGTGACGTCCTCGCCCGTGGCCGCTTTGACGAGGGGGGGGCCGCCCAGAAAAATCGTGCCGTTGCCGCGCACGATGATCGTCTCTTCGGACATGGCCGGGATGTACGCGCCGCCGGCTGTGCACGAACCCATCACGACAGCGATCTGCGGAATGCCCTCGGCCGACATGCGCGCCTGGTTATAAAAAATGCGACCGAAATGCTCGCGGTCCGGGAACACTTCGTCCTGCATCGGCAAAAACGCGCCGCCCGAATCGACCAGATAAATACAGGGCAGGCGATTTTCGAGGGCGATTTCCTGGGCGCGCAGGTGTTTTTTCACGGTCAGGGGAAAGTACGTCCCGCCTTTGACGGTGGCGTCGTTCGCGACGATCATACACTTCACGTTCTCAATCGTGCCCACCCCGCAGACCAGCCCGGCCCCGGGCGCCGCGAAAGCGTACACTTCGTGCGCGGCGAACTGGCCGACCTCCAGAAACGGCGAGCCCCGGTCCAGCAGGAGCTGGATGCGGTCGCGTACGAAAATTTTGGCCCGCGATTCGTGGAGACCGCGCGCTTTTTCACCGCCGCCTTTCTGGATCTCGCGGGCGAGGCGCCGCACTTCTTCGGTACGGGTCAGGAGGTCTTCCCGGTTCGCCAGATACTCGGGACTGGCGGGGTCGATTTCAGAATGGATCTTGCTCACGGGGAAACGATCCCGGTCCCGGGCATCGGTGGCAAGGAATAATGGAGGACGGAACCTTAACCCCCGGCGCGATTTTTCGCGACCGGGGGTCGTGTCCGGTTGCTACTGACCGTTGAGCTGCACCGATACCGAACTGGTCTGGGAGCCGCGCAAAATTTCCAGAATCACGCGGTCGCCCACTTTGCGTTTACGAATGTAGCGCACGAGTTCCTCGGGCTGGTTCACGGCGTTGCCGTCGATTTTCAGAATGATATCTTCCGGTTTGATGCCGGCCGTGGCCGCGCCCGTGCCGTTGATGACTTCGTGCACGAAGACGCCCTGGCCCTTTGAAACGGTCTTGCGGTCTTCCGGGATGTTCGAGATGCGAATTCCCAGCATCGGCCGTTCCACCGAGCCGTTCTTTTTGATCTGTTCGATGACATCGCGCGCTTCGTTGATCGGGATGGCGAAACCGATGCCCACCGAGCCGCCCGTCGGCGAAAAGATCATCCGATTGATCCCGATCACCTGGCCTTCCAGATTCAAGAGCGGGCCGCCGGAGTTGCCCTGGTTGATCGACGCGTCGGTCTGGATGAATTTGCCGCCGCTCGCGTCGATGTCCGCGCGTCCGACCGCGGATACCACGCCGGTCGTAAACGTTCCGTCCAGGCCGAAAGGATTACCCACGGCGATCGCGAAATCGCCCACTTCCACCGCGTCCGAGTCGCCCAGCTGGAGCGCCTTGACGCCCGCGCCTTTGACTTCGATCAGAGCGATGTCGGTAACCTTATCGACCCCGCGGACCGTGCCGGTCATGGTTTTGCCGGAAGCGAGAATGACCTGCACCGTTTTCGATTCACCGACGACGTGCGCGTTGGTCAGGACCAGGCCGGACGAGTCGATGATAAAACCGGTGCCCTGGGCTCGCTGAACGCGTTCGTCGCCGCCCTGCTTCGGTTCAGGCAGACCGAAGTATCGATAGAGAAATGGATCCCCGAACATCATCGGCTGGACTTTGACTTTGTTCTCCACCATCACCCGCACGACGGAAGGACGCACCGTGGTGTACACCGCGCGAAACACTTTCTGCAAAGAACTCGCGTTATTATACGCTTCTTTTAATTCCCCCGCGCTGACTCCGGGCGGCGGATTCAGAGCCGGCTGAGCGGCCAGACCCGCCCCCGTCGCGGCCGCGAGTAACGCGCAACTGATGATACGATAAAACAATGGGCGAGGAATCCTCGTTCTCATACTTTGCTCCTGTTTCGATTTCGACTATAACAGATGTTTCGGTTCATGAATACAAATCTTTAGACCTCCCGGGAAGCGCGGTGGCCTACTTTTTTCCATGAATCATACGTTTTTATAACATTTCCGGTGTTTTTCACGCCTGGCGAAGGGTCATGCCAGCCTGGCAGAAGGCGGGACAGAATGGCATGGCGGGCTTTCCAGGGAGTCGCCTGGGGGTGCGAAATAGCGGTTTGGCCTGGCACATTTTTTGCCAGATTCCCGGAATGCCGATCCAGATCTTTTTCCGTAGAAAAAAATGATCCGAATGGTTAGTTTAAAAATTACAAAGTTTTGAAAACCGGTGACCGGCCCGGAAATCAGCAAGGAAAACACAATGAGTTCCACGATCAGGTACGCAGATCAGAATATCACCGAAATAAAACTGGCCGAGGTGCCCCGGGAAGTGCCGATCATCCCGCTCCGCAACGCGGTCGTACTGCCGGGCGTCTTGCTGCCGATTTTCGTCGGCCGCGCGGAGTCGGTCGAGTTGATCGAAAAAGCCGGTAAACCCGGCGACCTGGTGGGCCTTTTTTCGCAGAAGGAAGCGTCGCAGGAAAAAGTGGACGGCAAAGGCCTGTTCCGTACGGGCACTCTCGGCGAAATCCACCGCATCGTTCCGATGAGCGAAGGCGGCTACCAGGTTTTTTTACAGGGCATACAAAAAATCGAACTGCTCGAAATCCGCAAATCGCAGCCGTATTTGATCGGGCGCATCAACGCGCTGGGCGAACTCAACGACGTGTCCGACGAAAAATTCAACGCGTTCAAAGAAAAAGTGTATCGGTATATCAAAACCCATCCCGGTATCCCCGACGAAGCCACGAAATTCGTAAAACGCCTGACGAATCCGTCCTCGCTCGCGAACATGATCGTATTTTTTTCGGAAAAAGAAATCGCCGAAAAAATCGAATTCTTGCAAATCAGTTCGCTTTCGGAAAAAATCGACAGCATCGAAGCCTGGCTCGTGGACCAGACCAACCACATCCAGACCGAGCGCGAGGTCCGCGAGAAGGTGGAGAAAGACGCCGAAAAAATGCAGCGCGATTTTTATTTGCGCAAACAACTCGAACAGATTCGCAAAGAACTGGGCGAGGATGAAGACGCCGAAGACGACGATCTCGAAAAACAACTGGCCGAAAAGTGGTTGCCCGAACACGTCCGCAAAGCGGTCAACAAAGAACTGAAACGTCTGCATCGCCTGGGCGACGCGCCGGGCGGGGGTGCCGGCATCGAAACCGGTCAGATTCGTTCCTGGCTGGAACTCGTGCTGGATTTGCCCTGGGAAGACCCGGCCCCGTCCGAGATCAATCTCAAAGAAGCCGCGCGGATTCTGGACGAGGACCACGAAGGATTACAGGAGATCAAAAAACAGATACTGGAGTACCTGGCGGTCGAAAAACAGACCGGGGGCGCGCGGGCCCCGATTCTCTGCCTGGTCGGTCCGCCCGGAGTGGGCAAAACCTCTCTGGCCCGTTCGGTGGCCCGGGCGCTCGGCCGAACCTTCGTACGTTCCGCGCTCGGCGGGGTCCGCGACGAATCGGAAATCCGCGGCCACCGGCGCACCTACGTCGGCTCGCTGCCGGGAAAAATTCTCAGCTCCATGAAAAAAGCCGAGCGGCGCGATCCCGTGTTCTTGCTCGATGAAGTCGACAAAACCGGCGCCTCGTACCAGGGAGATCCGGCGGCGGCTCTGCTGGAAGTTCTCGATCCGGAGCAGAACCATACGTTCGAAGACCATTACCTGGGACTCGAATACGACCTGTCCCGCGTTCTGTTCATCGCGACGGCCAACCAGCTGGATACGATTCCGCTGGCCCTGCTCGACCGGATGGAGGTCGTGAACCTTTCCGGTTATACAGTGGAGGAAAAAAAGGCCATCGCGCGCCATCACCTCGTTCCTGAAATCCTGGAACAATTGAAACTCGAAGCGGGCCAGATCGAATTCACGGACGGCGCCCTGGAAAAAGTGATCCAGAATCATACCCGGGAGGCCGGCGTTCGTTCGCTAAAACGAAAGCTGGAAACAATCGCGCGAAAAGCCATCAGAGTGTTCATCGAAAAACGTGAGGAGAAGTCCGGAACCGAAGGTACGGCCGAAGACCGGAGCCCGTTTCCACGCGTCGTGTACGACGAAGACCGCGTGCAGGGGGCCCTCGGCCGCGACCGGTACACGCGCGATCTCAAGGAATTGCTGCACATTCCCGGGGTGGCGATCGGTCTGGCCTGGACGCCGGTGGGTGGCGATATTCTGTACATTGAAGCCACCGCGTACACGGGCAAGGGCGAGCTCAAACTCTCCGGCCAGCTTGGGGATGTCATGAAAGAGTCCGCGCACGCGGCGCTTTCGTTCATTAAAAGTTACGCCAGAGAGATGAATATCGATCCGGAGGTCTTCCGGGAAAAGGATATTCACATTCACATACCCAGCGGATCGATTCCCAAGGACGGTCCGTCCGCGGGGGTCACGTTGCTGACAGCGCTGGTTTCGCTCTTCACGGGCAAACCGGTGGCGGGGGACCTGGCCATGACGGGCGAAATTTCTCTGCGGGGGCGCATTCTGCCCGTGGGCGGCATCAAGGAAAAAGTCCTGGGCGCCCGGGCCGCCGGAATTCGCCGGGTGTTCCTGCCGGAAAAAAACCGACCTGATTTCGAGGAAATTCCCGAACATGTGCGGGAAGGAATCGAAACCCATTATTTTTCGGAGATGCGCTCGCTGATTCAGGAAACTGTCCCCGGCGCGTTCGAAAAAAGCGCGGCGCCCGCCTCCACCCGGGAGGGCTGGTAAATCAGGTGATCCCGGCGCGGTCTTCCGTTCGTGGAGGTCCGTGCCGGGTTGGTTTCCCTCCGGCCCGACAGGCGGAGGGACGAATAATTAAGGTAATATACGTATAAGTTTTGAAACAAAATTAGTAATATTTCTAAAATAAGTTGGACATTCCTTCATTCGGAACATTCTTTAGATTCGTGCCCCGTTAGAAATCTATGGAGCCCGTATCGCAAGAAGCATCCGGTTATACTCCGGCCCTGTTTTATCCGGGGTTCATGCCCTATATGCTGGAAGGCCTCGGGCAGGGACTGATCGCCTGTGATCGCAACGGGCGTTTGATCTGTGTAAACCGGATCGCGCGTGAAATCTTCGGCGCGGATCTGTTCGCCACCGCGGTGCTCTCCCCCGGTCTGGCGCGCCTGGTGGATTCCCCGTCCGGGGTATTTCCCCTGCACCGCGCGCTGGCGGGCGAGTCGTTCGCGGAACTCGAGTTTTTGTACCGGCGAACGGGCATCCTGCTAAAATTTACCGGCGGCCCGGTTCGTAATTCAAAAGGAGAAAACTTCGGCGCCGTGGTCACGTTTCGCGACGTGTCGGATAGGACCGGCCAGCAGGAAGAGCCGCAGCCCTTCGCGCTGCTGGCCTGTCACGATTTGCGCGCGCCGTTCGCGTCCATTGCCGTGCTGGCCGAGGCCGCCCGTCATGAAAGCGATATCGAATTACAGAAGGATTATCTGTTTGAGGCGGGCCGGATCGCCGAACAGGCCCTCGATCTGGTCGATGATATTTTCGGAATCGCCATTCTTAAAAACGACCCTGCTCCGGGCGACGCGACGTTTCTGACGACCCGGCTTGTCGAATCGGTCGAACGGGTCGTTCGACCCATCGCTGACCATAAAGGGGTAGAGCTGGAACTCATGGCCACGCCGGCCAGGGTGCGGGGTATGGTCGGCCGGATGGCCCAGGTCCTACAGAATCTGATCACCAACGCGATAAAATTTACGGAACCGGGTGGTCGCGTGGGACTGCAAATCAGTCGCCATGGAAAAAAGGGTCGGGTTCGTTTCGCGGTCACGGACGAAGGGCTCGGGATGGACCGGGAACATGTTCGTCTCGCGCTGGCCGGTTCGGTGAAAAGTCGCCGGGACGGCACGGACGGGGAAATCAGCCGCGGGTACGGCCTGCTCCTGGTGCGGGAAATCCTGGAAGCGCACGGGTCCCGGCTTTATGTACGATCACAACAGGGCGCCGGGTCGGTGTTTGTTTTCCGCCTGCCGCTTGTCTGATTTTGTTTGTTTCCCGGCAGTCACTCCGCACGCGGGCACAAAAAAAGCCGCCCCTGCGGGCGGCCTTTTTCTGCCGGCGACGAATCGCACTGATGGCTGATGGGCTCTTACTGTCCCGCATCTTTTAAATCTTTGGGTTTTTCTCGGTGATACTTGAACTTCACGTTCAGGTCCACTTCCTCACCGTAGACCAACGACCGCGCATCCACAGCGTCCCGGCGGTATATCGTGGGAATTCGCAGATCGAAGACCGGGTGCAGTTCTTTTGGCAGCATATACGGGTTATCCGCCCAGTTCATTTGTTTGCCGTCGAGCACCGGAACCTCCCCGGTTTTTTCGTCCCGTTTTTCGGTTTTTCCCGTGGGGTTCTGGAGCGCGTAGTTATCGTACGGGTATTTCAGTTGAAAAATATAATAGGCGTTTTCTTTCGCCTGACGAGCCAGACGGATGCTGGCCAGATACATTTCGATTCGTTTTTTAATATGATCCGGTGTGGCCGTGCGATGCTTCGGCAGGTTGGCATCGACCAGCAGCGCCGTTTCGCGGGCATCACGCGCCTGGCCCAGGACTTTGTAACCCCGTTCCATGTTCGCTTCAATGTGGTACTTATTGGTGGCGTAGTGGAACAGACGGGGATTGTAACGCCGCTGTTCGTTGGGCGACTCGCGGTCCTTCCCGAAATCCTTGCGCATTTTCGAATTCGGCCCGTACTCGATGGAAATATCCACGATCGGCAGGTCTTCTTCGCTGTTCTGGTTTTTCGTCTCAATCGCGTCCCGCATCATGTGTTCGGAACGGTCCAGGTACGTCTGGCTGAGGCCTTCAAGGAGGTCTTCGGTCCGGCGCTGGCTGTCCAGAAAGCGGTTGTACGCGTTGACGTAGCTGCCCTCGAAGAAATACACCAGGCCTTCCTGGTATACGCGCTTGATTTCGTTGTAAATTTTTACGCGTTCTTTCGGTTCGAGCTTCGCTCCCTCGTTGTCGGCGTCCGCGTTACAGTCCGGGAAAGGCTCGCAGGGGAAATTGAATACCATCGGCCGCATTTCGCGCAGGTACTCGATCACTTCGAGGCGCTTGGCACGGGCTTTTTCGGCGACCGAATACGGTTGCGCCTCTCGCAGCGGCAGGGTAAGGGCAAGCGCCGCAAGGAATACAGGAATCACTTTACGTGTCATAACGCGTCGACTCTTCTGGGTTTTTGGCCGGAAACCATCCTGGTCCAGGTTAGTTTTCCTATCGGACATTTATAGGCCAATCCTGATGGCCGGTCGAGGAATTTTTACTTGTTTTGGGGTTGATCTCCTGGGTTTTTACTCTTTCTTCGGAGCGGGAAGCGGACCCGCGGCGGGAATCTTACGTCGCATAGCGGGCGGCCGCGAAAAAAAGGATTTATGGCAACAGTAGCCTCAAAAGCACGCAATTTATCGTACCGCATCAAAGGGGATCTCAATTGCCCCATTTGCGATTTCGAATTTCAGCGCGAAATGTTACATTCCGGCGGGGGGCGCCTGATCGCCGGTAAACTTACCCCGGAACTACGGCGACTCTACCAGCCGAGTAAAAAATACGGCAAGGTCTACCCGGCCGCCTATGCCCTGACCGTCTGCCCCAGTTGCCTGTTCGCGTCCTTTCCCAACGATTTTAAGCTCGTGCCGGCCGAGGAACTGGAATCGCTCCAGAAACGGACGGTGGACCGGCGCACGGTGATTGAAAAAGTGGTGGGGCCGGTCGATTTCAACGAGGACCGCAATCTGGTGCTCGGGGCCGCCTCGTATCTCCTGGCCATTGATTGTTACCAGCAACGCGGCATTCAGGTTGCTCCCACACCCAAAAAGGCCCTGTGTTCGCTCCGCGGCGCCTGGATGTTTCAGGACCTGTTTGACGAATTCCCAAACCTGCCGTTTGACAAAATTCGCGACTACCTCTACATGAAATCGGTCGAGTACTACCAGCCGACGCTCGACATCATGAGTACGGGGAAGGAGCCGCATGAGCAATTCACATCCCTCCTGGGTCCGGATACGGACAATAACTGGGGTTTCGACGGGGTAATTTACCTGTACGGTTTTTTGTGCAAAAAATACTTAAACCAGCTGGCCAGCACGCCGGAAAAAAAAATCGAAATCCTGGACCGCTGCAAACGGTACCTCGGCAAACTGTACGGGATGGGCCGCGCCTCCAAAAACAAACCTTCCATATTAATCGATATGTCCAAAGAGCTGTACGAACAGGTTTCGAACATGCTGGACGAAATGACCGGAGCCGGGACCGCCGCGCCCGGTTGATGGCAGGTGAATTCAGGGGCTTACGCTCTCGTCGTCGAATACGCCGGGACCCGCTTTCACGGCTTTCAGATCCAGGCTGGCCAGCGGACGGTCCAGGAGGAGCTTGAAAAGGCTCTCGCGGTTTTTTTACGCGAACCGGTGCGGGTGTCCTGTTGCGGTCGCACTGACGCCGGCGTACACGCCACCGGCCAGGTAGTCGGCTTTCCCTGCGCGCAATCCCTGGACTCGTATCGCCTGATGGCCGGGCTCAACGCCCTGTTGCCCGCGGACCTGGTCGTTCACCGGGTGGTCAACGTTTCGGCGAATTTCCATCCGCGTTTTTCCTGCGTGGCCCGGGAGTACGAATATCTGATCTGGAACGGTCGGTCGCCGCCGGGGCTGTGGCGCGAGCGGGTCTGGTGGCATCCGCGCCCGCTGGTGGTGGAACAATTGAACCACGAACTGGCCGCGATCATCGGGCAGCACGACTTTAAGGCCTTCACGCGCGCCGAATACCGCGACGAAACGACGATTCGTTATATCGACCAGGCGACCCTGCACGTCGATCCGGATCCTCCGGGCGCAACGGTTTATGTTCCCCTGCTGCGATTTCGGATCCGTGGCAACGCCTTCCTCCATAATATGATTCGGATTCTGGCCGGCACCCTGGTCGACCGGGCCGACGGTAAAATATCCCTGACCCTGGGCGAAATCCTGAAGTCCAGGGATCGTTTACGCGCCGGCCAGACCGCGCCCTCCCGGGGATTATATCTGCGAACGGCCTTTTATGGCCCGGGCGCGGGAGCCGACGGGCTCGAGATCCTTCCCGACTATCCGGTCTTTCGACCCGGTAGAGGCCCGGAGAATGCCTGAAAAAGGCCCGGCGGGACCCTAAATTGCGCCTTTCTGACAAATTTAAACTGACAGCAGAGGCCGCGCTCATCACGTATCCGGAAAGCTTCCAGAAGAAGCGATTCCATGAAGGCGCAGGTTTTTTGTAGATCGGGAATTTTTGCCCGACCGGGGTTCGGCCTGGTGGTCCTCGGCGTTCTAATGCTGGGAGCCGGGGAGCTGTTTGCGCAGGAAATCAAGGGCACGACGAAGCTGGACAATGAGTTCGGTTTCTGGCTCGGCGCTTCCAATCCGGTTCCGGGCACGCCGCTGGCGGATGTCCTGGACTCAAGCATCGGTGGCGGGGCGTTTTACCGCCTGGCCTGGCCCTACGTCTTTTACACTGAACTGGGTTTTTCGTATACCCATTACCAGTCCCGGTCCACCCAGGCGCTCACTGTGGCGCCCGTATACGCGGCCCTGGCCTATCGCCTGCCGCTGCCCTGGCGGGTTCAGATTTACTTGAAAGCGGGCGGGGGCAGTACCTACCTTGAAGTTCGCCCCCAGAATCGCAATGGCTGGGATCCCCTGGGGTATGCGGGAACCGAGTTTTCCATTCAGGCCGGGCGGCGTTTTCGAATCGGCCTGCGGCTGGATTACAACGTAGTGTACGAAAAACACCTGGAGAATCCCCGTCAGCAAGAACAGGAAATGTTACTCCTTCTGGGCGGCAGTAATACCGATCCGCGTTTTCAATCGGCCAATCAGTTTGAGCTGGAGAACGGGTATTTCTGGCATTTCGGATTGATGTTATCGTTTTATTTTTAAACAGACCATGAAAAAACGAATACCGAACCACCGGCTCCGATTGCTTCCGCTCGGGGCGTTGTTGTTTTCGCTGTTCGCCGCGTGTGGCTACGGGGACGACGGCAGGCCCCTGCTTTCGTACCTGGTGAATCGACGCATGACGCTTGTGCTCAAGGGCACGTACGCGACGGATAATCCGCTGTCCTGTTCGCAGGTCAACAACGGATCGATTTTCCGCGATAACGACGACGCGCCCAATACCGGCGGCCTGCCGGGGTACTGCGATCTGCCGGTGTTCATCGATATCGGTGAAGTTCGCCTTTCCACTCGCAATCCCTTCGACCCACTGATCACGATTCGGGACAACGATGACGCGGTAAAATTTTGGGACGTGGCCACGGCCGACCGGCAGGTGTACTGTTCGCATCTGTACGCGCTCGATCCCGACAATGATAGCTGTCGCGATACCGGGGGCCTAGCCTGGTATCGTGAATTCATCAACGGCAACGGCGCGATTTATCCATCGCGTGATGTGGGCCCCGGCACGTACCTGCACGCGGGCATTTTCGTGCGCGCGCTGGCCACCGGGTTCGCGCGCGACGACGATTCGCCCGTGGTGGATCGTTTTGATAACAACGAAATTTTCGGCCAGAACGTTTTACAAAATCTGAACTACGATCCGGGAATCGACGCGGGCAGCAAACAGGCCCTGGTTCCGCAATTTTTTCCCCTGCACCATCTGGTGGACCTCGGCCAGGAATCGACGCTGGTCATTGATAATACGTATTCGCCGATCGTGCTGGAGATTCGTTCGAATCTCTTCGAGAACATGATGGTGCACAGTTACCAGAACGCGGGCGGGCGCAACCAGACCGTGGTCGCCTTCAGCGACTGGCGAAGGGCGCATGACGAAAACTTCGATATGGGCGGCAGCGTTCTTACGCGTGGACGTATTTATTACCCGGAATTGACGAAAGACGTGGTCGTGGGGGGCGGCGTGGAAGGCTCGCCCATTCGTCATTACTACGCCCTGTACGTGTTGAACGAGGAGAAAAAAGATCAGAACCTGCCGATCGCCGCCACGCCGGTGCGCAATGGCAGCAATCGCCTGCGCGACCTGATGCCCGGTCCGTACGTTTTACAGTGCCGCTACGATTGCGTGCGCGACGGGTATCCGGAAGTCGTTCTGAGCGAGACCCAGTTTTTCCTGGGCGGTAACAGTTTTTTCGATCATTCCATCGACCTGGCCTGCGGCGATACGACCGCCCCGGCCAC
Source organism: uncultured Leptospiraceae bacterium (assembly GCA_964631535.1). Lineage (GTDB taxonomy): Bacteria > Spirochaetota > Leptospiria > Leptospirales > Leptonemataceae > CAZVZS01. Next base: position 24,906 of record CAZVZS010000049.1, read on the forward strand.
CGGCTGCAATTAAAAGCCGGTCCCGAAACCCCCGTGCGCGACTTTAAACAAAGGGGTCGCGCCCGGGGGAATCGGGACCGGCATGGCAAAATGAAAAAATCGCGGGAATTGTGCCTTTCCAGGCCCGCAATTCTGGTCCGCGATTTCTTCGAAAAAATTTCAAAGGGACGTGATCGGCCCTGACCTATCAGCGATCAGGAAAACTGACGACAGACCAGACTTTCAGGTACACGGGAAATTGACGATCGTCGCGCGGGATGTACGCGTCCCGCACGGTGGCCGCGTGGTTGGGGTAATCGCCGCTCTGCCCGTTCGCGATCAAGCGGGTGATGAATTGCCGCGAAATCGCCGAACGCAGGTTTTTTTTGTCGACGGAGATCGGTGAACCCGAAAGCCCCAGAGCACGCCAGTTGTTTTCCACGATCTTGAGCTCGGCCACCTCATCGTTTACATGCGTGAATCCCGCGTAGCGTGAGATCGGCGTCTTCGTAGGTCCTTCCAGCCAGCGCACCGCGCGACCTTTGAGCGGGGCGTTCACATCGCCCGGTCCGGAGTACAGACCCGCTTTCAAGACCTCGTTGTGTTTGGCGATGTAAGCCGCGTGGCCGGCGCCCTGGGAATACCCCGATATCGCGATCAGGTTCCAGCGCGGCAGGTCTTTTTCAAGATAACGGTCCCAGTTCTGATCCGGGTAGGTTTTCGCCAGGAATTGCAAGAGGCGCACCAGGCGATGTTCGATTGAATTGGCCCGGTTGATTTTCACCGCCGGCGAAGCGTTCACTCCGAGGATGATCTCTTTGCGCAGATTGCCGTGGCAGTCGCGGTCGCTCGTTTTATTACAGATCGGCCGGATGGCCTGGTGATTGGGATATGAAAGCCCGATGACGTGCTGTCCGTGGCGCGCGGCCGCTTTCAAAAAATCGGAATAATACGTGGGGCTTCCGCCCGTGCCCGGCAGAAATACGAATAAATTCCGGGGCGGAGTGCTCTGATCGGCCGGGACGTAAATGAGATGCGGAGCGGGCCAGCTTTTGATTTTGGGATCCGTTTCGACCGGTTTTACCGTGAGTTCCCAGACGTTCCAGTACGCCACCCAGCCCGGGCCCGGGGCGGGCCGGAGGGACGGGTACGAGGAGCAGGCTCCAACCAGGGCGACGGCAAGGGCTCCGGGAGCGAGTTTTAAAAACAATGAAGTGCCGGTGGCGCCTTGCATATTTATATTAGAGCGGAAAAAGACTCCCATATGTTGCACGGCCGCGAAAAAAAAGCTCTAATAATTTTAAAAAATGCGATCAAATTTCCCCGTGAAATCAGATAGCCGAATGGTATGGACGTCGAAAGGTTCGTCCATAGAAACCGCCTTATGTCTGATCTCGAACTGCTAACTTTTCCAGTCGCGCCGCTGGGTTGTAACTGTTCCATAATTGTGCACAAACCAACCGGGGAGGCGATCGTCGTCGATCCAGGCGGTGACGCGCCGCGGATCATTCAACTGCTCGCGGAACGGAACGCGCGGGTGCGCTGGATCGTGCATACGCACGCGCATTTCGATCATTGTCTGGGCACGCACGCGGTGGCGGAGGCGGCGCGCGAAAATCCCGCGGGGGGCGCGGTCGTCGCCATGCACAAAGAAGACCTCGGCCTGTACCGCATGCTGGACGTGCAGTGCGGCTGGTTCGGGATCCCGCCGCAGAAAGCGCAAGAAACGATTGAGCATCATCTCGAGGACGAGGAAACCCTGGCCTTCGGCGGTCGCGCTCTGACCGTTTTGCACACCCCGGGTCACACGCCTGGTTCGTGTTGTTTTCATCTGCCGGAGGAAGGCATAGTTTTTTCTGGCGACACTCTGTTCGCGCGCGGGATCGGCCGTACGGATCTCCCGGGCGGGGACTCTGAAGCCATCCTGAAAAGTATCAATCTGCGCCTTTTTACGCTCGACGAGTCGACCGCGGTCATTCCGGGTCATGGCGGCTTCACGCGGATTTTCGAAGAAAAGCGAATGAATCCTTTTTTTTAGGTCCTGCGATTAGGGCCGGACCCTCATCCGGGGCGCGGGCGGGGTCGAACAGTTGACAAAGGCCGGTTTGGGCCATTTTCTGGTTTCTAATGGAAAGTATCATCATCGACGGTGTGACGATTCAACTGAGCGAACCGGATCGGATTGAAAACGACTGGGTGGGCAATATGGAAGTCCTGAACCAGTTGCAGGCTTGCTGGATCGCCGTGCACCCGGATGATCTTCCGCTGAACCCGCGTCTGATCGGACGTCCCGGTGTCGGAAAAACCACGCTGGCCTGCGCCGCCGCCCGTCGCCTGAAACAGGACATTTATATTTACCAGGCAACGATGGATACACGACCGGAGGATTTGCTTGTGACCCCGGTCATCGCCGAAAACGGCCGGATCAAATACGTGGCGTCCTCGCTGGTCACCGCCATGGTACGCGGCGGTGTGGCGATTCTGGACGAAGGCAACCGCATGGGCGAAAAATCCTGGGCCTCGCTGGCCCCGCTCCTCGATCATCGCCGTTACATCGAATCGATCATCGCGGGGATCAAGATCAAGGCGCACCCTGAGTTTCGTTTCTGCACGACGATGAACGAGGATTCGTCCACGTACGAAGTGCCCGAGTACATCCAGTCGCGCCTGCAACCGCAGATTTATATCGACTTCGCGGACGCGGACGAAGAAGCCGAAATTCTCAAAGCGAACATGCCCTTCGCTCCGGACGAAGTGATCGCGTACGTCGTGGAGTTTTTACAGAAGGCGCACGCGGCCGACGAACCCTTTTCCGTGCGCGACGGGATCAACATCACCCGCATGGTTTTGAAACTGGGCGTTTCGCGTTCCTGCGCTCGTTTGGTGCCGTCCCTGAGCGTGGACCAGGGTCGTATGCGCGAATTGTTACACGACGCGGTCATGGGCATCCTCGGCGACGAAGCCCTGCGTTATTTGACCTGACCTTTCGCCGCGCGAATGCCAATGCAACTCGAAAACGCCACCATCGCCGTCGCGGAGACAATTCGCGCTCTGCCGATCGTCCACGGTTCGCTCGAATACACTCTGGCCGTGCGGCGTCTGTTCCGGGACTTTCCGCCCGCCATGCTGGCTGTCGAACTGCCGGAAAATTTTTCGCAAGCGATCGCGCGTGCCCTGCCCTTCGCCGATCAGATTCCGATTATCAGCAGCTCGCGCGACCGGCGCGAAGAAGGTCCGGTTCATTTTATCATGGAACCGCTCGAACCGCTGGTGGAGGCCCTGCGCTGCGCGCACGAAGCCGGTCTGCCCTGGCACTGTGTCGATCTGCCGGGCGGATTTTTCCCGGGCGCGGACCCGGAGCCCTTTCCGGACACATTCGCGCTGCAATATTTATCGCCCGCCGACCTGTACGCGATGTACCTGCGCGGACGTACGCGCGAACCCGCGCCCCGGGGTCTGGTGGCGGAGCTGGAATCGTTTCGCGCGGCCGGCGATCCCGAGGCCGAACGCTTTTTTGCGTTGATTGAAAAAATCGATCGGTTTCGCGAATTTCATATCGCGGCTCAGATTCGGACCCTGGGGCGATTCATTCAGCCCGGCCAGTATCTGTTGCTCGTGTGCGGCATCAAACACCTGGAATCGGTTCGCCAGTTGACACAGCTCCCGGAGGGGGATTTTGTCAGAGAACGAGCCGCCGTTCGTCCGGCGGACGCCGGCCCGGCCGGTCCGACGGGCGTGGCTGCGGACGCGGAAGCGGAAGAAGAGCCGCTCGAAGCGCTCCTGAATAAGAACGAACGCGAACGGGAGCAGGACGCGGGGGGACTGGAAATTTCGATCCTGTCGCGCGAAAGCCCGGAAGTTCTGGACCAGCCCGGTTATTTTAACGCGTCCTGGTTATTGATGCGCAACAACGAACGGGCCCTGCGAGGATTCAGCCGCATCGCCCTGCAACGGGCCGCGTATCGCGACGCGGTGAGCCGGTATGAGCGCGAAAGCGGGGAATTGCTGCCGGCCCGCCGGGAAAAAATGTTTTTTCGATTCGCGCGCAACTGGTCCCTTCTTGAAAAACGCCTGCTGCCGGACCTCTATAAGATGGTGATGGCGGCGCGGGGTTTCGGGAACGACAATTTCGCGCGGATCATGTACGACGTTCTGAATTTCCTGCCGCCGGTACCGGCCCCGGCATTCCCCGAAAAAAAAGTCACGCTGGACGATCTGTACAAAGACTCGCGCCTGATTCGTTTTCGCCTGAAGATGAAGAACAAACGGCAGGTGCCGCCGCCGAATCTAATTCGCCGCTTCAAAAAAGAAAAATATCCAGGCGAATGGCGCGAGGCCTGGGACGGGCGCGGGATCTGCTCGTATCCCCCGGAAGACATCACGGTGGAGGATTTCGGCCGTTACCTCCAGCAAAAGGCGAAGTCGGTCCTGAGCGGATCGCGCGAGCGCACGCACGAATTCACCGCGTCGCTGATGGACGGTATCGACTACCGCGAAACCGTGCGCAACCTGCATCTCGGCAAAGTTTTCGTTCGCGATCTACAGAACCGCGGAATCGACGCGGGCAGCGTCGTCATCATCTTCAGCGAGGACGAAGCCGACCACGACTGGCAGGTCGTGTGGTGGGGCGAGCACAACCAGGAAAGCGATATGGCCCTGTACGCCACCCCGCCGGGGCGACAGATCGTGGGCCCGGGCATCTGCCGCTGCCAGTACGGTGGCCTGATGATGACCTACCCGCCCGGGCGCCTGCACGACATCTGGACGGATGATTTTTACCGTGACTTCGCCTCCGGGCCGGACCGACTTCTGGCCGCGGCCCTCGAATACAACGAAAAACGCGCGGTCGTGCACCTGGCGGAAAAACCACCCTCGGCCAGGCTGCAATCCATCGCCGGGCGCATGGATCAGAAGATCGTTCATATTCCGCTCTCCACGATTAACCCGGTTTTGCTGGGACGGGTGCGCCGTTTTCACGTGCTCGATTCGCGCGAGCGTCGCGACGAAGCGGGCGATTTTATCTGGTGAATTTGGCCTTTCGTTTTTTATGAATTCTTTACAGAGAGCGATTATCGTTTCGTATCGACGGACCGTGTCCGATCGGTACTCGATCGATACCCTGGCGCAGATTCCGGTCTCCAGGGAAATCCCCGCCGATCAGGTGCGCGCGATGCGCGAATTTTTTCTGGCGTACGTCTACCCGGAACCGGACGAGCGAACGAATCTGGAAGAAGCGTTCCAGTCCCTGGGCGATGTGCTGACTTCGCCGCGCAAACTCTGGCTCTTGCTGGGGGCCAATCCCCTGCGTCGACTGGGCGGTGTGCTGCCCACGGCTCTGAAAGCCGGACTGCACACATTCGACGCGTTTCTCAAAATTCGCAAGCTGGAGCGCCGCCTGGACGAACTCGCCCGGCAGCGCGGGCTCACGCCCGAGCAGGTGCTTGATCCGTCGATTTTCCTGGGATTGATTCGCGAAATGCCGGTGAAAGAAATCAACCGGTTCCGCCGCGACGGAACGGCCCTGCTGGAAACCCTGGCTGATTCGCGCTTGCTTTCGGTGACGCTGGAAATCATGGACGATTCCATTAAGATCATGGACGAGCATGTGGATGTCTTTTCGGAGCAGGAACGCCGCGGCATCGCGCTCGGCCGCGCGATATTGAAAGGAGCGCACGCTCTGTTCGTGGAATTGCGCCCGGAGCAGATTCCGGTGATTGTCGCGGGGATCGATTCGATCGAAAAAACCTGGTTCGAAAACGTGCTGACCGGTTGATTCGCGCGCCTCTGCCCTTAAAAAAATCGCGTGATATTCGCTACATTATCCGCCGCGATTTTTCTCGCGAAACAGTTTTTCCCAGTAGGCCACGTCGTCGGCTCCCACCGTCGGGTTTTCCGATTTTTCGGGTTTGACCGGCCTGGCCTCCAGGACCTCGTTCACCCAGGCCGCGAATTCCTCGGACGTTTTGCGTACGCATTTGTGCTTGCGGGCTGCCTCCAGTACGTCCTTATCCGATGAGACGACCTGGAGGGCCCCCGGCCTGGGATAGGTGCGGATGTATTCTTTGATGAGATGATCCGCGCTCAGGTCGTGCGAAAAATAAATCTGGATCTGTTTGAGGTTTTCGCGGCGCACCTCGCTGCCTTTGTTTTTTTTGCCGTCGAAAAAACAGTGAATCTCCAGCGGTTTTTTCCAGCGCTGGCAGAGGTTCAGCAAACGGTTCAGCAGGCCCTGGCGCGCTTCCACGAGCTGGCCGTGCGCCATGTTTTCTTCCAGATCCGGGAATTTATAAATCAGATTAAACGCGTCGATCAGCAGGGTCACAGGCTGCCCCCCAATGCCAGATTAGACGCGCCCGGCCGCCTGTAAACGGATTCGCTGGCGGGAAATGCTTGTGCGGAGCGCCCGGAGGTCGCGGTCTGGACGGGTGTTGTATCTTTCGCTCAAGGCTCTGCATATCGTCGGTTTCGTGGCCTGGTTCGCGGGTATTTTTTACATCTGGCGGTTGTTCGTAAACCAGGTGGAAACGGCGGAACCGGCCGCCCGGGGTCTCTTGCTCTTGATGGCCCGCCGGCTTTACAAATACATCATGCGTACCGCGGCGATCGTCACCCTCACCGGGGGCCTGGGTATGCTCGCGTACAACTGGGACGGCCTGGCCGGGCGCGGCTGGATCTGGGTCAAACTCGCGCTGGTGGCGCTCCTGCTGGCCAATCATCTCCTGGCGGGTTCCTATCTGCGACGTCTGGAAGCGGGCGAACGCTTCGACTCGTCGCGTCGGTTTCGCGTTTTGAACGAACTGCCAACCTTGCTGCTGCTCGGCATCGTGATCCTCGCGGTGTTCCGGCCGTTTTAGAAGGATTATGCATTCACGGTCCGTCCCCGATTAACCAGGAACTTCCAGGCAGATCAGGGTCAGGTCGTCGTCGAAATCGGAGGAGCCGAGGAAGCGCGTGAGATAGGCAATGAGGGCCTGGGTCGCGTCGCGCGGGCCGTCGTTTTTCAGGCGGATCAGGTCCACCAGCTCGCTGAGATTCAGGGCCTCTCCGTTCGGGCTGAGCGATTCCACCAGACAGTCGGTATACAATAAAACGCGATCGCCGGGATGTAACTGCGTCGTATCCGAACGTAACTGAACGCGCGGGAGAATGCCGAGCATCGGCTGGTCGGTATTGACCAGCCGGAAGGGAGCGGCCGGGTCCCCGGGCACGATCATGATCGGCGGATGCCCGTTCGTGATGAACTCCATGCGGTTGTCGTGGTCGATCCGGACGCAGCAGATCGTGATGTAATAATCGCCGTTGGTGATCTGGAGCAGTTCGCGGTTGAGTCGTTCGCACACGCGCGCGAGCGACTCGGGGCGATACGAAAGATCTTCGAAACTTTTTTTGAACAGGGTTTTCGCGGCCATCGAAATCAGCGAAGGGCCGACGCCGTGGCCCATGACGTCGCCGAGCACCGCCATGAAGGCCTGGTCCGATTCGAAAAGTTCCCACATATCCCCGCCCAGTTCCGACATGGCGCGGTAATAGCCGTGCACGCGAATCCGTTTGAAGCGCTCGAAGTCCTCCGCGAACAGGCGGCTCTGCACATTATGGGCGATGTGCAACTCTTTCTGTAGAATATCCTTCTGGCGTTGTAACAATTCCTTCTGCGATTCGATCGTTCCCAGCGCGAGTTCCAGCTCGATCGTTACTTTCAGGAATTCGTCGTATCCGGCCTGAAAGGCCTGCGAATTTTCACGAATTTCCGTTACGTCCTGGAAGGCGAGCAGGGTGAGCGGCCAGTCGCCCGCGAGTTCCTTTTTACGCGCGGTCAGATGGATTCGGCGTCCGTTTTCGGTCACCAGTTCGACCGTCGCGGAATGTTCGGTGCCGGCGAGGAGGCGCTGAAACCGCTCGCGGTTTTTTTCGTCGAACACGAGGCGGTCCCAGTCGCGGCGGTGTAATATTTCGTCCGGTGCGATTTCTTTCGTGCCGAACAAATCCCGGCAGGCCTCGTTCAGACGAACGACCAGGCCGGCTTCGATCACCAGCGCGGCGACCGGCGAGCGATCCCAGAGGGCCGTGTCCGCTTCGGATAGGGAAGCCATCAGACTCCTTTGACTGTGGTAAATTTGGATTTTTTGGCGATCACGTCCAGGGCTTTGAAGCTGGCCGCCTGCACCTTACGATTCGAATCGTAGATGAATTCGCCTTTAATTGAATTTTCAGCGCATTTGCGAAGAAGGCCGATCAGGGGCGGGATGCTGGCCGAGTTCATGTAATCCAGGGCCACGAAATCACACCGGATAGAAAGTTTATGTTCCGCGGCCAGATCGACCAGGGCCTTGAAGTAAGGATCGAGAAAATCCTCCGGACTGGCCGCCTGGATGGCCCCCTCCAGCTTCAGCTCCACCAGATCCCCGGTGAGGCTGGCGACGATTCTAAATCCTTCGATTTCAAGGTTCTGCAATTTCATTTGTTTGTGGTTTCCAGGATTTCGGCGTCTTCAGCTTTGCAACTCCCGCGAGGCGACGATGGTCACGCTGGATTTGTTGAACTCAACGCGCAGCTTAAACTCCGCCTCATAGGCGATTCGATAAAAACCCATCCGGCTGTAACCGTCCGGGTGATCACGTAAAGCCTCCAGGCGTTTAACGTACAGTTCAAACGCGTCCCCATTCTGGATTTCTTCCAGGGTGCGGCGGATAGCCTCCACGCGGTCCGGGTCTCCGCAGGGATTGGTGACTTTAATCAAACAGTCCGTATCGGTGAAATCGACCAGAAATGAAAACTTGACCGGATCATTGCTGGCCGGATCCGAATACTTCAGCGCGTTTTCCACGAGTTCAATGGCCGTGATCCGGGCCGCTTCCAGAAAGTCTTTGCCCTGCCGTTTGATCACCTCATCCGATTCAATGGCTTCCCGGATTTTTTTGATGATGTTCCACTCCGGTTCAATTTCGAGATAAAAAGCCATGATCGCGTTCCGGAATTGTATTCAATTACTTACAATGATTTCAGCCGTCAATTTTATTTCACCGGGAGCGCGACCACATCGGCGGACAGGCTAATTCTTCCGGATCATCGCGAAGGTGATATCGTCTTCTTGCGGATAGCCCTCCGAAAATCGAGCCAGCGCGTCGAGAATGCGCGCCTCCAGTTCGTGTAACGGTCGATTTCCGTTCTTTTCGATTATTTCGATTAAACGTTCGTCCGCGAACAATTCGCGGGAGCGATTGCGACTCTCGACGATCCCGTCGGTGTGCAGGAACAGGACGTCGCCTTTGCCGAGCTTGAAGCGCGTGAGCTTCAAATCACGGGCGATGTCCGGTTCGACTCCCAGCCACATGCCCGTGCTGGGGATTATGTCTACTTTGCGCTGCCTGGCGCGATAAATGATCGGATCCAGATGGAGACCGGAAACTGAAAAGCCGCCGGCCGAGTCGGCGCGAAACAGGGAGGCGGTCATGTACTTACTCTGGCCCAGGCGTCGAATGTTTTCGTACAGAACCCTGTTGATCGCGGCGAGGGCTTCGTCCGGATTCAGTTCGGGGTGCAATTCCTTGAGCGTATGGATGGCCGTCTGCGCCATGAGGGTGATCAGTCCGGCCGGCAGACCGTGGCCGGACACGTCGCCGATCAAAAACCACCAGTAATCTTTCTGACGCGATTTTAAGCGAATACAATCGTACGTATCGCCGCCCACGTCGTCGGCCGAGCGCATGAACCCGTGAAACGAATACGATCCCTGGTCGCCGTTGGCGGGCAGGAGCGAAAGCTGGATGTTGCGCGCGATTTCGAGTTCGCGCCCCATCGTGGCCTGCTGAATGCGCAGCTGCTGGATTTCCTGTAAACTGGCCGACATCCGGTTGAATGTGTCAGCCAGTTGTCCGATTTCGTCGCTCGACTGAATCGCCACCTGTGTGCCGAACTGCCCTGCGGCGATGCGCGAGGTGGCGCGGGCCAGGTCTTCGATCGGACGCGAGATGCGCCGCGAAAGTACGTAGGTGATCGCGATCGAAATCAGGATCAGGCCGAAGGTGGCGAACAGGATCGTCGTGCGCACCGCGTAGACGGGGCGGTAAATTTCCTGGCGATCGAATTCGAACACCCCGGTGCCCACACGCAGCCGCCGGTCCTGGTACTCGACGAAGATGGGATAGGCGAAGCGCAGAACCGGCCGGTTTTTTTCCAGGCGTTCGGATAGATTTAATTCGGTAATTTTTTTAAAGTATTCCAGATCATCCACCGGGGGTTGTGATCCCGCGAGATCGGGCCTGGAATGGGCCACGATCAAACCGTCCACGTTCACGACGTACGTGGTCAGCAGCCCGCCGATCTGAGAAGTCGTGACCCCGGTTTCCGTGCGCGGAAACAAATTGGCCACCGAGGTGCCGGTGGCGTCGTAGATCTCGTTGATGAGGAGTTCTTCCCGCGCGGCGCTGGAAATATTGACCGATAAATTCCGGCACACGTCAAAGGTTTTTTCCAGCAGGATGGTCTGGTATTGCCAGAGAACGATCGTGGACAGGAAGGTGACCGACAGAAACACCATGCCGGCCGAAAGCAGGATCAACTTTACGTTGATTTTTACGAGCCGGTGGTAACGCGGATACGACATAAAAAAACGGAGGCCGGAAGGCTCCGTTACCCTTCACCCGGCCTCTCCGCTCTGGCAAACAAAATCGCCTCAGGCGGGAAAATTCTTCTGGAAATTCGAACGGACTGCCCCATGCTTTCCGTGATGGTTCGGTCCGCCACGCTGCTACGGTCGTTCGCGACCGGTCTGACGCTTTTGATCTTCGGCGCCGCGCTCGCCAGAGAACCGGCCGAGCCGATCGAGGTGCTGGTTTCCTCGGATACGAACATTTACGCGACCGGTTTGATCGGTTTACAGTCGGTCGTGGGTGTGCCCCTGCGGATTCGATACCTGGATTCGTTGATCGAGGAAGAGCCGGATCTGGAAGGTTACTTTCGCCGTCTGGAACAAAATCAGGCGCCGCTGGTGATTACCGTTGGACCGGGTGCCACGCGCATCGCGCTGGACCACCTCGAAAAAACGCCGGTTCTGTTTTCAATGGTTCACTCCCCGCGTTCGTTCAACCCCGCCGCCGGGCGAATCTGCGGCGTGAGCATGGACATCTCCATCAGCGAATACTTTCGTACGCTCAAAGAAATCGCTCCCGGGGCCCGCCGGGTCCAGGCCTTTTACAGCGCGCGCGAAAGCGAATACACCGTGGGCGAAGGTGAATACCTGGACCTCCGCTACGGTTTGCATTACGCGCGGGTTCGCGTGGAACGGAAGGATCGTTTTTTTTCCGTGCTGGAAAATCAAACGGGCGGGGTCGACGCGGTGTACATGATTCCAGATCCGCTCTACGACCAGGAGCGCTTCGAGCAACTGTCCGCATATTGTAAAAAAAATAAAATTGTGCTCATGACCGGATTCGCCTCGCTCGTGCGGGCCGGTGCCACCTTCGGCATCACCCCCGACTACGGGCGGGTCGGGGTGCTCACGGGGGAAATGGCCAACCGGGTTCTGTCGGGGCAGTCGAACTGCGCGAAAGAAGGTGTTGGTTTCGTGGATCAGACCGCGTTTTACCTCAATGAATCCTTCGCCAGCGAATCGGGCGTCGTCGTCCCGGAGACGATCAAAGAACGCGCGCGGCTGACTCGCCTCTTCAACGCGGGCGTGAATTTTATGAACACGGGCAAACTCAAGTCGGCCCGGATCGTTTTCGACGCGATCCTCGCGCGCGACCCGGATAATCGCCCGGCCTCGGGGTACCGCCGGATGGTCATTGAACGCCAGACCGGGGCGCAGACCGGCGCGCTCCTGGCCGCCGCGCGCAAATACTACGCGGAAGAAAATTACCCGCTGGCCATTCGCGATTTTAAACGCGTGATGGACATCAATCCCAATCACGACGAGGCCGTGCGCGGGTACCGCCAGGGCCTGCTGGCCCAGAGCGAACGCGACCGCCAGCGCGGCCTGGCCCTCCTGCGCGCCGGCCAGCCCTTCGACGCGATCAAACAATTTCAAACCGCGCTCCAGGGCTATCCCGGAAACGAGCAGGCCGCGCGCGATCTGGCCGCGGCCCGTACGGCGCAGAACGCGCTCGTTCCGGATTTTACGCGAGACGGTATCAATCTTTACAACGAACGCGAGTACGGCCGGGCCATCGTTATTTTTGAGAACATTCTGCTCGTCCAACCGGGCCACAATAAGGCCACCGAGTATCTGCGGCTTTCAAAGAAAAAACAGGCCGCCATCGAACGTTTGATGAATCGTTAAAAGCCCGTCGCAAAATCAATTGCCCTCCGCCGCGCCGGTTCGAAACCTGGAATATGCCATCCTCAACTTTTAAGTTCCCGCTGTTTCTACTCCTGGTCCTGTTCCTGTTTGGTTCCGCCAGCGGCTGTAAGGTCTTCGGCAACGACCTGCGCGATGACGAAGGGTTTCTGCGTTGCCAGGCGCTTGTTGTGCCGGAGGACATGCGTTGTATTCCTGGTGGCCCGTTCGTGCGCGGGAGCGATCGCTGGACGATTGATGAGGACAGTAAACGCCGCATCCAGGACGAGGCCCCGGAATCGCGGGTTACGGTGAGTACGTTTTTGATGGACACCTTCGAAGTGACCGCGTCCGATTACGACGCCTGCGTCCAGGCCGGCGGCTGCGCGTACGCGAAGACGAATTACGCGAATTACTCGCGTCCGAAAATGCCCAAGCTCGGCGTGAGCTGGTACCACGCTCGTGATTTTTGTAAGTGGCGCGGGAAACGACTGCCCACCGAATCGGAATGGGAAAAAGCCGCGCGCGGACCGGACGGCGACCTTTATCCCTGGGGCAATACCGATCCGGATTGTACAAAGGCGATCATCAAAGAAAACGGCCAGCGCGGTTGCGGCATCGCGGGCGGAACCACCTGGGATGTGGGCTCTCTGCCGCCACGACGCTACGGTCTGTACGACATCGCCGGGAACACCTGGGAATGGGTCCAGGATTGGTACAGCCCCTCGTACGCGAAGTGCGGACCGGATTGTTTCGGGCTCGACCCGGCCGGCCCGTGTAAGGGCGCGGACCGTTGCCCCGGTCACGCGCACAAAATCGTACGCGGCGGTTCCTGGTGGTGGGAGGCGGAGTTCACTCTGGGCCATAATCGCCGGCCGCATTTCGCGACCAACCAGCCCTATCATCATTTCGGCTTTCGCTGCGCGATGTCTCCCGCGCCGGGCTCTTCGCGCACATCCGGGTGAGCCGATTTTCGCGAATTAAGGCAATGCTCCCGGGGGGTCGCATTGCGGGAAAAAACTCCTCGCCCTGCTCGGAGTTTA
>CAZVZS010000050.1:0-37805 GCA_964631535.1 uncultured Leptospiraceae bacterium
GTCCCGATGTCGCTGTCCTCAAAAGGATCGTACATGCGGAGGTGCTCCGAGAGCCGTGGCGGGGCGAAGAGGTACCGCCGTTCCAGACCCGGACCTTCCCGAAAAAAAAGTCGATCCACGGCCAGGAGCAGGCCCAGCAGAGACCGCTGACGAATCGCCGTTTCGGCATAGGCCGCGCAGGAGGGGTACATGGGGCAGCGCGGACCATCCAGATGGGTCCCGGACTGCCGGTGCCGGCGAATGACGGCCAGGGCCGGGCGCAGCAAAAACGGACCCGGCTCGCGCTCCAGCGGGGGTTCCGTGACCCGAGCGGAAGCGCAGGCAATGGTCAGCCAGAGCGCCCCGAACGCCAGCCGGAAACGCCGCAGAAAATTCGCGCCCGCTTTTATTTTTTGTTTCTGCATGGCCGCCCTTTCCGTTTTTTAATCCAGGTTGCCCGGGCGAACCCGTTCTGGCTCCAATTTTTTTTGTGAGAAACACCATAGGCTGGAATCAGGAAAACGTCGACGTGCTCATGCGCAACATCGGCTCGGGGATGAGACCCGGCAGCTTACAGGATGTCGGCCTTTTGTTCGGGGTCCTGGCCGTCCTGTTTATTCTATCGAAAGTTTACTATTCCCGGTTGGCGGCCCACTGGCGCAATCGCCGTATTTCGCTTTCTGATCGCAAATTTTTAGAACGCGCGAATGAACTCGGCCTGCTCCCGTCGGACCGCGCTCTACTGCACACCCTGGCCGCCCGCCTTACCCATCCGGACCAGCAAAAACATTCCCTGCTGGAAGACCCGGTCCAGTTCGATTCCGTACGCCGCTCCTATCTGGAGGAACACCCGTTTGACCACGAACGGGTTCTGGCGCTGCGGGTTCGTCTTGATTTTCCCTCGCGCGGGTCCGGGCGCGCGCTGGAATCGACCGCCGAATTACCGGTGGGCACCCTGCTCTTTCCGGTCGAAGAGCGAACGGACGCGTCCGGGCCGGAAGAAGAGCGCGCGCCGCTGTTTCTCGTACGCGAAATTTTGCCCGCGGCCCTGCGTGTGGAAATTTTACGCGAAAGCTTCCCCGGCGGGCTTTCGTTTCACCTCGAAATCCAGCGCCCGGACGGGCATTACCGTTTTTCCACGTTCGTGATTGAGACAAATGAGGGATTCGCCTGGCTGGCGCACGCCTTTCGTATGGAACGGCGACAGAATCGCCGGTATGTGCGCCGGGACGTAACCCTGAACGCCAGGTGCGATCGCCATCCGGTGCGCATCGTGAATCTGGGCGGCGGGGGCGCATGCCTGCAAACATCCCGCGGCTTCCTGCGCGATACCGTGGCCGGCGATTTGTTCGCGCTCACGTTCGATTTGCCCGGAGCGACCATCAAGACCACCGCTCGGGTCGTAAAGATCGAATTGGAACGCGGCCTGTTACGAATCGGATTCACGCGCATCCGCGAAAGCGACCGGGATCGGATCATTAAATTTATTCTGACCTCCGGGCCGGATCAACCGAACCCTCCCCGGACCTGACGGAATCGTAAAATTGCGCACATTTTTTAATTTTTTTGTTTTTTACGTAATTTTTTTCGTGATGCTCGCGCCCCTGCGCGCGGCCCCCGGCGCAGCGAGTCCGGCGGACTTCGGCGATTATTTTTACCGGCAACGCCGGTTCAATCTGGCGGCCGGCGAATACGAAAAGGCCCTGCTGGGACCTGAGCGGGACGCGCCGCCGCGCGCCGAGTTGCGCGCGAAACTGGCCCTGGCCCTTCTGCGCGACCGCCAGTACCAGGCGAGCCTGAAGCACCTGAATGAACAGCATCCCTTCGCGTTGTTGTATCTGCGCGTGTACGCCAGCCTCAAGGTCGGCTATCTGGACACGGTACGGCGGGATCGTGAATACGCCCGCGCGAGTGATTCCTTTCGACCGGAGCAAAAAGACCGCCTGGAGCTTCTGGCCGGAACCATCTACCTGGAGGACGCGCGGTACGAAGAAGCCTGGCGCCACTATGAACATCTGCAGAAGGAATCCACCGATCAAGAAACGCGCCGGGCCGCGGGGGGCGTGTTGACCGCGCTAAAGGAGTTCCAGGATCAACCCGCGAAAAGTCCCTGGCTGGCTGGCGCGTTTTCCGCGGCGCTGCCCGGAGCGGGCCAGGTGTACGCCGGCCACGAAGTGGACGGGATGATCGCCTTTTTTTTCAACCTGTTTTTTATCGGTTCGGCCCTCGCCCTGTACGACCTTGAACGGGCCGCGGACCGGCCCCACACGGCCTCAGGGGTGTTCGGCGTGGTGGGCCTCTTTTTTTACGTTACAAATATCGTGGGCGCCGTAGCGTCGGCCAAACGTTACAATATACACCAGGAACGCGTTTTTCAACAGGACGTCCGCGATCGTTTTTTTAATACGGATTTCGTGGAACGGACTTCCGGCGTGCAGTTCCGGGTGAAATTTTAACAGGCCGCTGAAAAATTAGCCTGTTAAGCGCTACAGGATGTAGCGCCAGAATCGGTGTTATGTGAAACAGCGTGAAACACCGCAACCTGTTAAAACAATGAACAAAGACCCCCGCGAAATTATTTGTGAAATGTGCCGGGATTTTTACGCTCTCGGCTGGGTATCCGGTACCGGGGGCGGGATTTCCCTGCGTCGCGGGGAAAAAATTTACATGGCGCCTTCGGGCGTTGAAAAAGAAAAAATCCGCCCGGAAGACGTCTACGTACTGAACGATCGCTGTGAAGTTCTGGAAGGTCCCGCCAACACGGGTCTGAAACTGAGCGAGTGTTCGCCGCTCTTCCAGGCCGCGTACGAATTGCGCGGGGCGGGCGCGGTGTTACACAGCCATTCGCTGAACGTCTGTCTGGCCACGATGCTTGTTGAGCCGGACCAGAACGGGATCGCGGTTCTGCCGATCACGGAACTCGAAATGATCAAAGGCATCGGCGATTTCGGCTACTACGACACCTTCGAACTGCCCATCATCAATAACACGCCGCGCGAGGCGGAGCTGACCGAAAGTTTGCGCGTCGCCATCCAGAAATTTCCCAGGTCCCCGGCCGTGGCCGTGCGCAACCACGGGATTTACGTCTGGGGTCCGAACGAAGTGAAGGCGAAGACCCAGGCCGAGTGCATCGACTACGTGTGCGCAGCGAAGCTCAAAATGCGCCTGTACAATCTGGAAAACACCCGCCCGCGTCGCCCGGTGGGCATCGGCTTTCAGTAACTTCGCCAGCACACCGCGCGCAGGGCAGGAACGTGCTCACAACAGCCAGGGCTGATCGGAGCGCATAAACGGCAATATTTTTCGTGTAATCGAAGAGACGACCGTACGGTCCAGATCCGCCGCGGCGATTTTTTTCCACGAAACACCTTTCAAGCGGGTGAGCTTCTTCCAGAGCGCGCCGCGCCTGTCTTCCAGTTCCACGACTTCCACCACGCCTCGAATCGTATGATGCGTGATTGAATGCGCGAAGGTGCCCGGGGCGAAGCGTCGTCGCACCGCGCGTCCGCCTGCGAGGATCGTTTCCAGTCCGGGCGAATCCGGAAATTCCGCGCCTTCGGCCGGCCCGCCCAGGAGCGTATGCTGGACCGGGAAAAACCAGAGATTCTTAAAAAACCGTGAACGTTCATCGCGCACGATCCAGACCAGATCGGGACCGCGTTCATGTACGTAAAAAACACGCAGTTCGATTTCCACCACACGCCCATCCTTGCGCGAAGGTGGAATCGCCGCCAGGTCAGCGCGACTCCCCGGTCCGCCCACGGCCGCCAGGCCCGCGCACTGATCCGCAAGGGGACAGGCGGGACAATCGGGCACGCCGGGCAGGCAGACGACCGCGCCCAGTTCCATCAGGGCCTGGTTATGATCGCCGGGGGCCGCGCTGCCCCGGTGTTCGATCATTTCACGCGCGCGGGCCTTGATGACTTTTTCGTCAAAATCATTTTCTGAATAAAACAGGCGACTCAACACCCGTCGGACATTGCCGTCGAATACGGCGAGCGGTTTGCCGAAGGCGATGCTCAGGATGGCGGCGGCCGTGTACTCGCCCACGCCCGCGATTCCGCGCGCGGCCTGTTCCCCGGCGGGGAAGCGCCCATCGAATTCCGCCATGATCTGGCGCGCTCCCAGGCGTAAATTCCTGGCGCGGCTGTAATAGCCGAGCCCGCGCCACGCGGCCAGGACTTCCTCTTCCGTGGCGGCCGCGAGATCGGCGATGGTCGGGAACCGTTCCATGAATTCGCGGTACCGGGGCAGCATGGCCGCCACGCGGGTTTGTTGCAGCATGATTTCGGAGACCCAGATCGGGTAGAAGTCCTTCGTTCCCCGGAAGGGCAGATCCCGTTTTGTTTTCGCGTACCAGCGATACAGGGGCAGGAGGCGGGGCCGGGAGGGCGGCACAGCGGCGGACCGCTTTTTCGTTTTTGATGATTTCGATTTCGCTATTTTTTTATTATTTTTCTTTTTAGAGTATTTCGCCTTTTTCGATAATTTAGTTTTTTTGGTAATTTTTTTATCCATTTTGTCTGGACCCCGAATCCTGCGCGCGGGCCAGATTCTCCCGCCATTTTTCCAGGTCGATTCGCCCCAGGGGGCTGCCCGACTTCAGCTCGTTCCAGTCGCCCTCGTCGCCCGGGTCAGCGGACTGGAGCGCGCGAACCAGGGACGCACGCGGCAGAAAGGCCGGTTCGCGGGTCTGTGCGCGGCGACCGCGGGGACTGCGGTTGTACGGGCAGACCTCCTGGCAAATGTCGCAACCGAAGACCCAGCCAGCCATCTTTCCGTGGAATTCGGAGGCGACCGGTCCCGTGTGTTCGATGGTCAGGTACGAGATGCAACGCCGCGCGTCGATGCGGTATTCCTCCAGGGCCCCCGTGGGGCAGGCGTCCACGCACAGGCGACAACGGCCGCAGAGGTCCGGGATCGGTTCATCAGCGGCCAGTTCCAGATCGAGAAACAGGGCGCTCAAAAAAAAATACGAACCGAGTTCGGGGTGAATCAGATTCGTGTGTTTTCCCTGCCAGCCGAGTCCCGCCTGCCGTGCCAGGATTTTTTCCGGGACCGGGGCCGAATCGACCATGATCCGACCCCGGGTGCCGGGAACGAGGGCCTGGATCTTCGCCAGCAGGCGTTTGCCGCGCTTGCGGAGGGCGCGATGGTAATCGCGACCGGCGGCGTAACGGGAAATTTTTCGCTTTGAATTGTTCAGTTCTTTTTCATACGAATCAGTCCGATACACGGCCCCGAGCATCAAAACACTGCGGGCCCCCTGGAAGATGCGGGCCGGTTCGACGCGGAGATCGTTGTGGCGTGCGAACCAGTCCATGGTCCCGAAAAGGCCCCGCGCGACGAATTCGCGAAAAAATGAAACGTCGGCCGGCGGAACGAAGGGCGCGCTGATCCCGGCGAGATCGTAACCCTCGTCCCGCGCCAGTTGTTTGACGCGAACGTTCAAATCGGCGATTGAATCCAGGCGCGAGCCTCCTCGAGGGAATCGAAAAAAAGCAGATTCTCCCCCGCCAGCCAGGTTTTTTCCATCTGAAAGGTGGGCGTGTTTTCCCCGACCAGCGCGACACGCGTGATCCGTTGATTCACCAGTTCATCCTTTCGAAGCGCCGCCGACCAGCTCCGATGCGCCTCCACCGATGCGAAGACATGTCCGCGTAAGTCGACGAGCAGGGGCAGTTCCGAAAATTCCCAGACCGCGGCGCGGATCAGATCGTACGCGTCCGCCATCCCGGTCGCGACATCCTCTTCCGAAAGAAATCCCGTGACCCGGTGATACAAATACGGCCGGGCGCCATCGTACAGTTTCGTCGCGATCATGGTAGTCGCTGTACCTGGATTGAATCGCTCAAAATCGAGTTAATTTCCGGTGCTCGAGTATTTCCCGACGGCGTATTTCCAGAATATTAGCGAACCAACCAGGGCGAAAACACCGACCGGCAGGGTCAGATACACGAAGGCCGGATGAAACAGCGTTTCCGTCGATCGGTCAAGGAACAAATGCGCCGGATAAAAATTGATAAACGCCACGGGAAAAATGAACGTGAGCAAAACGCGCACGGGACGGCTGTAAATGTCCACCGGATACAACAGAAACTCACGCGCGGAAAACACGACCAGATGCTGGAGGCCCTGGTTGGAAATCGTAAAAAATGCCACGCCCGCCACCGCGATCCGAATCGCCGACAATATCAACGCCCCGCCACCGACGGTTACGAATAGGAGCAAAACGATACCCGGGCTCCAGGGAACATGGCCCCACCGCGACGCGACCACGAGCGCCACGATGCCAAGGAGTAAATGCGCGACGCCGGTCGGGTCGAAGCGCATGGCCAGGATCTGGCCCATGGGGGAAAGCGGCCGCAGGAGTACCCGATCGAAGGTCCCTTCGCGTACGAAATCGGAAAATTCCAGCATGCCCGAAGTAATCGAGGCGGTCAGGCCCTGAGCCAGCACGAGCAGGCCGTAGAGAAAGGCGATGTCCCCCGTTTCCCAGCCGCCGATCCGGTGGAAACGATTCAGCATGACGCCGATCACCGCGATCTGGGCTCCGTAAAAGCCGAGCAGCGTAATTAAAAAAACAAAAAAGCTCCCCCGGTACTCCATACGGCCCATCACCGAAGCCCGGGCCAGATGAAGGTAAGAACGTATGTTTTCGCGGGTATTGTTAGCGCGCAGTTGTTCTGTTTCCATTGTCAATTGCTCTCCCGCTTCAGCCCCCCGCGATGGTCAGTTTTCGCAGCCCCAGACGATAGGCGACCGCGCCCGTGCCGCCGCTCACGGCGAGGATCGCGCCATAGCGCGCGAGCAGCTCCGGAAATGTGAAGATGAGATCGCGGTCCAGCAGGACCATCGTCGGAAAATAATACAGATACGGGAAGGGCGTCAGAAATAAAATTTCGCGTAAACCATCCGGGAAAAAATCCAGGGGAACGATGGCTCCGGAGGCCAGAGTGATCAAAGCGAAAAAGAAAATCCAGAACGGGAGGGTTTCCACGAAATAAAACGACATCGCGCTGATGAAAAAGAACAGGGAAAAGAACATGATAAACGCCAGAACGAACAGAAGGCCGAACCGTGCCAGGAGCGCCGGGTCGACCGCGGGCCGAATGTCGAAGATCAACAGACAGAAGAGCAGCATGGGCAGGCCGCGCGCGAAAAGATGGAACAGCGACGAACCGAGCTGGTCGCAAAACAGCATCAGCGGAATGGAAAACGGTTTCATCAAATCCACGGCGATTTCGCCCGACTTGACCCTTGAGGAAAATACGCTGTCAACGCGATTGATACACACTTTGATAAGGGTGGAAAACACCGCGTAGGCCACCATGTCGTCGCGCGAAAGACCGCCGACTTTTTCGCCGGGGGGGATGAGCGAGCGCCAGACGCTCGTAAAAATAAAAATGTACAGGAACGCGTTGAGCACGCCGGTGAAATATTCCACCCGGTAACTGAGCGAACGCTGAAAGGCCATGGAAATGAATTTGAAGTAGGCCATGCGTCGTTCAGAACTCCAGTTTACTGCCCGCGTACATGAGCTTCAACGTGTCCCCAAGGTCCTGGCGACGCACATTGATCTCCTGGAGGCGTCCACCGCCGGCGGTGATGGCCTCGATCAACGGACCGACGCTGCCGTCCGGACCGGTCACGAGTTCGAAGTGTAAGACCGAATGTTGTTTTTTCACCTGGAATCCTGCGCGCAAAAAAATCGCGGGATCGCACGGAATTTCAAGATGCACGGTGATGATTTTTTCGCGCGTGTACTGCCTGGTAAATTCGTTCACGCCCCCGTCGTACTGAATGCGGCCTTTATCCAGTAAAATCAGGCGACTTGCCAGGTATTCGATGTCCTGCATGTCGTGGGTGGTGAGCAAAATCGTGGTCTGCCGCGTGCGGTTGATCTGTTTGATAAAATCGCGAATGGCCTCGCGCGAGAGAATATCCAGGCCGATGGTCGGCTCGTCCAGAAACAGGACCGGCGGGTCATGCAGGAGCGAAGCGGCCAGGTCGGCGCGCATGCGCTGACCCAGGGAGAGCTTGCGCGTTTGCTGGTGCAAAAAATCGCCCAGGCCCAGGAGGTTTTCAAAAAAAGCCATGCGTTCGCGAAAGACATCGGCGGGGATGCGGTAGATCGTGCGCAGGAGATCGAAACTTTCGTTCACGGGCAGGTCCCACCAGAGCTGGGTTTTCTGCCCGAACACCACCCCGATCCGCCGCGTCAGAATCTTGCGGTCGCGGGCCGGATCAATCCCGTCCACCAGGATCTGACCGGAACTCGGTTGGAGAATCCCGGTCAACATCTTGATCGTGGTGGACTTGCCGGCGCCGTTGGGTCCCAGGTACCCGACCAGTTCCCCGCGTCGAATCCGAAAATCGATCGCGTCCACCGCGGCCACATCCTCGGTTTCGGCGCTCACCAAATTTTTTACGGCGCCCCAGAGTCCGGGTTTACGCTTCCTGACCGAAAATTTTTTTGTTAATTTCGAAACAGTAATAAGATCCATGCGCGTCCAGACAGGGTTCCCTTCGGCCCCGTTCTAAACAAGTCAATTCTCGCCCGGATCGACCACCCACAACCATGAAATCTGAATATTTAGCCGCCGTCGATATCGGCACCAACTCCTTCCATATGGCCATCGTGCGCCCGGACGAAAGCGGCAACTTTGAAATCATCACCCGGGAAAAGGAATCGGTCCGTCTGGGTTCCGGCGGGGGGGACCTTGATTTTATCGCTCCCGAGGCGATGGAACGCGGACTCAAAGTGCTCGGCCGTTTTGCCGCCCTGGCCCGGTCGCACAACGCTCCCCTGAAGGCGGTGGCCACCTCCGCCGTACGGGAAGCCAGCAACCAGCAGGATTTTTTACGAAGGGCCCGGGCCGAATGCGGGATCAGTTTCGATATCATTTCGGGGGCGGAAGAAGCCCGCCTGATCTACCGCGGGGTACTGGGGGCCCTGCCCGTCCATGACCGGCGCATTCTGATGGTGGATATCGGCGGCGGCTCCACAGAATTTCTCGTGGGCGAAGGCGGCCGCCCGCTGTACGTAAACTCGCTCAAGCTGGGTGCGATTCGCCTGACCGAACGATTTTTTCCAAAAGGCGAAATTAGTGGAAATGCGGTCAACGAGGCTCGCAATTTCATCCGCGTGGCCATGACCGGTGTGCACCACGAAATCCGCAAGCACGGCTTTGAACTGGCGGTGGGGTGTTCGGGTACAATCGAAACCTTGCTTTCCATGGCGCGCGGCGGTGCCGAGGACCTGAACGATCCGATCTTCCACGACACCGAGCTCTTCGCGGTCGTCCAGAAAATCCTCGGCTTCGATTCCGCGCGCAAACGCGTGCACCTGCCCGGCCTGGACGATCGCCGGGCGGACATCATCGTGGGCGGCGCCGTACTCCTGCGCGAAATTTTTGAGGCCCTGGACATCAAAACGATGCGCGTATCCCCGTACGCGTTACGCGAAGGCATCATCTTCGATGAACTCGCGCGCGCAGGGCTCAGCGCCCCCGCCGGCCAGGATGTACGCCGGGCATCCACCCTGGCCCTGATCGATCGCCTAAGACCCTACCCGGGACGCGACCAGCTTTCCACCTGCGCCAGGATCTCGGTCGATTTGTTTCGCCAACTAAAAAAAGCCGGATACCTGCCCGACCTGGGCGAAAATGACGAGCTCTTACTCGAGACGGGCACGATGCTGCACAACATCGGCATGACGATTTCCCACAGCGCCCACCATAAACACGGTTATTATATCATCAAAAACAGCGATCGCCTGCTCGGGTTTACCCCGCGCGAGATCGAGATGATCGCTCTGCTTTCGCGCTACCACCGCAAAGCGGGCCCCGGCCGCAAACACGAAGAGTTCGCCGCCCTGGACGAAAGCGACCAGAACCGCATCACGCGCCTGGTGGCGATTTTACGGATCGCCATCAGCCTGAATCGCTCTGGGAAAAATTTGATTGAATCGCTCAAACTCACGGAACGCGACGGCGCCCTTGTCTTTCGGCTGCATCCGGTGACTGGTGCGGACCGCTCCGAACTGGACCTGGACATCTGGGCGGCTACATTGAAGACGGAATTGTTCGAGAAGGTGTTCTTGAAAAAGGTACGCTTTGAGGTCGCGTGAAATGCGGGAACTGCGCTTCGTTTATCCCCCTCACGACCTAAGCCTGCTCCAGAATCACGACGGCCATGCTCATCGTGTGCGTGTGACTCAGTGAAACGTGAAACCGGTTCGCGCCCATCTGATGAACGAGTTCCGCCACGCGGCCGGTGAACTCGAGCTTCTTTTTGCCGAAGACCTTGCCCGCCACCGCGACGTCGCGCATGCGAATCTCCGCGGCCCCGGATAAATTGAGCGACTTGATCGCCGCTTCCTTCACCGCGAACCGCGCGGCGAGATACGGCACGGGATCGGCGTGCGAGAGCGAATACTGGATTTCATCGGGTGTAAAAATACGTTTCAAAAATCGTTCGCCATGTTTATGAAACAGGGCGCCGATCCGATCATTTTCAATGATGTCCGTTCCGATCCCGACGATCACTGGAAAATGTGCTCCTCGAATCCTTTTTTGACTTCGATCCGCGGTCGTTTGTTCGCGGCTTCGCGTTCGAAGCGCACCTGAATTCGTTCCGGAGAAATGCGCAAGACCTCGAAGGGCAGCCCGCGTTTGCTGACCAGGGAAACCGGCAGGTTCTGAATTTCGCGGAAGGGCCGAATGGTTTCTTCTTTTTCATCGAAAAAGACAGGACAGGCGACGACACCTTCCAGTTCCAGCTTTTCGGCATCCCGGAGCGCATCCAGCCGGACCAGTGCCGCGACCGCGGTAAACGTCACGGGCGCGACCCCGCGCGGGACCTGATCGCATTTCACGAGCAGTTGATCGAACCGGCGTACGGTCGGATCGTCCGCCGTCAGCGCGTCCACGCCCGCAGGCAGAAACCGAACGAACAGTTTAACTTCGATCGGCTGTCCTTCGGCGGCGGTCACATAACGCGGGAAATCCACAATCAGGGTGTCCTCCAGGACATTGCGCTTCTGCTGGTGAAATTTCGTTTTACGCGTGGTAATTCGATCCATGCTGTTCAGGATTTCGGCCGGCCCGCGTACGGTGAGCGAAGACGGCTCCACGCGCGTAAAACCGCGCTCCGACCCCCCGTCCAGATCCAGCTCAAACTCGGGCACCACCGGCAACCGGCGAAAGCGCACGAAATCGAGCTCCACCGGCACACGGACCCGGTAACTCGCGCTAACGCCGGTGGGCAGTTCCGGCTCCAGGGTGGCCAGGAAGGTGTTTTCGCCCCGGCTGGGTTTTTTTCGCGTATTAGATAATTTAATGTGAAGATCGCGAACCGGAAAGTCCATCAGGTCTTTCGGTCCAGAGAGGCGCACATTCATGAACGCGGGAACCGGACCGTTCAGGATGAACTCGTCGGAGAGTCCAGGCGGTTCCACTCGGACCTGGATCATCCGGCTGATGTTGCGCGAATACTGGACATACGCGAACAAAAAAAACGCCATGATCAGGCTGCCCAGTTTGGTTTTCCAGTTTAGCAGCAGGAAAGAGATGGCCCGGGGCAGATTCAACCCTCTCCTCCTCTGGGCGGCCTGAGCGCCTGTTTCTGTTCCGACTCGGGGCGAGGCGGTTCCTCCGCCGGTTCACGGGTTTCCGCGACGCGTTCCCCGGCGGCGATTTCGCCCAGTGAGATCCGTTCCGGACCCAGCAATCGTTGTAAAATATTTTTTAATTCGAAGTGTTTGACGGGGGTACGCATCTCGCCGTTGCACATCAGCGTGATCCTGCCGGTTTCCTCGGAAGTGACGATCACGATCGCGTCCGATTCCTCGGATATACCCATGCCGGCCCGGTGCCGCGCCCCGAGCGTTTTTTTCAACACGCGCGAACTGGAAATCGGCAGATAACACGACGCGGCCAGGATCTTGCCACCTTCGATGATCATTGCGCCGTCGTGCAGGGGCGTGTTTTTCTGGAAGATCGTCTGGATTAATTCGGAGGAAATCCGCGCGTCGAGGAGCACGGCGCTGTCGAGAATACCCTGCAGTCGAATTTCGCGTAAAATAATAATAATCGATCCCACGCGTTTCCCGGCCATGGCCCGGACCGCGTCGACGATATCGTCGAGGGGTACGGGGGCCGGCGGCTGAATCCAGCGGAACACCGGCATTTTGCCGACCTCGGAAAACAGACGCCGCAATTCCGGTTGCATCAACACAATGATCCCGAACACCAGATAGGAGGAAAGATTGGTGATCAGCCAGGATAAAGTTTCCAGCTTCATCCAGCGCGCGAGGAGATCCAGCACGAGAATCAGGCCGAAACCGACGAGCAGTTGAATCGCCCGGGTACGGCGCAGCAGTAAAAAGACCCGGTAAAAAAGGAAGGCGACGATCAGGATATCCAGCAGGAGGAGAACGGGCCGGATTAATTCTTCTGTGTTTTCCAACATGCTGCCAGATAAATCGGACGCCGCGAGATGGTTACAGACCCAGGACCTGGTCCATCGTGTACAGGCCAGGTTTTTTTCCCGCGAGGAACGCCGCCGCCGCGAGCGCTCCGCGCGCGAAGGTATCCCGCGAAGAAGCGCGGTGCGTCAGTTCGATGCGCTCGCCATCGGTAAAAAAGGCGACCGTATGATCGCCCACGACGTCTCCCCCGCGCAGCGCGTGCATGCCGATTTCATGGTCCGTTCGCGCGCCGACCAGTCCGGCCCTGCCGTGGCGAACGTCCTCTTCCGCACGAGCGAGCGTCTCAAGCAATATATCTTTTAGACGAAGCGCCGTGCCCGATGGCGCGTCTTTTTTATGGCGATGGTGCGTTTCCACGATTTCGATATCGTATCCGCTGGATAGAACCGCGGCCGCCTGCCGGACGAGGTGAAAGAGTAGATTGACCCCGACCGACATATTGGGCGCCGTCAGTAAGGGAATGAACTGGCTGCTTTCGCGCAGGCGGGCCGTTTGCCCGGCCGAAAGGCCCGTTGTTCCGACCACGAGACCCAGGTCGTTATTCGCGCAAAATGTGGCCATTTTAAGCGTGTTTTCGGGACTTGAAAAATCGATGACGACCCTGGCGGCGGCGCAGGCCGCTACCGGATCATCCTCGATCGGCACTCCATTTTTTTCAATCCCGGCCAGTTCCCCCGTATCGCGGCCCAGCAGACCTGACCCTGGGGCCTCCAGGGCGCCCACAAGATGGACCGGACAGTCAGGCATCCTGGCGGCAAGCGCGATGATCTGACGGCCCATCCGGCCACCGGCTCCCGTAATTGCGAACGGTACACTCAAAGGTCCGCCCCCAGTCGATCGAGAAGGTTCGCCAGACGTTCCTGTTTATCCGCGCCGAGTTCGACCAGCGGCAGGCGCAGTGCGGGACTACAATACCCGGCCCTGGCCGCTGCCCATTTGAGGGGAATCGGATTCGTTTCCCAGAAGAGGGCGCCGGTTAATGGCAGCATTTCGAAAAAAATACGGTTACCCGCCGCGAACTCCTCCCGGCGATAACACTGAACCATCCGCACCGTTTTTCGCGGATACAGGTTGGAAATGACCGATATGACACCACGCCCACCGAGGGCCATCAGCGACGGCGTGAGGATGTCGTCCCCGCTCAACAGCGGCAGGCGATTGCCAAATGTGTGAATCATCTGCGCCATCTGACCCAGATCGCCGCTGGCTTCTTTCACCCCGCGAATATTGTCGACTTCGATCAGTCGCTGGAACGTATCCACTTCGACGTTGACGGCCGTGCGGCCCTTAATATTATAAATGACGACCGGCCGGTCCGATGCCCTGGCCACCGCGGTAAAATGCGCGAGCAAACCGGCCTGGGTTGGTTTGTTATAATACGGGTTTACGAGCATGACCCCGTCGACACCGCAGGCGCAGGCGTCCCGGGTCAGGGCGATGGCCTCCGCCGTTGAATTGGACCCGGTCCCGGCCAGAACCTCACAACGACCGTTCACGATTTGAACGGTTTGTTTGATTAATTCGCGGTGTTCGCCGTGGCTCAGGGTGGGGGATTCGCCGGTTGTTCCACATGGCACCACTCCGCTTACACCGGCGGCGATCTGTCGCTCAAGGAGGCGCGCGTAGGCCTCAAAATCGATCCCTGTGCCGTCAGCGGTGAAAGGAGTCAGGATGGCGGTATATACACCTTCTAATTTCACCGAAACCCTCCCGAAAATCCTGGCCGAATGGACATCGGTCAGCCACCGGCAATTTTTTGCGCGGGACTTCTGGGTTCAAATTTGTTTTTTTCCACACCTGTTTTTTTTCATTCCGACTTGCCAGCGCATTAGTTGGGTAAATTATCGTTTTTTCAGCCGGGGATTCTGGTTCACGTAATATGGTCGGTACAACTCCCAATTCCATCCAGATTCTTATTCTGCTCGGCTGCTTCGTGGTGAGTTTCGTCACCGCCTGGGTCCTGGCCCAATTCCCGCAATTTTTACCGGATGTTCCCAACGCGCGTTCCGCGCACAGGCGCATTGTTTCCCGCGGCGGGGGAATTGGAATTGTGGTCCCCTTTCTGATCGGATCCTTCGCTTTGATCGGCTTTAACAGCAACCTGCTCGACAGCGGTCTTGTGACCCTGCTGATCGGCGCCGTAATAATTTCTTTGATCGGCCTGGTCGATGACGCGCTTTCACAACCGGCCCTGCCCCGTCTGATTTTACAGGTTATCGTGATTTCACTGATTACGGTTTTCGGCGCGCCTGACCGAATTCAAATCCTCGGTGTCATAGAACTTACGGGCTGGCCCGTAACCATCGTACAGATTCTCTGGCTCCTGACCTGCATTAACTTTTATAATTTTATGGACGGCCTGGACGGACTGGCCGCATTCCAGGCGATTTTCATGAGTTCCCTGATCGGGATTCTGCTGCTCATGGATTACGAAAATCTGATCAACAATCAAATCGCCGTAGAGGGTCTTTCCGTCCACCATGCGCAGTATAACAAACTGCTATCCACCTGCTTTTTCGCTCTGGCCGCGGTGATGCTCGGTTATTTTATCTGGAATCTGCCGCCGGCCAAACTGTTCATGGGCGACAACGGCAGTTACTTTCTGGGTTTTGTTTTCGGTTACGCGGCCCTGATTTTTCCTTTCACGACGGTCGAAAAAGGCCTGGAGCCCGGAATTGCCTACCTTGCCAGCAGGTCCGTACCGCTGTACACCGGCTTCACCGCCGTATTCATTTTACTGACACCCTTTTTGATGGACGCCACCCTCACGCTTGTCAAGAGGCTGATCAGGCGGCAGAATATTTTTCTGGCGCACCGGGAACATTTTTTTCAGTTGCTGCACCGTGACGGATGGTCGGCCATTAAAATTATTTTTCTCCTGGCCGGTCTGGATGCCATCGCCCTGATTCCCCTGGGTTTGCACGTACTGCGGTTCGATCCGCATTTTATTTTTGGTCTGGTCGTCGTCCTGCTCATTTTCGCGACCCTGCTCTATTTCGTCGTGGGTGATCGCATTTCGCATCGACTGGAAGCGGCTGAACATCCTGGTCCCGTCATCGACATGGCCAGCTTCAAAAAAAAATCACAGCGATTCTGAGTCCGGGTTCATCGCCCATCACCCACCGCAAGGGGAAAACGCGGCCGGGTTATTGCGCTCGCGTCGGCGGCTGCGGGAGTTGCGGAAGCGTAAATTTTTCGGGCAACAACTGACGCAGGGTTTCCTCCGGCCAGGGCGCCAGAAAAAAGTTCAAGAGCCAGAAGAGCCAGAAAAAGAGCGTCAGCAAAACCATGGTCCGGACCAGACCGGCCGATTGCTCCGGCGCGCCCACCTGAAAGGCCACGTACACCATCAGGGGCCAGAGAAAAAATAACCCGACAGCCATCAGCTCTTTCAAAAGACCGAAGAACACCGGGACGGTCGTATTGAACGCGCCGCGATACAATTCCTGGGAAGCGAAGATCGAATCTCGAAACCAGAGCGCGTAAAAAACAAAAATCAAGATCGAACTAATTTTCCAGACCCAGCCCGGTCCGCTCCGAAACAATAACAGGAACAGACCGAAGGCCCAGAGCCCGAACAGCGGCAGAACGAGAGGGAGCAGGGTATCCATTAGTTTATTTTCGGTCGCTTCAGGCCGACCTGCGACCCGCGAGCGGCGCCAGTTCCTGATTCAGTAAAACTCTGAGCGCCTGGCGCATACTGCGGGCATCGGCTTTCCCGCGACCGGCCAGGCTGAACGCGGTGCCGTGATCCGGACTGCTGCGCAGGAAAGGCAGGCCGATGGTACAGTTAACGCCCTCCCAGCCCTCGAGGGCCTTGAACGGAGCAAGGCCCTGGTCATGATAACAGGCCAGGATTAAACGATAACGAGACCGGACCTCCGGCATGAACAGGCCGTCGGCCGGCAAGGGCCCATCCACCGGGAGTCCCCCGGCGCGCAGGCGAGTGGCCGCGGACTCCATGAAATCGATTTCTTCTCTCCCGAGCTGACCCCCTTCCCCCGCGTGCGGATTCAACCCGCACAGGGCCCACCGGGTACCGTGGAAGGGCGCGGTATTCAGCACCTGACGCAGCAAATCGACCGTAGCCTGATCTTCCAGCACGATGCGCAGGGCATGCGGAACCTCGTAAAGGGGAATATGAATGGTCAGCGGAACGACAGATAGCGCGCGACCGTGCATGAGCATCATGACGGGAACGGAAAATCGCCGGGCGAGGAAATCCGTATGGCCCGGAAAATCGGCTCCGATCCCCCGGGCAATCCATTCCTTGGCGACCGGGGCGGTCAGGAGACCGACGCACCCGCGCGCCTGAATCCAGCCGGCCGCCTCGTACAGAGCGGCATACGCCAGGCGACCCGCGTGTTCTCCGGGTTGCCCGGCTTCGACCCGCTCCTGGCCCTCCGCACAATCGACCAGCAGGAGAGCGCCAGGCAGGATTTTCGCCTGGTTCAGGGCCGACCGTGGAATTGTATCCGCCCGCGCGCCATTCTTGCGCCAGGTGGTCAGAAATTGTTCGCGGTGAGCGGTATCCCCGGTGCTGAAATAGAGGACAGGCAACCCGGACCGAACGAAATCGTCCGCGATCGCGAGGAGCAACTCCGGCCCGACTCCGGCCGGATCCCCTCCGGTTATGACAAGGGGGAGTGAATCAGGCGGTTTTTTTGCCGGTTCCAAACAGACGTTCCAGAGAAAGGTTGTCCCTGGCGTATTCCGTTTCAATATAACTTTTCGCGGAATGTTTCAGGTCATTGGAAATCATACAACGACCTTCGAGGATTACCCCGTTCTGAATGATTAACTCCGGGGTGCTGATATCGCCCAGAATGCGCGCGGTCGGGAGCAGCATTACCCGGTTCCGCGCGGTAATGTTCCCCAGAATTATTCCCTCCACGATTACGGAGGAGGCCGTCACGTTGGTCTTCACGCGGCCGGTGGCTCCGATATATAACTGCTCGGCGTTCAGGGATTTCCCTTCAAATTTCCCGTCGATCTTCAAGGACCCGTTAATAAAAAAACGGCCGTTGAAATAGGAATTTTCGCCAATGGTGGAGTTAGTTACTTCTGTTTGCGGTTTTACCAGGGCCATAACGCGTTCGCTGCCAGATTTCCCCGAAACGGGGGTCGTTCAGACACAATTTCCGGGGGCACGGCAAAGACGCAAAAACAATTTTGCGACGACCCCCGCGATTTCCCGGAAAAAAGAAACGGATTTTTCGGGCGAGCCGGCCCTGCCCCGGACGGCGGTCCCGCCGCAACAGTCCGCCAGGCACTTTTTCAGCCCTCTGCAAAAACGTTCAGGTTTTTTTGAAATTGGGCAGATTGAGTCGTTCAATCGCCGCGACGCAGAACGATTCAAACTCGCGCAGCCCTTCGGACAGGGGCTGGCCTTCGAGCACGGTGGCCTCTTCAAAGCGCGGATTAAATTTCAGGACGTCCTTTTTATTGGTCACCACGCCCCCACCGGAGGAGAGGTCCTGGTTGATCCTCGTCAAAAATTCCCGCATGGTCTTGAACAATTCGTTCATTTCAATCAAAAACAAGCGCGTCTGCTTGTTTTTCATCTTGAGCAATTGTTCGCGAAAGTCCTGTTTCTCGGCCCCGGCGTATTCATCGATCGTCTCGATCAAAACGCCCAGGGAGCGCTGAGCGTTTTCCAGCTTGGTGCGGACAGTGTCCCGCTCGGAGGAGAAGGAAAAGTCGAGTTTGGTGTGCATGTCGGTCAGAACCGGCCAGTATTCGCGCTGCACGACCGCCAGCATGGTGGCCATCAAGTTGAGATCGGAGTCGGAAGAATTTTTACTGGCCTGCTGAACCGGATATTTATCCAGGATATTGTAGGTTTTTCCGGAAGGAGCGGCGTTGGATTTCGGCCCGGGGACAGCCCCGATGGCGCTTTCAATTTCCGACAGATTTAATTTATCCGCGCGGCCCCCGGTCACCGCGGCCAGCTTTTCACGGTATTGCTGGAGTTGCTTCGTGACCCGTTCTTTCTGTTCGGCCGAAGGCGAGGTCCGAATGATCCCCTCCATCTGGCGCACGTATTTTAGCAATTTTTCAATTTCGACTTTCTGGTCGGCCGTAAATTCCACGATCCTACCCATCCTCCTGGCTTGTGAGAATGACAACTCTTTTTCGACTTTCCAGGAGTCCGGGAGTGCGCTTCAAAAAATGACCGGTTGCGCGAGTTTCAAGCGCGCCAGGCGATCCGATGCTGCCTTGAAATGCGGATTGAGGCCGAGGGCCGTTTCGAGCGCCTGGCGCGAGCCGCGGGGACGACCATTTTTTTCGAGGATGACCCCGAGATTGTACCAGAAAATCGGTTCGTCCGGGTAAAAGCGCACAATCTGGCGATAGGCCTCTTCGGCTTCCCAGAGTCGCTTTTCGGACACGAGCATTTCGGCCATCCGATGCCAGATCAGCGGATGGCGCATCTGGCAAATTTCAAGATAGTCGATCGCCTCGTGGTAACGCCCGCGTTCAAAATACAGAAGTCCCACGAGCATGCGCGCCGCGAAGTTCCGACCCGAGAGCGCGCGCAGGCGCTGGAACAGACGTTCGGGCAGACGTGAAGGTCGCAGGAGCAGCGCGCCCGACATGGCCCGCACGTACAGTTCCAGGCGATCCACCGCCAGGTCCTCTTCGAGGATATACTGAATCACCGCGTACACTTTGCGGATGCGTTCCTGCTCGGCTTCGCGCGAGGTCCGCCGAAACACGGGGATTTTTTCCGTTTCCGCCAGGAGCGCCGCGAGATTGACGATATCGTGGTGGTAATCGATTTCCTGGATTTCAAGGCGGGAGGCGCGCAGCCGCGGATCCGTCATTTCTTCCTGGAATTCGCGGCGTTCCTCGATCGGCGGCAGATCAGCATAGTCTTTGCCCTGGATCAGGCGATCAAACGCGCCCTGCGCGTCCCGGGCTCCGCCCAGCCGGTGCAGACAGAAATACACCTCAAACCAGGTCTGGCGGCCCGGCCAGCGCGGCGACTTTTCAAGTCGGGTTAAATATAATAAATACTTACCATTACGAAAATATAACTGTAGAATCGCCCGCAACCCCGCGTCGCTGTGTCGCCCCAGGAGGGGATGACGCAGGAGGAGACGCGCGGCGACGAAGAGGCGACCGCGCATCAGGAGCGCGCCGTAGAGGTCCATGATGGATACGACATCGCCTTTTTCCAGGAGTCGGGCGAAAACCTTGCGCTCCCCCCGGTGATCGCCGGTAAAACCGGCGTACAACCAGGCCAGCCAGGCGAAATCCTCCGCGCCGGGGCCGGACGTTTTGATCATTTCGCGCAGGGTCTGGTGGTCGCCTTTCTGGAGATGATAGACGGCCAGCAAGGGTCCGTTCTTTTCATCGGCGCGATTAAAATAATACCCCGCCAGGTTTTCCTTTCCCGCACCGCGTGCCAGGCAGGCGGCCAGGAGAAACAGATCATCGCCTGGAATCCGGTGTTCGTCGAAAAACGCGGCCAGATTCAGGATCCAATCGGACCGGTCACGCCAGAGCGCGTAATTCAAAATGTGAATGTACACGGTCCGGTCGTCGGCGTCCACCACGGGCATGAAAGCGGTCTTACGCAGCGCGTGAAAATACAACTCCGGCATGATATGATCCGCCATCCGGTAGCGCCGTTCCTCGCAGAGGGCGGCCGGTTTCCAGAAAAGCTGCGGCATCACGTTGCGTTCAAGGTTATCGTCCGGACCGGGAAGGTACGCGAAGGCGGCGCGCGTCCGATCATGCGTCCAGTCGGCCAGGTTGTGACGGAATTGATCCAGGAAATACTGGAACTGGTGGTCGTGGAAGTGCGCGTCGGGGGAGCGATCGATTTCATGCACCAGGCCGATCGGTTCGGCGGAAACGTCTTCCTCATCATCGGGCAGGCGTACGTCCGGGTACGGATCGAACATTTCGCCGGAGCTTTCCTCAATTGCCGCGATCGGCTGCAAGCGCGACGGGGCCGGCGGTACGGACGGAGCGCCGGCGGGGGTTTCCGCGCGGGCCGCTTCCTTGCGCTCGCCTTCCTTGCGCTCGCCTTCCTTGCGCTCGCCTTCTTCGCGCGGCGCCTCCGCGCCGGGGGTGGCGGCCACAGCCGTCCCGGAACTTTCAGCGCGGGCCTGGGCGGCGTCAAGTTCTGCGTCTTCCCAGTCATCGTACAGGACTTCTTCTTCCAGGGAATAGCCGCTGCCCTCAATGATTCCGGCCACCGTTCGCGTTGAAATCTCCGGGCCGGGAACAGCGGTTGATTTTCTTGAAGAAACGGCGATTCCTGCCTCCGCCTGATCCCAATCATCGTACAGAATGACTTCCTCAGCCGAGTACTGCGAACGGTCAAAATCATCGTACGATTGCGGTTCGGTGTGCGTCGCATCGCTCCCGGTGGTGGCGGGCTGCACAAGGACGGGCGGAGCGGTGCCAGGTGCCTGGCCTGCTTCGATTTTCGCATCCAGAACCGGGGGATTCGCGGGAGTCGCCTCCGGCAACGACAGGGCGATGCCCTGGGCAATCGTGGCGACTCCCTGTAAAAGTTCGGCGAAGTTCGCGGACGGGAACCATTCCCGGTGCCGGACACGCCGCAGCGTAATCGCGAAAACGAGGATCGGGAAGGAAATCATCCAGAAGGCGACCAGGCCGATCGCGAGCACAAAAAAACCCGGTCCAAGGGCTTCCACGATGTTCTGGACAGTTTCAGGCATGTTCAAATCGAGTAAAATTCAGAGTTCTCTCAAGAGGTAGTATTAGTTTCGGAAGATCACACCGCTTTACCGGAATTCTTTTGCCCTCTTTCCCATTCGCCGGCCCCTGGAAAACAGGACGCCCCCCGGCGAGTTCCGTCGATAAAAAAGAAGCATTCAACCAAGTATGGCCCGGCAAAACCAGAAAAAATTCGAATTAGTCCTGATCTGCGCCATCGCCGCGGTCACCGCTGGCCTGACTTCGGAACTGCGGGCCGCCGACCCACACGGTCTGAATCGCGCCGGCCAGTGGGGCGAGGTCGTCCGCCACTTCAACCAGGCGCGGCCGGTACGTTCCACCGATTATTTTATCCTGGCCCGGGCCCACGATAACCTCGCGCGTGGCAGCGGAGCGGCCGGCCGGGACGCCGCCTCCCTGGACCTGGCATTTCGTTATTACCTATCCGCGGCCGGGGTGCAATGTCGATCGACGGCCGGCCAGGACGATATCCGCGCCTGCCTGGAACAGAGTTTGAAGCCGTCTTCCCGGCGCGGCCTGGTCGAACGCCTGGCCCTGCTGCTCGCCGCCGAACTCCCCGAAAAATTTAACTACAGCGCCCTGCCCCAGCGCCTGCTGCTCGGGGTCGATCTGACTGACAACGACCCGCTCTCGCGCGGAATCTACCAGACCAGGTTGAAACACATCCTGGAACAGGCGCCGGCCGACGTGAGTCAAAAACTGGCCGAAAGTTATCCGGCCCTGAGCGGACCGCTGGTTCATCTCTACCGGGCGCGCGCTTTCGCGAAATCGGGACAGAACGACCGCGCACGCGAAAACATCCTCAAGGCCGCCGAGTCCACCGCCACCGACTGGATCCAGAAAGCGGTGTACGCCGAGATTCAGAAAAACCACAAAGATTTGCTCGATCCAGGCGCGCTCGCCGGGCGCAGCCGCAACAACCGGCGCCTGCTCGCGGTTTCGCGTTTCATGGGGTTCAAAGAACTCGGCGCGCTCCAGGATGCCTTCCCCGCGGCCTTCGTGGCCGAGACCGCGACCGACGCGACCGTGTTACTGGACGGTATTTATCTCATGCGTTCCGGGCAATCCGCCGCCCTGCCCGGACTGGCCGCGCGCCATCGCAATTTTCTGACGATGGAACCGGACATCCTGTACGCCTGGGCCACGATGTTGCGCGGGCGCAAAGAATTCGGCCCGCTGGAAGCTCTGTTCAACGGTTTTCCCGCCGCGCGCCGCGATCATGCCGGGTTCTGGCGCGAATACGTCAACTACCTGGAAAGTCGCAACCGGGACCGGTTTTTCGCGGAACTGGTCGATTTCCTGAATTATTACGGCGCAGATTTTTTTCAGAATGATCGCCTGATCGAATTTTTGATCGGCAAAGACACCCTGCACATTCAGTGGGCTGAGGAACGGTACTGGAATCTGGCGTATTCGAAACTACGCCCGCACACCTGGAACGGACGGTTTCTGTACTGGCTGAAACGATTTCACTCCGAACACAATCGCCCGGAGCTTGCGCGCAAAATCACCGATAGCTTTTACGCGCGCGCGCCCGGTTCGTACTACGCGGCCGCGTTCTGGCCGGAGGGCGACAGCGGCAACTACATCCAGGACTGGCAGAAAGTCCTGAACCGTCCCACCTATCTCTGGTGGATCTCGAAACACGGGGGCAACCTCAAAGCGGCCCATTTCATCGCGCGCAAAAACCTGACCACGTATCTCGATCCCGAAGCCGTACGCTTCTGGAACGAAATGCGCGCGGCCCGGTATCGGATTCCCGGGTCAATCCTGGATCTCCACTACCTGGGCGAGTCAGATCTGGGCAAAGAATTTTACGACGACACCTTCGCGCGCAAACTGCCCCGCCGCGAACATCTCGCGCGCCGCGCGTACATTGGCCAGAAGACGGGCAATCTGTACATCCAGGTATACTTCACCCGCGAACTCGTGCGCGCGCACCTGATCCCGGAAGATCCGTTTTCGATGCCGGCGGGTTTGCTGGCCACTCTGTACCCGCGCCCCTACCTGCCGTCCGTTCGCCGTTACGCGACCGAATACGGGATCCCGGAGGCGATGGTTTACGCTTTGATGCGCCAGGAAAGTCTTTTTCGCGAAAACGCGATCAGTCGCTCCGGAGCCCGGGGCCTGATGCAGGTGATGCCGGCCACGGGGGCCTGGTTGTTCGATAAAATGAAACTGCCGTCCCGAAATCTGCTCGAGCCGGCCGTTTCGATCCAGCTCGGTACGAAGTATATGAGCGATATGCTGCGCGCCCACGACCAGGACTTCCGCTGGGCGAGCATCGCGTACAACGGCGGTCCGGGCAATCTACGCAAATGGAAAAAACAGTACTACCAGGACGATTTTAATCTTTTCCTGGAAAAATTGCCCGTGGCCGAGCCGCGGAACTACTGCCGGATTACCTACCAGAATTACATGCACTACCGCATCACCTATCTCCTGTACCCCTGAAGGCGCTCCGCCCGGACCCGTACGCAATTGACAGGCAGGCCGCCCGCGCGGGACTGTTCAGGAAATGGGGATCCGCATCTACAATTCATTAACAAAAAAGAAGGAAGATTTCAAGCCCGCCCGGCCGGAGCGGGTGAATATGTACAACTGCGGCCCCACGGTGTACAACTTCAACCACATCGGCAACTTTCGATCGTACGTGGCCGTGGACGTGTTGCGCCGCTACCTCAAGTTTCGCGGGTACCAGGTCAACCAGACCACCAATATCACCGACGTGGAAGACAAAATCATCGCCCGCTCGCGCGAGGCGGGGCTGAGCATCCGGGAGTTCACCGAACCGTACATAAACGCGTTTCTGGAAGACTTGCGGCTGCTCAAAATCCAGGACGTGGAACACCGCCCGCGCGCCACGGATTCGGTCCCGGTCATGCTCGCCATGATCGCGGAGCTCGAAAAACACGGGCATACCTACGATATGGACGGCAGTATTTATTTTCGCCTGAAAAGTTTTCCGGAGTACGGCCGCCTGAGCGATCTGGACCCCGCCTCTCTGAAAACCGCCGCGGACGGCCGATTTGACGCGGACGAGTACGAAAAAGACGACGCGCGCGATTTCGCCCTCTGGAAAAAAACGGAAGGCGACGAACCCGGCTGGGATTCGCCCTGGGGCAGGGGACGCCCGGGCTGGCACCTGGAATGTTCGGCCATGATCCGCGAAATCTACGGAGCCGAGGGTGTGGACATTCATCTGGGCGGGATCGATTTACTCTTCCCGCATCACGAAAACGAAATCGCTCAGAGTTGCTGCGCGTACCCCGCCGACAACTTCGCGCGAACCTGGGTGCACAACGAACACCTGCTGGTGGACGGAAAAAAGATGTCCAAAAGCGCGGGCAACTATTTCACCCTGCGCGATCTCACGCGCGAAGAACAGCTCGCGCCGCTGGTAGAGCGCGGCAACCTGCCCGCTTTTTTCCTGAGCCTGGTGCGCGAAGGCAAAATGCCCGGTGCCCTGCGTTATCTTTTACTCAGCGTCCATTACCGTACAAAATTAAATTTTACGTTCGAAAACGTAAAGTCCGCGGCCGCCGCGATCGAACGGTTCCAGACCTTCGTCTGGCGTCTGCGCGAAATCGCCGGCGTGGACACGAAAGACCTGGCCGAACGCCGCGCCACCGCGCCCGCCGAAAAACCGGGACAGCGCGGTCAGAAACTCCTGCCCGCGAAAGAGCCCGTCGGCCGGGCCCTGGCCGCGTTCATCGAAGCGATGGACGACGATTTGAACACCGCGCGCGCTCTGGCCGTGCTCTTCGATCTGATTCGCGAAACAAACATTTCAATAGAAAAAGGCGAAATCAAAGCGAATACCGCCGAGAACATCCTCTACTTGTTCTACGAGATCAATGAAATTCTCGATTTGTTAACCTTTGACGCTCCACCCGCGCCTGCGGCGGGGCCCGTGGACACCGACCTGGCCGCCCGCGTGGAGGGTCTGCTCGCGGCCCGGGCGGACGCGCGCAAGAGCCGGAATTTCGCCGAAGCGGACCGGATTCGAGCCGAGTTGACGGCCATGCACATTCAGGTCATAGACCTGCCCACCGGGAGCAGCACCTGGAAAAAAATCGAGGCCTGATCTCCGGCCGAAGCGCAAGCCGCCCCCTCGGCCACGGCGACCAATCGCATGAGCAAACCTTTTTTTCTGTACGGCCGCCAGCCCGTGCGCGAATTCTTTCGCGCCGCGTACGATCCCGCCCTCGTGCGCCGGGCCTACCTGGGCGAAAATTTCCCGCGTGACTTTCGCGAACGGTATCTGAGCGCTCTGCCCGCAGGTCTGCTCCAGACGCTGCCCCGGCGCGAACTGGACCGGATCGTCGACGGCGCCAACCACCAGGGCGTGGTGCTCGAACTCGCGCGCCGGCCCGCGCTGGCGCTCGGCTGGAAGGACGTCTTTCTGGAACCCGGCCGGGGGCCGGTTGTCGTGCTCGATCGCATTCAGGATCCGCACAATCTGGGCAGCATCATTCGCAGCGCGGAAGCCCTGGGCGCGCGGGCCGTGTTCGTCACGGGCAAGGGGGCCTCACTCTCGTCGCCCGTGGTGGATCGTGTTTCAGCGGGAGCGAGCCTGCATCTACCGGTGTTCGAACAGGGCGGACTTTCCGGCGTTTTGAAATTCGCGCGCGAACAGGGTTTCTGGATCGTGGCGGCGGCGGCCGAGGAAGAGCCGGAAGGAGCGCCGGACGCGGCGCGCGAAGGGGCGGCGCCAGGCCCCGGCAAAAAAAATCGCAAGGAACCGCAAAGAATTGATTTTAAGCGAATTACGGATCTACCCGACGCGGGCCATATCATTTTGCTGATCGGCAGCGAGGGCGAGGGCCTGCGTTCTTCTCTGGAAGCCGGGGCCGACTTCGTGCTCGGGATCCCGCTCCTCGGCCGCACGGCTTCCCTCAACGCGGGTGTCGCCGCGGCGATTTTAATCGAACGATTGATTCAGCGCTGATGCCTAAATTTTTGGTTTGCGAGCGGACCGCGACTTGACTTTACCCGACTACCGTGCGATACTGGACCGATGAAGAGCGCGATTCTTGAAAACGCGGCCGTCCGCCGTGTGGCCTATTTCTGGACAGTCGAAAAGTACCATCGCGCCGCGCAGGCCGGAGCACTTCCTGACTCAGTCGAATTGATCGAAGGTGTGGTTGTAGAAAAAATGCCGAAATCACCGGAACATTCCACCGCCCTCAGTCGCTTCCAGGCGGCCTTTTTAGCTCGCAGGACGGAAGGTGTTCTGTTGCGCATCGAACAACCGTTGACTCTGCCTGATTCTGAGCCAGAACCAGACCTGGCACTGGTTGAGGGGCACATCGAGGACTTCGCGACGACTCATCCCTCCACCGCGAAACTGGCAGTCGAAGTTTCGCGCAGCACGCTCGACCTGGACCGGGAAAAGGCCCGCATGTACGGCCGCGCCGGAGTGACGGAGTACTGGATCGCCAATCTGACTGACGAAGTTCTTGAGGTGTACACCGAACCTGTCGCCCAGGGTTATCGAACGCGGACGTTTTATCGCAGGGGCGACCGGCTTCCGGTGCGAGCGCTGGGCGGGGCAGAGCTGGAACTCGCGGAAGTTTTATGACATCCAGACCGCCCCAATTTTTTTCTCCTTTTCCGTCATGATTTAACCCGCCGTTTTCTCCGCCGACTGGACCGTGTGTTCGAGCAACATGGCGATCGTCATCGGGCCCACTCCGCCCGGCACCGGCGTGATGTACGCGGCGCGCGCACGGGCGCCCTCGAAATCGGCGTCCCCCACATTGCCTGGATTGTAGCCCGCGTCGAGCACGACGGCCCCGTTCTTGATCCAGTCGCCCTTGATAAACTCCGGGCGACCGACGGCGGCCACGACGATGTCCGCCTGGCGCACGATTTCGGCCAGGCCGCGCGTTTTCGAATGGCAGATGGTAACGGTCGCGTCGCGGGCGAGCAAGAGCAGGGCCATCGGTTTACCGAGAATGGGCGAACGACCGACCACGACCGCGTGCTGACCCGCGATCGGAATTTTATACGCGTCGAGCAGGCGAATCATACCGGCGGGTGTGCAACTCGCAAAGGCCGGCACGCCCATACTGATGGCGCCGAACCCGTACGTGGTGACCCCGTCCACGTCCTTCCCTGGCGCGATGCGGTCGAAACAGGCGCGTTCATCGATCTGCGGCGGCACCGGATGCTGGAGCAGAATCCCGTTGACCGCCGAGTTCGCGTTCAGTTCGTCAATGCGGGCGAGCAGTTCTTCGGTGGTCGTGCCTGCCGGCAGTGCGATGCGCAGGGACTCCATGCCCACCGCTTCGCAGGCGCGGCCCTTCATTTTTACGTATGTGGCTGAAGCCGGGTCATCGCCAACCAGGATCGTGGCGAGGACGGGCGCCGGGCGACCGGTCGCGCGCAGACGCCCAACGCGCTCTTTGAGTTCTACTTTGATTTTATCCGCGAGAGTTTTCCCGTCGAGCAGGACCGGTTCATGTGCCATGCGACCAGCCTGCACGAGCGGGGCCGCGCGTAAAAGTGATTTTTAGTGGAAGTGCGATCAGAGTTTAGAGCCGATTGCGAGCGGTTTTCGGACATGTGCCGAAAACCGCGACAATCTCAAAACTTCAGTATGATCCGGCTGTATAGTTTCGTCCATCTATTTCAATGTGAAAACGCGAACGCGCGCCTGGTCTCGTATTTTTTTTCAAATTCGTCGATCTCATGCGCAAAACGCATGGTCAGGCCGATATCGTCCCAGCCGTTGAGCAGGCACTCGCGACGAAAATCCTCGACTTCAATGCCGAAGGTTTTCCCGTTCGGCAGGCGCACCACGCGCGCTTCCAGATCGACTTCGAGTTCGGCGCCTTCGCGCGCGCCGATTGTTTCGAAAATTTCCTGGACCGCTTCGCGGGAAAGGGGCACGGGCAGCATGCCGTTCTTGAAACAGTTGTTGTAAAAAATATCCGCGAAAGACGGCGCGATGATCGCGCGAAACCCGTAGTCCTCAAGGGCCCAGGGAGCGTGCTCGCGCGACGATCCGCAGCCGAAATTGTCGCGCGCCACCAGAATCGTCGCCCCGCGGTAGCGCGGCTGGTTCAGGGCGAACTCCGGGTTTTCGCGCGTGCCCGCGTCGTCCAGGAAACGCCAGTCGTGAAAGAGATGCTGGCCGAATCCGGTGCGTTCGATCTTTTTCAAAAATTGTTTGGGGATGATCTGATCCGTATCCACGTCCGCCCGGTCGAGCAGGGCGGCGATGCCTTTTAATTTGCGAAATGGGTTCATAATATAAGGCAACATGACTCGGGCATCCTGCCCTCCCCATGTCGCGTCTCCTTTCGTTTTTGGGACGCTCGGGCTTCCTGCCCTCACTGTTTTTACTTCCTCTACGGCACCTGGCCTTACGGTCTGGCCGGGCGCTTCCGCCCGGCCCCAAAGCTGCGGCGGGCGTGCCGTAACGTTTTCCGCCTCTTAATAATTGCGCACGTCCACGAAGTGTCCTTCGATCGCGGCGGCGGCGGCCATTTCCGGGCTGACCAGGTGCGTGCGTCCGCCCTTGCCCTGGCGACCTTCGAAATTCCGATTGCTGGTGGAGGCGCAACGTTCCCCGGGCTGGAGGATGTCGTCGTTCATGGCCAGGCACATGGAACAGCCGGCCTGGCGCCATTCGAAGCCCGCGGCCGTGAAAATTTTGTCCAGGCCTTCCTCTTCCGCCTGGCGTTTGACGCGGCCGGATCCGGGCACGACCATGGCCTGCACGCCCGCCTTCACTTTGCGGCCTCTGGCCACTTTCGCCGCTCGGCGCAGATCTTCAATGCGCGAATTCGTACAGGATCCGATGAATACGCGATTTACGCTTATATCGGTTATTTTTACGCCTCCGGCGAGATCCATGTACTGGAGCGCCAGGGCCGCCGACTCGCGTGCCACCGGGTCCGCGAATGCGGCCGGATCGGGTACGATTTCGTCGACCCCGGCCACCTGGCCCGGGTTGGTTCCCCAGGTCACCTGGGGCGCGATGTCCGCCGCGTCGATATTGATTTCCAGATCGAAACGGGCGTCCGGATCGGAAGGCAGGGTTTTCCAGTACGCGACGGCCGTTTCCCAGTCGGCCCCTTTCGGCGCGCGGTCGCGGCCCTTGAGATAGGCGAAGGTGGTCTCGTCCGGGGCGATCAGCCCCGCGCGAGCGCCGGCCTCGATGCTCATATTGCACACGGTCATACGGCCTTCCATCGACAGCGAGCGGATCGCCTCGCCCGCGTATTCTATAACGTAACCCTGCCCGCCTTTCGTGCCGATTTTGCCAATTACATGCAGAGTGATATCTTTCGCGGTGACCCCGCGGCCGAGCCGGCCGTTTACATTCACGCGCATGTTCTTCGATTTTTGCTGCGGCAGAGTCTGCGTGGCGAGCACGTGCTCGACCTCGCTCGTGCCGATGCCGAAGGCCAGCGCGCCGAAGGCGCCGTGGGTGCTCGTGTGCGAATCCCCGCAGACAATGGTGAGGCCAGGCAGGGTGACTCCCATCTCGGGTCCGATTACATGCACGATGCCCTGGTCGGGGTGATTGAGATCGAAGAGTTGAACGCCGAATTCTTTGCAGTTATCGGCCAGGGTTTCCATCTGTTTTTTGGAAATGGCCCCGGCCGCGCCCCAGTCGCGCGAGCGCGTGGACACGTTGTGGTCCATGACGGCCACGGTCAGATCCGGCCGGCGGACTGTGCGTCCGGCCAGTCGCAGGCCCTCGAACGCCTGGGGGGAGGTCACTTCGTGCACGAGATGCCTGTCGATAAAAATGAGCGCGGTCTGGCCGTCATCGTGGACCAGATGGTCGGCGTAAATTTTGTCATACATGGTCTGTGCCATAGTTTACCTGCCGGCGGGATTGGATACGGAAGTGACCCGCCTTCTGTGGTTCAATATACGGCAAACGATCGGATAATACAAATAGATTGTAATTATTGATTGTATAAGGATTTGTTATAGCAGGTCGGGAACATAAAAGGGGCCCGGCATTGCGCGGGGCCCCAGGGGTTCAGGCCGCGGCCAGAAAAATGACCGCGAGTCCCATCGTCAGGGCCGCCGCCGGCAGACCCCATTTGATAAAACGAAACAATTCGATGGACACATGTTTCCCGAACCAGCGACCCGGGAGATCCAGGTGAAACATCAGCAGGGCCACCGCGAACGC
Source organism: uncultured Leptospiraceae bacterium (assembly GCA_964631535.1). Taxonomy (GTDB): domain Bacteria; phylum Spirochaetota; class Leptospiria; order Leptospirales; family Leptonemataceae; genus CAZVZS01. Next base: position 30,354 of record CAZVZS010000050.1, read on the forward strand.
GATGCCAAGAACCAGGTAAGCGATCCCAAAGAGGCGATTGACGGGGTTGTCGCCGGAAGCGAGCGCGGAGTAGCTTGAGGTTACGGCAAAATTGAGGGCGATCACCGCGAAAAGCCCGCCGATGAGAATGTTCGCCAGTTCGAAGGCCTCCGTGCCGAAGACCCCGTCCTCCTGTTTCTGCAACCACAGGGCGATCAGCGGAATGAGCATCGTGGCGACGAGCGGGATGAAGATCACCGGGAGCGTGGCCGAGGGCTGCCTGGTCACTTCAAGGGAGGCCCAGACTCGCGCGTGTTTCTGGCCGTACCAGCCAGGCAGCGGGTCACGCCGGAGGGTGACCATCCCGGTCGTCCAGCCGTCCAGATCGCTGTCGAGGACCCGGCTAAAATCGAGATCATCCTGTTCGTACGCAAGGAACAGGCGTTCGAGCGGAGCGCGCCGCGAGATCAGCTCGACGGCCAGGCCCTGTTTGTCGAACGGAAATTTCGTGACGTCCAGCGCCAGTTTGAATGTCCCGGTTACACGCTGCATGTATTCGATGTTCCCGTTCGGAAACATTCGCAGGCCATAGATCACGCTGGAAGGTTCTTCCTCGAAATTGGCGATGCCGATCTGAGGAACGTACATGTTCTTCATCCGTTCCACGGCCGCGTCCGTGCGCCATTCTAAAAAACCGGCGGGGGCGGCCTCAGCGGGAAACTTCTGCCGCAGATCCGTCCACATCAGACGCAGGTCCACGACCGCGCTGAAAGTGTTCTCTACCTCATCGATCTCGGTTACGGAAACGAAACTAACCGCCGTGCGCACGATCAGAGGCAGGCCCTGATCCCAGGGCAGTTGCGTGAGGTCGTCCTGGGCGCCAAGCGCGAACGGGAACAGGAGCGCCAGTGCGAACATGCGCGCGAACGGCGACCGTGTCGCCTTTTTGATTCTGGTCTTGCTGGTTGCGGTCATTGGATCACCCCTTCGCCTTGCGGAGGCGGTTGAGATGTTCGTTCAGGTCCTGGATTTCCGCGCAATACGCGTCCGTGTCAATTCGCTCGCCCCCACGGTCCCCATTGGCCAGGTTACCAAAACCCGCGCTGATCTCGGCCAGGGGGCCAAGCAGAAAACCGCGTAACACGATCATGATCACTCCCGATGTCAAAATAATCCCAAGAATCGTCAGCGCGATCTGAAGAATGGTAAACATCGATTGAGCCGTGCGCGGGCCGCTCATGTCCATCGCGGCGGCGAGCACGCCGATGCGCACGCCGGCCGTATTGCGCAGCGGGTACAACACCACGCCGTAACTGGAGCCGAAGGCGTCCCGGGAATAGGTTACGACTTCGCCGTTGACCTGTTGTAGAGACTCCGGAGTCACCAGTTCTTTCATGCGCGCCCAGTCCGTGCTGCGATAATTCAGGTAATTTCCGATGCGGTTTTCGTCGGCGTAGATGTTTTTGTCCGGAAACAGAACCGCGGTTTTCTGAAAAATTTCCCCATCGACGAGAACCGCGGAATCGAAGCCATAGGCTTCTTTGAGGCGCCCGATGAAACTCCTGAACAGAATGCCCACTTCCATGCTGCCGACGTGTTCTCCCGCAGGCGAATAAACCGGAACAATGCCGAGCACTGCGAACCCCGTCCGCGTGATCGTGGGCGCCGCGCGCGCCTGTTTATCGTTGTTCACGGCGACAACCCCCGGCCTGGAGGTGGAAAGATCGTCGCCAAAATTTTTCGGCGAATGGACGCGCAAAAGTGATACGGCCGGGAGCGTGTGAAACTGGATCTGGTCGACGCCGTATTTTTCTTTCAGTACTTCGAATGATTTTTGCACCTCACTCAGGAGGCCTTCCCGATCCTTCGCCGTGTGCATCTTTCGGATGGTGGCGATGTTTCCGATGGCCTCCGAGGCCAGCAGAGCCCGCGATTTCATGTTGTTCACGTTGAAGTCGAGCGTCGTGGCCATGAGTGAAAACTGGGCGGCTTCCATCTCCTCCGCCTGGCTCGCGAACACGCGGTTGGATATGAAAGCCATTACCGCAAGAAACGCCGCGATGCTGGTGATCAGCACGGTCGGCGCCGCGCGGCGATAGGTGATGGCTCCGGTGAAGAGGGATTGTACGATGTTTTTCAGGTTTTCCATATTGCAGTCGTCCAGACTTGAAATGCGCTGGTGCGGCGGGACTCGCTCCCTGTCAACAATCTGTTAGCCAGGATTCTGCATGAAACGAAAAAAGCGGCCCGGGATGTTCCAGATAAAAAGGATGGATTTGTTGCGTCAATCGCATAAGGAATTTTGATAGCCATCGGCCGGGGCAACCGGGGCGGTCGTCCCCGGGAAAGTTATGGAATTCCGACAGATCCGATACTTCATTGAAATCACCAGGGCCGGATCGTTTTTGAAAGCGGCTGGCGCTCTGGGGCTCACGCAGCCGGCGCTTTCCTCCCAGGTAGCGCGATTGGAGCAGGAAATCGGGGAACGACTCCTGGACCGTTCGGGACGGACGGTACGCCTGACCGCGGCCGGCGAAATTTTCCTGGAACGCGCCATCAAACTGAACGATCTCTGGCAGGAAACCCTGGAGGTCCTCAAAAACCCGGGGCGTGGGCTGGAAGGCGGTTACGCCATTTCCACGGGCGGCACGGTCGCGGCCTGGATCCTGCCCGGGGTGCTCCAAAAAATTCGCCAGAAACATCCTGGCCTTTCTTTTCGCGTAATCGAGGGAGACGCGCTCCAGACGCGAGAGGCACTGAATTCAGGCGATGTGGACCTGGGAATCCTCTCGGGCCAGGGGCGTGAAAGTGGACTCGAACGGAAATTTTTTCTGCGCGATACGATCGTGCCCGTGATCGGGAAAGCCCATCCCCTTTCCAGGAAGGGCCGCCTCACGCTGGCGGCGCTCCGCCGCGAAGAGTTCGTGCTCCTGCACCCGGCCTCGGCCATCCGCCAGGCGCTCGAAAAACGATTCCGGTCGCTGCGGCCGCGGTTTCAACCGCGGGTGGCCATGGAGCTACGCAGTATGGAAAGCGTGATTCGTTCGGTGGAGACGGGCATCGGCATCGGGTTTCTTTCGCGTTTCTGCCTGACCCCCAATCTGCGCGAACTGCCCCTGCCCGACCTCACGGTCGAACGCGATTTTTATTTTGTCTACCGCCAGAATTCGCGCGCGGGTCTGGGGCGATTGATCGAGGAAATTGAAACCATAACGCGCGAAAGTTTCGACTTGAAGACGGAGTAAACACGTCTCTCCCTCAGTCCGGGTTTTTCGCACCGGTAAGTTTTTCAATGACCGCGCGAAAATCTTCCGGCATGCGAATCGCGCCGCGTTTTTTGAGGTCGATCCAGAGGTGATGCGAGCGGCCCTCGGCCACGCAATCGCCCCGCGCGTTCCACATCGTGCAGCAGAGCACGAGTTTGCGCATGGTCACTTCGGCGATGCCGACGGTTACTTCAAGGATGGCGGGAAAAACCGTTTCGCCGCGGTAGTCCAGTTCCAGGCGCGTCATGATCATGACCGCGCCGTCCGGTCGTTTCAGATGATGGGTTTCGCCCAGGCTGATGATAAATTCGGCGCGCGCGGTCTCGAAGTAACGCGCGTAGGTGACGTTGTTCACGTGACCGAGCGCGTCCATATCGCCGAAGGCCACACGAATGGGAATGGAAAACGCGTAACGTACGGGCCGGGGCATAAGTCAGGCGTGTCCGGGTTCGGCCGGCATCAACTCCGTGTTTTCTTTACGAGCGACGTACGCCGCCAGGGTCAGATCGCCCACGACGTTCACCACCGTGCGACACATGTCCAGCAGGCGATCGACACCCAGCACCACCGCGATCATTTGTGGATCTACACCCAGCGAAGCGAGTACAACCACGACGAACGGGATCGAACCCGCCGGTACGCCGGCCGTGCCGATCCCGCCGAGAATCGCCAGGTACAGGACGATGAGTTGCTGGCCGATGGACAGCTCCGTGCCCGAGAGCTGCGCGAGAAATAAAATCGTCACACCCTCAAACAGAGCCGTGCCGTTCTGATTGGCCGTGGCGCCCAGTGTGAGCACGAAACCGTTGATACTTCGCGGAATCCCTAACCGCTCCTCGGATACGCGCATCGCGGTCGGGAGGGTAGCGGTGGAAGAGGAAGTAGAAAACGCGGTGAGCATGACGGTGCCGATGCGCCTGAAAAACTCGCGGGGACTCACGCGCGCGAAAAGAAGCAGGGCCACGGGATAAACCACAAACATCTGAATCGCGAGTCCACCGAGCACGGCGCCCACGAACCAGCCGAGCGATACCAGCAGGCCCGCGCCGAAGCGCGCCGTCATCGTGAAGACCAGACAGAACACCGCATACGGAGCGGCGCGCATGACGAGTTCGATGCAGCGTCCGCTAACGTCCGCCAGGCTTTCGAAAAATCGCAACACGGGCGCGCCGCTTTCCCCGGCGAGCGTCAGGCCGATGCCGAGCAACACCGCGAAAAACATGAGGCCCAGGATATCGGGCGGGTTCTGCGCGAGGCCGTGAAACACGTTGGCCGGCACGAGCGTCTGCACGACGGCCGCGAGCGGTGGGCGCCTGTCCTGCCCGGCCGTGGCTTTCGCGATCGTCTGTTCCGTATCGTGCGCGTACCGCTCCGCCAGTTGCGCGCGAATGTCGGGGTCGACGCGCTGCCCCGGACGAATCGTGTTGGCGAGCGTGAGGCCGATCAAAACCGCGACCGCCGACACCGCGACCGTATACCAGAGGCAACGCAGGCCCACCCGTCCGAGACGGCGCACATCGCCCAGGCCGCCGACGCCCGCGAGGATGGAAGCGCCGACCAGGGGGATGACGAGCAACAAGAGCAGGCGCAGGAATAACTGACCGAGCGGTTCGGTCACCTGGGCCACGAAAAAATCGAGTTCAGCGCCCGCACCGAAGGCATGGCCCAGCGAACCGGCCAGGGCTCCGGACCCGAGGCCCAGCAGGATTTTGGTGTGGAGCTGCATTGGGCGCAAGAAATTAACCGACGGCCAGCCGCTCAATCGATATAGTCTTTCAACTTCTTGCTGCGCGAAGGATGCCGCAAGCGCCGCAGAGCTTTCGCTTCAATCTGGCGAATGCGTTCGCGCGTGACCTGGAAGACGTAACCCACCTCTTCCAGGGTGTGCGAATACCCGTCGTCGAGGCCGAAGCGCATGCGCAGCACTTTCTGTTCGCGCGCGGGCAGGGTGTTGAGCACGGACTTGATCTGCTCGGAGAGCAGACGGTGCGCGGTGGTATTGACCGGCGATTCGACTTCGTTATCCGGGATGAAATCGCCCAGTTCCGAATCCTCTTCCGACCCGACGGGCACTTCCAGCGAGATCGGTTCGCGCGCCACGTTCTTGACCGACTTCACGCGCTGAACCGGCCAGCCGAGGCGTTCGGCGATTTCCTCGTTCGTGGGTTCGCGCCCGGTCTCCTGTAAAAAGAGGCGCGTTTCGCGGACGACTTTGTTGATCTGTTCGATCATGTGCACCGGCACGCGGATGGTGCGGGCCTGGTCGGAGATGGCGCGCGTGATTGCCTGGCGAATCCACCAGGTGGCGTAGGTGGAAAATTTGTATCCCTTTTTGTATTCGAATTTATCGACGGCTTTGATCAGGCCGATGTTGCCTTCCTGGATGAGATCGAAGAAGTGCATGCCGCGGTTGGCGTACCGTTTGGCGATCGAGACTACCAGGCGTAAATTCGCCTTGATGAGTTCTTTTTTAGCCTGTGCGATTTCGCGTTCGCCCTTGTTGAGCGATTCGCCCCAGCGCAAAATTTCGTTGATGGCCGAACCGGCCTCCTGCTCCATACGACGCAGTTTCCGTTCGTTGTTGCGGATGTCTTTGATAACCTCGCGCACTTCGTCGATCGTACAATTCATCTTGACCTCAATGTCCTTGAGGTTTTCGTTCTTTTCGATGAAGCGGTTGTACGATTTGATTTCTTTGATATCGCGGCCGTAGCGGGCCTTGAGCATGTTGAAATGGCGCTGGATTTCCTTGATGCGGAAGACCATCGATTTGATCTTCTGCGAAATGCGCTGGATCTCCTTCTGCGATACACCCACGCGACGCACGGAATCGCTGACCGTGACCAGAGCTTCGTCGGCCTTCTGGCGGTACTCGCGCCATTTTTTGGAGCCTTCCACGTACTTCTTGAGCTTGTTGCTGGACTCCTGGAGTTTTTTCTCCTCCACGTTGATGATGTCCATCTGCTCGTAAAAATTCTTTTCGAGCTTTTCGAGTTCGTGCCCGTTCAGGTAGTAGGCTTTGTTGGCGCGCACGACGTCCGTGATCTTGATCTTGCGCGATTTGATCTTGGGCATCAACTTGAAGTAGTTGGCGCGTAAAAGCGAAGAACCGAGGATGGTTTCTTCTATAATATTTTCCCCGTTCTCGATGCGTTTGGCGAGAAAAACTTCTTTATCGCCCGAAATCAGCGAAACGCGTCCGATTTCTTTCAGATACAGGCGAATCGGGTCGTCGCTGGAGGTGGAGTTGCCGCTGTCCTTGCGTTTGCGCGTGGCCGCCCGGGCTTTTTTTTCGGGCGGGGCCGCCGCGGCCACGGCGGTGCTGTGATTCCCGTTGCTGGAACTGACCACGGGCACCGGTTCCTCCAGGAATTTTTTGCTGTATTCCTCCACGACTTCGATCCCGAGCTGGTTGAGGAGCGTGAACACGTCCTCGATCCGCTCCGAGTTGACGATCTTCTCGGGCAGGTACTCGTTGATTTCGTCGTAGGTGATTTCGCTGTTGGCCTTACCGATCGAGATAATCTTCTGGATCTCTGGTAGGTCTTCCATCGCCATATTCGTTCTTCCCCTGCCTCAATAACTCTGCTTCGGGCGGTTTCTATTTTGTGGGCCCGCGAGGCGCAGTAAAAAAATAACTTGCCTGAATATCAAATTACGGTACTTCGTTTGCCCCGGACGCCCCATTTTTTGGCGCCGTGGCGCCGCTGAGATCGACCGAATGGCCACGCTGCCTGGTTTTCAGTCCGCGAATTTCTTTGAGGATTTCGCCCTGCTCGGACAGGAGATTTTCTCGCTCCAGCGAGCCGGCCAGAGCGCGCTCCCGGTCCAGAACCTGGAAGCGACGCTCCAGCAAACGGATGTGGTGATCGCGGAGCAGGTCTTCCACCGGGTCGCGTGGGTCCCCTTCATCGATGCTGGCGCGAAAGGCGTACTCTTCCACCTTGCGCGTAAAGGGCCCGCTGAATTGCTGAAAGGTATCCTCCGGCAGGCCGCTCAGATCGAGGGTGTCCCCGGTCCAGATATCGCCGCTCTCAATCCGGTTTTCCAGATAACGCCAGAAGGTTTCGGCCCCTTCGTCCTCAAACGGGAACTCCCGCATTAGTTCAATGTACTCCGCAGCGACGCCCGGCGCGAAAGCGAACTCCAGGATCAGCGACTCTTCGCAGCGGCGCAATCCCTGGGAGAGCAGATCCCGGACCGGCGC
>CAZVZS010000051.1:0-36065 GCA_964631535.1 uncultured Leptospiraceae bacterium
CGCTGAATGAATGGTGCTCCCTGTGACCCCCGTGTCCCGGTGGTAAAAAAATTCGCTTTTGAAGTCATCTACCGTTGTAGTATTAACTTCGACTGACGCGCTGGTATTGATGGATAATCTTCAGACCGCGCAGGGTGAGCTGGTCGTCCACCTCGTCAAACAACTCCGGGACCTCGCGGTGAATGAGGCCGGAGAGTCCCCCCGTGGCAACAACCCGTAAATTGCGCCCGGGATAGGTCGCGCGCATGCGGTCGCGAATTTCGCGTAAAATGCCGGTCCAGCCGAAAAAGAAACCGGATTGCAACGCGTGGATGGTGGAATCGCCCACCACTCCGCAGTCGGGACGCGCGAATTCGATCGGCGGGAGCTGGGCCGTATTGCGCGAAAGCGCTTCAATCGAAAGTTTAAGTCCGGGAGCGATGCTGCCGCCGATGTAGTGCCCGTCAAGGATCACGCAAAAGGTCGTGGCCGTTCCCATGTCGATGATGATCAAATCGCCGCCGTAGATGACGCACCCTGCGGCCGCGTTGACCAGGCGATCGGCGCCGATTTCCTCCGGCCGCGGATAATCGATTTGAAACGGGAGGGGCATGCGGGATGAGACGCGGACCGCTTCGCAATAAAAATAATCGCGCGTCATACGTTCGATAATGGGGCTGAAGGACGGCACCACCGAAGAATAAATACAGGCCTTGATCTGATCGGCCTGGACCCCTTTCAGCTGTAAAAAGCCGAGGATAAAAATGCCCAGTTCGTCGGATGTTCGTTCGCGCCGGGAAACCGTACGCCAGTGCTGGATGATCTCGTGGTCGTCGTTGTCGCGGAAAAGGCCGATCACCGTATTCGTGTTCCCCGTGTCGATCCCCAGTACGAATTCTTCCATAGTTAAGCCTGCTCCTCTTCCGCAAGTACCGCGATTGGTTCCGGCCGACCGAAAACTTCGACCGCCGGGCCCCCTGGCGCCGCGTCCACAAGCAGCGCGCCAGAATCGCCGATGCCAAAAACCTTGCGCGCTGCCCCGTCTATCAGCACGCGCCGCCCGGTCAACCAGCAATGGCGGCGGACTTCCGTCAGCAAGGCCGGCGGGCCCGGTCGGGTCAGGTCGACCAGATGCGCGTTCAGGCGGGCCACTAACAGGGCGGTAAAATCGAAGGGTTTCGCGCCAGGATCCCCTGGAAACAGACAGGCCACAGGCTCGACCGGGGGCGGGGTGAACAGGGCCTCCGGAATCGGGAGCCAGTTCAGGCCCACACCGATGATCGCCCGGTACCCGCCACGATTCACCTCCGATTCGACCAGAACTCCGGCGAGTTTTCCGCGCTGCCCGGCCCGCATGAGCAAAATGTCATTCGGCCACTTGATCCCGATCCGCGGGGCTTCGGTTTCGACCGGCCAGGCGCGCAGCGCGAGCCCGGCGGCCTCCAGGACCGCCAGGCCCACAAGCAGGGGCAGGAAAACCAGCCGTTCGGGGAGAATACGCGCGTCGGCCAGGGCCGCCGAAAAAATGAAGGAATGATCCGCCAGCGTAACCCAGCTCCGCCCACCGGTGCCCCGACCCGCGAATTGTTCACGAGCGAGAACGACTGTTCCAGATGGCAGCGAGGGGTTGGCCTGGAGATAGGTACTGGTGGAATCGACCCGGTCAAGGAGAATCCAGCGACCGGGATCGGATTCGATAAACATGCGGCTGACGCGGGGTCAGGAGAGCGCGAGTTACTGCTGGCCGCCGGGCGCGTCTTCGCCGACGGTCGCTTCGATCGTCATGGGGGTCCCTCCGCGCAGAATCTGCAAGGAGACTTTGCCGCCCACGCCGGCCTTCTGAACTTCCTCAATTAAATCCTGGGGTTGTTTGACGTCTTTGCCGTTGGCCTTGAGGACAAAATCATGCTCACGCAAACCCGCGTCGTCGGCGGACGAGCCCGGGATAACAAGCGCCACCACCAGGCCTTCGCGATCGCCCAGTTTCAGATCCTGGCGCAGAGTGGGCGAAGCGACGCCTACCTGAACGCCAAGAGCGGGCCGACCGATCACGCGTTTTTCCACTTTTAATTGTTCGATGATACTAACCGCTTCGTTCATCGGAATGGCGAAGCCGATGCCGACGCTCCCCCCCGCGCGCCCCGGGTGAAATAATCGATTGATTGATGCCGATCACTTCGCCGAACACGTTGAGCAAGGGCCCGCCGGAATTCCCCGGGTTGATGGAAGCGTCGGTCTGGATGCGCGAAAACCGGCTGTTGTCCACTTTGCGGTGTTTCGCGGAAACCGTGCCGACCGTGAAGGTCTTACTCAAACCGAAGGGCGCGCCCAGGGCGAACGCGAGCTGACCGGGTTCGACGGCGTCCGAATCGCCGAGGACCGCGGGCTCCAACCGGTCCGGCGCGACGTCGACTTTGATCAGGGCCACGTCGCTGGCCTCATCGCGACCGACCAGGGTGGCGGTGGCGCGCGTATCGTCGTTGAACGTCACCTCGATTTTTTGCGCGCCAGCGACCACGTGGCTGTTGGTCACGATATACCCGTCATGATCGATGATAAAACCCGAACCCGCGCCTTCCACCTGCTGGTACATCTCGAACCAGAACTTTGGACGGACGAGGACATTCGCCTTGATAAATACGACGGAGGGGCTGGCCTTGCGCACGACATTCATAAACGAATTTTGTAAAGCCACAGCCGCCATCTGCTGATCTTCCGAAAGCGGCTTCGCGTTGCCATTCTGGTCGTTAAACCCGCGTTTCAAACCGCTGTAAATAATGGGGCTGACGAATGTCCCGATCAAGAACGTAAGAATGATGATGTTAATCAATGTGAAACGAGATATTTTCATTTTCGGTTCCTGTCTGTCGTACCGGCGTCCGGGTCCACGAAAGCAACCCGGGCCAGCCGGTCAATTTTTTCTTGACCCGTTCCAGAGCCCGGTCCCCTCTGCTGTGCAATGCTGCTGGCTGTTCTGAGAGACCGGGATCTGGTTCCTCCCGTAAAAAAAGGCGGGGGAAGCAAGCGGATCCTGCCTGCGATCATAATCGCGCTTTTCCTCGGTTTCGGCGCGCGCCAAATTACCCATACGTTTTTGTTTTTACCGGTGGAGACGACGGGCGCGGACATGGAACCCGGGCTCAAAGCTGGCGAAACCGTGCACATCAACCGTTTGACCGGTCCGGGGGATTTCCAGCGCGGGGATCTGGTGCTTTTGCGTCACCCCCGCTCGCCCGATTACCGGATGATTCGCCGGGTTGTGGCTCTACCTGGCGAGACGGTGCAACTCTACAATGGCCGGCTCTTCGTCAACGACCGGGAAATCACGGAGGCCTGGGAAACCCGGTTACACGCGAACGAGGCCCCCGCCAGCCTGCCTCTGAGCGTCGCCCGGCGCGACAATACCGAAAAAATTACGGTCAAAGCGGCGGAATTGTTCGTCCTGGGCGACAACCGCGACCGCGCGCTCGACTCCCGTCTGCTGGGAGCGATTCCCCTAAAATTCGTGGAAGGCCGCGTTTTTCACTTTTGATTGTGGTGATTCTTTATAGGAAAAGCCACTCCGGAACGTTGTTCCCTTTCAACGAAAGGAACCGAGCGTTGGGGGACCGGGGGGACCGCAACCCCCCGGCGCGGGGGAGTATGAGGGGGACCACGCTGGTCCCCCTCATGGGTGTTAGTAATCCACAATCGAACGCAGCGCGACCGGATCGGCGAAGACGCCGCCGGGGCGGGTGAACCCTTCGCCGGTCGATAGTTCCGCGAAGGCGGCCGCGAAGTGGACCATGGCGCCGCGTAGATGGGCGGGTGCCTGGCCGGCCCGGTCGAGCAGGGTTTCCGCGATAAATTCCGAGAGCGCGAAGCAGCGGTAGGCCAGATCGCAGAACGCCAGACGATTGAGTTCGAGCCATTCACGGTCGGCCTGTTCCAGATCGGCGAGCCTGGTTCGCAGACGCAGGAAAATTTCGCGGGCATACGCCAGCTCCGCCGTGTTTTCGCTTCCATTGGCATTCGCGTCCAGCAAGGCGAAAAAGGCCTCGCGCACGCGCGGGCGACCGAAGGCCTTGAGGACGTGTTCGCCGATGATCTGGTGCGTGCCCTCCCAGGTTTCATTGATGATCGCGTCGTTGTGCAACCGGGGCAGGACCGAAAAATCGCCGAGGATGCCGTTGCCGCCGTGGAGCATCATGGCCGCATGCGTGATCCAGGTGGAGTGGGTCGTGGAGGAATATTTCAAGAGCGGGGTGATGATCTGGCGGGCCGGGTTCTGGCCTGCTTCCATAAGAAAAAAATTGCGAAAGGCGCAGAGTACGATCGCCGCCTGTCGCACGCTCATTTCCGCGAGCGTCCGCAGTACGGAGGGAAACTCCGCGACCTTCTGGCCGTACGCTTCGCGCACCCGGGTATAGGCCTTCGCCTCGAAGAGCGATCTGGTGCCCATGCCGATGGCCGCGACGGCAACATGCACACGCGAGGTTTCGATAATATACCGCAACATATTGGCCAGGCCATGGGCGGGGCGGCCGAGTGCCTCGGCCTCCAGATCGCGGTAGACCACCTCGACCGTAATTTTTCCCCTGGATCCAATAATATCTTTTTTTCGCGCAAGATAACAACCGTTGAGTTTTCCGTCGTCAGTGATCCGCGGTACAAGAAACATGCCGATCGTGGACGTACCTTCGATGCGGGCCGTCGTCACCCAGAGATCGCCCGGATTCGAGCAGAACCATTTTTCGCCGTTGAGAATCCATTTGCCGTTCGGGCCGGGCCGCGCGACCGTGCGATTCGCGCCGACATTGCTGCCGCCCACGCGTTCGGTCAGATACTGACCCGCCATAAAGTGCGATTTGCTGCCCTGCCCGGCCACCAGCGGCAGATATTTTTTTTTCTGCTCGTCCGTGCCCAGTTCCTGAAGCGCGCGAATCATTCCGTCCGTCATGGCCAGCGGACAGGTCACCCCGCCCTCCCCGTTCATGTTCGCCAGGTACGCGAGCGCCATCCGGTGCAGACGCGTAAACGGAAATTTCCAGCTGGCGTGAAAGTCGAGGTTGACGATACCGTACTCGAACGAAAGACGGCGGCTTTCTTTTTGTTCGTGGCAGTAGCGCACTTCGTCGATCCGCTGTCCGGTCGCGTCAAAGTGAATGATCTCGCCGTAGCGGCCTTCGCGGTGCGCGGCGATGGTCAGCTCATTCAGCGGGCCGCCCACGAGTTCACCGTACCGCACCAGATGTTCTGTCATGGCCGCACGGTGACCGGGGCCGTATTCCGCCCCGTAACGCGCGACGATACGCTGGAGGATGCGGTCTTCTTCGTAAAAATTTTTCCCGGCGACGCCGGTATAACCCGTCAGGTCGTACGCGGCCAGGCCCGGATTCGAGCCGTTGAGACCCAGGTCGGGAATTTGCGGTTGCTGCGTGATCATTGGGCCAGTGTACGGCCCGGTCCCGGCTTCGAAAAGAAATATTCAAAATTATTCCTGGATCGGAGCGCCCAGGAATTCGGCGATGAGGTCGATCGTGGGATAGTCCCAGAGGAGTTCCGGATCGATGGGGCGACCGGTCCAGCGTTGCAGGATTCCGAGGACCCGGCCGACCTGGACCGAATCGAGCGCGTAACGCGTGATCGGCCGGCCCGGATCAATTTCGGCGGCGTTCAGCTCGAGCACGCGCGCCAGTTCCGTCCGTAAAAACGCGGCGATGTTCGCGCGCGTCGGCGGTAGATCAGGCACTCCGAATCGTTCCGCTCCGTTGCCTGTCCCCATCGTTTCCATATTAACCCTCAAAGTACACCCGCATTTTTTCGTTTACAAACCGTTCGCGGGTCGTTTGGCGCTGAATCTTGCCGCTGGTCGTACGGGCGATCTCCCCGGCCCGGACGAGAGCGATGCGATCGACCAGAAACCCGAAGCGCGCGCCCAGTTCCGTACGGAGCAATCGGACCAGTTCGTCCGCGTCGGCTCCAGGGTCCTGTTCGGTCTCCGCGATCAAATAAATCCGCGTGGTCTGCGCTTCATCGCGCGCGAAGGCCGCGCACAGGCGCGGGGTTCGCCGAACTCGTTGCTCACGATTGGCCAGGATCCCCAGCGCGGTTTGTTCAATGTCCACCGGATCGATTTTGACGCCCCGAATTGGAATGATTTCCTTGTGCCGGGCGTACACGAAGACCTCGCCCTCCAGAAAAAAACCGAGATCCCCCGTTCTTAGAAACGCGGACCCCGCCGCCTGCCCGCGCGTTCGCCCCAGAAAACTCGATCGCCCGGCCCGCGAGTCGTTCCAGAGCCCGGGGGCCACGTTAGGTCCGCGCACCCAGATTTCGCCAATTCTGCGTTCTTCCAGGATTTGACGCGTACGCGGGTCGACCACGCGGACTTCCTGATCGACCGGCGTCCCGCAACTCACGAGTTCGACCGGCCCGGGGTCCCACTGGCCCGGTCCGGCGACTTCCGCCCGACCGGACTGGAGGGCCGCGCGTTCGAACGCCCGCACAGTTGGTCCCCGACCCGCGTGGCCCGCTGTTACCAGCAGGGTCGCCTCGGCCAGACCGTAACAGGGCACAAACGCCTCGCGGCGAAACCCGGCCGGAGCGAAGGTTCGAGCGAAACGCTCCAGGGTGGCCGGGCGCACCGGCTCGGCTCCGCAGAAGGCGAGTCGCCACCCGGAAAGATCAAGCGCGGCGATTTCTTTTTCGGTTACACTATCAGAGCATAGATCAAATGCGAAATTCGGAGCGCCACTTATATTCGATTTATTTTGCGAAATTAGTTCGAGCCAGAGCAACGGCCGTTTCAAAAAGTCGAGGGGCGTGATCAGGCAGGAGCGGCCGCCGATCAGGACCGGGTGCAGGACCGCGCCCAGCAGACCCATATCGTGGTAGGGTGGCAACCAGAATACGCCCTCCGCGTTCCGGTCGGTCCTGAAGCGCTGGTGGATCGCGCGCGCGTTGGCCAGCAGGTTCGACCCGGTGAGCCGGACCCCCCGCGGTCGACCGGTGGAACCGGAGGTGTACTGTAAGAGTACGGTAGCGTTCGGCTCGCGAATCATGACCCGGGCCAGGTCAGGGCCGGCCAGTTCGGTTTCCACGCACCAGACCAGCTTTCCCAGCACCGGATCGTCCTGAAACCGGCGCTCGCAGCGGTTTTTTTGCGCGGCGTCCACGAGGCACAGCCGGGCTCCGGTATCTTGAACGATCGCACGCAGTCGATCGATATTCCGATCCATGAAAGGCGGCGGGGCGGGAACGGCGATACGACCGGCGTACAGGCAGGCGAATAAATCTACGATGAACCCGGGCCCCGGCGCAGCCAGAAGCAGCACCGGTTCCTCCGGACCCGTCCGCGCCGCGATGCCTGTGGCCAGGCGGCGAGCCCTCCGCTCCAGATCATGGTAACGCAGTTCCCTGGCGGCTTTATCTTCCTCACGCGGGAAAGAAAAAGCCACCCGGTCAGCGTGGCGCTCGACCTGGTACTGAATGAGTTCCAGCAAATCGCGGGCCTTCGTCAGATCCATCATGCGGGTACGAAAGGTCCGACTTTCTCGACCGGCAAACGTCGACCGGGCTGGTCGCCCCGCAGGCCAAGGACACCGGTCCAGGCGGGAATTGCCCCCGATTCGCCTTCCATAATAATTCGCGAAAGTTCGGCGAAATAGATCTGGATATCCGGGTCCGGCCGGTTTTTCAGGAACGCGTCGGTCAAACGCTTGCGCGCGAGGAAAGCCCGGTTGCGTCGTTCGAGCGTCCACCAGGGCGGGGCGTCCATACCCCGGTAGTTATACGGCAGACGAATCCCGTGAAAGAGGCTGCGGCTGGCCTCGTGCGTGGCGCGCTCCGAATCCATCGTGTCATGCGACCAGCGCGCGAAACGGCCGCGCAAATTGTACTGCCTGCGAAACTCGGGCCGGTCGGCGGCCGTATTGGGCAGGACGTAAAACGGATAGGCCTGGTAAAACGGATACGCGCGAAACTCCAGCGGCAGAGCGTTCGCGAAATCGATCGTCGCGGCCAGGCTCTCCGCGGTTTCACCGGGGTACCCCACCAGGAAAGTCAGGGCGGTGGAGATGCCGTGTTCCAGCGCCAGTTCGAGTCCGCGCAGTTGCCCGGCGGCGGTCGTTCCTTTGCGCATCCGTCTGAGCATGGGGTCGTGGCCGCTTTCGATGCCACACAGGCCGAAGCGGCAGCCCGACTGGCGCAGGGCCCGTACGTTCGCCGCGTCCACCCGGTCCGCTCGAAAAAAACCGCCCCACTGAATGCCGAGACCCGCGCGGATGAGGGTTTCGGTCAGGAGGGCCACGCGTTTTTTTGTCAAAAAAATATTGTCGTCGATAAAATCGAAGGTCGTACCCCCGCGCGCCAGAGCCAGACAAATTTCGCTTAAAATCGATTCGGGAGAGCGCATGAGAATATCCGGGTGCAGCTCGATGAAATCGCAAAAGCGGCAGCGAAACGGGCAACCGACGCTGGTGCGCAGGGGCACGACGCGGGGCATTTCATCCACCAGGTCCCAGCGTGTGAAGTCCCGGTCCAGATCGACGGGTTCGGGCCGGTGTTCGGTCATCACCCAGGCGTCAGAGCCGGGTATGATCAGATTCGGAATGTCGAGCAAATCGTATTCGGACGCCGCCGGACGCTCCAGATGCGCGAGCACGGCGAGCAGAGTGTGTTCACCAAATTCGTGGCCGATGAAGATTGTGCGCTCCAGGCCGGGCCCCGGCCGCCCGGCGAAAAGGTTATCGGCCAGGGGATCGACGTCGAACGCGCGCATTTCCGCCAGGTAGCGGCGCGCGTCGGCGTGCGCGCGTAAATCGTCCATTTCCTGTTTTTGTTTCCAGATGAAGGGCCCCCCGACCACGAGCGGCAGGTCCCCGATCAGGCCGCGCACGCGCCTGAGAGAATGCGTGAGCAGCTCACAGCTGGTGACGAAGGTCGTGGAAAACAAAACCGCCAGCGGCCCGGCCTCCAGCGCGGCGAACATAAGATCGTCGCGGTCGAAATCGAAGACCACCTTCGCCGCGAAACCGCGCTGTTTCAGGAAACTTTCCAGGTAATAACCCGCCATGGGGTTCTCGCGTCGCCGTTCCACGATCGGCGGACCGCGACGGGTCGGGACCAGCAGGCGATCCAGGCGCGCGAGCGAGGCGGCCGACCCGTCCCGCGTCAGGAGGTGAAACTGGTTTTCGGCGGTCGTGCCGGTGAAAAGTTCGAAGGAATTCGGAGCGATGATCAGGATGGAGCGAGCCTGTGCCATAATGAGTTAAATTTTATTACATCCGTCAATTTTTGACTTGTAATATTTTTATAACATTCCCGAGTTTCAGGAAATAAAATTCTTCGGCGACGACCATGCCCAGATTCCCCGGTACAATCCTTTCCCGCTCCCCCACGCCGCGCTCTTTCGGCAAAAAAAAGGCCGCGACCATCCACCGGGTCCTCCGGAGCGCGCGGGTCCCGGTGATCACCGGCATCGGGGTCGTTTCGCCGATCGGCACCGGAACCGGGAAATTCTGGGAAAACCTGAACAAATCGGTCTCCGGGATCGGCCGCATTTCACTTTTTGATCCTTCGCATTTTCCCTCCCAGATCGCAGCGGAGGTGAAGGACTTCGATCCGGCCGAGCACCTGACGAAGACCCAGCGGAAAAACTTTTCCCGGGCCACGGCCTTCGCCGTCGCGGCCGCCCAGATGTCCATGCTGGACGCGGGCGCGCCCACAATCGACCCGTATCGCACCGATGTGCTGATCGGGTCCGCCGTTTCCGGCTACGACCGCGTGCAGGAGGACCTGATCGCGAAGAGCCTTGCCAGGGGTGAAACCGAATTGTACCAGCCCGGCGCGATCGACCCCCTGGCCATGCTGAAATCCTTTATCCACGCGCCGGCCAGCGCCGTCGCCCTGCGCTACAGTGTCAAAGGTTATGTGTCAACGATCTCCACGGCCTGTTCCAGCGGTCTGAACGCGATCGGTCAGGCGGCCGAACGCATCCGCTCGGGCCTCTGCGATAGCGCCCTGGCGGGCGGCGTCGATACGCCCATCACGCGCTTTTTCCTGGCCGGGTACTGCGCGGCCAACTTCCTGACCACCGAAAACCAGGCCGGCACGGAGGCGCTCTGTCCGTTTGATCGCCGGCGGACCGGGGCCGCGCTCGGCGAAGGCAGCGCCGTGTTTTTGATCGAAGAAAAACGCCAGGCCCTGGCCCGCGGAGCGCGCATTTATTGCGAGGTCGCGGCCTTCCAGCAGGAAAACGAAAACGTCAACGAAGTCTATCTTTCCGACCGCTCGGGGAATGCCTGGGCCCAGATGTTACGCAACCTCCTCGACAAACTCGGCTCGCGGCAGATCGATCACATCAACGCCCACGGCCCGAGCGATATCTGGATCGATAAACTCGAAGCGCGCGCCCTGCACAAGGCCTTTCCCACCGAAGCCGCGGAAATTCCCACGACTTCGATCAAAGGCCAGGTGGGCAGCGGCATGGCTTCGGCCGGGGTGTTCCAGGTGGCCGCCGGTGCCCTGACTCTGCTGCACGGCGTCATTCCCCCGGTTTTTAATTATCGCGAACCGGATCCCGAGTGCGATCTGAACCTCAAGCGAACACCGAAACACCGGCCCCTGCGTCAGGTGCTCATCAATGGCCACGCGGTCGGTGGAATCAACGCGGCCCTGGTATTGAGGAAACACAATGTCTGACGGCGATTTTTTATTCTTCAAGTCCGTAATCCTCAACGCGGTTACGCTCGGTTTTTTTTTCTGGGCGGCGGTGCGACTCGAACGCGGGCCGGTCAAAAATTCTTTTTTGATCATGCTCGGTCTGATCTTTCTTTTTACGAACGGGATCAATCTTTTTCAATACCCAGGACTGTCGGAAGATCAGGCCGGACTCGTTTCCAAAATCATCTTCGCCGCGGCCATTTCCATGAACGGAGCGTTCGGGCACTTCCTGCTGACCTTCTGCGCGCCGCTCGAACGGCGCCACGTTCGCTACTGGTTGTTTCAGGCGAATATGGTCATCCTGACCCTCTTATCATTTTCCGATCTCCTGAGCGCGGGCGTGCGTCCGGGGCCATCGGGGCTCGTGCCCGTGTACGGTCCCCTGCATCGGTACGCCGCCGTGTCCATCGCGCTCTGCGATGTTTACATTTTCTGGGCCATTGTACGCCAGTATCGCCGTCTCTCCGATGAAGTGCTGAAGTATCAAATCCAGGGTGTATCCTGGGCCTCGCTGGCCACCTTCCTGGCGATCATCACCACCAACGCGCTCGTTCCGGCCTTTTTCGGCTCCTCGGAACTTTCGCGCGCCAGTTCGTTCTGGTTGTTATTTTATTTCACCGGACTGCTGCATATCATCGCCAACGGACGGACCATGTTCTTGCAGAAATCGTTTCGGCGCCTTCTGAAAGAATGCGCGAAAATTTCCGACGAGAACCTCTGGGCCCTGCGCCGTCTGCTGCACAGCGTCGATCAAATCGTTCACGAAAAACCGGAGGTCTTCGAGCATCGCATCGCCTTCACCGGCGCCGGCCAGGAACCGGTGGATGTGAATCTTTCGCGCGGAACCGCGGCCGCGGACGCGGATCGGATCGATCTCAGACAGGGAATGCCGCAAAAATGGTTCCGGGGCCTCCTGGAAAACCTGTATCAGCTGGAAACGGACAATAAACGCCTGGCTTTTTCCGTGTTACGCGCCGGGGCCATCCTGGACCATCCAGCGGAACCGTACGCTCTTCCGAAACGTCCCGGCTCGTATTTACCCTGCACCGCGCTTGCGGATTACCGGGAAATCATCCGGGACAATCTGGCCGAAAACCGCCGGGTCTTCGGCCAGGATCTATTGTGCTTTTCTCCGGAGTTGTTCGCTGTCCTGAACCGGCTCCAGACCTACGCGCGTTCGGACCAGGCCGTCGTGTTCGAAGGCGAAACCGGCGTCGGAAAGACGCTCCTGGCGAGAGCCCTTCACCACCTGCGGGGCGGCGGCCCGCTCATCGAACTTTCGTGTATGACGGCAACCGTCTCTCAATTGCGTGAACGCATCCAGGAATTTCTCGACAGCCCCGGTCCGGGACGCCCCGGTTTATTACTGCGCCACCTGGACGGACTCGCGGAAGAGGCGTTTCCGCTGCTTGAACCGGTGCTCGACGAATCCAGGTCGGCTTCCGTGTTTCTGACCGCGCAACCGGATTTTCTGCTGCACCCGCCGGAAATGCCGGCGCGGCTCCTGTTTCGCCTGAAACAACTTTCGATCGCCATCCCGGGCCTGCGCTTACGCCCCGACGATGTGTACAAACAATTCCTGTATTTCGCGGATGAATGTAACCGGGCCTGCAATCTCGAATACAACGAGGTGCGCGCGAGCGCTACCGAGGAAGCGCTGGGGTATTCATGGCCCGGGAATTCGCGCGAATTAAAATTCGCCACCGAACGCGCGCTCCTGACCGGAAACCCGCCCGTGCTGGAAACTCTGCGCCTGGAACAAACCCTGGCCCTCCCGGGTGTAAAAGAAGGTCTGACGCCGCTCGAGGATTCGGAACGCGATGTGATCGTCAAATATCTGAAAAAAAATAATTTCAACAAAAGTAAAACGCGCCGTGACCTGGGCATCACGATCAACACGCTCAATTCGAAAATGGTACGCTACGGAATCCAGGCTCGCAAAAAATGAGAGCAATCGCCCCGCTTTTTTTCTGTTTCGCGCTCCTGTACCCCGCCGTCGCCCCGGCCGAAAACATCTGGGACCGCATCCGCGGCTGCAACGGTTCGGACCCGGTCAAAAACGAAACCGATCTCAAAGCCCTGGCCCAGTATAAAATCATGCGCGACCGGATCGCCGCGGAGAACCGCGCGCACCCGCGCTCGCGGGTCGTCCTCACCGGCGATTCTCTGGCCGCGTACTTTCAGCCCGTCTGGCTCGCGCGGTACCTGCCTGGCCTTGAAATCGCCAACCGCGGCATACCGGGCGATACGACCCTGCGCCTGCTGGGGCGACTGGAGGGCGACGTCCTGGCCCTGGAGCCCGAAGTCATCATCCTGTCGATCGGCGGCAATGATCTCCTGAACAATCGCTGCCCCGGAAAGACGATCGAATACACCGAACTTATCTTTCAATTGATCCACGCGAAACGACCGGGGACGCGCATCATTGTGGTGTCGATTCCCCCCACCAGCGTCGACCGCGCGAATCAAATCGTCCCCGATTATAACGCGGAGTTGCGGTCCGCCGCGCGCGACGCCGGGGTGGTGTTTCTCGACCTCTGGCCGGCCCTGGTGGCGCCGGACGGCGATAAAATCGATCCCCGCTACCAGGCCGACTCGATTCACATCAACGAAGCGGGTTATCGACGCTGGGCGGAACTCATGTTGACCCTTCTTAAATAGGAACACAGTTTTGAAACCGGGCGACGCCCTTTGTTGTTCCGGATTATGCGGGTAGTTTGAACCCGACCGGATTCGGCAGCCTTGTAAACAAAAAAGCCGGGGATCCACTCCCCGGCCGTTCACAACCGCGCAATGCGGAAATTACCTTCTAAAATTTTTCAGGGCGTTGATCCGATCCGCCATGGATGGATGGGTAGCCCAGAGCGAAATCCGCCGCTCCGAACTGATTTTGGCCAGCGCGAAACTGTCCTTGGGCGTGGGCACATCCCCCGCACGCGCGAGCGCTTCCAGCGCGCCAATCATGGACCCGGGCGAGGTCAGCCGGGCCGAGCCCGCGTCCGCGCGAAACTCACGCTGACGCGAAAACCAGGCCAGCGGAATCGACGCCAGCGCCATGAAAAACGTGTCCAGCACGAAGACAACCAGGTGATACCCGAGAAAGCCCAGCCCGCCTTCATTACTAT
Organism: uncultured Leptospiraceae bacterium; assembly: GCA_964631535.1. Taxonomy (GTDB): domain Bacteria; phylum Spirochaetota; class Leptospiria; order Leptospirales; family Leptonemataceae; genus CAZVZS01. The sequence continues at coordinate 13,809 of CAZVZS010000051.1, forward strand.
CGCTACGGATAAAGGAATTGATGGCACTGGCTGCGACCCGCGCGAGCACCATCACGAGCGTGTTCGCGATTCCCGTCAGCAGGGTCATGGTTACCATATCCCCGTTGGCGATGTGCGAAATCTCGTGCGCCGCGACGGCTTCGACTTCCTCACGATTCATAGTCTGCAAGAGACCGGTGGAAAACGCGACGAGCGCCTGACTTCTGGACGGACCCGTGGCGAAGGCGTTCGGGTCCGGGGCCTGGTAAATGCCGACTTCCGGTACGGTCGGCAGACCGGCCTGGCGCGCAAGACGCGCGACCATCGCGTGAATTTCGCGCGCGTTGGGGTCACGCGTGGAAGCGTCGATCAACTGAATACCGTAGGCTCGCTTCGCCATCCAGCGGCTGATCGCGAGGCTGATAAAGGCCCCGCCCATCCCAAACATGCCGCAAAAAACGGCCAGATACAGGGTGCCCTGTGGCCGAATCCCCAGCAACGGTAACACGAAGTTGAGGATGAGCGAAATCGTAACGACAATTAGAAAGTTGGTCAGCAGGAACAGTCCAATTCGTTTGATCATATTTAATATTTTCCTCCGGGAAAATTTCTCCACCGGTGGTTTTCCCTTCCACCGTAAGGGCGAAAAACGGCCCTCTCAGTTGGTAAACAGTACAAAATTAACAGTCGAACGACCACATTTTTGCCGTAAATTCAGACAGGAACGGACGAACTTGCGGGGGAACAGTCCGGCGCCGCCTGGTCAAATTACTTGACACCCGGCCCTGGTTCAAAAAGATTGCCGTAGCTGTCATCCTCCGTTCAATTCTGAACATTTTTGTCGATGACAATTCTGTAACAGCTATTTCATTAGAAATAAACAGGTGTTGAATCATGAAAAGGACGGAACTCGAAAGGCGTGAACGCGAACTGAGACGGACCGAAAAAAAGGTCACCGTTCTGGAACGAAAAATGGGCGGAGAAAAGGCCACCCCAGGCGCGTATATTGACAGCCTGTTCGGCCTGCTGCGCTACGATACCGAGGAAATCTTCAACACCCAGGACGATGTAAATATCCTCGAGCTGCTGGAAAACATGAAGGCCAACCTCCCCGAAAAGCAATGGGAAAACGTATTACGCAAGGCCATCAAAAAAACGAACGTCGTTCAGAAAGATCGCGCGTTCGATGAAATCAAGACCCTTCTTTCCTGATTCGCGCTTTTGACTCAGAGCCTGTATTTCTCCCAGAAATCGGGCGGTTTATCCTGTAGCGCTTAATGCTACAACGCACTTCAATCCGCGAATTTTTCAGCAGCCTGTTCGAATTTCCTGTTCGCAAAACCGGTTCAGGGGCCGGGCGCAAAAAAACCGGGCACCCTTTCGGGATACCCGGCTTCACCTGAAACACCGCCCTCCCAGAGGAGGAACGCGCGTTACGAAATTTATTCCGGAAGCATGCGCGTAATACGCTCAACCGGACCGAAATTTTTGAATCCCATAATCTCCTGGAGCCGTTCCTGGGGAACGCCAGAGGAAAGCAGGTGAATTCCAAAATTGTCACGCAGGATCTCCGTGGTAATTTTTCTCAGACGCAATTCCTTCACGGCGCCTTCGAGGAAAATTTCCAGGGTACGCCGGGTCACCGGTTGTCCCTTGCCCTTGTTATCCTCGCGGAGGCTGAAAAGATAATCTTCTTTTGCCTTCCCTTCGGATGCGGCCCGTAACGCTTCCAGAAGGACTTCCGGAACATATACGAGGCGCGCGGGCCACTTATTACGCCCTGGAATCACAATGGTGGATTCCTCAAAATCGACGTCCTGGACGCGGAGGTTGACCACTTCGATCAACCGGATCCCGGCACCATAGACCAGACGTAACATCAACCCGCAGGGATGATATTCGGTATATTTGAACAATTTGTGCAGTTCTTCGCCCGGAACCAGGTTTTTTCCTTTTTTTCCACCCGGCAGTTTTTTCCCTTTGATGAGCCCTGGCAGCGTATTGACCGCTTCCAGAACACGATGGTATTCCAGAAGGCTCCAGCGCGGATGCTGGGTCTTGAGCTTGAGCTCAAGTTTCTGGTAATGCCGTTGCTTGGGATGTTTTGCGAGTCCGAGACCGTAGAACTCAAACACTTCCCGGAAATCATCAGCCATTTTTTTCCGCACTTGCGGCAGGCGACGATATTTTTTATCCTGTTCAGCCCGATCAAAAAGGCCGTTTACTTCTTTCAGGAGATAGCTCAAATGGATCAAATGAGAATCCATCTGTTTTTCCAGAGGAAGGGCTTCAAATTCCTGTCTCTTTTTTCTTTTGCGCGGTCTGCCTTTCGCTCTTTTCTTTTTCGCGTCAGGGGTCATATATTTTCATTCTCCTGCTATGTTTTTCACCGTTCCGGATGCCCTGAAAAAGCTGGGATGGCACGTTTTTGTCCACTCTTACACTTTAACCCAATAAATCAATAGTTTATGTGAAGCGACCCGAGAAAAATTCAAAAAACTCAATGAAAATTAGTAAATTTTCCCTAATTTCACCGGTTTTTCGCTAAAATTCACGATCTGGAACCTTTCAATTTCCCAATCCCCGCCTGCCCTCAGCAAGATCCGTCCCAAAATTCCCGGGGTCGCATTGCGAACCCCGAATGGAATTTTTTGAATAGCGTTGTTAATTATTCAACAAGTCACGTATTCAGACAGTACATCCATCCGGTTAAAATTTAGTTTGTTTTACATGCTCCACACAGGCCTGGATACAGGCCGGTTTACTGGCGTTATATTCGGCGCAGCGCTGGCCCAGAGTACCGAGCGAGCATTTTTGTAAAGCGGCGGCGTTCACATTGCCTTTCCGGGCGCATTCCAGCGGCACCATTTTTACTGTCGCTGGATTGGGGCCGAAGCACCCGCCACCGATCATTTGCATTTCCTTGACCGGGTCCCGCCGGGAAGAACTACACCCCGCCACCGCGATCAACGCACCCAGTACCATAACTAAAGAAAGAATTCTGATCATATTACTAACAATTCCCCGGGTTCCCCGTCGCACAGAATTTTTGAGCCTGGAACGGGCAATATTATAGAAGGAAGGAAAGGAGGTGACCTTTTCCGGCTCCACTCAGAGCTGTACCCGTCGCGGCTCAGACGACCAGTTCCTCTTCCCCGGCCCTGGCGACGACGATTTCCCCCGCGTCTTCCAGTTTTCGGATAATGTTTACGATTTTTTGCTGGCAGTCCTCCACGTCTTTCAGGCGAACCGGCCCCATGAACTCCATGTCCTCCCGCAATAATGCGGCGGCGCGTTTGGACATATTCTTGAAAATCTTTTCCTGCACTTCGGCTTCCACCGATTTCAGAGCCTTGGCGAGTTCCTGGTTGTCGACTTCGCGCAGAACACGCTGGATGGCGCGGTCGTCGAGGAGGACGATGTCCTCGAATACGAACATCTTCTTCTTGATTTCTTCGGCCAGTTCCGGGTCTTCCTCTTCCAGGGCCTCGATAATCGTCTTTTCCGTGCCCCGGTCCACCAGGTTGAGCACTTCGACCACAGCGTCGATACCGCCCGCGGTGGTATAGTCCTCAGAGGCGAGAGTCGATAACTTCCGTTCCAGAACGCGTTCCACTTCCCGGAGCACGTCCGGCGAAACCCGTTCCATCGTGGCGATTCGTTTGGCCACGTCCGCCTGGATCTGGTGCGGCAGGCTCGAAAGAATCAGGGAGGCCTTCTGCGGCTCCAGGTAACAGAGAATGAGCGAAATTGTCTGCGGATGCTCATTCTGGATAAAGTTCAACAGGTGCTGCGGGTCCGTCCGGCGAATAAAATCGAAGGGGCGGGTTTGCAGGGAGGAGGTCAGACGATTGATGATATCGATCGCTTTCTGGGTTCCCAGCGCGCGTTCCAGCACTTCCCGCGCGTAGTCGATACCCCCGGAGGTGATAAACTCCTGGGCCATCATGAGTTCGTTGAACTCTTGTAATACGTACTCCTTGTCTTCCGGCGTCACCTTGTCGAGGCGGGCCATTTCAAATGTCAGGGTCTCGATTTCATCCTCACGCATGTGCTTGAAGATTTCCGAGGCCACGTCCGGACCCAGCGAGACGAGGAAAATCGCGGCCTTCTGGCGGCCGGTGAGGTTCTGTTTTTTCGATTGGAGCAAAGCGGAGGTCTCTTCATCTAATTTTCGACATCCCGGAGCCTCCGACAAGAATATTTTCCGGTTTTTCGTCCGGTTTCCCGGCCCCCTGATCGGTACTCTTTTTCTTTACAGGGCCATCGTAGTTTCGAGAGAATACTGAAATGGCCGGAACGTTTACCTCTCTGAAACGGTACGTGCCGGATTTCCTGGCGGATCGGATGCGGGATCGAACGGAGCCCCTCCGGGAGCCGGAGATGCACGATTTCCCGGCGGCGGTCTTATTCGCCGATATTTCCGGTTTTACCGCGCTGACCGAAAAGTTGACCCGGAACAACCCGGAGGGGGCCGACCAGCTCGTGGGCATCCTGGACCGGTATCTGGGCCGGGCGATCGATATCATTAGCGACTGGGGAGGCGATATTTTTAAGTTCGCCGGGGACGCCCTCTTCGCGGTCTGGAAAGTCGAAGCGCACGAAAATCTCGCCGAACAGACCCTGCTGGCGGTCCGCTGCGCCCTCACGGTCCAGAAAACGCTGCACAAATTCGAACCGGCCCCTGGCGTTTATCTTTCTATTAAAATGAGCATGAGCGCGGGACAGATTCGGGCCCTGCTCGTGGGCGGAACTTTTGATCGCTGGGAACCGGTGATTATGGGCGAACCGATGAACCAGGTCGGCAAGGGCGAAAAAAGCGCGCATCCGGGTGAAATCGTGATCGGGCCGCGGGCCTGGAAATTACTGCGGAATGCCGGCTTCGGGTTTGTGAACGGGAGCGGAAAATTTCGCATCCCTACCTTCGCTCCCACTCCCCCCCCCCTGCCCCCCACCGAGACCCGGCCGGTTTCAGCGGCGGGCGAAAAAATTCTGCTCAATCTCATTCCCCGGGCGATTCTGGCGCAGGTAAACGAAGAAGCGCATGTCTCCAGCGGCCTGCATCATATCAGCGTCATCTTTATGAATATTCGCGGCCTTTCGCCGGATACCCCGCTCGCGGAAATGCAGGCGCTCATGAGCCTGATGCAAAACTGTATGTACCGGTACCATGGGTCGATCAATCGGTTCGGCGTGGACGACAAGGGCGCCGTGCTGCTGGCGGGGTTCGGCCTGCCTCCGTTTCGCAGCTCGGACGATCCGGAACGTGCCGTGCAGGCCGCTCTCGATCTGCGGGCCGCGCTCAAAAAGGCCGGACGCGAAACATCGATCGGCATTACGACCGGAAAGGTTTTCTGCGGGCCCGTGGGCAATGCCCGGCGCAGCGAATACACCGTCCACGGTTCGCGGGTCAACCTGGCCGCCCGGCTCATGCAGGCGGCCGAAACCATTCTGTGTGACGCGGCCACCTATATCACCGCCACCTCGCTCCAGTTCGAAATCCTGCCCGTCCTGCACGTAAAAGGTCGCGACGAGCCCGTCGAAGTTTTCCGGCCGATCCATTCATGAAAGGAACCGGACGTTAATTTTTCGAATGGAGGGCTTCGCTTTGCCGATTCTCGCCGGTCTTGTGGGCAGCGCCGGTTCCTTGAGCGGGGGCTTCACCCTGTTCGTCGCGCCGGATCGCCTGCGGCGAATCGTACCGTTCCTTGTGAGTTTCGCCGCCGGGGTTTTCCTGGGTGAGGCGTTCCTGCATTTAATTCCGGACGCGATGGATCGGACCGGAGCCCCGGCCCAGGTCGGTTTTTTTACCGCGGGCGGAATCCTGTTATTTTTTACGCTGGAGAACCTGGTCCACGGCTGGTTGCATCGCCACGGCCAGGACCAGGACCAGGTTTCCATCGTGCCGATGATTCTGGTCGGCGACGGGTTGCATAATTTGATCGACGGGATTCTCATCGCCGGCAGTTTTTTCGTCAGCCCCTCGCTCGGCATCGCCACCTCACTCACGATTCTGATCCACGAAATTCCCCAGGAAATGGGCGATGTCGGGGCCCTGATTTTCGCGGGCTTGAGTCCCCGCCGGGCCGTGCTGTACAATTTTCTTTCCTCCCTTGCCTGTCCGGTCGGCGTGCTCCTGACTCTGGCCGCGGGCCAGGTCCTGACCGCGGCGCTCGGGATTTTACTACCGGTCGCGGCCGGCGGTTTTATCTATATCGCTACCGTCGATTTTCTCGGATCATTACGCAAACCCGGCCTGGGGCCGGGCCCGATCGTCCAGATGTTTTGTATCTGCCTGGGGATCATGACCATGCAAGTCCTCTCGCTCCTCGCGAAAGGTTAATCGAACGAACGGTATCAACCGGGCAATCGAACGATCGCCCGGGGCGGAATTTGTTGACACTGGAATACCCTGGAAAGACGGTTCTGAACAGGGATGTAATCGGGGTGCGAAAGCGTCAACAGCCAGGGGTTCAGGGTGAATCGGGCAATTTTTTTTGATCGAGACGGTGTGATCAACCGTGCGATTGTACGGGATGGCAAACCATACCCCCCGGCCAGTATGGAGGAGTTCGAATTCGTCGATTCGGTGAAATCCGTATTGCGCGAACTTCGCTCCCGGGGTTTTATTCTGTTCGTTTTTACGAACCAGCCGGATATCGCCCGGGGTCGCCAGTCCCTCTCTACCCTGAATCAATTCCACGAGTTGATTCAGTGGTATCTACCGGTTGAAAAAATATATGTTTGCCCGCATGACGACGCTGAGAACTGCGATTGCCGGAAACCGCGACCCGGTATGTTAACGGCCGCCGCACGGGAATACGCTCTCAACTTGAAAATTTGTTTCGCCGTGGGGGATCGCTGGCGGGACATGGACGCCGGTCACGCGGCCGGAGTTCGAACCATCTTTCTCGATTACGGGTATCGCGAATCACTCAGGACGACCCCCGATTTTCAGGTAACAAACCTTTCGGAAATTCTTAAAATCATCCCTGAATCGTAGCATATGGCAAAAAAAGATTTACTCTCCGTCATCGTACCGGTTTTCAATGAACAGGATAATATCCCCGTTTTCCTGGATCGGATAATCCCTATTCTAAAAAAATGTAATTGTGATTATGAAATCATCTTTTCCATGGATCCCTCCACCGATGGCACGGAACAACTGGTTCTTGACCTGCGCAAAAAAAATTCGAAGATTAAGCTATTGAAATTTTCCCGTCGTTTCGGCCAACCGGCTGCGACCATGGGAGGCCTTCGATACTGTACAGGCGACGCCGCCGTCGTAATTGATGTCGATTTACAGGACCCGCCCGAATTAATCGAAACAATGGTGCGGCACTGGCGGGAGGGATACCAGATGGTATATGCCCAGCGAACGAGTCGCAAGGGTGAAACCCTCATTAAGCGACTGATCTCTTACTCCGGTTATTTTTTAATCAACCGGTTTTCAGAAGTCCCGATTCCACGGAATACGGGGGATTTTCGCCTGCTCAGTCGCGTCGTGATTGACGAACTCTGCAACCTCGAGGAAACCCACGGCTTTCTCCGGGGGCTGGCCGGATTTGTTGGATTCAATCAAATCGCCGTCCCGTACGAACGGGATGCGAGGTTGAGTGGAACCAGCAACTATAATCCGTTTACGGGCTCGTTGCGAATCGGGCTGAATGGAGTCTTCAGTTTTTCGCGGTATCCCCTGCAACTCATTTCATTGATCGGTCTCGGAATCGCCATGTTCAGTATTCTAATTGGCTTCAGTTATATCGTTCTCGCGCTCTCTGGCGTGTCAATTGCCTGGGGCAATCCGACTCTGGTAATTCTCGTCACTCTGCTCGCGGGAGTACAATTATTCAGCCTGGGAATTATGGGTGAGTACATCGGGCGTATTTACGAAGAGGTAAAACGGCGACCGATGTACATCGTCGCGGAGGCGCACGGGATAAATAAATCGAAGCATAACCGGCGGAGTCCCCGCAGGTGACTCTTCCGCCTGGTTCGATGCCGACTGTGGCCATTCTGGCCGGAGGCCTCGCATCCCGGTTGCGACCCCTTACCGAAACGGTTCCCAAATCGATGATACCGGTGCTCGGTCGACCATTCCTGGAACACCAGCTGGTTCTGCTGCGCGAACAGGGATTCACCGATATCGTCTGCTGCATCGGATTTCTGGGGGAACAAATTCGTGAAACCTTCGGCGATGGCTCGCGGTTCGGAGTGCGGCTTCGTTACAGCGTGGATGGCGAAACGCTGCGCGGGACAGGCGGAGCGCTCCTTGCGGCGATGGCCCTCCTCAGCGAACCCTTTCTCGTTTTGTACGGGGATTCCTATCTGGCTGTTCCCTTTGGACCGATCCTGCGCGCCTTTGATCAGCAAAGGTACGATGGCCTGATGGCCGTATTTCGTAATGGAAATCAGTTTGATCGTAGCAATGTTATTTTTCGGGAAGGTCGCATCATTGAGTACAACAAGAAACAATTCGTTCCGGAGATGGAGCACATCGACTGGGGGCTCGGGATATTGAAGAAGACCGCCTTCGACCCGTTTCGCGATCGTACGGCCTTCGATCTGGCAGAGGTATACGAAAATCTTGTTGTCCGGGGACGACTCATGGGTTATGAAGTATTCGAACGTTTTTACGAAATCGGGTCTTTTGCCGGAATCGCGTCTCTTGAGGCGAAACTACGATGATAGGCTTATTTCAAAAACTGCTGGCGTTTCGCCCGGCAAAATTCTTGTTTGTGGGGGGGGTAACCCAATTTTTTTATTTTTCTTTGATTTACATATTATCCTCCATTTTCAAGCTTGGCGATTTCATAACAATTGTTACGGCCTATATTTCAGCAATATCACTCCATTTCACTCTAAATAAGCTATTCGTATTTAATCAAAAAGAAATCAACAAAACCCCAAAACAAATTCTTTTATTCTTCCTTTTGAACATTTTTAACCTGTTAATTACCCTTGCAATCGTTTACTTCATAAAGCTCCTTTCAAACAATATTTTCTGTGGGAGCGCGACTGGTGTAGCCGTGACAATGCTTTTTACATATTTTGTCATGCGCAATTTTATTTTCGGAGACTCAAATGTGGCCCAAAAAGATTCCTGAACTGAATGAAGAACAAAAAAAAATACGCGAAGATTTCATGCGGTACTGGCATGAAATCCTGCCGGCCCGTTATTCAATCATGGAAAAGTTCAACCATGAATGGGGAGTGAATAGAAGCGGAATCGAAAATGGCTGCAAGACGCTTGAAATCGGGGCCGGAATTGGAGCCCATATTGCTTTTGAGGATATTTCCACCCAGGATTATTGCGCCTTAGAATTGCGACCAGAAATGGCTCGCGAAATCATCAAAAAATACCCGGAAGTGCGCGTCACGGTAGGCGATATTCAAGGGCAACTTGATTTTCCATCCGGAAGTTTTGATAGAATTGTAAGCATCCACGTACTGGAACATTTACCAGATTTGCCGCGCGCATTAAATGAAATAAAGAGAATACTTAAACCGAAAGGATTTTGCGACTTTGTCTTGCCGTGCGAGGGAAGTATTGCCTACTCAATTGCCAGGAAGATTTCTGCAGAGAGGATATTCAAAAAGAGATATAGAACCTCTTATAATTGGTTCATTAAATCCGAGCATATAAACAGTTTTCCAGAGATCATGGACGAATTAAAAAGTTCGGGGTTCAAGACGGAATGGAGAAAATTCTTTCCTATTCCTTTGCCATTTTATTGGATGAATCTTGCCGTCGGATTAAGGTGTCGTCTCAATTAATTCGAATGTAATAATAAACAGCCACGTTTCGTGGTCTTGTCTCGGCGCCACCAGAAGCTTGAATCGCTTCACGCGAAACGAGGTTTGGCTCTCCGCAGGTATTGTCTTTCGCCGCGGCAATAGTATCGCTGCAGCTATCTTGCAAGAGATACTGAAAAGCTCCGTTACTATGATTGTGAGATTCTAATTCATCCTGTTGCAAAGATCCTGCGGTTCGGGCCCCACCTGGATCCTGGTTCCCGTCACTGCGGCCTGAGTTCACACCGCGCAAGAACATGCCTCTAAGATCGACAACCGTGGAAGAGCCCGTTACTGAGGCGAAACTCGAACCGGTCACGTCCCGGTTGTCTGCCAGAGCCCATTTACTTACAGTAGCATCAAATGTGGAAGGGTCCTCTGCCTGCGTCGCAAATTGAGCGGGGGTAAGAATACTGGAAATTATTGTTCCCACCGGAATTTGGGCGGATAGATTGGCATTAATCGCGGCGAAGTTCGCATTCATTTGCGATGAGCTTACCGTATCCCCGGATGAAAAAATATTGGGCACAGAAAATGGATTTGCGTTCAATATTGAAATTACGGTCAGAGTTATTAATGATAAGAATAGTACGTTCAATTTGTTTTTCATCGGTCAGTCCCCCTTGATTTTAGAGTTCGTTACATTCCGGAGCATGGTATCAAGTTTTTTTTCATTTGCAGAAACTAAAAATGCTCGAAATTTCATCATAAACATGAGAAATTTCCAGAAAAGGTAGCCCCTTTACTTTTAGATAATAAAATTGTTACTATTGATACCATTTATGACCCTTTCTCATTTTTTTCATCCGGAACCAAATAAAATCCGTCGGGGCGAAATTCTGAAAGTCCTGAACACCTGCGAGGAAACAATTGATTCTGCCCTGTTACTCGTGGACAGCTACCGAACCGGTGACGCGGTAGTCTTGCTGAAACACGCGGTAACGGAACTGAACAACCTCAGCCTGACCTGGAAGCGATCGTATTTTTTCCATTCGATCGTGGAGATAACCGGGGGGATCAATCGTATTGAAAGCGTCACGACTCATAATACCGTGCGGTTGGAGCTTGCTTCGATTCGTTTGCAATTGAAAACGCTTCGGCGTTCGCTTGACAAAGATTTTCTTCAAAATCTTCCTATCACTTCCGATCGATTCAGGGCCTACCGGATGCCTGCGCTTCTCGCCATCGGGTTTTTGATCGCGGTAGGATTCGCGCTGGCGTACAGACGGGCCCAGTATCCCGCTCTTTCCACCAGCGATTCACTCAGGGTCGAGATCACACTGCCAGAGGGGGATATTGTATCGTTCGATCAACCTATCGTTCTTTCGAAAAATTGGCGGGAATACCGGGTAGTCTTCGGTGAAGCCCGTGATCTTGAAAAAGTCATGATTCGCCCTTTGACCCAGCGGGGAGCGAAGATTCAGATCGAAAGTGTCCGTTTCGCGGGCGATGCGAACCCCCACCGAATCAGCTTCCGGCTTTCCGCGAATTTGCTTCCCACCGATTTTAAACAAATTGGCAACGTGGTCTTGATGCGCCCTGGAACCCTTGTCGCGGGAGGGGTTTCAGAGATGATTACGACCGGTCCCGACCCCCATTTTTACCTGCACCCGGGTTCACTCAAATCGATAACTGAAATTTCGATTCGAATGCGCGTTGTGGAAGCATACAATTCATTCCCGGATCCGGGGACAGCTCCATGAACGCAACCTTGCTTTTTCTGCTTTTATTGTCTTGCTTCTGGGGTGCGGGTTTTCCGGTAACACGGCTGCTACCGGGACACCATCGCGATCGAATCCTTGCCGCCCCTGTATTTGGAATCGCCGTCCTTGCCATCCTGGCCAATGTTTCGTACCGGTTCGGGATCATGAGTCCAGTGCGCGAAATTGTTTTTCTTATTCCGATCGTCTATGGCCTGGTCGTTCTTTTGTACCATGTGGCACGCAACGGCGCACTCTGGAAAGAATGGGCCGGACCTTTTTCCTTGATCTGCGCTGGAGCCGCCATCGTTCTGCTCCCGGCGATTCTGGGAAAAGACCAGTTCGGAATTTTTCAGGGCAATAAATGGGATCATTTTAACTACCTCAAAAACGGCCTCGTTTACGGACGGGTGCCTTATGCGGACCTGCTCCGCGCCTCCAGACCCGAGTTTCTCGATCAACCCCTGTTGATGATCCCACTGTTAAATATTCACGCCAGACCCGGTGTTATGATGCTGTGGAGTATTTTCGCGACCCATCTGGGCGGACCGGGTGTCGCCCTTGGTACCGTTTTCGTGCTGGCACTGATGTTTCAAGCCGTACCCACAATCGCTTTTATAGGCCGTAATCTGTTCGAATTGACACCCGGTCGCGGAATCCTCGCGGGCCTGGTTTTCACAACCGGATTCTGGGGTCAATATATCATGGACCTGAACGCCTGGTCCCAGGTGAGCACGGTCGGTGTTTTGCTCTTGCTGACCTATCTGATCGCGCGGTTGACCGCGGCCGAAACCCGGCCCTTCGACTGGCGGGAAAGTCTCGCAATTGGAATTCTCGGGGCCGGAGCGCTTTATCTGTATACGGAGAACGCTGCCTTCCACCTGCCCGGGTTCTGCGCCCTGGCCTTTCTCGCTCTCGTGCGAGATCGTCGCATGGCGGGCGGCCTGCGAACACTGGCCTTTTCGGTTCTACCGGCGCTGGCGATCGCAATGTTGTTCGCGGAGGGAACCGTCCTGTACGTGCTGCGTCAGTTCAACCAGCCAGGCTGGGCCTACCCGGATTGGTGGCGGTTCACCCTTGCGTTTCTGGGCGGTTACGACGGGTGGTCAGCGTACCTGGAAACGAACCTGATTGATTTTCTGGAAGGTGCATTCGGGTTGTACTTCCTTTCCCCGCCCGGGAGTTTGCCAGGCTGGAATCGACACATCCTGCGACTGGCAGGTGTCGGATTTTTGGCCCTGCTCTGCGGACAGGCATTTCGCTTTTTCAAGAATGAAATAAAGAATAGTGAAAACAAACGGCACGGTGGGACGGGTCTGCTCGTTTTCGCAGGAGTTCTGCTCCTGAGTATTCTTCCATATGTATTCGGTTTTCACTACTGGGCGGCGGGTAAAGCATTCAGCTTCGCGGTTCCGTACCTTTTTCTTTTCCTGCTGGCGCCAATCGCCACGCTTCGCTGGCGACCACCGGTCCTTGCCGGTCAACTGGCCCTCTGGGTATTCTGCTTTCTTCAACTGGCATTCGCCGGGGCACGCGTCGCGGGAGCCAGATCACCCGATGGGATTCATTTTCCCTACCCGTATCCTTCCGTGCAGGTTGCTACGGATAAATCCGATTTGCGGTGGAACCTGAATGAATTCCGAACGCTACTTCGGACCTGCCAGGCGGCCAAAATTCTCGATATGCGTGATTCATGGCCCGAAGATTACGCGATGATGTATCTTTACGCTGAGAAGATTCCGTTTTTTAAGGATACCCCGGTTCATCCCTACTATGGCGGAGCGGAGGGTTCAATCGGCATAATGAGCGTGCTCTCCGGGTACGATTGTGAACTCGGCCTCACGCGGCCGAAGGCCGGGGCGAGACGGGAATTTTTTGTGCGCAAGATCCAGCCGGCTCAGTAATCAGCCGGGCAATCGAACGATCGTAAACCAGAAGTCCTCGATGATTCTGGAAATTTCGAGAAAACTTTCGAAGTCAACCGGTTTGGTCACGTAACAATTGGCGTGGTTTTCATAACAGGTTTTGATATCACTTTCCGCCCCCGAAGTGGAGAGGACGATTACGGGAATTCTTTTGAGCTGGCCATCCATTTTTATCTCGGCCAGAACCTCGCGACCATCCTTGAGCGGGAGGTTTAGATCGAGCAGGATACAATCAGGCGTGGGCACATCCCGGTATTCGTCCATTTTTCTCAAAAATTTTAACGCTTTAATGCCGTCCGTTGTCACATGGATATTGGAACGCAGCCGGTTTGCTTTCATCGCCTCAATGGTGAGGAGAACGTCCTCAGGGCTGTCTTCGACGAGCAGGATTTCAATAGGTACCTTCATGCGCTCACTCCAAAATGTTCCGACATCAGACCGGTAGATTAAAATGCACCGCGGTGCCGGTCCCCGGCTCGCTCTCCAGCCAGATCCGACCACCGTGCCGTTCTACGATTTTTTTACAGATGGAAAGCCCGATCCCGGTCCCTTCGTACTCGGTGCGGGTGTGCAACCGCTGGAAGATGACGAACACACGATCGAAAAATTTCGATTCAATGCCGATGCCATTGTCGCGCATGGTAAATGTCCAGAATTTGCCAGCGGGACGGGCGGAAATTTCCACCTGCGGTTTTCTATCCAGGGGGACGAATTTTAACGCGTTGGACAACAAATTCTGGAATAGCATGTGGCATTGAAACCCATCCGCCGTAACGATCGGAAGGTCTCCGCACTGAATTTCGGCGTTTTTTTCCAGGATGCGCATGCGCACATCGGTCAGCACCCGTTGAAACAGTTCGTTACAATTTACGGGGCGAAACTCCACCGTTTTCGAACCCACCCTGGAATACGACAGGAGCGCCTCGATCAACTTTTTCATGCGCAGGGCGCTATCCACTACCACCTCAATGTATTTCGCGCTCGTTTCGTCGAGGGATCCCTCATTGCGCCGTTTTAATAGTTGTAAAAACGATGTAATGGAACGGAGCGGTTCCTGGAGATCGTGGGAGGCGACGTAGGCGAAACTTTCCAGTTCCCGGTTCGAACGTTCGAGATCAATCGTCCGCTCGCGGACGAGCTGTTCGAGAATTTGATGGGTTTGTTTTAAAGCCTGTTCCTGTTTGAATTTGTCCACGAACAATTTAACTTTGTTGATCAGAATTTCCGGCTCGAAGGGTTTGGTAATGTAACTGAACGCGCCTTTTTCGTATCCTTTAAATACGTTGATATGATCGGTGTAAATGGCGGAGATGAAAATGAAGGGCAGATCGGCCGTTTTTTCGTCGGCGCGGAGCAACTCGGCCAGTTCGTACCCGTCCATGCCCGGCATTTGAATGTCGAGCAGAGCCAGAGCGAAATCGTTGTGCAGGGTCAGTCGCAGCGCCTCATTCCCGGACGTGGCTTTCAAAAGATCCACGTCCATGTCCCTGAGCACTCTTTCCAGAGCGGTGAGATTTTCCTCGCGATCATCCACCATGAGGATCAATGGTTTAACCGCCGTCAGTTTGATCTCGTATAATTCCGCGTGTTCGTTCAATGGTTCGCCGTTCCCTGGCAGTCCCCCGGAGGCCGTTTTCATTTCCGCATCCAGACGCGCAGGAGCGAAATTAAACGTTCGACAACCACCGGTTTGGCGATGTAATCGTCCGCGCCCGCTTCGATACACTTGCGACGATCGTCCTTCATGGCTTTGGCGGTCAGGGCGATGATGGGCAGGCCCTTCCACTGCGGTCGTTTTCTGATTTCACGCATGGCTTCATAACCGTCCATTTCAGGCATCATGATGTCCATCAGCACCAGATCGATCCGCGCGCGGTCGAGCTCTTCCAGCGCGCGACGGCCATTTTCGGCCTTTACGATCTGCAATCCCATGTCTTTGAGCACGCGCGAAAGCGCGAACACGTTGCGCATATCGTCGTCCACGAGTAAAATCGTGCGGTCTTTCAGGACGGAGCCCGGGTTGTACAGTTCGTCGATAATGATCCGTTTATGAGGCGGGAGGTTCCGGACCGTCCGATGCAGGAACAGCGCGGTCTCGTCGAGCAGTCGCTCCTCGGACCTGACACCTTTGACGATGATCGTTCCGGCGCGTTCCTCCAGGCCCTGGGCCTCCTGGCGGGTAAGTTCCCGGCCGGTGTACACGATGATCGGGGGCGGCGTCCCATTCCGCTCCAGCCGATCAATCAGTTCGAAACCGCTCATGTCCGGCAATCCAATATCGAGCACAAGGCAGTCGACCGGTTCGCGGCCGATGATTTCCAGTGCCATGGCCCCCGTGGGAGCTTCCAGACAGCGAACGTCCCCGTTGCCGATCAGGGTCTTAATGGAACGGCGCATGGTCTCGTCGTCCTCGCAGATGAGCAAATTTTTCACGCGCCTGTTTACGAAATTTTCAATGCGCCCGAACGCGCCCTCCAGCCCCTCGCGAGTCACCGGCTTCGTGAGGAACTCCACGGCGCCGGAACGAATCAGATCCAGAGATTTGTCGTCGGCTGATATGATGTGCACCGGAATGTGTCGCAGGGCGGGGTTCGACTTCAATTCGGCCAGCACCGCCTGGCCGTTGATACCCGGTAAATCCAGGTCCAGGATGATCGCGTCCGGAAGAAACCGCGCGCTCAGCAGCAAACCGTCCTCCCCCGTGGCCGCGATCAAAACCTGAAATCCTTTTTCATGCGTCTGATTTTGTAACACCCGTGCGAAATTCGCGTCGTCCTCGACGATTAAAATCGTATGTCGATTGGGATCCAGCCGGTCGCGATCGTCCGGGGGCGCGGGATAATTCACGAAATCAGGATCGTACGGACCTTCCCGCGCGGGCTCCGTCTTTTCCCTTTTCCGCCGCTGTTCTTTCGCGACCGGGACGCTTGCGGACGCGCGCGGCGGTAGCAGGAGCGAAAAAACCGAACCCCGGCCCACCTCGCTCTGGAGCTGGATTTCGCCGCCCAGCAGTCGGGCCAGTTCCCGCGAAATGGAAAGCCCGAGCCCGGTTCCACCAAAGCGACGCGAGGTGCCCCCGTCCGCCTGCTGGAACGCCTCGAAAATGATCTGGTGTTTATCCTCGGGAATGCCGATGCCGGTATCGCGTACCGCGAAGGTGATTCGCCCGTCGGCAACCCGTGCGATTTCTACCGTGACACCGCCGGTCTCCGTGAATTTAATCGCGTTGCTGATCAGATTTTTCAGAACCTGATCGAGGCGCTGCAGATCGGTTTCCATGGTCGCGGGCAGATCCTCCGCGACCGTGACCGCAAAGGTGAGGCCTTTGTCCCGGGCCACCCGTGAAAAATTCAAACGCATGGCGTCCGCGAAATTTTGTAAATCAACCGCGGCAATGACCAGATCCATCCGACCGGACTCGATCCGCGCAAGATCGAGAATTTCATTGATGAGGTTGAGCAGGTCGATTCCGCTGCGCGTGATGATCTCCGCGCTTTCCACCTGGTCCGGGCTCAGGTTTTTTTCTTTGTTGTTCGCCAGATCCCGCGCGAGGATCAACAGCGAGTTCAATGGCGTCCGCAATTCATGACTCATATTCGCCAGGAATTCGCTTTTATATTTGCCGGTGATTTCCAGTTCTTTCGCTTTGCGTTCAATCGCGCTGCGCGCTGTTTCCAGCTCGCGGTTTTGTTCCTCCACTCTGCGCGTCTGTTCCTCGAGCTCTTCATTGGTGACCTCAAGCTCTTCCTGCTGCTCCTTCAGACGACGCGTCTGTTCTTCCAGCTCCTCGTTGCTCTGCCGCAGTTCTTCCTGGCCCACTTCCAGTTCTTCGGCCTGGGTCTGCGTTTCTTCCAGCAACTCGCGGATGTTCTGGCGGGCGATGGCCGTATTCAGAACGACGGCCAGCCGATCGAGGTTCTGTTCCAGGAAGTCGACCTGAGTTTCCGAGAAGGCCCCGCGCCCTCCCAGTTCGACGACGCCGAGGGTTCGCCCTTCGAAAAGAAACGGCAACAGCAAGAGATGAGTGGGCGGGGTGTCCGAAAGGCCGGAGAGAATCCGCAGGGATGTCGCGGTCCCCCCCGCCAGTGCCCGGGACTTCTGGTCTTTTGCCACCTGGCCGATCACCCCCTCCTCGATCAAAAAGATTTCGCGCGATTCCCCTTCCGTCCCGAACGCGTACGAACCGGCCAGCCGCAGGGTCCGTCCGTCGTCATCGAGCAGGTACAGCGCGCCGATCTCAGCCGTCACATACCCGGCCAGAAACGCGATGGCGCTGGCGGCCAGTTCCGCGACGGTCCGGTCCCCCTGAACGCTTGCGCTGAAAGCGTTCCCCCCCTGGGAAAGCCAGGCCCGGCGTTCGGACTCCTGGATTCCGGCGAGCAGGGCGGCACGCATTCGTTCCAGCGCCTGGCCGAGTGCTTCCAGTTCCAGAGTACCGCTCACGCGAACTTCGACTTCGAAACGACCGCGACTGATTTCGTCGGCGACGGCGATCGCCTGGTTGACCGGCCGCACAACCGAACGTGTGATCGCCCAGGCCAGGGTGGAACTGGCCGTGATTCCAATTCCGAGGAGCACGACAACCAGGGAAACGAGATCGTCCAGGTTCGCCGCGTTTTCAACCAGATTTTCTTCCATCTTTTCCGATTGATAAGCGACGATCCGGTCCAATAGTTCGCGAATTTCGGCGGCCAGGGGTGCGGCGTTCTCTTTTAGAAAAATGCGGGTTCGTTCCGGATCGACCCGCGCGAGTGTTTCAATCGTTTCCTGTTCCGTTTCCAGTCGTTTCAGGATGGTTTCGACCCGATCCATCCGCTGCCGGTTTTCCGCGTTGGTCCATTCGTCCGCGAGGTCGCTCAGCGTAGAAAGCGCTGGGTTGATCTCGCGATTCCAGGCCTGCTTGCGCACCTCCCGGGATTCCGGATCCGCGAGGATGATCCAGTTCCGCAGGGCTGACTGCGATCGGTTTACGCCCGCCACAAGACGCAAACCGGCCAGGGCCGTCGGAATCCGTACACTCTGTAAGAGGCGCGCGGAGGCCTTCACGTTCTGCGCCTGCCAGTACGAAGCGCCTACGGACACGGCGAAGATCAACGCGATGAGCGCGAACCCCAGGCCGATTCTTGCTGAGAGTGTATTCAGTTTCATGGCAATTCGCGGACTACCGGCGATCGGACCTGACCGGGCCTCCCCTCATGGAGCCTCACCAGCAAATCGCCAATCTCCGTCGGGCTCAGAATAAAATCGGGATCGGTCGACCGAATCGCGGCCTCCGGCATGGATGTGGCTTCCGCTGACTCCGGTTGCTGGACGATCGTGAGGCCGCCTTTCTGTTTCACCGCGAGCAACCCCGCCGCGCCGTCGCGATTTGCGCCCGTGAGAACAATACCGATCAGCCCCCGCCCGTATACATCGGCGGCGGATTCGAAGAGAACGTCGATGGCCGGACGCGAATAATTTACTTTTTCATCCACGGAGAGCGCGAACGTCCGGTCCGGCTCCATTAACAGATGGTAGTTGGGCGGAGCGAAATAAGCCGACCCTGGCAGAGCGCTCTCTTTTTCAACGGCCTCCAGGATTCGCACCACACAGGACATCTCCAGGATCGAAAGCCAGCTCAAATCGGTGTCCGCCGGGACGTGCTGGACGATCATCAGCGGCCATTTAAATGCCGCCGGCAAACAGCCGAGAATCGTCCGCAAGGCCCGTAACCCGCCGGCGGAAGCGCCCAAAACGACGGCTTCGTATCCCCCGCGCGGCGTCATGAGTCGTACCGTTTCTGAAAAATCCGGTGGCTCCGATCCAGCGCCACATAACGCCCCGCGTACGGCGAAAAACGCAGGCTTTCTTTCAAACCCAGGCATAGAATTCCGCCCCGCACCAGCGACTCGAAAAAAAGGGCATGGACACGGTTCTGCAACTCCGCGTTAAAATAAATCAACACATTTCGACACAGGATCAAATGGACCTCGGCGAAAACGCTGTCGGTCGCCAGGTTATGATTCGCCCAGACGATATTTTTTTTTAACGCGGGATCCATAATCGCCGAATCATACCGCGATGAGAAATAGTCGGAAAACGCGCCCTGCGCGCCTGAACGCTGATAATTGCGCGTGTATTCGCGAATCCGCTCATCGGGATAGATCCCCTCGCGAGCCCGGTCAAGGGCGACCTGGTTAAAATCGGTGGCGTAAATTAAGGCGCGGTTTCCGATCCCCTCTTCCTTGAGGACGATGCTCATAGAGTATGCTTCCTCGCCGCTGGCGCAGCCGGCATGCCAGATGTTCAGGTGCGGCCATGTTTTCAACAGGGGGACGACTTTTTCTCGCATTGCCTGAAAAAAATCGGGATCGCGAAACATCTCGGTCACGCCGATGGAAAGATCCTGGATCAGCCGGGCGGCCATTTGTTCGCTTTCCACCACCGCCTCCCGCAACCGGTCCACAGTGGAAAACCCCGAAAGGTTCATTCGGTTGCGAATCCGGCGATTGAGATGGGCCGGAGAATAATTCCGAAAATCATAACCCCATTTTTCGTACAGGCTCCATAATAAATTCCTCAACGGTAAATTTTCATCACCTTCCCATCCTGCAGGCATAGAACCGTCCCGATGCGGAAAAAAACCCCGTGAATATTCCAGTGTTTTTTTTATTATTCACGAAACGTCCAGAATTTAAATCCTTTTTTTTGGGGGATACAAAGGAAAGGCGAATGCTATTCACTAAACTTATTGAAAAACATGCTACAGGCGAAACGGTTCCCCCGGAGCCCCCACCGGCAACCTATCGCCTTCGGTTCGTCCCCGGTGCGTCAGCCCGCAAAAAAAAACGGCCGCTGAACGCGGCCGCGAAAGCACGGAAGAATCTGAAGCTGTAGGCTTCGAAAATGACAAACACAGTGCGCCCCCTCCGGGGCCGCACCCGGCGGCGGGATCAGTTTTCCTCCGCCAGCCAGGTCCGCAGGAGTTTGGCCACCTGCTCCGGTTTTTCCCGGGCCAGGTTGATCGCGTTCTCCAGCATTTCACGCCGGGCCTTTTCATCGATTGAAAGTTCCACTTCCGCGGCGCCCTCGTCGGCCACGCGCAGGGCCGCTTCCCGCATGAGTTGCTGTTGCGCGGCCAGTTCTTCTTCCCGGAGGCGACGGCGCCGGGCGATTTCTTTGCGGATGGCGCGGTACAGCAGGAAGACCAGGAAAAAGCCGACCAGCGCCACACCGGAGACGACCAGGAGTCGCTGAATCAAAAGTTTCCGTTCCAGGTCCGCGTCCTCGGCGGCGAACTGCGCGCTGCGGTCTTTCTGTAAATGAGCGACAGTCACCTGGTCGCCCCGGGCCGCGTCATACAACACGCCGTTTTTGACGATTTTTTCGAGGGTGCGCAGTTCCTCCGGGCCCGGCGCGACGTATTCGCGAATATAACCTTTGCCGTCCTCGCGGACGCCCTTCTTGAGCCAGACCCCGTCCAGCATGACCGCAACGGAACGAGCACGTTCCTCCCAGGGCTGACGGACGATATCTTTGTCCACACGGTTGAACTCGTAATTTCGAATCGTATCGACGTTCCCATATTCGGAACGCTGGTAGTCCAGGTCGCGAAAGCCCGGGGGCAATTGTTGCTCGGTGCCCGTGGGACCGCCCGGGGTGAATCCGTTGCCGCGAAAGCGTTCGTTACGCGCGTTTTCAGAAACCACCAGGGTGCCGCCGGGCATGAGTTCGCGGTCCGGGTACGGGGTGTTCGGGTCTTCCGGGGACTTTTCCACCGGCTGCACCAGGTGTTGTTTTTCTTTGACTTCGTCCCAGTTCACGTTCAGTGCCATGCGGCTGATCGTAATCCGATCCGATTCGTAAAATTCGCGCAAAGCGTCCTCGATTTCCCCCCGCCATTTGCGACGTTCGCGTTCCTCGAATTGTTTCTTGCGGTCCACGAGATCCAGACGGCGCTGTTCCATGTCGAGTTCGTCCGGTTCGACGAATTCTTTGCCTTCGTTGTTCGTTATTGTGATGTTCTCGCGCTTCAGATTGGGAATCGCTCGAAAAATCAGGTTCTTGATACCCATGACCTGTTTTCGCGAAATCGTATCGATTCCTGGAGTAAGCGTAAGAACCACGGAGGCCTTCACGGGATCATCCCCGGTCAAAAAATTATTCTGTCTGGGAATGGCCAGTTGTACGTTGGCCGATTTCACGTACGAAAGCGTCATGAGCATTTGTTCCAGGCTGCCTTTCATGGCCCGGTGCAGTTTGACGTCTTTGTCGAAGGTGGTTTCGTCCCAGCGCGACATGTTAAAAATTTCCCAGCCTTCCACCCCCGCGGGGATCAGGTTTTCCTGGGCCAGTTTCGTGATGATCGCCTGGCGATCATCCGGGTTCACGAAGATGGTGCTGGTGCCGCTGCCCGTCCAGGCGTAACCCATGGCCTCCAGGGACTGGCTGATGGCCGAATAATCCGCAGCCGTCAGATTTTCATAGAGCATCTCTTTGGCCGGTTTGGAGGAGAAGGCGCCCATGGCGATATACCAGAGGACCGCGACCCCGAGGACGGCGCCGACGATGATCTTCTGTAAGTTGGTGATCTTTTTCCAGAATTCGAGACCCTGGTTGATGAGATTCTGTAAAAATTCAGGCATGCTGGACTCCTCTTCGCAAGACGGAAGCTATTATGTCCCTCAAAAAGTACAAGAAATTTTTTAAGATGAGCCGAAAAAGTTTCTCTCACCGGGGCACGGGGATCACCGGGACCTTCCATTTTATTATTTGCGAGCGTTCCGAAACGTAGCAACCTTTCAACGGATGAAGCCGGGCGTTGGGGGTCGATTCAGGGCGCATCCGCTTACGCGGACCGGGCTCTCCGGCCGGAGGGC
>CAZVZS010000052.1:0-35461 GCA_964631535.1 uncultured Leptospiraceae bacterium
TCCTGGAAGGATTGTCCCGGCATCCCGATTTCGCCCATCTGAACGATCCCGATTTTTTCGCGGAAGAACTGGCGCTCTTACATTCGCCCATGTTGCTGCCGGATCTTGAACTGGCCGTGAAACATCTACAGGCGGCGATCGAAGGCCGCCAGCGTATTCTCCTGGTGGGCGACCGGGATGTGGATGGGGTATCCTCTGCCGCTATGCTCGGGAATTTTCTGTACGAAGTCCATAAAGGCCCGCTGGAGATTCGCGTTTCAGACGAAGGCGACGATTACGGACTCTCAGGCGATTTTTTCCAGAACATCCTGAAAGACCCCGCGTTTCTCATTATTTTGCTCGATATGGGCAGTTCGCACGGACCGGAAATCGCGGAGTTGACGCGCGTCGGCGCGAAGGTCATTATTCTGGATCACCACCAGTTGCACGCGCGTATTCCCGATCAGGCGGACGTGGCCTTCGTGAATCCACGTCGCCGCGGCGAACAACTCGAAAACGACGGGCAGATCGCGACGGTCGGGCTCGTGTTCAAGTTTTTGCTGGGCTACGCGCTTTCGCACACGAAAGACTGGGGCATCGGGTATTTCGTCACTCCGCCGGGAGAACCGGAGGATGGACCCGGGCTTCTGTTTCGGTTCGGCGCGGACCTGGGGGCATACCCGACGCTCGCGGCCGCGCGCGCCGCGCACGGGGAAGGGCTGGAGATCCGCCCCGGCGCGCCCGGCCAGGACCCCCTGACCGCGGACGAATGGCGGCGACTTTCGGCTTCGCCGGCGAAGGCGGGGCGTCTCTTGTTTTTTCGCCATATTATTTCAAGAACAAAATTACGCGAATTCATTCGCAAGCAGACCGATCTCGTGGCCGTCGGTCTCATTACCGACATGGTGCCCCTCACCGGTGAAAACCGCGGCCTTGTGCGTCTCGGCCTGGGACTGGCGGCGGAACGATCGGGCCGGCGCGAACCGCGCGCGTTCAGCCCGGGCCTTGGCGCTCTGATCGAATCGCTGCGGCTGCCGCCGGGCGATCTGCGCAGCCGGGATGTGGGTTTTTCCATCGGCCCGGCGCTCAACGCCGCCGGTCGCATGGGGCGCACCAGGATCGCCCTGGACGTCCTCACCAGTCCTGACGCGCGCCAGGCCCGGCCGCAGGTGGAGGCCCTGCTGGATTTGAATCGCCAGCGCAAGGAACGTACGTCGCGCAACGAAACTCTCGTGGCGGAACATTTCGCGCGCCATCCGGAGAAGGCCCTGGCTCCGCTCATCTTTTGTTTTCATCCCGATTTTTTTCCTGGCGTGTCTGGAATCCTGGCCACGCGTTTGACCGAGCAGTACCGGCGCCCGGCGGCGTTTTTGCACATGGACGGGGCGCATGTGAAAGGTTCGATTCGGACCTGGGGCGGACGGAATATGCTCGAACTCCTGGCCCGCGCGGACGAGTTGTTTTTACAGTACGGCGGACACCCCCAGGCCGCGGGGTTTTCCCTGGAAGCGGATCAGGTGCCTGAACTGGAACGGCGGCTCCTGGGCGCGGCGGTCGCGCTCGAACTGGACGCGGGCTCCGCGGCCCCGGCCGGGCCCGCGTTTCATCTGGACCTGTCCCCCGCGCGGATCGATCACGACCTCATGCGGGAGCTGGCGCTCCTGGAGCCCTTCGGGCCCGGAAATCCCGAACCACTTTTTCGCCTGAAATCGGTAGAAATTTACGATTTGCGAGATCTTTCCGGGGGCCGCCACGCGAAGTTCAAAATCGCCGGGACCCCGTCCGGGGTGGAGGCGGTGTTCTGGGGTGGCGGTCCGGAACTCGCGCAAAAAACGGCCGCCGGTTCCAGGTTCGATTTATTCGGCAGCCTTGAGTTTTCGTATTTCCGGGGCCAGCGAACGATCCAGTTGCGCGTCGCGCGCGCGGACCTTGTGTCCGCGTAAATCGCCCCGCGAAACGCGGACTCATTCGTACGCGAGCGCCTCGCGCGCCGGCTTGCAAATGGCGTCCATGGCCGGGATCCGGCTGGCCAGCAGGCCGAACAGGAGCGTGGTTGCCAGGGTAATCCAGAAACCCGCCGCGCTGAAACTGTAAGAGAACGCCGCGCTTTTGCCGAGCATCAACTTCCCGAAAAAACCGCCCGCCAGGACGCTCAGAGGCCAGGCCAGCAGCAGGCCCGCGCCAATCCCCGCGACGCTCAGAATCAATCCTTCCGCGGTGAACAGGTTTACAATCATGCGCGGAGTCGCGCCGATCGCCCGGAGTACGCCGATTTCCCGTGTTCGTTCCATGATATTAATTCCTGTGGCCGCCGCCATGCCCAGCGCGCTCACCAGAAGGACCGCCAGCGCGAGAAACACCAGCGTCGTCAGAATGATGTTCAAATGATCGTAAATAATTTTTACGCGCTCCGCCTGCGACATGACGTACAGGACTTTTAAGTCGGACGCGGCCAGCGCCTGTTCGATCCGCTGTTTGAGGGCGATGACCCGGTCGTACTCCCTGGACTTCGCGACGAACATAACAGAGTTCACGAGATGTTCTGGATTCGCGATGCGGTCGTACTCGTCGATGTCCATGTAAATTTTGGGCTTGTCCAGTTCGCGCACGACGCCCGCGAGGTAAAATTTCACCTGTTTTCCAGAAATTGTCAAAATGAGCGAATCTCCAGGTTGCGTCTCCGGATAGAGGTCGCGCGCCTGCTGGTTCATCACGATTTCTGGTACTTCCGATTTTTTGATCCAGCGTCCGGCCGTGATTCTGAGGTTGAGTAAATCCGAATCACAGGGCAGGGCCACGATTCCTGTACTGTCCCCGGTGGAGACGACCCGCGATTGTAATTCGCCCCGGCCCCCGTTCCACAATTCGACGCGATCCAGGTCCGCCAGGCCGCGAAAGGGACGCAGAGCCTGATCCCTCGAAACCCGGTCGCTGAAGACGACCTGCACATCGTGTTTCATACTGTCACTGATTTCAGAAAGAAAATCCTGGAGCGATGAGCGCACATTGAACGCCGTGCTGAAAATGGCCGTTCCCAGGGCGATGGCCATGACGGTGCCGAACATTCTTTTTTTCTGGCGACCGGTATTTTGAAATGCCATACGCAAAGCAGGAGACAGCGGCACCTTCCGCAAAAAACCTCCCTGTCCGAAATACTGAACGCGTGCGAGACCATAATCGCTCAGGGCCTCGCGGACGCTAACCTTCGTTCCATATAAAAGAGCCGGGAGGGAAACCAGCAATGGCAGGAGAACGACGGTCGCGATCAGGGTGCCGTAGATCTGAAAGGGCAAATCGACCGTTAAAATTTCAAAGTTCAGGACGGACGCGGTAAATTTCGAAAAGGCGTACCCCGAGGCGACCGCGAGCGGTGTGGCGATTATACCGGCAAGCACTCCAGGAATCAGAATCATCATCGCGTACATGCGCAGGACAGCTCCGCGTGAAGCCCCGATCGCTTTTAGAATACCAATCTGACGAATTTGTTGTCGCAAAATGGCTCCCATCAGTTGCGCCACCAGCACCGCTCCCAGCAGGAACCCCAGGAAACCGATCCCACCCTGCAAAAACAAAAGCGTCTCAAGTTGCCACTGGTGCGGGTGTTCGAGAAATTCGGGGATATTAATGGAAGAAACGTCTATCCCCGAGGCACCCAGGGATTGAACGATTCGATCGGTCGCAGCGCTAACGTCCTGTTTGTTTTGCGCGTCCCGAACGCGAATGAGCAAGCGCCGGTTGGCGGGTTTGCCGGCAATTTTTGAATATGTCGGCCGGTCCACGTACGCGTAAATGAAATTGTCCTGGGTGGCGGGCGCCTGGGCCGGATCGAAACAAATTCCGGATACGGGGATGGACTGGATGGTACTGCCCACGCGCACGGTGGCCCGGGACCCGACGCGTAAACTGGAAATCAACTGCCCGTTGCGTTCAATCAACATAGTTCCCGGCGGGGGAACGACGGCGCCCGTCTGCGGAAAAAATCGCGCCACCTGGAATTTTTCGAAATCCGAGACTCCGAACAACCAGAGCGGAATCCATTCATTCGGCTTACTCTCAATCCGGAACAGGGACAGATCCCTGAACTCGGCCGATTCGATTTCTGGTAGAGCGCGCAAAGTGGCAGGGTCCAGTCGATCAAACTCGCTGGAGGTCAGGATCGCGTGGGGCGGCAGTGTGCGGGCAAAATTTTCGTTCAGATCGCGACTCAACACCTCGTAGGAAACGAGAATCGAGCCGACCCCCCACAGCCCGATGATCAGGGCGACAATCACGAGCCCCGTACGGCCCGGGCGTGATCGCAAATCATTTAGGACTTTTTTCAGTTTAACGGGCATACGCGTCCACCTTTGTATTCGTTGTATCCGCCACGACCGCTCCGTCCTGGAAAGTAATGACACGATCAAATTCCTTGTTGGAAACATGTTCATGCGTGACGACGAGTACGGTTTTTCCGGCGGCCTTCAGCTCCGCGAACAACCCGCGTACGAGATCGGCGGTCTTGGTGTCCAGGTTCCCCGTCGGTTCGTCCGCCGCGAGAATGGGCGGGTCGTTGGCCAGAGCCCGGGCGATGGCGGCGCGCTGTTGCTCGCCACCGGATAAGGCGGCAGGTAATTTATTCGCCTGGGAAAGAATGCCCACCTGTTTGAGCAGGGCTCCAGCCCGATCCAGGCGTTCCTTTTTCGGGATTGTGTTAACAAATTCCATGGCCAGTAAAATGTTTTCCTGGACTGTAAGCGTCGGGATCAGTTGAAAAAACTGAAATACGATTCCAATCGTTCGCCCCCGCCAGCCCGCGAGAGCGGTTTCGTTCAGGTCCCGGATGTTCGTATTTTCTACCCGCACGGATCCCTCGTCGGGAAAATCGATACCGGTGAGGATATTCAAAAACGTCGATTTGCCGCTGCCGGATTTTCCTACAATCGCCGCGTACTCGCCCTGTCGAAAAACGAGGTTGATTTTGTCGAGGGCGTTGAATCGGCCCGCCGCTGAGTCGAACCAGCGTGAGACCTGTTTAAACTGAATAAAGTCTGACATAAAATTTTTCTCCCGTTTTGTTTTTCGTTTTTTTCAGCGGTCCGCCCCATGTTTTTTTAATTTTTTATAATCCGCGATCAGTTCGTCGGACCAGACGCATAGAGCGTCGATCATCATCCGATACTGCTTGACGATGGCCCGTGCGCCGAACGAAATTCGGGGGGTTTGTTCTTTTTCGTGTTCGCGGATCCAGCCCGCGAAATGACGAAGCTGATCGCGCAAATTTTCTAAAAAGCGCGTCCCGTCTTTTTTATCCAGTTTCTCAATGTTCCAGATTAGAACGTTATTTTCGAGAAAGAAGGGCATAAAATGCGCTGAATAATGTTCCATCAGCGCGTAAAAACGAGTGCGCCCCATTGCGCTCAGACGGTAGACGGTTTTTTCGGGAAACGCGCTGTCTTTGACGACCCGGCCCTCAAGGAATCCCTCCGCATGCAGGCGTTTGCAACTTTTGTAAACAGCCGGGACGCTGATTTTCAGGAACCGGTTGATTTGTTTTTCGGAAATGATCGAAGCCAGATCGTACGCGTTCATCTCGCGTTCCATAAAAAAGCCGAGGACAATTAGTTCAATCGGGGAGGCCGCCGGGGTCATACTGCTATATTATATAGTACTATCGAATATAGTTCAAGCATTTTTTTCCCCGGCCGGGGTGTGGCGTGGCACCGGTGATGGCGGGGGTGTGGCATTTGCTCGCTATGGATCGCAAATGCGGGTTCATACCGCTTCGCGGTATGGGTTGTTCTGTGTTGAGAGGCTTTTGACCTCGTCACGGAGATAAATCTAAACCGGCCACCGCAAACACTCTTGTGGGCTATATCCCCGTGGTCCCCATGATCCGTGGTAAGTAAATCTGAAATTGCGATTAAAACCAGCGCCAGGAATCACGGGTAAAATAGGGGCCGGAGGGATACCCGCGGCAGGTATCGCAGCTGTAGAGCCCACCGATGGCCGGGGCGGAACTGCCCGGGGCGGGGGCGGTCACGCCGAGCATGGGCCCGGTGCCGGCCGGGGCGCCGCCGTTGGTACCCGAAAAACTCACGATCCCCAGAATCACGAGACCGAGCAGGATTAAATTGAGGCCGCCGAGGCCGACGATCAAAGCCGTTAACGAAGAGGGGCGCATGGCCGGATTAATACACGGCCGGCCAGATCTGACAAGCCCGTTTTACTTCCCGGTGGGGACCGCGTCCTGCTTTATCGACGGGTTTTTTGACGAAAGAAAGTAAATAACTTCCCAGACTTGCGGATTCGTAATGGCGGACCCGCCTTTGGCCGGCATGGCGACTTTCGTGGGCCCTTTCGTCTGTGCGGCGGAAACCCCGCCGATCACAAGTTTCGCCAGCGCTTTTTCATTGTCCGCGTGCCACCACTCGGCGTCCGAAAGATTCGGTCCCACCCCGCCTTCACGATTCGCGCCGTGGCAGGCGATGCACACCTGGCCGTAGGTTTTTTCGCCGGCGGCGATAGCCGCGTCCGTGCGCGCCGGTACGATATCGATCGTCGGTTTTACAATGCGTGTGTGGGCGACCCGGCGCAGACCATCGGCCCGGGTTTCGCCAAGGAACCCGTGCAGGAAGACCGCGTAAAACAGGCCCCAGACAAAGGTTCCGAAAAATAAAAACAACAACCAGTTAGGAATGCCAGGGTCTTGTTTGTCGTTCGGTGCGCTCATGTACGTTTACTCGATATAAAATTTCATCCGACCCGGTGGCCGTTATTTGTAAAAATTCCCAGCGAAATCCACCTGCTTGCGCCCGCGCGAAAGCAGATATTGTACGAGAGCCTCGCCGCGTGTTTTATCTTCCAGCTCCAGGAACACGGACTTCTGGTATGGATCCGAGAACAAAACCCCGCCGTTGATCATCGCCCGCACTTTCCAGGAAAGAAACAGCGGGTAGAGTTCGCTGTCGGAGGCGAACAGGTGCGCGTAGGGATGGATGTCCGCTTTAAAATTTTTCCCTTCCGCTTTGCTTTGAAGCAGGGCGGTCAGGGCGGCCTCGTCGAACCGGCCTGCCAGGCGCGAAAGATCGGGCCCGAGACGTTTGCTGCCGCGGACGAGCGGGCTTTCGAACTGGTATTCGGTGGCATCGGCCAGCGGAGCGCGCCCGTAGGCTTCCGCGTTCGCGAAACGGGCGGTTTCCCAGGCAAAGGGTCGCAATCCCTGCGAATGGCAGTACTGGCAACCTTCCTGGAAGTATACTTCCTGTCCCGCGAGCGCCAGCGGAGCGGGCGGGGCGAGATAGGCCTGGGCGCCGTTCGAACTCGCGAACATCGCGGGAATACAAATCTGAGCGAAAAACCCGCCAGCCGCGGCACAGAAGGCAAAGGCGACAATCGTAAGCGGACGCGCCAGCAGGGCGTCGACCAGGGAATCAATTTTAGAATTCATACCGTTTTATTCCGTGAATGTTCCGCAGAATTTCAGCTGCGCCGGTCCTCTTCGACCAGCATAAAATCGCTCCGGCCCGAAGCCGCGCCGGTCGGGGCCGCTTTTGCGGGCGCCGGCATTTTCGGCAGCAGCGATTTGAAATCAAGGGCCTTCAGCAACTGCACGCCTAATTTCGGCGCTCCCAGCAGCAGGCCAATCAGGAGCAGGATGTTTCCCACCAGAACGAGACCGCGGAGGCTTACCAGATACATCAGGTCGGGCGTGTCCACTTGAAAGGCGGTGCCCGCGTAAAGAACGGCGGTCCACACAGTCTGCGCGGGGCCACCTTCGGGAGTCAATGCGCGCAGAGCGGCGGATTGGAATACCGCCTGCCCCATGTCGCCGATCAGGATAAACAGCACTCCGGCCAGGTAAAAACCCTGTGTTCGATTCGATGCCGTGCTCGCTTCTTTTTGCGCGTTCAAATCACGCGCGATGATGAAGGTCGCGCCGAGCGCGATCATGGCCGCGTACAGTTGTACGTCCTGGCTCAGATCCGCCCCTGAAAAGTAGGTATACGCGAAGATTTCCTGGCCCCACCGGAACGCGGTGATGACACGGAACCAGGCCAGTGCCATTAACAGATACAGGCCCCAGCGTAAAAACCGCCGTTCGCCGTCCATACGCGGCGGGCTGGCTGATTTGCGCATGGTCTGGAACAGATTTACGCCGCCGATGATGGTCGCGAACGCGAAGGCGAGGGCAAAGATCACCCCAAACGTTTGTTGCAGCTCGGGTGCGGGCGAATACACCAGACCGCCCATACCGGCGAGCGCTCCCAGAACCGTCAGGGCCACAAGCTGGAACCGGGCCGCCGACTGGCTGTTCAGAGCCACGTCAAATTTCGCGGGAATAAAATAATTCGCCGCCGCGAAGGCCGGCAGCAGAATCAGAAATCCAAGCAGGCCGGTCCGGTAAAATTCCTGGACCGCGAGATCGCCGACGCCGGATCCGAAGGGCACCGAAACCAGCGGACCGTACGGCTGGCCGATATTCCCCAGCGCGTAGACCACCAGACCGCCCGCGGCGGCGGCGAGAATAAAGGCCGTGGATACTCCCGGGCTTTTGTTCCCGTTCAGGGATAGAAGCAGTACAATCAGAAATACGACGAGACCGATGGCGATCAGGTTGTCCGATAAAAAGGTCATTTCGCCAAATTCACGGCCTTTGTTAAATCCGAGGAAAATCGTCAGGACTCCCAGAAGCACGCCGAAGTTAACGAGGAGGAGCGCGGCCAGGCCGGCCAGTTCCGCTTTGAGAACGACGCCCTCCTGCTTCTGCACGATGTAAAAGGCGCTTCCCAGAAAGAAGGAAAGCCCGGCGCCGAAGAGCAAAGCGGTCGTGAACACGGGTCGGAGGATACCAAACCCGAGTGAGTAGTCCGGCCCCGGCATCTGGGTCATCAGTTGAATCTGGTTCAGTAAACCGAGCGCCGTCGCCAGGACCAGCCAGGTGAAGCCGGAGACCAGGCTCAGTTTAATGGTCGTTGTATAAGATTTCACGCTTTCCATGGTGTTACGGCCGCCGGGGACTTCGCTTCCGCGATTACCTGCCCGCCGGTGCCTCCGGTTTTTTTTCTTCGACCCCTGGTTCAACCGCCTGCGCGGATTCGTCCCGGGGAGCTTCCATTGTCGTTCCGGTGGATTGAATCAATTCATCCAGGCCGGGTTTCGGCTCGCGTTCGCCGTACGGTTTATAACCCATTTCCCAGCGACGACGTCCCCGGGTTTCGGCGCGCGCGTAGGCTTCCCGCGCTTCGGTGAAATCTGCGGAGAGCGCACCAAGGCGTTGATCGGCTTGCGCTCCTTTCAATTGCGGAGCCATCGTAAAGAGGAAATGAGCCAGGGCCCAGCGGCCGCGGTCAGTGATGTACTGGTATGAATGCTCGGGCATTTTTTCCGATCCGCGGGTGATCGTTTTGAAATAGTCCACGGGGGTCGTATCCGGATTCTCCAGCGCGGCAAAGTTCGCGGGGACGAGGCCCTTTTCTTTCAGCGCGGCCGCTTCCGGTCCCTGACCGTTCCAGTCGATGCCGTGACAATTCGAACAGTTTTCCTTCGCGTACAGCAGCGAGCCGAAGTGCAAATCTTCGGCGTTCGGAGTTTCGATGAACTGCGAATCTTTTTTACACTGAGCGAAAAGAACCGCCACAAGTAGAAATATTACCAGACTATGTTTCATAAACTGTATCCGCCGCTCCACTTCACTGGTGAAAATGCAGGCACTCCTCCAGACGGGGGTCTTTGCGCGGGATCAGGGAAGTTCGAGCCAGGCCCATGCCCACGATCAGAATGAAACTGCCGAATACAAGGAGCACCGGACCGAGTTCCTGCCAGGAGAACGCGATGAATTCGCCGTGGTGGAGGGTCGGGTAGGCGATCCAGTACATGTCCACGACCTGGCCCATCAGGATCAGGAGGGAAATGCCGGCCATGTAATTGATGTTTCGTTTTACGTCCCGGCGAATGATCAGAAGAAACGGGAACAGGAACCGAATCAATACCAGGAATACGCTCACGTACGCCCAGCCGCTGGTCCAGGTATGACCGCCGCGGGTGAAGTAAAAGATCGTCTCTTCGGGAATGTGCGCGTACCAGATCAGAAGAAACTGGCTCACGCCGATGTAACCCCAGAACACGGTGTGGCCGAACATGTACTTGCCAAGGTCATGGATATGGTTCTCATTGAGCGTGGAGCCGTAGTAACCGTTTCGCTTTAAATACCAGATCCACAGAATAAGCGTAGCGTACAGCGTCAGGCCGGTCCCGGCGAAGATGTACACCGCCCACATGGTGCTGAACCAGTGCGGTTCCAGCGACATGCTCAGGTCCCAGGCGCTGGCCGAGAACGTCAGAGCGAAGATCACGGCGCCCACAGCGGAAATTTTCGCCATTTTTTTGGTTGAGCCCGCGTCCCCCGTCGAATCCTGGCTGACGGAAAGGCGATAGAGCAGGAAGCCCATGATAAACCAGACGACGACGATCAAAAGATTGCGGCCAATGAAAAACGGTACGTTCAACCAGCCCTTTTTCCAGTTAATAATCGCGTCATCCGGTTCGGCGTGCACCCAGTGGTGAAACACCTGACCGAAGGAGCCGTGATCGGGGCCGGTCAAAGATCCGCCGAAAAATATGACGAGCATCAAAACCAGGACAAACAGAAGAAACCAGATATAGTTTTCCGCGATGCGACGCACAGTTACCGACCATGCCGCGCCGGAAAGGTGATTCGCGAGCAGAAAAAAAAGTCCGCCCGCTGCCATCGGCAGGGCGATTAACAGCCCCAGATGCAGCGACATGAACAGGCGCGGGTTTTCGTAACCGGCGTGGTGCTCGGCCGTTGTGGCGGCGACTCCGGCTTCTTCCTGGTGCGGATGCCAGGGGAATACAATCTGTAACAGCACCAGAACCAGGCCCGCGCCGATCAGGGCCAGGGCGAAATTGCGGAGGCCACCGGTGAACTTGAACTGCAATCTGTTTTCGTCGGGTAATTGAACCATGTTAAACTCCGCTTTATTCTCCGCCTTTTTTTTGTAACAGGCGGACGTAGTGGACGATCGCCCACCGATCCCGCGGTTCCACCTGGGCCGCGTACGACATCATCGCCCCGCGTCCCGTGGTAATCATGTGATAAATCTTCCCGTCGGCCCAGTCGAGGGTCGCCGGTCGGGGTTTACCGGGTTCCTGCACGAAGGAAGGAACCGGAGCGGGAAATCGCGGAATGACCGGTCCGTTGCCGTGCCCGGTATTGCCATGGCAGGGCAGGCAGTAAACGTTGTAACGATTCTGGCCGCGTTTTAATACTTCATGGGTGCGCGCAAGGGGGTTCTGGAGCCCGGCGCCGGCGGCGTCAATTTCCGCCTGGGCGTAAGGATACGGGTCATAACCGCGCGGGACCGAACCTTCCGGCGGTACGCGCATGCTCGAACCCGGTCCGCTGAAAGCGGGGTTCTGGTCGGCTCCGCGCGTCCAGCCTTCGCCCTTTACATCCGCGGACGTGGTGAAGTCCTCTTCCTGCGATTCGACCGCGTGCGAATCGTGCATGTCGAGAAACCAGTGGAAACGAGAGGTGTCGAACTTACCGCATGAAGCGAAAGCGGCGAGAGCGGTGGCCAGACCGATCGTCAGAAAAGCGCGGTGGCTACCTCTTTGAAAAGCGTACATGTGCGTCATTGCTGTGAAATCCTTGCCGAACCCTCAATGCCGGGTCAGGCACCCCTCGTTTTCACTGTAATTTCCTGGGCCCCCAGGCCGGAAAGGAAAGACTTTACTTCTTCCTGGTTGTAGCCTTCCGAATCCGAAGGAATCCAGAGACAGAAACGATCGTTGGTAATATCCGGGTGGAGCGGTTTACGGAATACTTTCCAGAGGCGCGAAAGTATGATCATCGAAAAGAACGTCGCGTGCCCCCCGAGGAGTACCGTCAATTCGAACATGATCGGCACCATGGCCGGCCAGGCGAAACTGGGTTTCCCGCCGATGTTCAGGGGATATGAGTTGAGGTACTGGAGGGTGCTCACCTGTTCGTGAACGCCGTACATCATGGCGAAGGCAGTCAGCGTTCCGGTGATGCCCATAAAAAACGTGATGTACGGAACCTTCGATCGTTTCAGGCCCATATCAAATTCGAGGCCGTGCACCGGAAACGGGGTCAGACAATCGAAATTGGTGAAGCCCTTATCGCGGGCAGCGCGGGCGGCGGCCGAAATTTTTTCCGGAGTATCGAAGAGACCGAAGACGCCTTCCTCGGTTTCGCGATAATCGTATTCCAGAAACTTCAGGGCGTATTTT
Source organism: uncultured Leptospiraceae bacterium (assembly GCA_964631535.1). Lineage (GTDB taxonomy): Bacteria > Spirochaetota > Leptospiria > Leptospirales > Leptonemataceae > CAZVZS01. The sequence goes on from CAZVZS010000052.1 coordinate 12,235, forward strand.
TCCCAGAGTACGCCCGGTGCCGCGAAAAAGGCGTCCACCGCTTTTTCACAGCCTTCGAGCAGTTTGTTGATCGCTTCCATACTTAATAACTCTCTTTAGAACCCGCCGCGACCGCGGTCTCAGTGCCCGAAGCCCTTTGCGCCCGGCGATTTCATCACCATCTTGATTTCCGCGATCGCGATCGCCGGGAAGACGCGCACGAAAAGCAGGAACAGAGTGAAGAACATTCCGAACGAACCGATCAGAATCGCGAAGTCCCAGTTGGTCATGATATACATGTCCCAGGACGAGGGCAGATAGTCGCGGTGCAATGAGGTCACGACAATTACGTATCGTTCGAACCACATCCCGATGTTCACGAAGATCGAAATGATCCAGAGCAGGGTGGGGTTCGTGCGAATCGACTTGAACCAGAACAACTGCGGCGTGATCACGTTGCAGCTGACCATGATCCAGTAGGCCCACCAGTACGGACCGAACATGCGGTTGATGAACGCGAAGCCTTCGAAAGGCGATCCGGAATACCAGGCCATGAAGAATTCCGTGCTGTACGCCAGACCCACGAGCGACCCGGTCAGCATGGTGACCTTCGCCATATTTTCGAGGTGTTTGATCGTGATATAATCCTGGAAGTGGAAGACTTCGCGCATGATGATCAGCAGCGTGAGTACCATGCCGAAACCGGAAAAAATGGCCCCGATGACGAAGTACGGCGGAAAGATCGTGGTATGCCAGCCCGGGATGACGGAGGTGGCGAAGTCGAACGAAACGATCGAGTGGACCGAAAGTACCAGCGGAAAGGACAGGCCCGCGAGGATCATGGCCATGGCCTCGTAATGGGCCCAGGCGCGCGTGGAGCCGACCCAGCCCAGGGACAGCACGGAATAGACGCTCTTGCGAATCTTCTGCACAGCGTCCGATTCTTTGATGCGGTCGCGGATCGAAGCGAAGTCGGGCACGAGTCCGGCGTACCAGAACACGAGCGAAATCGTCAAATACGTGGAAATGGCGAAAACGTCCCAGACCAGGGGCGATCGAAAATTCGGCCAGAGCACCCCGCGTTCGTTGGGGTAGGGCATGGCCCAGAAGATGAACCAGAGTCGACCCACGTGGATGTTCGGAAAAATCCCCGCGCAGGCGACCGCGAAGATGGTCATGGCTTCCGCGGACCGGTTGATCGCCGTGCGCCATTGTTGACGGAACACGTACAGCACCGCCGAGATCAGGGTTCCAGCGTGTCCGATCCCGATCCAGAACACGAAGTTGATGATGAAGGTTCCCCAGCCGACCGGGTTATTGATCCCCAGCAGCCCGAGTCCGGTGCCGACCACAACCGCGATCGCGGTCATATGGACCCCGAACACCGTCAGCGCGACCGAAAACGCGATCCACCAGAGTTTTTTGGGAAATGTTTCAACCGGCGCGATAATGTCACGCGTGACGTTATCGTACTTTTTATCGCCCAGGACCAGGGGGAGTTGTTGGAGTTCTTTTGCTTCCGCTGCTGCCATGCAAAACGACCGTTATTGTTAGCTTTTATTCCGCACTTTCGCCAGATACGTGACCGAGGGATTCACGCCCAGAAAATCGAGCACTTTGTACCCGCGCGGATCCTGGGCGCGCCGGGCGACTTCACTGGCCTCATCGTTGATATTGCCGAACGTAATACAACCCGTGGGGCAAACTTCCTGGCAGGCTGTCACTACCGCTCCGTCGTCCACGCGACGTTTGTTGTTGCGGCGCGCCTCCTGGCGGGCCGCGGAAATCCGCTGCACGCAGAAGGTACATTTTTCCATGACCCCGCGTGAGCGTACCGTGACATCCGGATTGAGGGCCAGATGCTGTGCGCCCTGGAGTTTGCGCGAGGCGCCTTCCATGAAGTTCCAGTTTTCGAAAAAGTTAAAACGACGCACTTTGTACGGACAGTTGTTCGCGCAATACCGTGTGCCGATGCAGCGGTTGTAGGTCATCACGTTCAGGCCTTCGCTGTCGTGCGTGGTGGCCGCGACGGGACAAACGTTTTCGCAGGGCGCGTTTTCGCAGTGCTGACAGAGCATGGGCTGGTGCGCCACGTCCGGATTTTTTTCATCGCCCGAATAATAACGATCGATGCGCAGCCAGTGCATTTCGCGTCCGCGCGCGACTTCTTCCGGCCCGACCATGGGAATGTTGTTTTCCGTATTACAACTGGTAACGCAGGCCCCGCAACCGGTGCAGGCGGTCAGGTCGACCACCATGTGCCAGCGCATATTCTTGCTGTAGTCCCACTCTTTCATGATCCCGGCTTTTTCGGGATATTCCACCTTCGCGGGAGTGGCCTTCGCGGGATTGGCCTGCCATTCGTTTAGCGTGGTTTCGCGGATAATGGGCCGTTCGAGTCCGAAGGCGGTCTGGCTTGACCCGTTGTACGGCGCGTCGGGAATTCCTTCCGGAGCGAAGGGCGCCCGGTCTTCCGTGTTAAAACCGTGGCGATAGACCGTCTGGGTATTACCAATTTCCTGCTGATCGCCGGTCGGGGCGACTTTCGCGGCCAGCCCGGCCAGCAGGGGCGTTTTGCCCTTGATCGCAACGATTTGCAGAGCGTTCGCGCCGCGACCGTCGCCGACTTTGCCCGCCGCGCTGCGTCCGTAACCGAGCGCGACCAGAACCGCGTCCGGGTGCAGACCTGGCTGCAGCAGCACGGGCAATTCGAGTTTGCCCGCGTCGGTGGTAATCGTCGCGACGGAACCCTGTTTGAGTTTCAGTTTGCGGGCCGTGTCAGGCAGAAGGCAGAGATAATTCGTCCAGGTGCCCTTCGTAACCGGATCCGGCAATTCCTGGCGGTAGGCGTTGTTCGCGCCACTGCCATCCAGGACGGAAACATTATAATAGAGACCAAGGGTCATTCCGGCGGCGGGACGTTTATAACCCGCCAGTTCCGCCATGCCACCCGCGTTGCGGCCCGCGCCCGTTGTCGCCGCGAGCGTGCCCACCGACCCTTTTTGCAAAAGGCCGTTCCAGTTGCCGCGCGCACTCCATTCGCGTTTGAGGTAGTCATAGAAGCGACCGGACCCGCCGAGTGACCCGCCGGCAATAGCGATCAGGCGATCTTCCAGGGCCAGCGTATGCCAGAGCGGGCGAACAACCGGCTGGCGCACCGAACGAACACCCTGGATCACTTCCGAATCGCCCCAGGATTCCAGGTAATGACTGACGGGCAGGGCGGCCTGCGCGAGAGAGGCGGTTTCATCCAGTCGATCGGTAAGAGCGAATACAGCGGGGACTTTCGCGATTGCTTCGGCCACCTTCGCGGCCGCGGGCAAATGATACGTGAGATTGGCCCCGGCGAGCACCAGAGTTTTAACTTTGCCCGCGCGCATCTCCTCCAGGAGATCGGCGATCTGAGCGTCCGAGGCCCCGCGGTCGAGTGTGATGGGCTGGGTGGCGTCGACGGTCTGGCCCTCATTGCCCAGCAAGGAGTTGAGCATATTGGCGACGATTTGCAGGCGCACGCCGGCGTCATCGTCCGTGGCCGCCAGCGGCGATCCCGCGATGACCAGGCCGCGTCCGCGAAATTCCACGAGATCAGCGGCGATTTTATCCAGGACATCACCCGGCAGTCCGAGCTGCGCGTCCATTCCCGGGGCCGAATATTCAGCGGGAATTCCGCCGCCACCCTGGCCGAGTTTCGCGGCGACTTTCGCGGCGAGCACGAGCGCGGCGGCCACCTGATCGCCCGGACGAACCGGAACGCGGTAATCCGCGTTAGAGCCGGTCACCGTGAACATCGATTCGATGGCGGCGAGGCGGTTGACGAATCGTCCGGTACGCAGATCCCTTTTGCGGCCAAACTGCGCGGAAAAGTACGCCGGCAGCAGCATCGTGCCGAGAAAATCGGCCTCAAGCGCCAGGACATATTCAGCTCGATCGAAACGATAGTTCGGGACGACCGCGTTTCCAAAGGAGGCTTCACTTCCGGCCGCAACCTGGCGGAGCGTGGGATCGGGGCGGAAACTGAGATGACGGCCGTTCGGAAATTCTTTCAGGAAGTCCGCAATGAGCGACCGTGTGGCGGGACCGTCTACCGGGCCGGTGAGGAGCACAAAATCGCCCTCTTTGAGTTTGGAACGAATTTCCGCGGTGATGCTGGCTTCATCGCCCACTTTCTTGAGCGTGGCCCCGGCTTTAGTTTTGACGATGCGCACAGGCTTGCGCAGGCGATCTGGATCGTACAGGTCCATCAGGGAAGCGATGGTGCAGGCCGTGGCTCCGCCCAGAGTCAGCGGATGATCGGGATTGCCGGCGATCTTGACCGGGCGACCTTCGCGGGTCCGAACCACGATGCCCGACCCGTCCGGTGCGGTGGTGGCATATTGTTGTCCGATGCCCGGAGTGTATTCGGGCGCCTGGATCACAGCGGGAACGATTTGCTCGGCCGGACGGCGGCAGGCGGCGCCAACCATGACGGCACCGGCGCCCATGAACTTGAAAAAATCGCGTCGGGTTACGCCTTTCCGCTCCCGGGCCATCTCGTTGACCGATTGCTCGAATTCAGGCTGCTCCCACTGGGTGGCCGGAGCGTCTTTTTCCTCCAGCGATAACCAGTACTTCTTGCTCATATAATATTGCTCCAGAAGAACTTCAACTCAATAGTGGCAGGTGCTGCAATCCGTAATTTTTACGGTTACGTTATCACCTGGAGGGGAAATTTGGGTCCCGGCTTTCAGGGCGTTGTCCCGGTGGCAATTCACGCACCAGCCCATGTTGAATTCGGTAACGACTTCGATTTTGTCCATCGTCTCAACCGGCCCGTGGCATTGCTGGCACTGAAACCCGGCAGCAATGTGCGGCTTGTGGGAAAAACGCGCGTGATCGGGAAGGTCATGAACTTTCATCCAGCGCAGGGGAATGCCTTTCGCGTACGTTTCACGCAGGTACTGGATGTGGGGGCTGTCACCGGCCACAAGCTGGTGGCATTTCATGCAGGTGGCCGTATCAGGAATGCCAGCGTGCGGTGAACGTTCCACCGTGGCATGGCAGAACTGACAGTCCAGCGCAAGCTCACCCGCGTGAATTTTATGACTGAAGGGAATGGGTTGATCCGGCGCGAACCCCTGGTACTTGGCCGGGGAAAAAACCAGGTAACCGGTGCCACCGAAGATGAGAATTAATACGGCGATTTTGCCGCCGTGCTTTTTAAAGATTCTAATTAGAGCCATTCAGGGTCTCGTGAAGCCACGATTTCCGGAGAAATTCCATGCCCACAAAATAATGGCAAAAATCGCTGTCAATAGAAACCGGGCGTTCTTTCATAAAACTGCCAGAATTTCCGGAGACCTGACAGAGTTGCGAAACTCCACGATCAAAAGTTGCGGGAACCCAAATAAATTGAAGAAAATTCCTGGTCCGCCAATTGCAAAGACTGGAATTGAAAGGAATTTGGAGAAGGAAAAAGAAAGGAAGCAGACAAACGTCATAAACAAATTGCCCGGATCATGCGAAGTTCACCAGGGAGCCGTTGTGGTTCAGGTGAAATCGCGCCAATTGAGAATTCGTCTCAACAAGAAAGCCCTGGCAAAAACGGAATACGAACATGAACTACGAAAAATTTACCGCCAAAACAAAAGAGGCCCTGAACGCGGCCCAGTTGAGCGCGCAGGCCAGCGGCAACCCCGAGTTGACACCGGAGCATGTGTTGCACGAAATCTTTAAGCAGGATGGTGGCATGGGCGAAATGCTTCTTGCCCGCATGGGCATCGACCTGCGCCCGCTCACCGGATTGCTCGATACTCATCTTAAAAAATTACCGCGCGCTGAAGGCGGCGACACGCGACCGGGCCAGAAACTCGCGCGGGTCTTCAAGGACGCCGAAACTCTGGCCGCTGAACAGGGCGACGCATAGATTTCCACCGAACACGTCATCCTCGCGTATCTGAAAGATAAAAACCAGGCGCTCAGCGGCGATTTCGCGCGCATGCGGCTGACCTACCAGGCCGCGCTGGCCACTCTGCAAGAATTGCGCAAGGGTCGTACGGTGCAGAACGAAAACCCGGAGGCCACCTTCGACGCGCTGAACAAGTACGCGACGAATCTGAACGAACGGGCGAAAAAAGGCAAACTCGATCCAGTCATCGGCCGCGACGAGGAAATCCGGCGCATCATGCAGGTGCTGAGCCGGCGGACGAAAAACAACCCGATTCTGATCGGCGAGCCGGGCGTCGGCAAGACGGCCATCGTGGAAGGCCTGGCCGGCAAAATCGTGGCCGGCGAGGTGCCCGAGGGCCTCAAGGACAAAGAAGTATTTACGCTTGATCTGGGCGCGATGATCGCCGGTGCGAAATACCGCGGCGAGTTCGAGGACCGCTTCAAAGCGGTGCTGGACGAGATCCGCGCCTCGGAAGGCCAGCTCATCGTCTTCATTGACGAGCTCCACACCCTGGTGGGCGCGGGCGCCGCGGAAGGATCGCTCGACGCGTCGAACATGATCAAACCGGCCCTCGCGCGCGGCGAGCTGCGCTGCATCGGAGCCACGACGCTCAAGGAATACCAGAAGTACATCGAAAAAGACCAGGCGCTCGAACGGCGCTTCCAGCCGGTTTATGTGCAGGAACCGTCCGTGGAAGACACGATCATGATCCTGCGCGGCCTGAAAGACCGCTACGAACTGCACCACGGGATTCGGATCACGGACGGGGCGATTCTCGCGGCCGCGAAACTTTCGGACCGTTACATCGCCGACCGGTTTTTACCGGACAAGGCCGTGGACCTGGTGGACGAGGCCGCCTCGCGCCTGCGCATCGAACTCGACTCGATGCCGGAGGAACTGGATCGTATCTCCAAAAAGATCCAGTCGCTCAAAATCGAACGCGAAGCCCTGAAGATGGAAAAGGATAAGGCGTCGCAGGACCGGTTGGGCGAACTGGAACGCGAACTGGCCGATCTGGAAGAGGAGTTTCGGGAGAAAAAAGGTATCTGGGAAACCGAGCGCCACGGGGTGGAGCAGGCGACCGCTTTGCGCGAGGAAATCGATCGCACGAAAATAGAGGAAAAAGAGGCCGAACGCCGCGGGGACCTCAACAGGGTGGCCGAGATTCGCTACGGCAAACTGGTCGGCCTGGAAAAAAAACTCGCCGAACTGGAACAGAAAATCGCCTCCAACCAGAAGGCGTATTTGCGCGAAGAAGTCACCTACGAGGACATCGCGTTGATCGTCTCGCGCTGGACGGGCATTCCCGTGAGCAAGATGCTGCAGGGCGAAAAAGAACGCCTGCTGGGGATGCGCGAACAACTCAGCGAACGCGTCATCGGCCAGGACCACGCGCTCGAAAGTATCACCGAGGCGATTCTAAGAAGTCGCTCGGGCCTGAGCGATCCGGCGCGGCCCATGGGCGTGTTTTTGTTTCTGGGACCCACCGGCGTGGGCAAGACCGAATCGGCGCGCGCGCTTTCGCAGTTTTTGTTCGACGACGAAAACGCGATGGTCCGCATCGACATGTCCGAGTACGTGGAAAAACACGCCGTATCGCGTCTGATCGGCGCCCCGCCGGGTTACGTGGGCCATGACGAAGGCGGCCAGCTCACCGAGGCCGTGCGCCGTCGCCCGTACCAGGTCGTGCTCTTTGACGAAGTGGAAAAGGCCCACCCGGAGGTGTTCAATATCTTCTTGCAGATCTTCGACGACGGGCGGCTGACGGACAGCAAAGGCCGTACGGTCGATTTTAAGAATACGATTATCATCATGACCTCGAACATTGGTTCGCACATTCTGATGGACGCGGAGAAATCGCGCGCTGAACAGGAGACGCTGATCAAAGCCGAGTTGTATCGCCATTTCAAACCGGAGTTTCTGAACCGCCTGGACGACATGATCTTCTTCAATCCGATCGATAAAGAAACTTTACGAAAGATCGTGAAAACCCAGCTTAAACAGATTCTGGAACGCGCGAAAAGCCAGGGGTTGACCGTGAAAGCCGACGTGAAAACCCTCGACTGGCTGGCCGAACGCGGCTTCGATCCGCAATTCGGGGCGCGCCCGCTCAAACGCCTGATTCAGAAAGAGGTTGGCAATTTACTCAGCCGTGAAATTTTGAAGGGCGATTTCGACGCGGACAGCGCCTGGACGCTCGTTGTGGGGGCGGGCGCGAGCGAGCTGGCGTTGAAAAAGGGGTAAACCATCGTCACCGAACGCCTGCGCTTCAAGCCACTGGACGGGACGGCCGACGCCGGCGTCATGCATGCCGTCTGGACGGATCCGGTCGTGCGGCGGTATCTGTTCGACGATCGCGAGATCACGCCGGACGAAACCGGGGCTTTCGTTCAGGACAGCGCGGAGAACTTTCGCGAGCGGGGTGCCGGCCTCTGGGCCCTGCGCGCGGCCAGCGGTGAGCCGGCGGGGCCCATCGGCTTCTGTGGTTTCCTCTGGAACGGAGAGCCGCCGGAACCGGAATTGATTTACGGTCTGCTGCCCGCGTTTCACGGCCGGGGACTGGCGACCGAAGCCGCGCGGGCGGCCCTCACCTTTGCCTTTGAAACGACGGGCTGGCCGCAGGTGCGCGCCGGGGTTGACGCTCCGAATCAGGCCTCAATTCGCCTGCTGGAAAAACTCGGGATGCGCCTGGATCGCAGAGAAACCGGAGCAGGCAATGAACTTCTGTATTATATCCTGACGGCGGACGAGTGGCGGGGCCGCGTTCCATGAGTCCGGCGCTCGACTTCGCACGCGCCCACCGCACTTCGTTTTTTGACATCGGCGGCGACGCGGTCATGATCGGCCTCGCGGACGAACTGGACGAGGCCCGGCACGCGCAACTGGAAGGGCACCTCGCTTCGTTTCGTCCCTGGCGCAAGGGGCCCTTCGAAATCTTCGGCCACCGCGTCGAGGCGAACTGGGACAGCCACAAAAAATGGGACCGCGTGCTCAAATTCGCCGATTCGATCGAAAATAAAAGAATTTGCGATATCGGCTGCAACAACGGTTATTATCTGTTTCGCATGCTCGCGCACCGTCCGCGCCAGGCGATCGGTCTGGATCCGGTCCCGGCCTTCCACGAGTGTTTTTCGTTCCTGGCCGCGTTTCTGGGTCACCACGCCCGGTCCCTGGAATTTCGGCCGCGCGGGTTCGACGCGCTCGCGGAGGAGAACGAACCGTTCGATCTCATCTATTGCATGGGCATCGCCTACCATCATCCCGACCCGCTCGGCCTGCTGCGCCTGATCCACGGAGCCCTCGGGGCCGGCGGGCAACTGATCTTCGAAACCCAGGCCGTCCCCGGTCATGAGTCGCGGGCGCTCTTTCCGGCGGGCCGGTACGCGGGCGCGCGCGGCGTCTGGTTCCTGCCCGACCGTGACTGCGCCATCAACTGGTTGCGCCGCGCCGGATTTCGTGATGTCGTATTTCAAGAGGAACATGAGTACCGCTCCGAACACGTCCGCCGCCCGCCCTGGGCTGACATTCCTGGTCTGGCCGAGGGGCTCGACCCCGCCGACCCCGCGCGGACGATCGAGGGCTACCCGGCTCCGGTGCGGATGCTCCTGAGCGCGCGCAAATGAATTGACGCGAGCCCTGTTCGCAACTGAACGTAAAAAAAAATGGCGCAGCTCGAATTATTGAATTATTACCGATTTTTTGAAATCGAAACTCCGGCCGCCACCGCCGACGTCTGGCGGAGCCTCGCCGCGCAGCTCGGTCTGACGGGCACCTTGATCCTGGCGCGGGAAGGAACGAACAGCGCGCTTGTCGGCCCCCCGGAAAAGATCGATCAATACATCGCGCGCAAAAGCGACTTCGACTGGGACCAGGCCAGCGTCAAACGTCTGCCGGTCGATGAATACGAATCGCCCTACGCGAAGCTGAAAGTTAAAATCAAGGCCGAAATCTGCACCGCCGGTTTCGCCGCGCCCCACGAGCTCAACCGCGGGCGCTTCATCCCGCCAGCGGCGTTCCAGCGCCTGGCCGCCGCCCCGGATACCGTGCTGCTCGACGTGCGCAACAATTACGAGGCGCGGATCGGGACGTTTCGCGGCGCCCGGACGATCGACATGGAACATTTTCGCGAATTTCCGGCGCGCCTGGAAGAAATCGCCGATCTGCGTGGCAAACGGGTCATCGGCTTCTGTACGGGAGGCATTCGCTGTGAAAAAGCGATCCCCTTTTTACGCGAAAACGGCTTCGACGCCTACGAACTGGAAGGCGGAATCTTAAATTATCTTAAGGAATTTCCCGACGGGCTCTGGGAAGGTGAGTGTTTCGTGTTCGACGACCGGTATGCGCTAACGGGCGATTTGCGCACCGGCAGCTACCGGCCCTGTCCGCGGTGCGGTCAACCCGCGCGGGATGGCCGTTGTGTCGTTTGCGGGGTGGTGGGGCCGGTGTAGTGCATGCGCAAGGATACCTGAGCCTCAACCAGGAGGCTGCGCGCCACTGAGAAATTCCGCCGCGTCGAACCACGAAAGCCCCAGGGGATTGCCGTCCGGATCCGTGAAATACAGAGTGAATTCCGATCTGCGCACAATCGAAACGCCGGCAGCGGCCAGACGTTCGGCCTGGCCCGCAACTTCGGTTTTTTCTATATTAATCGATAATAAGTGAAATCCAGGGCGCACGCCGCCTGCCCAGGCTGAACGCCTTCCCTCCACCGCTTCCGTCGCGCGTTCGATCATGAGGACCCCGGCTCCGAATTGGAACCAGATCGCTCGCACCTGGCCGTCCGCGTTTGCTGCGTGGATGCGCCTGAGGCCCAGCACGTTCTCGTAAAAGCGCGCGAGGCGTTCCGGGTCCGCGCTGCCGATCGCGAGATGATTGAGGCCGTGGGGCGATTGCACCTGTACTAAACCGGAACGTCGAATTCGCGTAAGGCGTCGTTGAGTGAGGTTTTTTCGTCCGTGCTGGCCTTGCGCTGCCCGATGATCAGGGCCGCGGGCGTGCCGTACGTCCCGGAGGGAAACGTTTTGTTTTTCGTCCCGGGGATGACGACCGATCCGGCCGGAACGCGGCCTTTGTAAACGGTCTCGGTCGCACCCGTGACGTCGATGATCGGCGTCGAAGCGGTGATGACCACGTTCGCGCCCAGCACCGCGCGTTCTTCCACCATTACTCCTTCCACCACGATCGCGCGCGATCCGAGAAACGCCCCGTCTTCAATGATCACCGGGCGTCCCTGGGGCGGTTCGAGCACCCCGCCGATGCCGACCCCGCCGGAGAGATGCACGTTTTTGCCGATTTGCGCGCAACTCCCGACTGTTGCCCAGGTGTCGACCATCGTCCCGGCCGCGACGTACGCGCCGATGTTCACGTAACTGGGCATCAGGATCGCGCCCGCTTCCACGAAGGCCCCGTAACGACATACGGCGGGGGGCACGACGCGCAGGCCGCGCTCCACGTGGTCCGTGCGCACGGGAACTTTGTCGTGATACAGGAGTTCGCCGGCGCGGATGGGTTTCATTTCGGCCAGGGGGAAATAGAGCAGAATGGCCTTCTTGATCCAGGCGTGGACCTCCCAGTCGCCGGGACCCCGCCGCGACGCGACGCGAATTTCGCCCGCGTTGAGCAGCTCAATCGTCCTGAACACCGCCTGGCGCGCGGCGCCCAGTTTGGAGCGGTCGTCGTACGCGGCTTCGATCGTGCGCTGGAGTTCTGCGTGCATCTCGTCTTCCTGTGGGTCCTGGCCGCGAAGTTAGTGAACAATTAACCCGAAGGGAGGGCCTATCTTGAAATATTTCAATAAAATTTTTTATGTAAAATCCATGTTCACTGCGGCCGCACGGGGTTGCTGCGAATAACCTGATCCAGGGCCTGAATGCCGTTCTTTATGCCGGTAAAAAATTCGCCGCGCTTGAAATAGGGAACCATTTGTTCGTCGATTATTTTCTTCGCGTATTCATTGGGAATGGCGGCCTCAAGACCGTATCCAACCTCAATGCGAAGGCGCCGATCGTTCATCGCCATTGTGACCAGAACGCCATCGTTGTATCTCGCCCGACCGATTTTCCAGGTATTGGCCACCTGCAGGGAAAAATTTTCGATCGCATGACAGCCGGTCGTGTCAACAATCAGCAGGACGAGTTGAGCTCCCGTGTCTCTTTCGAGAGCCGCCATTTGATTGCCCAATTCCTGAACCTGATTCGGACGCAAAACGGAAACAGTATCGTTGACATAGCCCCCCAGGGCGGGAACCACCACGGACTCGATCGGGCAGGGTTCACCGGAAGGGGGCCCGGGGTTTTTTGTCACCTGCCGTGAGCAACCGGAAAACAGGAAAACCAGCCCCAATCCGGTCGCGCAGAACAAAACGATCGATGCCAAACGTTTTAAGAGAATCATTTCAGATCGATCGCCGGGCGGGTACCCCGCCGCGCGTATAAAAGGCGATTCCCGCCAGCAGGGCCTCGCGGTGCTGTTCCCAGACCGCGTCGGCCGGTTGATCGCGGAGAATTTCAAGCGTGATCGTGGGGATGTTGCGTTCCCACCCGGCGTAGGTGCCCAGGGAACCGGGCGTCGGATAGCCGATATCGCCCTTCGGCGGGAGCCTGTTCAGGGCCGACATGGCGCGCGCCAGGTCCTCGCATTCGCCGTTAAAATTCACCATCGCGTGTTCGTACGAGTGCATGGAAAAAATCGCCGCGGGAGCCAGGCGTTCGATCATCTCCAGCGTTGCCTGCGACTCGGGTTCGCTGCCGGGGGCGGAGCCGGGAAAATAGCGCACGTTTTTGAACGCGCCGTCCCAGTCCTTCGTCGGCAGATTACGATTCAAATCGACGTTGCGTTCGTTCGTTCGGCGATTGACGCTGCATCCGTCCGGGTTCAAACGCGGACAGACGAAGAGACGCACGCCGGCCGGCGGGGCGGCCTGACCGGTCCGGAATTGTTCCAGCAGGCGCTCCACGAGGATAAATCCTTCCGGCTCGTCCCCGTGCACTCCGCCGAGCAAAAGTACGGGGAGCGTGCCGTCGCCAAAGCCGAACACCTTGATGGGACGGCCCGTGATGCTGCTTCCGAACGACAATACCTCTGGCATACGTTTCTCGTTTGCGCGCGATTATTTACGCGCGGTTTCGGGGCGAACACCGATGCCGTAACACAGAAAGCCCTGCGTTCGTAGATAAGAAATCGGATAGATATTGCGCCCGTCGAAAATCAGCGGCGTTTTGAGCAGCGACTTCATGCGCGCGAAATCGGGCTCGCGGTAATCGGACCATTCCGTGAGCAGGAGCAGGGCGTCGGCCTCAGCCAGAATTTCGTATTGATCGCCATATGTGACCAGATTCGCGAAATGATGTCTGCTTTCTTCCACGGCCACCGGGTCGTGCGCCAGGATGCGGGCGCCGCGCGCGTGCAGGGCCTTGATGATCGTGATCGAGGGTGCCTCGCGCATGTCGTCCGTGGCCGGTTTGAACGCCAGGCCCCAGATGGCGAAGGTTTTTCCGGTCAGATCGGTGGAGCCGGTCGCGCCATAGTGTTCGTCCATGATCGCGATGATGCGACTTTTCTGGCGGTTGTTCAGGTTTTCGACCTCGCGCAGAATGCCGACTTCGATCTCCCGCTCCGCGGCCAGGCTGATCAGCGCGCGCACGTCCTTGGGGAAACACGAACCGCCGTAGCCGATGCCCGCGTTCAGGAATAGATTGCCGATGCGCGAATCGCTGCCCAGGCCGCGTTTGATGTCGAGGTAATTCGCGCCCATCGCGTCACAGAGATTGGCCATCGTATTGGCGAAACTGATCTTCATGGCCAGGAAACAATTGCAGGCGTACTTCGTCAGTTCGGCGGATTTTACGCTCATGACGTACAGCGGATTGTTGGATTCGCGAATGAAGGGCGCGTACAATTCCTGCATGAGTCGCGCGGCGTTTTCCGAATCAGCGCCGATGACGACGCGCTCCGGTTTCATAAAATCCTCAATGGCGTGGCCTTCGCGCAGAAACTCGGGATTGCTCACGACGTCGATCGGGAATTGCGCGAGTTCGCTGGCGGCGGTCTGCACCGTATCCGCCATGCCCACCGGCACGGTACTTTTATTGACGACGACTTTGGGACCGTTCGCGTGCTCACCCACGGCCCGCGCCACGGCCAGAACCCCGCTGATGTCCGGGCGACCGTCGGGCAGACCAGGGGTGCCGACGGCGACGAAGATAATGTTCGCGTTTTCGACGGCGAATTTCAGATCGGTCGTGAAAACGAGGCGACCGTTTTTAAAATTCCGGAGAACCATTTCTTCCAGGCCGGGTTCGTAAATCGGCAGAATGCCCTGTTTCAGTTTTTCGATTTTTTTTTCGTCAATATCGACGCAGTACACGCGATTGCCGTACTCCGCGAAACAAGTCCCGGCCACCAGGCCCACGTAACCGGTTCCCACAACTGCCAGTTTCATCGTTGGTCAGCATTCGACTCCGGGGGCCTGCCGACCAGCAGAATTCCCCGGGGAGCCCGGTGTCGATCCCCGGCGAGACGGCGTTATTTCGGTGGGCCTGGATTCGTGGCCGGGGGGGGACCGGCAGGGCTGCCCGGGGCCGGGCCGGTCGGGGCGGAAGGGGTCTCGCCCTTTAAAACGGTCAACATCTGTTCAATCTGTTGGTCGCCAGGGGCCGCGCTTTTGTATAAAGACAGGTATTCAATCGCCTTCGGTTTATCCTGGAGCAAGTTCAAATACACAAGTCCCATGTACAGATGGCAGAGCGGGAAGTCGGGTTTGTTCTGGAGTGCGAGTTCAAAAAACGCGAGCGCCCGGGTCGGGTCGCCTTTGAGATAATAAATCTGCCCGATTCGAAATCGTTCGCGCGCCGGTTCAGGCGAAAGTTCGAGGGCTACCTGGTAGTTTTCAAGGGCCTTGTCCAGTTCGTTGTGGGTCAGATGAATATCGCCCGCGTAGGCATAGGCCAGATAATTTTCAGGATCGTGCTCTTTGAGCTGCTGAATAAAACGCCCGGCGGTGAAAAACCGTTTGTTAAAAAAATGATACTCGATTTTTTTCACGAGAAAGCGCGTGCGTTTTTCGAATTCGGTCGCGGCCTCCGCCTGGGGCGTAATTAATTTCATGGGCGCGGCCTGTACCGCCTGGTCTTCGCCGGGGCCGCCCGGTAAAGTTGCGGCGGCCGGTTTCGGGGACCCGGACGGTGCGGCCCCGGGGGCCTGGCCGAACAGAGTCGCCGGAGGCAGAAGGGCGAGGGCCAGGATTAAGAGCAGGTATCTCATGTTGAACAAACGCGCGGCCACCGCGGGCTTGCTTCCTGTATCGGAAACGCTGGCGATTGCTGAAGGCCGCCCCGCCAGCCTGGTCGACGTGAACCAGGGACCTGCATCCGGCCCTATAGTTTGGCGGGTTTTTCCAGCAAATGAAACGTTTCCAGGAGATTGATATTGAAGATCGCCGCGAGCAGGATCATGCTGATAATAACCCCGATCAGGGTCAGGCCGGATACCAGAAAGCCCACGTTTTTTAGAATACGAAAACCGAGAAAAGCGATCCCGGAAAAATAATCCGGCCGGTAGTCTTCCTTGCGTGAAACCCGCACGTAACCGGTCGAATAAAATACCACCAGCGTGACAATGCCGGCCGAGATCAGGATCGTGAACAGCTCCGGAAAATACAACTGGAGGGAGAAGAGCGGCAGCAGGAGCAGGTTCGAAATAACCAGGCCGGTCAGAGAGATGACCGCGATTTGCAGCGCCGCGCGGCCAAAGGCCTGGAATCGCCGCCCGGCTGGACTCGCGGCCAGGAACTGGTGGCTCATAAACCGGTCGTCCGGAGTCGCGGGGGTGCCGGCCGGTAGTACCATGCGGATGAGGGTCGCGGCACCCAGAAAAAACAGCAGCGATTCCAGCCCGACGCCGGTGATCAAATAGGGATTGCCATCCATGGTGCTGAGGCGTTCACGTTGAACAGTAAGCAGAAATAGAATCAGGAATAAGGAAGAGGGCGCCAGAGTCGAAAAGACCATGGGGCGGGCGAACCAGTGGTTTCGGGCCAGGGCCAGCAGCGCCAGGACCAACCCACCGCACCAGAAGACGGCCACGATCAGGGTGAACAGAACTCCGGTTTGCGACCGTTGCAACTGACGCACGAGTTGTTCGGGCCGCGCGTCGCTTTCCAGTAATTCATCCTCCACCAGATCGGCGGCCCGGTTGATCACCAGCACCTGGGAAATGAGCCCCGGTTGCCAGCGCACCCGGTGTTCGCGAGTGGTCTGGACAGCTTCCAGCTCCGCTGCCTGGTTGTCGCTTTCGATGGCGGCGTACGCCGCTTCCTCGCTGACAATTTCACCTTTCGCGTCCCGGTACGCCGACTGCGCGCGCGGGCCCCCGATCACAAACAGGCCAAAATAGGCCAGGTATAATCCAATGACCAGCACCGGGAGTTTTCGCTCGCGCATCCCTGGCATGTGCCGGCGGAAATCATCCGTGTAAACCAGAATTCAAAAGTTGTCAGCGGTGTCGGGCGCCGCCGCGGGCTTTATTGGTTTGACCGTTCGAATGTAACCGGAATATTGGCCGGGAGAAAGCAAAACCGCGCCACCATGTTTCGTAATTTTTTGCTCGAATTTATCATCGCCGTTCGGTATTTACGCGGCCAGTCCCGGACCACCATCTTTTCCCTGGGAACGCGCCTGTCGTTCGTCTTCATGACCCTGATGGTTTTTATCATGGTGCTGGTGCTTTCAGTGTTTACGGGCTTCCAGCAGGAAGTGCATAATTCACTCTGGAATTCCGGTTATCATATCACGATCTCGCGCCAGGCCCACGGCAAACCGCTTGGCAATTACGAGGACATCGTAAAATCGGTAGAGACCAATCCGGATCTGAAAAGCCTGGTCCGCTCGGCGTACGGCAGCATCGCCCTGAACGCGCTGCTGGAAGTGAACCAGCAGTTCGAGGGCAAGGCCGTGCGCGCAATCCCGGTGACGGCGGCCGAACTGGCGCGCGGGGAATTAAAAGATTACCCGCCGCTCGTTCATTATAACCAGGACTACCTCAACGATTTCGACGGCGGCAATTACGTACTCGTCGGCCGCGAAATGGCCCGTTACTTCGGCTGGCAGGTGGGCGACCGGATCCGTCTGTTTCTGCCGCTGGGCGGCAACCTGAGCCGCGAAAGTATCGCCCAGATCAATCAACAGGATTTTCGCATCGCCGGTTTTTTCCGGACCGGGTTTTACGAATTCGATCTCAACCTCATCTTCATGTCTTTTTCGACGGCCCAGAAACTCATGGGCCTGCGCAAAAACGCTTCGGAAGTCATCGTCCAGTTGAACGATCTCTCCAAACTCGACCAGGCCCGGACGCTGATCAAAGAAAACCTGCCGGGAAACGCGTACACCTATCAGATTCGTACCATCCGGGACGAACGCGGCAACTTCCTGGCCGCCCTGCAGCTTGAAAAAACGCTGATGATCATCATCCTGTCGCTGTTGATCCTGGCGGGGGTGGCGGGGATCTGGGTCACGGTCCATCTGCTCGTCAAGGCCAAGAGCAAGAGCATCGGGATGCTGCGGGCCATGGGGCTTTCCACGCGTTCGGTTCTGATGATCTTTACGGCCAACTCCATGCTGATCGGCCTGCTGGCCACCGGGGTGGGCGGTTCGCTGGGCATTTATATCGCCCTGCGCCTGGAGTCGATCATCCAGCTCGTGGAAGATTTCCTGAACCAGGCCTGCCACTGGGTGCAGAATTCCTGTGCGCCGGTGCAATTGATCCCGCGCAATATTTATTATTTTGATCACCTGCCCGTGTACGCGGATATCACCATAATTTTTGGAATCGCCCTGACCACGATCATTCTCTCCGGGCTGGCGGGATTTTTCCCTTCCCGCCGCGCGGCCATGCTCGATCCGGTCCAGACGATTCGCCAGGGAGCGGAGTAGAGGTGGTGACAGGTTCGGAAACCCACGATATCGAAGTCCGCGGTCTGGTCAAAGAATACCGCGGTGAAGGCGGCACGGTCAAAGTTCTGGACGCGCTTGATCTTTCCGTGGCGGCCGGCTCGCTCGTTTCAGTGGAGGGCGCGAGCGGGGTGGGCAAGAGTACCTTGCTCAATATCCTCGGCACCCTCGACCGCGCTTCTTCCGGCAATGTGCGCATCGCAGGGCGGGAAGTGACCTCGTTTTCCGAGAACGAAACGGAATTTTTTCGAGCGCACACGCTCGGATTTATTTTTCAGCACGTGCACCTTTTACCCGACTTCACCATCGAGGAAAACGTCATGATGCCGCTCCTCATCCAGCGTCGTCCGACGGGGCAGGGGCAGAAGGAAGCGCGCGAAAAACTGGCCCTCGTGGGGCTGGACCATCGTCTGTCGCATTTTCCGTCCCAGATTTCGGGGGGCGAACTGGCCCGCGCCGGCGTCGCGCGCGCGCTGGTCGGCAATAAAAAAATCCTGCTGGCCGATGAACCGACCGGCAACCTGGACCGCAAAAATTCGAACCACCTGGCGGATCTGCTCTGGGAGCTCCAGGTCCGGCTGGGTTTTACGCTCGTCATCGTCACCCATGACCAGGAACTGGCCGGCCGGGTACCGGTGCGCTACAGCCTCGAAAACGGTCGGCTGGTGCGCAAATAGCGGGTGGTCCATGCGTTGCGCCGGATGTCAGCGGGAAATCACGGTGTTTCTCGGAATGCCGCGCGGCTTCGACTGGACCTTTCAACCGTATTGTGACCGCTGTCGCGCGGGCTTCGATCCCGGCCGCGCCTGTCCCGCCTGCCAGACAACGTTTCGTTCCTTCCTTGAACACGGCTTCGTCGGCTGCGAAACCTGTTACACCGCGCTGGCCCCCGATCTCGGTCCGCTCGTGCAATCGGTCCGGGCACAACCGGCCACCAATCATCCTCCCCCGATCGCGCCACTCCTGGTCCTGGACCCTCTGGCGCGCGCCAGGACCGAAAAGGCCCGCGAGTTTACTTTCTCCGGCCCGGCGGAGCCCGTCCTGCCGGCCACGATCAAAAACCAGGGCGGTGTTTTTCGGGCGGGGAGGACGTCACCAGGGACTGAATCCGCGGGGATCATTCGATCGGTGCGCCTGCGGATGGCGCGCAATCTTGTCGGCCTGCCGTACTGGGTGCGACTTTCGTCCGAACAGCGCCGGCGCCTGGCGATGATCTTGCTCGCCAGGGACTCTCGCCAGGTACAGTTTACCGGCGCCCGGGCGCTGGTCGGCGATGAGGATCACCTGCGGATTGAATGGGTTCTTGTTCCCGGGGATGAAGCCGGGATGGGCGCCTGGTTGCGGGACCGGGCCGCCGAAATCGAACTCCTCAACCGTCAGTACTGCTGGCAACAACACCGTGACTTTGGTTTTCTGACCGCCTGTCCGGCGAACACCGGGAGTGGACTGCGACTTTCGTTTCTGGTTGAATTACCGCGCCTGGTGGGCAGCGGCCACTGGAACCGCTGGCGGCGCGAACTCGCCAGGGTCGGTTACGAAATCCGGGGGCCCGGCGGGGAGGGCTCCGACCCGCAACCGGAGCGCGGCCTGCTCCAGATTTCCAACCGGGCCTGGCCGGCCGGGATTGATTTTAAACGGGAAGCTCTGGCCTGTTTGACCATCCTCGCCCGATTGGAAGCCGCGGAAACCCGCCGGGCCTGATTTTTTTCACAAAGTCTCCGCGAATCCATCGATTTCCCGGCGTCCACCATCGACGAACCGGGCTAAAATACCGAAATTTAGGAAGAGATCATGGATCCAGGGCAAAAAAGACGGTGACATACCGTTCCCCGTTCCTTTTGTTGCATTACAATCGAGGGCGGCGTACGGTCTCCACATCCGCGGAGGAGGAACCGATGATTGTCGCCTTTTCGAACCGGGATTTACGATCGCAATTTGAGGTCATTGTAAGATTTCGGATGGGCCGAAGCTGCTAAGGGCCGGGAGCATAGAATGTTCGATTTTACCAAGCGCGCGAAACGAGTCATCAATGAGTATGCGCAGCAGGAGGCCAAACGCCTCGGGCATGACATGATCGGTCCCGAGCACATTTTGCTCGGCCTGCTCAAAGAGGAAGACTCGGTCGCGATCAAGATTCTCAAGAATTTGAATATCGATCTGAACGAACTGCGCAAAGAAGTCGAGCGGCGTTCACGCCAGGGCGGCAGCACGCTCCTGATTGACATTTCGCCGAATCCGGATAAGTACCAGAAAATTATCGATTACTCCAAAGAAGAAGCCAAACGCCTCAAACACAACTACGTCGGCACGGAGCACATCCTGCTCGCTCTGCTCCGCGACAATAACAACCTGGCCGGCGCCGCCCTCTCCAACTTCAGCGTGAACTACTCCGTCATCAAAGGCGAAATTCTGCGTATTCTCGGTGTGGCCACCACGAGCACGTCTTCCACGCGCCAGTCCGTTCCCGAAAAATCGCGCACGCCCACTCTGGACGAATTCGCGCGCGACCTGACGCAACTGGCCCAGGAGAAAAAACTCGAGCCGGTGATCGGCCGTGAGGAAGAAATTCAGCGCCTCGTCCAGGTGCTCTGCCGCAAAACGAAAAACAATCCCGTCCTGATCGGGGAAGCGGGAGTCGGCAAAACCGCCATCGTGGAGGGCCTGGCCGACCGCATCGTCAATCGCCATGTTCCCGATTTACTTTTTGATAAACGCGTGATCTCGCTTGATCTGGCTTCACTCGTGGCCGGCACGAAATACCGCGGGGAGTTCGAGGATCGCCTGAAAAAGATCATGCGCGAAATCCAGAATTCCAGCAATATCATCGTATTCATCGACGAGCTCCACACCCTGATCGGCGCGGGCGCGGCCGAAGGCGCGATCGACGCGGCCAATATGCTCAAGCCGGCCCTGGCGCGCGGGGAGATGCAGTGCGTCGGCGCCACCACCCTCAACGAATTCCGCAAGTACATCGAAAAGGACGCGGCGCTTGAGCGTCGTTTCCAGTCCATCGTCGTGAAGGAACCAAGCGTCGAGGACACGATCCTGATTCTCAAAGGCCTGAAAAAATCGTACGAAGAACACCACAAGGTAAACTACAGCGAAGAAGCGCTCGAACTGGCGGTGAATCTATCCGAGCGTTACATCAACGACCGCTACCTGCCCGATAAGGCGATCGACGTGATCGACGAAGCCGGATCGCGCGCGCGCCTGGCGAATTCCTCCCGTCCGGAAGACATCGTCGATCTCGAAGAAGAGATCAAACAGCTCGTCAATAAAAAAGACGACATGGTCAAGGCCCAGGAATACGAAAAGGCCGCCCAGATTCGCGATGAAATCAACGTAAAAAAAGAAATGCTCGAGGAGCGCATTCACCAGTGGCAGGAAAAAATCGCCGATTATTCGGTCGATATCGCGCCCGAGGACATCTACTCGGTGATCAGCCTCTGGACCGGCATCCCGCTCGAAAAAATCGAGGAAGGCGAAGCGTCCAAACTGCTCCGCATGGAAGACGAGCTGGCCAAACGCGTGGTCGGCCAGGTGGACGCGGTCCAGACCATTTCGCGCGCGGTTCGACGTTCGCGCACCGGTTTCAAGGACGTCAAGAAACCTTCCGGCTCGTTCATCTTCCTGGGGCCCACCGGTGTCGGGAAGACCGAACTGGCCCGCGCCCTGGCGGAGTTTTTATTCGGGGACGAAAGTTCGCTCTTCCGCCTGGATATGTCCGAGTACATGGAGCCGCATTCCGTTTCCAAGTTGATCGGTTCCCCTCCCGGGTATGTGGGTTACGACGACGCGGGGCAGCTCAGCGAATTCGTGCGCCGCAATCCGTACTCGGTGATCCTGTTCGATGAGGTCGAAAAGGCGCATCCGGACGTGTTCAATCTGCTGCTGCAAATCCTCGAAGAAGGCACCCTCACCGATACCCACGGACGCAAGGTCGATTTCCGCGATACGATCGTCATCATGACGTCCAATCTGGGCGCCCGCGAGCTGCACAAAGGCGGCCGCATGGGCTTCGCCGAGGACGAAAAGTTGAAGGCCCTGGCCAAGAGTGACAAGGTTCTGGAGGAGTTGAAAAAACACTTCAACCCCGAATTCCTTAACCGGATCGACGAAATCGTATCCTTCCACACGCTTTCGCGGGAGAACATTCGCGCGATCATCGAAATCATGATTCGAAATATGAATCAGCAGATTTTCGACAAGCAGGTGTCCCTCGAAATCAATACCGACGCGAAGGATTTGATCGCGGAAAAAGGTTTTGATGAAAAATACGGGGCCCGCCCGCTGCGGCGCACCCTCCAGCGCGAGGTCGAAGATTATATGGCCACGCGCATGCTGGAAGGCGCGTACCGCGAACCCACCCTTATCGGTATTTCCGTGAATTCGGCCGAGGACGGGAAAAAGACCCTCAGTTTCGTGGAACAACCCTGGGGCCAGTACGAGGCCATCAAGCTCGAAAAGGCCCGGGAAAAGGCCAAAAAGGAAGAAGAAAAGTTAAAAACGCGCAGTAAAAAAATTGGTTTTCAAAATAGGGTGAGCCCGAAAAACTCAGATGCGCCCACGGCGAAACCGGCCAATACCGGTCAGTTGAATTAGACCGGGTTTGTGACCGGGCATTATTTCCATACCGGAAACCATCTCTAATTCAGGCGGTTTTTGGGCCAGAGTGAACTCTTGATTCAAGACCTGATACAATGGGAATGGTTCATTCCGATTTTCCTCGCCGTGGCCATGGCGGTGGTGGCTCTGGCACGGATTCTGGCCGGGAAGTTGCGTACCTTTCGGGTCACGGGCGCTGAAATCCTGGAAATCCAGCCCCAGTTTACGCGGCAGAGTCCCCTCAAGACCGCAGCGGTTGCCTGTTCGTATTCTTTCCTGGTCCGGGACCGTTCTTATGAAGGCCGGGTCATTCTTCCGCTCAGTTTTTTTCTAAGGCCAGGCGCCCCTCCCGCTCCAGTCATCGTCCAGGATGCGCGCATCCAGTTGCCGATCCTGTTTTTCGGGAAACAGCGTCTGGTGGGAACGGAATTGATCGAACATCTTTTGTTGCAGAAAAACGGCACAATTCCCATTCGGTACAATTTGCGCGATCCGGCCCGGCACTCGGTGGTTGTAACCGGTGATTCTGAAGCGGCAAAGTCGACCCGGAATATTAAAAGTTCTGATGTTCTCTAACTCCCGTTTTCTACCTCGATTTTTGCCTCGTTCGCTGTTCGCGTCGTTTCCACGCGTTGTCCGGGGTGCGTTGCTGATTCTGCTCGTATTTCCGGCCGTCTGGTTGAGCGCGCAACCGGCCCCTGGCCCGGCTCCCGCGCCGCCGGCCGCTCCCCCCGCGGCCCCGCCCCCCGGGCCGGAAACGCCCCTGCCCGGA
>CAZVZS010000053.1:0-17886 GCA_964631535.1 uncultured Leptospiraceae bacterium
ACCATGCAGTTTTGAGATTGTCGCGATTTTCGGCGCATGTCCGAAAATCAACAGCATTATCCGGGTCAGACCGCGTAGCGGGCATTATCGTTTTTCACGAAGGTGTTGAACCATTCGAGATCGGCTTCGGGCAGGATCGCGCGTTCCAGGCCCATATTCAAAAAGTATTCTTTCAGGATGTAAAGATGCGCGGCTTCTTCCTCCGCCAGGCCCCAGAGAGCGGGGTCCATGCTGCGGGCGATCAGGCCGTTCGCTTCCACTTCTTCCAGGAACTCGGCGCTTTTACCCTGGAAAATTAACACGGCCGAGATCAGGTCGTAGCGTACGGTATCCACGATTTTCGTGAATTCCTCATCAGTCACCATGAAATAACGGCTGCCCACTTCAGTCTGGAAATAATCGGCCCAGGTAAGAATATCCGGCGCGGCTCCAAACCGTTCGGTCAATCTGACCACTTCCTCTTCCGAAAGGTACGGCGCCCCGGCATAACCGTCCACCAGGGTATACAGACGTTTCAATTCGTCGATTTTATTCGGACTGAATTGCCCGCGCTGGACCATGTCATTTAATTCGGGATGAAGATTCGTTGCTCTCATGCAACAATCATCGGTACGGGCCAGGTTTTTCAGGCGCAAAAAAAAGTTGGATGGGCGAGAAACGGAACGACCTTGAATCAAAAATCGCTGGAGAAAGAAACGAACAGGCCCTTCGCGTCGTTGGGTTCGTACTCGCCGCTGTCTTCGTTGAATTCCCAGGTCCGCATATAATTGACGCCGACTTTCAGGAGACCGAAGAATGTGGTGTACACCTGCGCGCCCGCCAGCGATCGTTGATCGTACTCGAAGGCTTCGCCCGCGTCGTTGAAGTTTTTCTTTTCGTAGTACCCGTTGAGGGAAATTCCAAAAATGATCTCCGGAAAATAAAGGCCGACGAATACGGCGGAATTGTCCGCGCCTTCGTAGTCGGTGTATTCCAGGTCCACGACGAATTCGGAGGGCAGGTATTCGACGCGCCCTTCCAGGAAATACCCGTTCGTCATGCTCCCACCAGCCTCCAGGTCTTTGAGGTATTCCAGCTTCGTCTGCGAAACGGATCCGGTTCCCGTCGGATCATACACGCTGCGTTCCAGGGAATAGTACGAATCGAAATAGGTCGGCATGTAGTTGGAGTCGAAGCTGCGGTACTCCGGCCGCACCGAAATCCGGAAATTTTCCGAAACGCGAAACTCCGCGTCGATCCCGTAGTGCAGTCCGCGCGGGTCCTGGCTCGTCACGTTGAAATTGTATTCGGAAACGCTTCCGTCGTAATTCAGGGACGATATATAGCTGCTCGAGTCGTCATTGACGTGTTTGAATTCATTCAGATCCACGTACGGGGTCAGGTTGACGCTCTTGAAGGGCGACAGGCGGAATTCAGCGTCCACGCCGCGCACGGTGAGGGTTTCGCCCTCCGCCGCGCAGGCCTCATAAATCGTAAAATCGCCGCAGAGCGAGTACCCGTTCACGCGCATCGGTTCGGTTTGCGCCGTCCTGGGCAGGTTGTTGTCGGGGTCGTACACGAGATTGCCCGATCCGTCCTTTTCCAGTTCGAGCGGGGCGTCGATGTCCTGGACCGCGGAGTAGCCGATCGCGAAACGGCTCCAGAATCCGGCTTCCCATTTTTCTTTGCGACTGTTCGCGCCTTCGTCGGGTACGGCGCGCGTGGACGTTTCCCCCGTCACCGGATCGGTGTATTCTTCGAATTTCTGTTTGCCTGGATCGCGCGGGATTTTGCCCCAGAGGTACTGTTGAAGTCGCCCGCGTTTTTGTTCGGGGATTTGTTCCTGTAAAAAAACGCCGCCGTTCCGATCGGGATCGCGCGCCCAGGCCATCGAACGCCGTACGTCCGCGCCGGAAAAAGCCGTGTCGTCGAAGATCGAACCGAGAATGGCGAAGGGGCGAATGAAGGCGCGACCGCCAATCACCTCGCGCGTGAAAATATCGTTCTGAAAATACTCCACCCCGCCGTAGACCGTGTTAAAATCGGCCTGCGCGCTGGCGCGGTAGTACGTGGAATCGAGACTGGAAACGTAGCGGTGGATGATGGTCTTATGGCCGAGCGAACCGTTCGTCATCTGGCCCACAAAAAACGACCAGTTAAACGCGTCCTCGGGATCGAAATGTTGAAAGTCGCCGTAGGCGATGTAGTTGATAAACTGCGCCGCGTCTTCGGGTTGTTCGTACGTGCCCTGCTTGACGGAGGGGATTTCCTCCCCCGTGGTGGGCTCCCGGTCCAGAACGAGGACTTCCATGGGAAACTGCAGACCCACCCGAAACGCGAACAGCGGCATGCCGATGCGCGGCACGACGTCCACATAGTAGTCGTCGTTCACTTCCTTGACCGATGTACCAACACTGAAACTGAAGCCTTCTTTGTAGCCGAGCCCGTATCCGGGCGGGGTATACATCGGGTCCCCGCTACCGAATGAAAAAGAATACGCCGGCAGCGCACGAAAAGCGCCCTGCCCCAGTAATATCCCCAGCCCGGCCAGGAGGGTCCAGGCCATACGCGGAGCGAAGACCGTTTTGTGCCTGAGGATTTTTCGCATAACAACGGACTACTGCTTACACATCGGTAAAATCCCGTGTCCCCGGACGTAAAAAACCGCGGCGGTCAAGGGCCCGTGCCGGGAAATAATTTCGGTTTTGGATCGTCCAGAAAACCGAAACCCGGTACGCCGGTGTTCCCCGGAATTTAAAAATTTCCCCGGATCGGCGACCTATCTGACTGAATCCGGCTCGAAATTATTACAGCCGGATTTTTTTCCACCCGATCTTAAAAACATCCATGCCGGGGATGTGGCACCCTGCTTTTTACTACAACGGTATGGTGGCAATTTCAGAAAAATTTTTGACCACGGGGTCACGGGGAGCACGGGGTTGAATTCTCCGTTTTCGGTTCCGGAACATTCCGGACGGCTGAAATCCGCGTATATCGTTTTAGATTAAAACCTGGCCCTCACGCATGATCAACCCCGACCAACCCGCCAAAAAAACATGGGACGCTTTCATCGCGCTGCTGACCATTTATGCCGCCCTGGAAATCCCCGTACGCGTGGCCTTTGCCCTGCCCATTTCATCCGCGCTACTCGTTTCTGAATTCGGCCTGTCTCTGTTTTTTTCCCTGGATGTGGTGGTTCATTTTTTTACGGCGTATCGGGATCGGGATCGCGTCGTAACGGACCCGGGCGCGGTCGTCGCGCGCTACCTGCGAACCTGGTTCGTGCTGGATCTGATCGCGGCGCTGCCCCTGGGGGTTCTTCTGCCGACCGGAGCGAACGGCTTGCAACACCTGGGAAAAATTCTGCGCCTGGTGGAACTCAACCGCCTGTTTAAATTGGGTTTTTTATTTCAGAGCATTCGCCGTCAGCAAAAACTGCTGATGGTCAATCCATCGCTCCTGCGGCTGGCCACGTTCCTGTTCTGGATCACCCTGTCCACGCACTGGATCGCCTGCGGCTGGGTTTTTCTGGGAGGGTCCGTTGAATTTTCCGCGCCTGTTTCGCGTTACATTAATTCCCTGTACTGGACGATCACGACGCTGACCACGGTCGGCTACGGCGATATCACCCCGCATACGGATCTACAGAAAATTTTCACGATGGCGGTGATGATGACCGGCGTCGCCAGTTACGGCTTTTTGATCGGCAACCTGGCGGGGTTCCTGGAAAACCGGGACCTGGTCCAGCGCCAGCATTTGCGCAAAATCGACGAAGTGAATTCTTTTCTTTTATACCGCCACATCCCGCGCGAGTTACGCGAACGAGTACATCATTACTACGGCCATCTCTGGGAAAGCGAGGTCACGCACGACGAAATCCAGGTCCTCGGAGATCTACCGACCGAGTTGCGTACGGAAATCGCGCTCGTCATGCACCGTCATCTGATCCAGCGCGTGCCCTTCTTTCGGGACGCGCGGCCGGATTTTATTCGCGACATCGTTCTGCTGCTCCGGCCGCAACTGCTCGTGCCCGCCACCACCTTCATCCGGGAAGGGTCGACCGGACACGATATGTATTTCATCAGCCATGGCGAGGTGGAACTGGTATCCGGCGCGACGGGTAAAATTTTCGGAGTTCTTGGTCCCGGGGATTTTGTAGGCGAAATGGCGCTGCTGCTCGACGTGCCACGCACGGCGACCGTACGCACCAGGGATTACTGCGATGTGTACGTGCTCGCGAAAGCGGACTTTTTGAAAGTACTGGACCGATACCCCGATTTCAAAGAACACATCCAGGAGATCATCAAGCACCGCCTGAAGAAACTGAAAGCGCGCAATAACCCCGGGCGGTGAACGCCGGGCGGGTTCAGCGCCCGCCAGCCCCCCCGCGCAGGTCAGGCTTTGTTCGTATTGAGCAATTCTTCGATGAACAGCCGCGCGTCGCTCACGGATTCTTTGAACACGAAAAACTCGTCCAGTTTGCTGATCTGAAAGATTTTTTCGACGCTCCCCTGGGTATTCACGAGCACCATGAGTCCGCCGCGTTTTTTCATCCAGTTGGAAATCTGGATCAGGGTGCCGATGCCCGACGAATCCACATACTGTAAATCCGTCAGATCGAAGATGAGGAATCGGTAGCCAGCGTCGAGATGGCGTTTAATATCACTTTTTAAATCCGGGCATTTGTACAGGTCGAGCTGACCGGCCAGGGTTTGTTCCAGGATGCGGTCGTGCACATTCCCCGCGAAGTGATAGTCCACGACCGAGCGACCCACGACGTCCGCCCCGGCCAGCATGTGCTTGCGCGCGATGTTCAGGTTTTCTTCCAGATTTCGTTCCATCTCCGTCAGGCGGCGCGTCATGCCGCCGATGGCCGCCGGGTCCAGGTTTTTGTTGTCCTCCAGGCGCCGAATCATGCGACTCAGAACATCGCGCGCGGCGGACATGTCTTTTTCGTTGGTTATGCGCGAAGCTTCGATCATCGCGCGACCGGACGCCGCGATCAGGGCTTCCAGGCGGACCGTTTTATTGAAACCGTCCGATGGCCGCGCCTTGAGATTGGCCGCGAGACCCGCGTCGTGTTTTTCGAGCTTGCTGCCTTCCAGGAGATTGTAAAACGAAAGTTCCGCGGTGACCAGTCCGGCGGCGGACGAGGCGGCCTTCGCGCCTTCCACTTCCAGCACGAGCACGATATTGCGATAATCGTCCGAACGTAAATCACCCGGACGCAGGACGAGCAGATCGTCTTCTTCGTAGTTGCTGGGAATGTCGTTGAGAAGTTCCTTGATGACCACACCGGGCGCGGTGC
Organism: uncultured Leptospiraceae bacterium; assembly: GCA_964631535.1. Lineage (GTDB taxonomy): Bacteria > Spirochaetota > Leptospiria > Leptospirales > Leptonemataceae > CAZVZS01. Next base: position 5,288 of record CAZVZS010000053.1, read on the forward strand.
GCAGTTTGATTTCGAGCCCCTGGCCGAAGAGGGCCGCGATATCGCCGAATTCTTTGAAAAATACCTCGTGCGCCTGTTCCGGCCCCTCAATAAAATAAAAATTGCCACCGCCCGCGATGGCGATATCACGCAGCAAGTTTTCCGAGAAGTCCTGGCCGAAGCCGATCGTGGTCGTGGAGATATTACGTTTGTAGTGGTCTTCCGCGATGGCCACCAGGTCTTTCGTGCTGACGATGCCGGTATTGGCCATCCCGTCCGTGAGCAGAATGACGCGCCGGAACGCGTTTTCAACGTCCGCGTTTTCAACCGACTTGAGCGTCTGGAGCCACCCTCCGCTGAGATTGGTGGAGGTGCCGACACGAATGTTTTCGAGCTTTTTAATCACCGAAAATTTATCCGTAAGCGGAATCAAGGGCTGGACCACTTCGACATTGCTGTCATAGGCGATGATCGCCAGATGGTCATGGCGGGTGAGCCAGTTCACCAGGGCGGAAGCCGCTTCCAGGGTGGCGCTCATCTTTTCCCCGTACATGGACTTGCTTTTGTCGATCGCGAGTCCCACCACCAGGGGACGGCGCGTGGGCGTGTCCGAAACCGGCGGGGTTTCCATCTGGATCAGGAGGTGGGTCAGGGACTTATCGGTGCTGGACAGCTCCGGATGTTCGAGTAAAAGTCGAAATTCCATGCGGGGTAAATCTCCGGTTCGGGGCCACCTGAGCCCCCGGGCTATTCTGAGGGGCCGGACAAAGTTCGCAAGAGATTTTCCGCGCCGGTCGGGAACCGCGGTCTTTCAGGGCGGGAGAGTGGAATACAGACGGATCGCGCTTTCGCGCCAGAGTGACGCGGCGAAAACATCCTGGCCCGCGCCCGGGTTCAAAAATGGAGCGAGAGCTGCCCGTGCCCGAGAAGGACTGTAATACAGGCCCGGGTCAAGGTAGATGCTGGCCAGCAGAAAGTGCGCCTCGTCCAGAAGGTCACTGTCCTTGTGCCGGCTCAAAAAGTAAAACAACTGATCGAGGGCCGCGGCCCGCCGCTGGCGTTCAAACAGGAGGCGCGCGGAAAATAAAACCGCCGCGTCCGCCTCCCGCGCCGCCGGAAAACGCCGCGGCATCTCCAGGGCAAGTTCCAGCGCCGCGTCCCGTTCGCCGTAATCGTACAAAGCCTCGATCGCGGCCATCCAGGCCGTTCCAATCAAATCCTGGCCCTGCACTTCTTTTAAAATCGCCTGTACCTCGGTCAGGCGACTGGCGCCCGGGTTCCGTTTTTCACGGGCGATCAGACGCACCAGGGCGATGCGATTCAAATCGGAATAGTCACCTCCCGCGGCCAGAGCTTTCTCAAAATTGCGGCGGGCCAGGTCGTCCCTGCCCTGTAAAAGATAAGCAAAGGCGATTTCGAAATAAAGGCGCGACTCCTGGGCCTCGTCCTCTTTGCCGGCCTGGTTTCCTGCTCCGGGAGCGAGCGGAAGTTCACCACCCTGAGCCGGGACCTCCTGAGCCGGGAGATTCAGGGGAAACAGGCCGATCAGCAGGGCCAACACCAGACTTCGTGAAGGGTTTCGAACGAAAAAAAATCGCACAGGAATGAACCTCAATCAACCGGCAACAGATCGAGCCCCGCGCCCGTTCCACCGACCGGGGCCCGCGGAGCGGGAGCCCTGGGCGCAACCGGACCGAATTTGGGCGACGTCGCGGATGCGGGCGGCGCGAATGCCGGGGCGCCCGGCGCGGCCGGTGCATAGGACCCCGCGGCCGGGGGCGACCCGGGCGGACGCGCGGCGGGCGATTCGGCGGGAGCCGCGGGATACACCGGCGGGGACGCGCGCAAAGGCAGCGTTGTCCCGCCGGGCTGACGAATGGATTCAGGTTGCGGGGCGTTCATATTCATACCATTGGCCCGTGGGGCCGCCGGAGCGGGACCGCGTTCAGCCGGGTCCATTGAAAAAGCCGGAATTTCCCCACCCGGAGCCGGTTGCTCGCGAACACCACCGGCACCGGGATCGCGTTCGGGCTTATAGGCGCCCCGGGGGAATACCTGATCGGTAGCCGGCGATTGGGTGTCGCTAAGATACGGGGGCAGATTGCCCTGCCCTTCGGCCCGGTACGGCTCGCGCAGGCGATCATCCTCACCCGCGAGGCCCTGGTTCTGGCGCACACGGGCCTCGTACGGCAATTGCGCGTAGCGCCCGCCCTCCGGGGCGAGATCGCTGATCTCCGGAATGGTAATATCGGACGGGTTTTTCAGATTTTCAGCTCTGAGGATTTTTTCATGGATGGTGGCCATGGAAAGATCCTGTCCACTCTGCGGGGCTTCTTCCCCGCCGCGCCGCCACGCGTAAAATACGACCACCGTCGCGGTGATTAACCAGAGCAACAGGGCCCCCAGGCGGATAAACTGTTGAATCCGCGGCGGAATCATTTCGGTCAATTTATCGAACATTTTATAAACTACGCCCACGCTTGTACTATCGCAAGATCCGGAGCTGAGGACCACGTTTTTTCCTTGCGGGGAAGCGACTGGCACATTGAAACTGGGGGAATTATGCGCACCCGCCCTGGCCCCGGCCCGTCCCTGTTTTTGATCGCCCTGTTACTCGGCGCCGGAGCGCTGATCGCGCGCACTGATTCGGTAACCGCCTGGGAGGAACCGCTTTTTCTGCGACCCTGTCGTTATAATCGCCCGATTCAATTGCCGACCGATCAGGCGGCACTCTGGGAATCGCTGGTCCAGGTGAGCGGGAGCGGCGGCAGTAATCCAGGCATCGTCGTATCCCCGGATGGCCATGTGCTTACATCAGGGAAGGTCGGCCAGGCCGGGACCGTTCAGGTGGACCTGCCCGGCGGTCGTCGAACCGAGGGTACGGTGTTGCGCGTGGACCTGATCCAGGATATCGCGCTCGTGAAAATCCCGGCGGACCAGATCGGACCGGGTCAGTGTCTGACGCTCGGCCTCAACGACGCGCCGACAATCGGGACGCGTTTATTTTTATTCAGGAAGGCCCGCACGGATGCGGAAGAAATCGAAGTCACGCAGCACCAGATCTGGAACCGGCTGGTTTTTTTCGGAACGAATACCCAGGCCGAAAGCGGCACGCCCCTGGTCAATCGCAACGGAACCGTGGTCGGCATCATCACCCGCAATCTACCGGGTCCTGGACTGACCGGTCAGCCGCTCGGGGTGCCGTTGAGTTCCATTAAAAAACGCCTCTGCCTCGCGCTCGTCGGCGAAACCGCGCCCGTGTGCCGTGTCGATTCGGCGACCGAATTAAAAGCGGCGGCAAGCGAATCACCCCCCGCGCCCGAACCGCCGCCCGTACAGGCCGCGGTACGTCACCATGCGTACAGGCCGTGGCGCCTCCCCCGCGCATGCCCGCCGAAAACGGCATGGTGACGTACCGCGGCCTGGTCTGGACAGTGTGTTCGCGCGGCCAGGAATGGACCGGCACGGGTTGTCGCGGACTTTCGACGCCGACGAACTGGAAAAAGGCCGCGCTTTACTGCGCGAAGATCAGCTCTCCCACCCAGGCCTGGCGCCTGCCGAAAAAAGAAGAACTGGAAACCCTGGTGGAAGCGTCGGGGGCACCCACGATCAACGCGCAATTTTTTCCGCGCACCGCGCCCAAACCGTACTGGACGGTTTCCGATTTTCAACACGGCGGTTCGGGCAGCGCCTGGTTCGTCAATTTCGCCAACGGCAAGAGTTATGGCGAATGGAAGTCCAAGCACAATCACGTGCGCTGCGTGGCCGGTGCGGCTGGAGCTGCGGCCGGTGACGGCAGCGTCAGTCGCCCCGCCGGAGGCACGGTGACTCCCAACGTGGGCGATTGAAACCGGGCGGTCAGGATCAGTCGAGAGAGTTTTATACGTTTAAATCCTGAAGTTCAATTACCATGTTGCCGGGCATATCCGGAACGATGTCACCGTCATTTTCCACTACCACCGGGTCCACTTCCTCCCCGCGGCGTAACTGGTCGATCACCTGAAAAATCCGCTCAAAAAAACCCACTTCCGGATTACGACCGAATGCTCGTTCCAGGAACCCGACCTGGGCCCCGATCAGGATTACGTCCGCAACCGCGAAAATGGTCAGGGGGACGACAGGTATGTTTCTGGCCCCAAAGGCGATGCCTGAGGCCGCCAGGTTCCCAAGGATTCGCCCGGTCCATTCGATAAACTGAAACGGTCCCGTTTGGTTACGGAGCGGCCCGAAGAAAAGCCGAAAACCTTCCGTAAGAAATCCCGTAATGAGATAGGTGGTGGTATGGGCCGCCAGACCTTCAGCGACGACGATCAGCGGATCGAGTCGTTCGTGTCCGCTAATAACGAAGCCGGCGAATCCTATGGTCGTCGGAACAATCATGGCCAGGGCGGCGATATTTACGCTGAGATTCGTGTAATATACCCGGCGGATGCCGCGGTAGCGCCCCTCATTATCCAGATAGCGACCACGGGGCATCAGCGGGCCCCGGGAGACGATTTCGACCGGATGGTCTCCGACGATTTGCTCGAAATCATAGGACTGGGGCGGCCGAAACGCGCCCTGGGCGGGAGAGCCCGCGTCGACCGCCCGAACAGCCCGACGCAGTCGACTGCGATTGCGACTGGTTGCCTGCAATTCCGTCCAGTCACGATTACCGTCCGCGGCGACTTCAATCGCCCGGCGATAGGGCCCCACACCCTGACCGTACACGGCGGGGGCGTACAGCAGTCGCATGAGCAAGCCGAAAAACAAAAGTAGAATCAAGGCCCCCGCTCCATACCCGGCGCCGAAAAACGCGATCGAGGGCGCGTTGATGGTGCAGCCCACGTATTCATACCACCTCGTCGCGTTTGACGTAAAACACTCTACCAGATCCTCCCCGACCATCCCGCTCGGATCGGTGCGCGAAATCGGGTTGCCGCCCACGTACGCGTACGGACTGCCGGCCTGGCTCACCGGATCGGGCGAAAAAAATCGGCGTAGATCTGGATCGTACAGGCGGGCACGGAAATTGTAGAGCCCGCTCGCCTGATCCTTTTCCTGGCCGGTGAAACGATAGGCATCGCCGGCGTCCGCCCCGTTCGCCGCCGGCGCGCCGGTTCCGCTCCCGGTCTGGATGAGGCCCCCGTACGGCAGGTAGTCGAAGAACCGCTCCACCGCGCCCTGTTCGTTTACCAGGACGCGAGTCGAACCCAGGTGGTCTTTGAGCACGTAAGTAATCCCCCCCGCCCCACGAATGGCGATCAAACCGCGCGGCCCGTGGATGTACGACTGCCGGGCGGTCACTCCGGGAGCGGCCTGATCCACAACCGTTAGCGGCGTCGCCCGTCCGCCGTGCAGGTACAGACGCGAGGCGACTTTATCGCCCACCCCGACCGATTGAAACACGCGCTGATCGGCGGCGCCGTAGCGAAAGGCCGAATTCAATGGTGACCCGGGGTTTTCGCGCGGAGTACGCAGGACGGTAAGAACGCGCCGATGCATCTGGTCGAAGTTCAGCGCGAGATCGCTCGTGGCGCGGGTACTGTCAGTGTACGTGCTGGTAATGGCGCCGCCCGCGTCGTACGCGTAAGCGCTCACGGACAGATCCGGCACCGAAACGAGGCGCACGCCACGCAGTTCGACCGCCGGCCCCGGCCCGCCGGTCCGCGCGCGCAGCCCGTTTCGAAATTCGAGGCGCACCTGGCTGACGGGCTCGGCCGTGGTTCGTCCCAGCACCAGAGCCACGTCGATCGTGAGCGTGCTGCCGGTGGCGAAATTGCCCCCGGTGTCGACCAGGCTCGCCAGCTTTTTCGCGAAAACGCGACCTTCCGGCGTTTTCGCGCTCACATACCAGCCCGCGTCTCCGGCGGCAGCGCTCAGCGCGGCGTCCCCTTCCCCGCCGACTTTCCATTCGAAGTCGAGGGTGTAACGGCCGCGTCCTTCCAGGTACGACTCCAGACGCAGATATTCGTAGTGACCGCGGCCTCCGCCGTCGATGCGCACAGACGCCTGGCTCCCCGCGCCTACCACCCCGCTCGCGGACGGCCCGCCGTTCGAACTGCCCCAGGCGAAGGGACCCGCCCGCCGCGCTCCCGCGTCCGCATTCGCCAGATCGAGACTCGCGTCCGTGGCGGCCATACTCCCCTGCACCCGGTTCTGTTGCGAAGTTCCGTTCGCGTCCGCGTAACTGTAGGTCCGCCGCGAAAGCCCGCGTCGGTACGTGAGCAGATTGCCCCCCGGATCGAAACCGGCTCCCGCGTCCGGGACCTGGTCGGGCGGTTCGGCGGCGAAGGCCAGACTGGCGCCCGGGTCAGCCGAGTGGAGCGCCTCGACGAGCCGATCGACAGAATCATAGGTGAAGGCGTAGCGATAATTCGCGGGCGGGCCGTTCCAGCGTTCGTCTTTGAACCTGAACTCCGTGGCGTTGATCCGTCCGGTGTAGCGGGGCGACGCGGGCGGGTCCTGGGGTAATGATTCGCCCTGTATCGTATATTCTAAATTTTCGCGAAAATACGGGTCGTCGATTTTCGTAAGCAGCCCCGTGACATCGAAGCCGTAGGTGCGCGCCACACTGGCCAGGCCGTTTTCGCCGCCCTCGCCCGGCTCCCCATCGGCCACCGCCTCGTTGTTGAGCTTCTCGGTTACGATCCGCCCCAGGCGGTCGTAGGCGTAGGCCGCGTAGCGGTCCTTCAATCCCGCCTGATCGTCCGGAGCGTCTCCGATCGAAATCAAACGACCGAGCCAGTCGTGGTAATAACCGACTTTTAACGGCGATTCGCCATCCGTACCCGGATAGGTGATACAGGTCACGCGGCCGTTTTCGTCCCGCGCGTACGCGGTGGAAAACGTTTCCTCCCCCGCCGCGCGCACGAGCGCCGTGTGAACGCTCACCTGCCCGTCCGCGTCGTACGAGCGGGTTTCCGCGTCCGGTGCCGGATTTCCTTCGGCCGCGTTGTTGTTGATCAGGGTCCGCCGCAGGCGACCCAGGAGGTACAGGGCGCCCGGTTCATTCGCGTCGAAATCGTATTCATATTTTTTGCGAAATTCACCGGCCTGGTAGTTCGTATCACTCACGTTGTCCGTCACCGGCCAGGCGGAACGGTCGACGTAGGTTTGCAGAGAGCTGAACGAAGCACTCCAGTCGATCAGGCCTTTTTCAATCACCCGGCCCGCCCCGTCGTACTTGCGGTAGACCACTTTGCGCGCGGCGGAGTTGCTCGCGCTCTGCCGAAACCGCAGACGCCCGGCGGTGTCATACAAAAACAAGGTCGTCCCCGCGTCGGGCGTCGTGTGCGTGAGCTGCCTGCGCAAAAAATCGAAGGTCCGCGTTTCCACCCAGTCGCGAGCGGTCGAGGCGGCCGGCGGACGGTAAAAATTCGGCGGCCGCGTTTCGATCAGATTGCCCGCCGCGTCGTAGACCGTCCCGGTCGTCAGACTGCTTCCGTCCGCCAGCAGAACGCGCCGCAGCAGCGGACGGCCGAACAGATCGGCCAGGGCGTAGGACTTCGTGCCGTTGCCGTCGATGGTTTCGGCGATGGCAAAACGCGCGGACGAAGGGGACCCCACGATGTCGGCGAAAACGTCGCAATTCGCGTCATTCAATAAATTTACTGTTTTAGTGAAATCAGCCGCCTCCGCGTCCGTGGCGTGCGGGAGGACCGCCTGTACCGGATAGGCGAAGGCTCCCGGTTCGTAGAGGGTCTGGAAATAATCGCGGATGGTGCGGACGGTGCCGTCCGCCGTGGTTTCCCCCGTGCCGTTCAAATAGTCCGTCCGGCTGACGGGCGTACCGTTCGGCGCGGCAAGGTACGAGGTCGGAGTGGCCGTGAGTCGCCCGGACGAATTGAACTGGAGACTGACCGGAGTCGGACGGCGCCCGGCGATCTGGCGGCCCAGTTCGTCGTAGAGCGCGCCCGCGTCAAGACCGCGCACGCCGGTGACGGGAGCGCCGGTTTCATCTTCGGCAAGCGGCAGACCCCCGAGAATCGCCAGGGATTGCGTCGTTCGCCCGGTGGCATCGGAAAAATTCAGATGCGGGGCGGGCTCGTCGCACAGCGCGAAATCCCGGAAGGCGGCCGTTCCCTGGCCGCCCACGCCCAGTTTCACGGGCCCCGGGTTCCCGGACCCGGCATTTATTGGGGCGGCGAACAACTGTCTTCCGTCCGCGTACGCGACGGCGAAATTATCCACCACGACCAGCAACAAATCTTCGTTCAAAGCGCCCGCCGCCCCGCTCGCGGAATACGCGCCCGTCACGCGCGAACCACCCAGGTGCCAGCCGGACCCGTCGCGCGTGACCATTACCTGGTCGGTTCCTGTGGTTACCACGGCACCGCCGTCGCGCCGTGCCAGCCTCACGCGCAGGGCGAAGAAGGCCACGTCAAAGCCCGCAAAGGCGGCCGTCACCGACGAACCGCCCGTTCCCACCAGGGCCCCATTCTGGAACTCCCAGGCGCCCGCCCCGCCGGCGAATGACCAGTCCGACCCGCGCGCGTTGCGAAAATCGATCATCGCGCTCTGGCGGCACTGCGTGACGTTCAGAGCGTGGTCGGGCAGATTCGGATCCACCGCGTCCGTTCCCGTCAACAGACGCGAAATCGAATTCGCGCTCAGCGCCCGCGTGCGTTCCGCTCTCCCCGCTTCCTGGGGCCCGGCGACGATTCCGACCGGCACGTCCGCGGAGTCGAAAAGCGTTCGCCGCGCTTCACCGTTCGTTCCGACCATGGCCGTGGCCAGTCGCCGGTCGAAATCGTACGCCGCCGCCGTGAAACCCGCGTCAACGGGCGCGAACCGCAGATGGTCCAGGCGCACCGCGTCCGCTCCGCTGGAATTGTCGCAGGTAAAAAACAGAGAATACGGGCCCGGCCAGGCCTGGCCGGCGCCCAGCACGATCGCCCGCAGATCGATCACTTTCTGGAGATAGGTCCAGCGCTGAGCGGTGGCGGGCACGGGGAGTTCCAGGGTCTGCAGCAGCGAATCCACCGCGTACACGCCGATGCGCCAGACGGCGCGGCCAGTATAATTCGCCTCACCTTTTGCGTAACAGGAAAATACGAAACGACCGCTCGACGCCTCCGGAAAAAATTCGCGGCACGGCCCGCTGTCGCCGGCTGCCAGGTAGTACGAACGCGTTCCGGTGAAACTGTCGTCGGAACGAATATTGCCCGTCAGGGCGCGCCCGTCGGCGGAGAACCAGCCGCCGAATTCGCGGGGCTCGTACGCTTCGAAGCCCGTGTACGCGCACTGGTCCAGGTCGTAACGCGCCCCGGCGAAACCCGCTACCGGAATCGTGCCCGTGGCCGCGTCGAATACGAACGAATGAAACCGGCCCCCCGCGTCGCGCGTGAGTTTCGGCCAGCCGCTCGCCGTACGTTCCAGGACGACCGAGGCGATGGTGAAGGCGGAAGGCGCTGCCTCCGCCAGGGGGTTTGTCGCGTCGAAGGTTACCGCAACGGCCGGGTCCGCGTCCGGGGCGGTGCCGAGGTACTGTTTGAACGGGGCCCAGTGTTCCCCGCCGTCCGCACCCGCGTTCCAGTCGCGAAACGTGGTTACGGAAACGTCAGTCACGACGAAGGACCCGGCACCGGTCCGCACCTGGCGTAAGGTCGAAACACGCACTCCGCTCAGATTCGCCTTGGCGCCGGCGTACTCCGGATAGGCGTCGAAATACGTGGACCGGGTTTCTTCCGTCACCATGGCCCCCGACAGGTCGTAGCTGTTCGCCCGGCACGCTATTTCGCGTCCTATGGAATCGTAATCGAACTCGCGAAATGTGGCGAGGTCGTTCACGGTCAGGTCGGTCCGCGCGACGCGAACCCGCACGGTGGCGTCGGCGGCGCCCGCCGTACCCAGGGTTACCTGATACGCCGTGGTTGTATTCGATTGTTCGACTCCGTTCGTGTTTTTGATTGTGTGGGTGTATCCCATGCCGCAGAGCAGGGAGGCGACGGGGTCGGTCGATCCCGGGTCGGGATAATTCATAGTGAGCGCGGCCGTTCCCGTTCTTCCGTCGGAGGGACCGGTGAAAAAGTAATACTCCTGGCTGCCCGTCGAAAGACCGGAGGCCCCCGTGGCGGTTATTGCCACCCGATTGAAACCCGGTCCGTCGGTGAAGAGGCTCGCGCCGTTCGCTGTACTGTTCCCGGTCGCCAGTGTGCATGTCGTCGTAATGATCCGTTCGCCGTCGTCCACGGCCGTCCCGGCCAGGGCCGGAACGGCAATGAGTCCGGTGACCGCGCCGTCGGCGTACCGGTGGAGGGTTACGGCGGCCGGGCTCGCAAGACTGCCACTGTAAACCGCGAAAGCCTTCGGTCCCGCTCCCAGGATTTGCCGGCCCGAGAGAGTTTCCGCGCGCGTGGCGACGCCTTCGCGCAGCGCGTACACCTGAACGTCGCCGCCTGTTTCGTACGCCAAATACCCGTCGCCGAGCGCGACCGTACCGGTCTCCGCTGGCATGGACCCGATCCCGCTGGCCTGGACCCAGTACCCGTTCGTCGCGAGTCCGTTGTTCCAGTCACGGTAATACAGGGTGCCGTTCAGTACCACGTACGCCGGTTCCAGATCCGCCCCGCTCTGTGAGGCGACCGGTCGGTCCTGGCTCATCTGTGAAAGGAGCAAATCCACGCGGGCTTTGCCGGCGGGGTCCTGCCCCACCAGGAAATAACTGGATTTGCTCCCGGTTTCGGTTTCACCGAGAATCGGCCCGGCGGTGGTCAGGGCCTGTTTCAGGGGACTGTAATCGAGCAGTTGTTTGAGATCGATCTGGCGCCAGTCCTTTTCGTTTATCAGGCGAAACTGGTTTTCGTCCACACCGACCTGCCAGCCGGCGACACTGGCGCGCGGGGGCACGTAGGCGACGGACTCGCGCGCGGCCGCCGCGGCGGCCGGTGCCGAATTTCGCCCGGTCAGGTATTCTGATGTAAGATTGCGAAAATCGGCGTCCCAGGTAAACGCTACGTAATCGACGAAAAGCGGAACCCGGCCGCCCGGGGTACCGGTACCGCAGGTGGCCTGGGCGAAACCGTCGCCCGCGGTCAGATCGATCCTGGAGGGTACGCTGGAAAAATCGCCCTGTCGTCGGGTGCCGGTCTGGCTCCACCGGCCGTCTTCGCCCAGAACCTGAATCGTAAAATTCAGGATCGGGTTGCCCTGGACGGACGCGGCAACGGCCAACACCAGCAGGGTATTGTTTTTGGCGGCGATGGAGCCAGCACCGCCCGCCGGATACATGGGCGCGGCGGTCAGGGACCAGGCGAGCGTGCCACCCGAGTTCGTGAACGTAAATTTGCTCATCTGGCCGGTACTCCGGTCGAGTACGGCGAAAAATCGATCCGAACCCGCGAGCACCGGGTCTCCCGCGTTGACCACAAATTGATTCGAGGTCCAGGCATCGGGTCTGCGCGCGTCGCGGTAGGCAAGGTAAAGCGCGCTTCCCGCCAGCACGGCGAAACAATTTTCATGGACGACCACCTGGGCTCGCGTATACGCCTCAGAGGAGCAGGTGAGACTCACCGGCGCGGCCGCCATCCAGCGGCCTTCTCGCGTGCAGGGCACCAGGCGCAGGGCAGTCCCTGTATACGCGGTCAACAGAGAATAATCTCCGGCAAAGTACGCGCGGGGATCACTGCCACCCTCCAGGTCTACGGCGGCGTCACGCTGCGACGCGCCCATCCGCACCGTTTGATAAGAAAGCGAATTTTTCAGGCCAGACGGCAGGATGATTTGTTTGAGAGCCCCGTAGAGCGCGGTACCCGACTGCGGTGTGGCGCGACTGACTCCGTCCCCGCCCGACTGGCCGAAATACGTGAAGCGCGTGTCCGGGTCCACGCGATAGTACGTCGGCTGCGGGCCCGGGTCCGCCGCCGTACAACCGGTGACCGAAACGAGCGTTCTTTTTCGGTAAGCGTCCGCATCGCCGATGGTATCGTAGGAGAGTCGCGTTTCCCGCAGAACGTTGCCAGCAGGAGAAAGCAGCCGCACCGCGGAAAGGTAGCGCGTTTCGTACCGGTCCTGGTACAGAGACGCCAGGGCCCCGTGGTACGGAGTGTATTCGTACGGCTCGCGTTCCGCGTAAACAAGTTCAATACGATCGCCGGCGATTCCGTTGATGGCGCTCAGGTACGTTGCGCGCGTGTATTCCAGACCCTGGTTCGAAGTTTCGTCCACGCGCGCGCGGTCGGCTTCGTATTCGAACACAATTTGTTGACCGAAGGCCAGGCGCTTTTTCGCGAGCATCCAGGTCGTGGGCACGCGCGACTGGACCGCGGGCGTACCGCCGACGCCAAACCGATTCGCGAAAACCACCGCGTACTCCACGGTTTCATCGCGCGCCTCGTCACCGTACACCGCGACCGTTCCGTCGGCTTCGTGAACTTCCCAGACATTGGCGCCCTCGTCGAAATAAACGCGCACCAGCGGATCCGTGGCGACCAGATACACAAACCGTCCGCTTTCGTCCCGCGAATCGTAAATGAGCCGGCCGGACCCCGAGCCTCCCAGACGCATGTACCGCGCGTCCGAATACGACGCGGTTCCGCCGTACCCGGCGACGATCCGGTCCCCTGCCAGGGTCCAGTTCAAACCGCACACGCCTGTGGACGCGACAGCGTTGGAGGCAACGGCCTGATCGCGAACGTACG
>CAZVZS010000053.1:17952-35280 GCA_964631535.1 uncultured Leptospiraceae bacterium
AATAATAATCGATCAAATTTTCCATACTATTTTCCCTTGCGACAGGCCCCGGAGGAAATCGGCCGCCGTCACCCGACTCCGGCGCATCCCGGAGACGTCGGGGAGACCGGGAGCTTTAATTTCTCTTAAAAGGTCTGGCAGCGGAATCATGCGAATCGGCATCCCGGGGCCACCGGGGAGGCCCGGGAGGTCCGCACGCCCCGGCGCGGGAATGCCCGGAATTCCGGGAACTGGACCCAACCCGACGCCTGGCAGGGTCACCGGCCCGCGCGCCACGGAAACACCCGCCACAGTACAGGGACATTCCCCTTCCACCGATCCCATGGCCTGGAGAAGATCGGAGGTTGGATCGCCCCCGCCGAACGGCCCGTTGTCCCGGTCCGCCACCGGCGAGTCGGAGTCCTGGCCGAGGGCATAGATCAGCCCGGCCACTACCGCGATACCGACGATCGCCGCGATGGCCGCGATGGCCCCCCAGCCCAGGCCCATCGCGGAGGCCACCAGTCCGAGCGGATCCACGCGCCGGACCGGGTCTCCGTCCAGGAAGGCGTAGGGGTTCAGGGTATCGGGCGCATTCGCGTCACCGAATAAAAAATCCTTTGTGGCGAATCGCCGATAGACCGGATCGACCGAGCGGGCCCGGAGATACAGCAGGCCGTTGCCGTCGTCCTGGACGCCGTCCCGCCCATTGTAGAGGAAGGGGTTGTTTCCATCATCGCCGGACGAAGCTGTTTTTCTTCCATAGACATCGTACGCGTACGCCGCAAGTACCGCTCCCGCCTCGTCCGTCAGCGCGAGCGTTGAACCACGCGCGTCGAAACGATACAGCTCCAGGCCTTCCGCGGAACGCGCCCGCGCGATCAGCCCCGTTCCGTACAAAAACCGATCGGTTCGATTGCCGGATTCGTCGTAGATTTCAAGCACGCGGTCCACGCCCGGAGCGCACGCGCAGGGACCGTCCGGAACCAGGCTCGTGAGGCCCATGGGACTCGTGGCCACGCCCGCCGAAAATTCGCATGGTACCGGCTCGATCAGAGGACTGCGAAATTCGCGCGGATCCACCAGGAAGGTCCGACGCGTGGCGCCCAGGGTGACACCCGCGCGCGAACCGTCCGGATCGAAATCGAACAGATCCGCCCGGGCCTGGACCCCCGCTCCCGCCGGCCGGTCGACGCCCACCACGCGACCGAACGCGTCGTACGCGACCATGGCCCCCGCCGCTGTTTGGGATAGATTGCCGTCCCCGTCGTACCCGGCTTCGCTCAGGCGATTATCGCCGTCGACCGCGAGCGACCGGTCTTCCGCCGCAAGAATGGGAGCGAGCGGCAAAATCGACTGCCCGGTGGACTGGCCCGGCGCGGTACCGGCCGCGAGCGATTCGTACGCGAGGATCGTACCGTCGGCCCGTAGCTGTATTTGTTCACTGAGTCGCCCGGCGGCGTCGTACCCGAACCAGGCTGTCGTTCGCGCGACACCGGCCGCAGCCTGAAAAGTCGTCGTGGCCACGCGTCCCTCCGGCGTATACGTATAACCGTGCAGATTTCCGGTCCAGTCGGTCACGCCGGTCAGGCGGTCAAGTCCGTCGTAATCGTAGCGGACGAAATCCCCGCCGGGATAGGTCAAGGTTCGCAGGGCCCCTTCCGGGTAGTAGGCATACTCGATGGCCCGGGCCGTCCCGTTGGCGCTCAGCGTGCGCGATAATAGACGGCCGTCCGCATCGAAGGAACGCGCGACGCTGGCGACCGTCGTCCCACCGCGCAGTAAGTTGGTATTCTCGCGCCGACCCGCGTCGTCGAGGGTGTGCGCCAGGCTCAGGGTTTGCGTGGAGTCGACCGGGTCCGGCCAGGCCACGGATAAAAACCGGCCCAGATTGTCGTACGCGTATTGAACGGTCTGGCCACGCGCGTTCGTAAACGAGAGGTTCAAACCCTGGGCCGAATACTCCCAGGTTCGCGTGTAGAGCGCGTTCCCGTCCGGGATGTGTTTTCGCAGGCGACCGGCGGCGTCGTACACCAGCACCTGCGTGGGCCCCGACCCGGCGGTCGCCACAAAAGGTCCGGTGACGGTGACGCACGGACCTGAAATCGTAGCATCGAACGAATAGGCGAAATTGGTTGAAATCGTCCGCACGTTCGCGCCGGTCGCGCCGAACGAACCGGTTTCGTCGGTCCGCGACAATCGCCCGAGCGGATCGTAACGATAGGCGCGCGTGAGCGGTAAATCGTCCCCCGGCCCCGTGCCGCCGCCGGCCACGGAGGCGACGCGCCCCAGTTCATCCAGGGTGACCACCTCTGAACGACCCGCTTCGTCCCGGAGCGTGACCGTTCGTTCCAGATCAGCATACACGAAGGTGCGCGTGCCACCGGGCTCCGTTCGTGAAATCAGACGACCGAGGGCGTCGTACTTTAATACGATCGTCCCCGGGTTCAGACCGGAAGCAGCCGGAGGCAGTGTCACCGTTACCGTTCGATTAAAAACCGGACCGGGCGCTCCCGGCGGAAGGGGCGTGACCGGTTCGCTGCCGTACAAAATTTGCGTAACCCGGTTCTGGCGGTCGGTACGCGAGCGAACGCGACCGAGAACGTCAGTGATTAGCGTGCGGCTCTCCGCCACGGCGCTGGCATTGCCTGTATCGATCTGTGAAAACGTAAGCGTGAGCGGGTGGCCCGCGCCGGGCCCGGGGACCGGTCCCACGCCGCGGGTTGTATCGGTTCGCACCAGGATTTCGTTCGTTCCCGAGAGCCAGCGCCCGATCCCGTCGTAATTGAACGACTGGCTGACGTGGACGGTCTGGTCGTCGTCCCCGTATTGAATCCGGTTCAACCGTTCTTCGCGGTCGTACGCGAACGTTCGCCGGATATCCGGGCCCGAACCCGGCGGATAGCGCACATGCCGCACGCGATTGTCTTCGTCGTACTCGTAGATGGTTTCTCCGCCCAGCGCGTCCGTATAACTGGCGAGATTGCCGTTTTCGTCGTACCCGTAATAAAATTTTGTAAAGGCCGCGGCGGGTTGATCGTCGCTGCGCTCTCCGTACGTTTTCAGGCGACCGGCGTCGTCCCATTCGAGCGTTCGTTCCTGGACCGGATCGACCGCCCCGGACGCGAAGACCCGCACGGACGCCGGAAACCCGCTCGCGTTCCAGGTGTACAGAGTCCGGTTCCCCGCCGGGTCCGTGACCTGCTTTAGATCGCCTGGCGCGCCGTCCGCGTTTTCGCCTGAATAATATTCGAATGCATACGCGGCGAATTGACGCGGATCGAGGGTTCCGGTCGCGGCCGGAAATTGTTCGTATTCCCGCGCCACAAGGCCAGGAATCGCGCGACCGTCCGCCCCGCTCACCGCGTCGCTCGCGTCACCCCTGTAAACGCGACCGCGCGTCCCCCCGGTGGGGCCCACCACCGTTCGTAGAAGATTTTGCGCGTCGTACACGTAACGAACCTGGTTGCCGATGTCATCCGTCCTGGTGACGAGCCGACCGTCGACGTCGTACGCGTACGCGGCCGTTTGATTGGGCACGGCGCCCGGAATGCCCACATCGTTCTCGCCGGGATACGAAACGTTCGTCAATCGTCCCCGGTCGTCGCTGAGGTACGCGACCTGGATTTCAGTCGGTCCGGTCGTGCCCGGGTCAGTCCGGCCGTTGGAAAACGGGTCCGTGCCCGCGGGACCTTCGTAGATACATTCCCCCGCGAGATTGAGAAACGGATCGTAGCTTCGCGTGAGACGTTTGATGGGTGTGGTGGCCGAGGGCGTGCCCGCTTCCAGGAAAAAGACCGCCGCCAGCACCCGGCCGTTGGCCGCCGAACACAGATACCGGGAAACAAATCCTTCGCGGTCGGTTACGGTGGAGAGCACGGTCGCCGCCGCGTTCACCGACCGCCCGGGAACATACGCGAAACTGACACCGTAGCGTTGCGCCGCCGGGAGGGCCAGGGCCCGGGCGTCCTGTTGTAACAAAATGCGCCGTTTTTCGACGACCGGTTGGGTCGCCTTGCTCTCGTACTCGTTATACAGAAAGGTCCGGCCCTTTTGATCCGCGATCGTCTTGAGTAAAGAGGTCGGCCCGTCCTCGCCGCTCCAGTAGGCGAACCGCAGCGTAATCGAAGTATCGAGCAGAGCGTCGGCCACCGTCCGGTCGGACGCGCGGAACGGGTCGGTAATCGTTACCAGATCGCCGCCAGCGTAGCCCAGAGCGACGGTACGTCCGCCCCCGTCCGATATCGTTTGAATCGTCCCGTCCGCATTACAGGCGAAAACGAGATACCGCCCGCTCCCCGCGTCGGTCACCCGGTCGAGGCCGGACGCGGAGTACGTGAGCACGACCTCACGACCGATGGGCGAACGAACGCGCGACAATCGCCCTGATTCGTCAAAAATGAATTTTTTTCTATTTTTGTGAACAAGGACGTAGACCGGGGCGGTGGCTCCCTCCAGAACGACGTACACCAGCGTGCTCCCGCTCTGGACGCCCTGTTCCTGGTACGATCCGAACAATCCCTCCGGCCCCTGGAAAACCTGCACGGCCCCGTTGCCCCACCGTATGCTTACGCCGGGAGTACCCGCTCCGTCGATGCGCGTACTGTACTCGTGGCCCCAGCGTCGCCCGATCGGACCCGCCGAATCGATGGGGGTGAACGTATTGTAATAAACGTTCAGGGCGACCGGTTCCACCCCGCGTACGCTGATCAAAGTCCGCGAGTAGGAATAAGTACCGGCCGCCACGTTGATCGGTTCGGCGACGATCGGCGCGTTGCCCTGGTTCCCCGGTTTTTCCTCCGGGTCATCGTCGGTTTCCGTGAACATAAATCCGACCGGATCGGACCAGGGACCGACGTCTCCGTCGGCGTAGGGAGTGCTGTCGCCCACCTTGCGCGCGCGCACGAGGAACGAATACGGCACGTTGTCAGTTCCGTCCACCTCCGCGCTCATTACCACCGTGGAATCGGATTCGTCCGGACTGATATCGACCGCCAGACCGAGCGGATTTTCCACGCGCAGATCGTAGACGATGCCCGACACGGCGACCGGCAACCAGCGCGCGGCGACGGTATGATCGTCGCTGTCCGTGACGACGACCTGGACGCCCCGGACCTTCGGCAATCCGCCGGCATTTTCATGATTCGACCACGCCCCCGTGTTCGCGGGCTGCGCGCGTTCGGATGCCTGGACCCGCACCATGTAGACCACGCCGGCCTGGAGGCGCGCGTCGGAAAACGTGTACGTGAAAGGATTGTTTTGCGTGGCGGGCGTCACGCGCTGCGAAAGTAGCGGAGCCCAGTCCGGGGCCCCCGTACCGCTCGCGCCCTGGTATAATTCTACGACAAAGTCGACGTCGATGTTGCCGACACGGCTGTAGTTCCAGTTCGCCTGAATCGACGCGGTTCCGATTTCGGGGAAATTCGCGCGGAGGGGTTGCAGGAACGGACGGCCGAGCACCGTGGTCTCTTCGGACCGAATCGTCGAAATGCACCCGGCGGCCAGAGTCCGTACGGCCGCGCCGGGTGTCGTTCCGCTCGTTCCCGAATAGGTCTGATTCAACTCGCGCGTGGCCTGATCGGACGGCGCGGCTTCGGTGAGCATTTGCTGCCCCGGCGCGTACAGGCGGGCGTGATACCACTGCGCGCCCGGCGCCACGTCCCAGCTGAGTTTCAAAGTACCCGGATTCCCGTCGCCTCCGGCGTAGACGAAGGTGGCCTCGGGCGGCGGACTGAGATCGGGCAGTTCATTCCAGGGCCCGGTGTTTCCTTCCGCCCGGCCGCGCACGAGTACCGCGAAAGCGTCGGTTTCGGCAAGCTTCGCGTACGGGACTGTGTACTGCCGGCCCGCCTCGGTATTTTCTTTGAACGGCGGGGGATCCTGCCCCGTGGGCGGATCGATCTGAACCGGGTCGCCGTTTTCACCTTTACTATAGAGGCGAACTTCGTACGTGACCGTCAGAGCGGCGTCGATTTGATCCTGGGTGCGCACATCGGGCCAGGCTACGAGCAGATCGTTCCCACTCTGCCATGTTTCCAGCTTGAAAACGGGTACCGGTCGGTCCAGGGCCTGGACTTTGTAATCCGTGCGCGACCAGGCCGCGATCATTCCCGCGCCGAGCGCACGCAGCGAAACGCGGTACGTTGCGCCCGGCACTACACCGTACTCTTTGAATACGTACGGCGCGCCGCTGTCCGGTTGATTTTCCTGGTCGTTTGATTCCCCGGAGCCCTCGCCCTCGTTCCCGCTTTCGGAACCGGAATCCGCATCAGCGACCGGATAGGCCTGCGATAACATAACGGCCGTCGGCGTCGCGTCGGTAGTGTCGGTCCCGTCGGCGTTTTTTGTCTGGACGACTTCCAGGTAGTACAGGGTGGCGTTTTGCGCGGCCGGGAAATTGACGGCCAATCGTTTGACCGGATCGTTCGGATCGTCGTTGCCATCGCCTTCGTCAGGTTGCTCCTCAATGACTGTGACCAGCGGTTCAGGCGAAATGATGTCGGGCGCCGGGGACCCGGGCCCCCGCGTACGGCAGCTCGGGGTCAGGCCCCGCACGATCAGTTGATAGGCCCGGTTATCCTCCTCGTTGGTCAGGAGAGCCGTACAGTCAAGCGACAGGTCCGTACCCGTGACCGGGGCCGCGGTTTCGTTCTGCGTCGGATCATCGGTGTGAATCGTGGTCTGTGCGGTTTCGTATTCTTCTGCCTGGTCGAGGATATTCCAGCGCGCCATCAGTTTTTTTTCTGGAGGCTGCACGGGATCGGGGCTCGCGGGCGGATCCCCGTCGGGCGGGTCCGCGGGCTGCGTGGGCGCGTCGTCCACAGGATATTCGAAGGTAACGACCGGCGTCTGGAGGTTGAGTGGCCGGGATGGGTCCGTATCGCTCAAGAGATCGGTCCACGCGCCCTCCACGGGCCCGGACTGGACGCGCGCCGTATACAGGCGATGGATCGGTAGATCGAGGCCGTCGGCCGTATTCGCGGCCGTAACCTTTAATTGCGCGTCCCCTGAATTTATCTGAAAAAATCGCGAAAAACGCAGATCGTCGGTGAGAACCAGCCGTGTCTGACCGGCGGCGGGAGTCCAGGCCAGATCGAGGGCCGTCGCCGTACGCAGAAAGAGGTTCGCCTGGACGAAGGTCTCCGGAACGGAAGGTTCGCCCTGGCCGGCGTCCGCCGGTTCTGCGGCCCCGGGCACGACCGGACCGTCCGCGTCCGTGCCGTCGAGCGCCAGGCGCAGGAGGTAGCTCCGGCCCGGCAGGGCGCGCCGTTCCATTTCCGTGATAAGTACGGAGTCCACCGGCAGGCCGGGGAAAATTTGTAACTCGCTCAGGCCCGCGTCCGTCCGGCCTTTCAGGGCTTCGCCGAGCGCGACGTTCGCCCCCGTGGCCGGGAATTGCGGCACCGCCGCGGCGGCCTGTAAAACGATTTCGCCATCCAGATAAAAAAATATCAGCCGGAGCCAGCCCGAGGGCGATGTGATGCCAGTCGCCGTCGGCCAGACTCGCGCCCGTTTCCAGCGAAAGACGGTCAAGGCGAATGGAAAGCGCTCCGTCCGCCGCGAGAGCCAGCGCGACCTGGTCCCCCCAGGCCAGCAGAGTGCCTTCCGCGAAACCGCGGACCCAGAACGTGATCGTCACCGCGCGCGGGGTTTCGGCGTACGTCAGGGCGGTGGACACGTACGCGCCCGACGCGGAATTTAATACGGAAACGGCGGCCGTTTCGCTCGAATACGTCAGGGTAATTTCACTCATTGCCGGATACCGTCGTCGTTACATGAATAAGGTTCGCGCGTTCGTCGTACGTCATGACCGCGCTGGCCCCGCCCCGGGTGGCCGTGAGCAAACGCCCGCGAGCGTCGTACTGATCCGAGCCGCTCAGATACGGGGGAGCCGTGGCCAGGGAACTCCAGGGACCGGCGCGCCGGATAACCTCCCCCTGGATCGCGCCCGGAATTTCGTCCGTCGCGCGCACGCGCATGGTGTAGGTACAGTTCGGGACCGGCCGGCCGTCAACGGCCGCGAAATCCGGTTCGATGCCGCTCGCTCCGGGAGCGGTCAGCGGATTCGGATCGTTCCAGAACGGCGCGGGCGCGTCGGTACCGAGTTCGACGCGGTACGGCAGCGCGGGATCGCTCAGCGGCGTCCAGGTCCCGCGAAACCCGAATCCATTCTGACCCACGCGAATAAAATCGAGGCGGGCGGTTGTGGGCGCGTCCACGAGCATCGCCACCGGATCGCTGCTCGTATCGGTACCGGACCCGAACAATGCGATGATCAGGGCGCGATCGGCCGACCCGGACTGGAAATCGACGCTGCCGGTGGTGGTGCCCGGTGGTAAACGCTGGTAATTGCCCGAATGTCCGGGACCGCTCTCATGATTGTACACCTGTAAGACGTACGCGGTCGCGCCGTCGACGGCCTCCCAGGTGGCGGTTAATCGCAAATTTTCAGCGCCAGCGGGAGAAGTATCCACGCTCACTTCCGTAAAAACCGGATTCGAAACCTGGAGCTCATGATCACCGAGCGGCACCGAATCGCTCCAGGGCCCGATGACCTGGAACTGAATGTCGGACCACTCCGGATACGCATTGCCCAGCCCGACCAGGCTCACTGAATAAACCTCGCCCGGATCAAAACCGGGGACGGAGGCGACCGTGATCGTCAGCGCATAGTTGCCCGAGGTATTCGTGAAATTCCGATCGGGCGTCGAATACAGGGGATCGCCGGAGGCGGGGGTGAGGCGGGCCTGGAAGGCGTCCACGCCGAACATGGAATCCTGGGTCCACTGCAGCTGGATCTGGCCGGCCGTGGCGTCGAAGTCAGCGCTCAACCCGAGTGGCCGCGCCAGAATCACCTTCGCGGGCGGATTGGGCCCGGTGGGGCTTTTCATCGGTACAGTGTTCCCTTCCGCGTCCTGGGTCGTGGTTTTCATGACCGAATCGAGGGTATACTGATCGGTCGCTTGAACCGGGCGCGCGAATGGGAGGCTCACGGTCGCGTACGGTACCCAGCCGAATTCCGGTCCATACTGGTCCGCCCGTACGCTATCGCTGGAGTGTAAAAAGAAGGTATAAAGCTCGTTGCTGCGATGGGGATCGTAATCAACGAACAGGCAGGGTTCACCTTGCCCCGTCTGGCCGTAGGCCACGCTCAAAAGCGTGGGCGGTTGACCGCCGTAAACACCCTGGCTTCTTCGCACATTTACCGCGCTGACCTGGGAATTGAAAAGAGAAACGTCCGGCGGTCCGAAAAAGAGACCGGTAGTTACCCCGTTGCGTTGTGCCGGAGGTCCGCCCGCCCCGCACAATTCCAGCGCGAAACCCTCCGCCGGGTCCAGCGCGCTCCCATCGATCGTTCCCGCCAGAATCGCGTCGTCGCCGGATCCCGACTGAACGCGAAAACCGGTCGCGTTCGGATCGGATGTTTCAGAGAGCGCGAAATATTGTTCGTTTTGCGTTAAACCGTTCGGGGCGGTCGGGTCGGGCGTAAAGACCTGCAGGATCGCGAAAAATTGCGATATCCCCTGTGTAAGGCGCATGGGCTGCTGAAACGTGAACTGAATGAGGTTCGTTTCCGGGTCGAACGTCAGGGTCCGCACCGTCGGGGCTTCAGTGACACAAATCACCCCGCCTGCCGGAGAATCCGGACTTCGCGTGGTTAGATTTCCTTCGATTTTTTGCGAATAGACGGTCAGGCGCGCGGGCCCGTCCGGAATCGCCGCCGGTACCGATCCGCTGATCAGGCCGTCGGTGAGCGGCGTGGTTTCGTCGCCCAGGTTGAGCGGGAGCGAACCGCTCGAAGGCAGCGACCATTGAATGAGCGCCTGGTAGGCGCAGGTGTACGCTCCCGTTTGATTCGGGGAAGGACGCAATTGAAAAGAGAACTGGCCGTTCCCGTAGCCGGCCTGGAGCAGTTCGACCCCGGGCATGGTCCCGCTCAGTTCGGCGACCGGCCCCAGACAGCGGTCGGGCGCTCCGGGATACTTCGTGGCCACGCTGATTGTGAAAGCCTGGCCGGCTAAGAAGGCGGTCGCAATCGTCTGCGGACCGATCGTGGCGATTGTCGGACCGCTCGTGCTCCAGTCCTGGTGCTGCCGGTTTCCGTTCCCGTCGACCCAGGCGAGTCGCACCAGGAAATTCTGAATGCCGGAGGTTTGCGCGGGAAGAGACCAGGCGGCGGATTCGAGCGAACCCGGGGCAAGCGACGCCGTGAAATTCGTGGGACAGTTCGGCGGAGAATCGATGTCGGTCTGCGAAATGTGCAGAGGAGTCGACAATTCCACTTTTTTCGACTGCGAATAGAGGACCAGTTCCCATTCGAACGAACTCAGCGCCGGCGATTTTGTCGGATCGTTCCAGTCCCAGGGCGCCTTCGGAAAATTGTCCGGCGAAAAAAAGAAGGTCTGCGTGCCCGCGGGATTGCAGTTCAGGCGACTGATCGTGTTTTCGGATTCGATATCGTGACCGGGACGACGGAAGGTCAGAAAATGTTGCGAACCGGTCGAATGTGAGGTACCGAATTGCACCTGCGCGCACAGCCCGTACGCCGCCAGGTACGCCCGCGAAAACGTGGCGGTCGGCGAACCATAAATCGTGAGCGGCCCGGCCGGAGCATTGGGATCGCCGGCCAGTTGAAAGGGAGTCTTCCCGTGAATTTCGTAATCGCGCGGATGAAACAGGACGAATTCCCAGGCATACACGCCGAGAGCGGGGGTGGCGTTCGGGTCGGTCCAGGACCAGGGCGCGTTCGGGAAATTGGCCGCCGTTAGCGTATAGGTCGCGGTTGTTTTCGTCTGGATAAACTCGAATTGACTGATCACGGTTTCGGGCTGGATGAGTCCGCCCGGCAGTCGAAACGTAACAACGCGCGAAACATTTAAATACGCCGAACTATTGGGAACACTTACTGAGAAGGTCAGACCGTTCGCCGACAGGGTGGCCGGGGCGAACGCGCCGTTTGGAGTGGCTCCGGCCGGAGTGAGCGTGGCCCAGACACTTTCGGCCGGCGGGTTGGATTGATTGGCGATCGTAAACGTATTGGTTCCGTGCACGGAATTGTCGGAGGCCTGAAAGACGATCAGGTCCCAGCCGTACGTATTCAATGCGGGTGACGCGTTCGGATCGGTCCAGCTCCAGGGCGCCAGAGGAAAATTCGCGGAGGTAAGCGAAAGACTGTACGTTTTCCCCGTGGTACCGTCGAAGTCCAGCCGACTGATGACCGTTTCAGCCTCGGGCAGGGTCTGCCCCTTGCGACGAAACGTGATGACCCACTGGACACCCGATTTTCGCGAATTGACGTACACCTTGAACTGTAACCCGTTTTCCTGTAAAAACACAGGGCCGAACGTTGTGCCGGTCATGCCAGGGTAAGAGATGGTGGTATCGCTCATGGTTTCGTTTCCGGGGCTGTTGTGGTTGGATGTTCGGGGAGTTCCTGGATGCGAGCGAGATAATAGGCCGCGGCTCCGTCCGCTGGATTTTCGTCCTGAATAGCGCTGAAGAGCCGCCGCGCGGTTTCGATATCGTCGTTAAAAAAAGCCTGGATTGCTTTTTCGAACTGCCTTCGCGAACCCAGTTTCCGGGCGCGGGCTTCGGGGGGATCGGCGTCGAATACCTCGAACACCGAGACCGGTTCGCGTTTACCCTTGAGGGTGGCCCGCCCGAGCATCCGCAGGCTGTAACGATCGGGATCGGCCAGACCAAAGAGCACGGCTTCGCTGATCAGGATCCGCGCCCCGTACGTTTTCGTCTGGCCTTCCAGACGCGAGGCCAGGTTCACCGAATCGGAAATCACGGTTCCTTCCACGCGCTGTTCCTCGCCGATGGTTCCCAGCATGAGGCGACCGGAGTGAATCCCGACGCCCATAATAATCGGAGCGTACCCGTTCGCGGCGCGCCTTTCGTTATAAGCTTCCAATTCCTCGTTCATGCGAATAGCGGCCCGGACCGCGTCCTCGGGCGAATTCGGGAACAGGGCCATGATCGCGTCTCCGATGTACTTGTCGATGAAACCGCCGTGATCGCGAATGAGGGGACCGAGGCGGCGGAGCATCGCGTTCAAAAAAGCGAAGTTTTCGCCCGGAGTCATACCTTCCGAAATCGCGGTGAAATCGCGAATGTCGGAAAACAATACCGTCATCTCCCGTTCCACCTGGTCGCCCAGACCAACGTCTTCAATTCGTTCGCGACCGAGCAATTTCAAAAAATCCTGGGGCACGAAGCGACTCATCGACAGGGACATACGTTCGATCCGGCGAAACGCGTTCGAAAATTTGATCGAAAGCAGCATGGACTGCGCCAGGGTGAAACCGAACAATCCCAGGGGAACCAGCCGTGCTGTATTGATCACGCCGCTCGCGTACAGAACGTCGTTCACGAAGGTCAGAATGATCAGGACGAAACCGCTCAGAAAAAGCGCGGCGCCATCGCGGCCCCGGAACGCCGCCAGAACCAGCTTCACGGTGCCGTACAACGCGCTGCCCAAAAAAAAATACAACAGCCAGACGACCGGGCCGGAATAAATTCGGGCCGGAAAAACCAGCACAAAGACCGCAGCGGCGATGCCGACGCCCTGCACGACGCGCACGAATAATTTTTCAACATCAAGGGGAAACAGGGCGCGGATGAACATCAGGAAAAAGATCGGCGCGAGACAGACGGTCAAAAAATCGAGCCTTGTTTCCGCCTGCCAGCCGAGCAGACCGGGCGCGGCGGTGGCCAGAAACCGTTCGCCCGTTACGACGGTGCGTAAAGCGATTAAAAGACAAAATATGGCGAAATACAGCAGCGACCGATCTTCCCGCCGCAGTACGAACAGACCGAGATGATACAGGCCCATCACCAGCAGTGACCCGAATAAAAGCAAATCCAGGCCGAGCAAACGGCGGTCCAGGGTGCGAATTTCCTCCTCCGGCCCGATCAAAAAACTGACCCGCAGGCCGCCCTTCTGGATGTGGTAGTTGGAAACCTGGACGATGATTTCAGCTTCGCGCCACGCTCCTAATCCCGGGGCGGGTTTGAACGCGACCACGACCGGACGATTTTCCGGCCTGCCCGCTTCCGCGGTCTGGCTGACCACTCCGTTTTCGCTGAGCAGTTCGCCGTTCACGTAGAGGCGGTAGGCGGTGGACAGGATCGGAATTTTAAGGGCCGCGCGCCGGATACTCGACGGCAGGCGCACCAGCAGACGCAGGGTGGCGAACCCGTCCCCGTCCGCGATCCGGCGGCCGTCGTTCAGGACCTGGCCGTTCCAGACGCCCGGCACGGGGAAGTACCCGTCCGGTTGCGGGGCTGAATCGCGGAACTCCTCCGGACCGGCCAGGCGATGCCAGAAAAATTCCCATTCTCCGTCCAGACGCGCCGGACCCGCCTGTTGAAAATCCCGCTTCGAAAAATCGAGCTGCCCGGCCCGTGCTTCCGGCTGCCGTGCCAGGCACCCCAGAAGAAAAAGGCAGCTG
Organism: uncultured Leptospiraceae bacterium; assembly: GCA_964631535.1. Classification (GTDB taxonomy): domain Bacteria; phylum Spirochaetota; class Leptospiria; order Leptospirales; family Leptonemataceae; genus CAZVZS01. The sequence goes on from CAZVZS010000053.1 coordinate 31,389, forward strand.
AAAGCGGCGACAGGAAGCAAGAACCGGAGCTCGCGCGAACCGGATGGAATGGCCGACCGCGGCGCGCGGTGCCGCCTGGGAATGGAACGGGTACCGGTTTTCATCTACGTTCGTTATTCCCGCCGCGACGCGAATAACCTGGAGACTGGACGGACCCGGTGACAGGGCAACTTAAAATTCGAAAATCAGGCGAAATTATACGAAAATTTTCTCCCGGGATCATTTCAGTCGTCGACGGCCCGGACGCGAAAAAACCCGGAGAAAAATGTTTCCCCGGGTTTGCGCATTGACACGCGAATGGTTCGTTTAGTTCACGGGCCGCCCTGTCCGTTTCAGAAAACGTTGTTCGAGCACGGAACGACCGATGGACTCTACCGTGCCCCCGATGATGAAAGAACCGATCAAAAGCGCGATAGGCATCGCGACCATGATAAAGTTCCATTCCCATTTTTGAATCAGGCACATAAACAGAAACAGCAGCCCGACAAACGAAACCGCGATCGAAACGAGCGAAAGTCGCTCCAGTTTCCGCAGCCAGCGGCTGTACACGTTATATTGCGTTCCAATCTGTCCTTTCATAATCTGTTCCTCCGGGTGGGAGTCAGGAGCGATCCGCCGCTCTATCTTTTATGACGGAAGATTAGACCCGCGGGTTCACAGGCGGGTGGCCAAAAAAGGGGGGAATTTCTTCAATATTAAGTAAAAATTTGTAAAGCGGGGTGATCCCGGGTTACAGAAACTCGCGCAATTCGCCGATCGATTCGAGCGTGAGATCCGGGCTCACGCCCGACGCGGCGACCAGCTCCGGGCGATACTTGCCGGTTTTCACGAGCACGCCCAGCAGGCCGGCGCGCTGGGCCCCGCCCACGTCGGATTCGATATCATCGCCGATCATGGCCATTTGTCCCGGCGCAATCCCGGCTCCGGCCGCCAGTTCCTCCACGGCGATTTGAAAAAACGAGGGCGAAGGTTTGCCGATCACGGTGGCCTCTTTCCCGGACACGTATTCCAGGCCGACCACAAAGGCGCCGATATCGAGGCGCAGGCCGTCCGGCTCCTGCCAGTAACGCCCGCGGTGCAGAGCCACCAGTTCGGCGCCGAACTTGAGCATCTGAAAGGCCTGGTTCATGATCTGGTAGTTCCAGCGGTCGCCGATATCGCCGATGACGACGAAATCGGGATTGGCGTGGCTGGTGGGAAATTCCGCGAAATCCTTTTTCGCGTCTTCGGAGAGCAAAAGATGACACCTGGGCCGGCCGAAGCGCCGCAGGTAATGCACCGCGGTCGTGACCGGACTGATGATTTCTTCGCGCGACACGGGCAAACCCATTGCCAGGAGATCCCCGTGCAGGGTGTCCGCCGACCTGGTCGTGGTATTGGTCGTATAGCGGCAGGGGATGCCGCGCTCCTGTAAATAACGAACGGTTTCGGCCGCGCCCGTGATCGGGGTCTCCCCCACATACAGAACTCCGTTCAGGTCCAGAAGCAGACCCCGAATTCCTTCCAGCCCGGCGCGCATCGGTCCAGATTGGGGCACGCGGCGGACCTGGCCAGAAATTTTTCGCCTCGTTTTTTGCTGACAGGGACCGCGCCCGTTCCAGAATCCGCGCATGCGCAGCAGTGGCACCGTGCTCAAAATGAAATCCGCTTTCTCCGGCGCGGGCGAGCCCGTGCGCTACAGCCTGCCGCTGGGCGATTCGCTCCTGCCCATGAACGACCTTATCGGGCAACCGGTCGCCCTTGGTTTCAACGGCGATATTTTTTGCGTGGGCTGTAGCAAGAAGACGAAAAAAACCTTCCAGGACGGCTACTGTTACGCGTGTTTTCTTAAAGTCCCCGAGTGTGAAGAGTGCGTCATGCGCCCCGAACTGTGTCGCGCGCATGAAGGCCAGGCCCGCGATATGGACTGGGCCAGGACACATTGCCTGATCGACCAGTTCGTGTACATTTCGATCACGAGCGACGTCAAAGTGGGCGTCACCCGCCACACCCAGATTCCCACGCGCTGGATCGACCAGGGCGCCGTACGCGCGATCAAACTGGCGCGCACTCCCAATCGTTACACCGCCGGACTGATCGAAGTCGCCTTAAAAAAGCATATGAAGGATAAAACCGACTGGCGGCGCATGCTGAAGAACGAATACCCCGATCTGGATCTGGTGGCCATCAAAAAAAAGGCAGCGGGGCAATTGCCCGCCGACCTGGCCGCGTACGTGCTCAAGGACGACGAGATCACGAACCTGGTGTTCCCGGTCAAAGAGTACGCGGACAAAGTCAGGAGCCTCGGATTCGACAAAGAACCGGTGATCGCCGGAACGCTGATGGGCATCAAAGGCCAGTATCTCCTGTTCGACGGTGGCCGCGTGGTCAATATCCGCAAACACCAGGGATATCTGATCGAGTTGAGCACAGGCGCGGACGCGGGCGGAGTCGGCGCCGGCCTGGCGAAAGCCCCGGCGGTGGCTCCCGCGGCGAAAACGCCCAAAAACGCGAAAAAATCCGCTCCGGCGAAAGTCGCCAAAAAGAAAACAGAAGTAAAAGAAGCGAAAAAGGCACCGAAAAGGAAAACAAAATGAACGTCGAACTCATCCGCGCCGTACTGGGCTGGTCGCTCGTATTCAACTGGAGCGTTTTATTCGTCTGGTTCGTGTATTACTTTTTCTTCCGGGATTTTTACTACCGGTTCCACGGGCGCATGTTCAATCTCACCGTGGAACAATTCGGCCTGGTCCACTATGGTGGCATGGCGGTGTATAAAATTCTTATTCTGATTTTCAATCTGGCGCCGTACCTGGCCCTGCGTCTGCTCGTCTGAATCGAGGACGCCAGCAGAGTTCATACCGCCGGGCCGTTCAGATCGCCGGGCCGTTCTGGCTACCGCCCGATTCACGCACGGCCTCATACAACGCCGAATAATCCAGATCTCCCAGGCCGCGCCGGAGGGCCGCGTCCAGGACGGCGCGGACTCCTTCCAGCGGCCCTGTGGCGACCCCCAGGTCCGCGCCGGCCGCGAGCATCAAACCCACGTCCTTGCGCATGTGTTTCAGGGGAAAGTTCGGCGCCGCGTAATCGCGCTTTAAATACGCGTTCAATTTTTTATCGAAGGTGGGAGCGTAGAGCGCGCTTCCGCGCAAAATCGACATGAACAATTCCACGTCCACATTTTCTTTTTCGACAAGCGCGAGCGAAAACGCGAACGCCGTCGTGAGCGAGGCGATCAATTGATTGAGCGCGAGTTTCAAACTCGCCGCCTGGCCCACCACACCCGCGCGCACGACGGGATTGCCGAACGCGCCAAAAAGCGCGGACCAGCGTTCGAATTGTTCGGGCGAACCGCCGACCATCACGACGAGCTGGCGCGCCACTGCCTGGGGGATGCTGCCGAGCACCGGGGCCTCAAGGTATTCGCCGCCCGCGCTCTCCACGAGTTCCGCTATCGCGCGACTTTCATCCGGAGCGATTGTTCCCATTTGAATCACCGTCCGCTTCTGCGCGAGCGACCGGCCCGCTTCGTCGAGCAGCACGCTCTTGATCGCGGCCGCGTCCGGAACCATCAGGATGCCACAGGAGCAAAACTCCCAGGCCATACGCGGCGACTGCGCGAGGCGGGCGCCCCGACGCGCGAGCGGTTCGCCCCGTTCAAACGTTCGATTGTACACCGTAAGCGCGTGGCCGGCTTCGAGCAGGCGCTCCGCCATCGGCAGGCCGAGGAGTCCGGTACCAAAAAAAGCGATGTTCATGCGAACAGAATCGCCGCGGGCTCCCGCGCGTCAAGGGGAGCTGGATGATCGCGTCTTAGGATCGCCCGCGCCGGCGTACGCTCTGGCAACCCCGAGCAGACGGTCCACCCAGGCCGGCCGGGTCGCCTTGACCGGGCCGCACCAGAATACCG
>CAZVZS010000054.1:0-12318 GCA_964631535.1 uncultured Leptospiraceae bacterium
GTGCCGGGCAGCCGCCATTTCTCGCGGGCCGCGGAGCGCAGCCACCGGCCACCGGTCGCCGGGAAAAGGGGAAAAAAAATTGTGGCGGGAGCGAGGGCCCGGGGCGAGAGCGAACGAATGACCGAACAGCGTTTCGCGGGATCTGATTCGTACTACCTCGGCCCCGAACTGGAGGCCATCGTGAACATGGCCCTTGCCATGGAAAAACCCTTGCTCCTGACGGGGGAACCTGGCACCGGGAAGACCCGCCTGGCCTTCGAGGTGGCGCGCGCTCTCGGGTTCGATCTCCAGATCCTGCGCTGTAAATCCACCATCAAGGGCGAGGAAGCCTGCTACGTGCAGGACACCGTTTTACGCCTGAACGACGCCAGGTTCGGTTCAGGCGAAACCGGGCGATCGGTGCAGAACTTTTACGATTATATCATCTGGGGTCCCATCGGCCGCGCCTTTCGCAGCGCACGCCGCGAGGTGCTGCTCATCGACGAAATCGACAAAACCGAATCGGACGTGCAGGACAATCTCCTGGACGTGCTGGAGGATTCGGAGTTTACGATTCGCGAAGTGAACGATACCATCCGCGCGGCACAGAAACCCTTCATCGTCATCACGTCCAACGCGAAACGCGAGCTGTCCGATCCGTTTCTTCGGCGTTGCTTCTGCCACCACATTCCTTTTCCCACCCCGGAGGAGATGGAAATCATCGTGCGTCTGCACTACCCGGATGTTTCGGCGGGTCTGCTCGAAACGGCGCTGGCGATTTTTTACGAATTGCGGCGGCGCGGCTTCGAAAAACCGCCCGCCACCAGCGAACTGCTCAACTGGATCGAAACCCTGCTGCGTTCGGGGGAAGCCATTCGTCAGGGCGAAAAAGTGCCGTTCATCGGCGCGCTGCTCAAACGCAGCGGCGATCTTCTGGCTTACCGCGGCCGGGGTTGATGTCGTCCGCGTAGTTTTGGGGCCCGTCCTGCTTCGGCCAGAATCCCCTCAAACATCGCGGGCATCTGATCCAGATAAAATTTTTCGCCGCTGATGCGCCACATGGCGATATTGCCTTCGTAAATGGCCAGTGCCCGCCGGGCCAGGGTCAGTGTGTCCGTTTTTTTCGGAAGATGGCCAAGGCGAATCGCGTCTTCCAGATACTCGCGGATCAGGTTCTGCCACATGTCCGCGACCGAACGTAATTGTTTTTGAAATTCCGCGTCCCCTTCGGGCATCTGGAGCGCGAAGCGCAAGAACGGGCAGCCAAAAAATTCCTGTCGTTTGATCTGGCGTTTTTTCGCGAGGACCCAGGCGCGGAACAGGCGTGCCGGTTCGGGGTATTGCCGCATCAAATCCAGCAGATCGCGCATACTCTCTTCTTCTTTGCGTCGCAGATAGAGAATCCCCAGTTCCTTTTTGGACTTAAAATGATCGTAAAAACTGCGCGGTACCACTTTCGCCGCGGCCATGACGTCCCGGACAGGGGTCACGGAATAGCCGTGGCGTGAAAAAAGTTCGTCCGCTGTGCGTTCCAGTCGGTTTTTTACACTGCGTTCCATTTGTACTTGACAACATACATATTGTTATGTATGTTGTCAAGTACAATCCCTGAACCGCCTGCGCGAGCCTGAACCGGGCTGAGCCGTGGCGAGGAGGAAAATCGATGTTAGAAAATTACACTTTTAAGAAGATCCTGACCCGGGGCTTGATCAGCGGAACGGTTTTTACGATTCTCTGGTCGTCCTGGGCCTACTACGCGAATCTGCAGCACGGGGCGGCTGCGGCGCAGCGCGCGGCGATCACCCAGGGAACCTTTACCATCATCAACGCCTTCGTGTACACTATAGTCATGGAATACATGTTCGCCCGGGGGAACAGTAAATTGACCCGGTTTCTGCTGGCGTTCGTTTTGCCGAATCTGGTCGTGACCATATTGCTCACCCGGTTGCACGCGTTGCGCGGGACGCCCAATATCCTGGCAACTGTTTCCCCATCGCTGGCGATCGTCTATTCGCTGTCTCTGGTCTATGTGCTCGTGATCGGCCCGCGTAAATTGAACGCCGCTCCCCGGAGTGCGTGACGGAATTTCGTTGTTCGGCCGGAACCCCTGGGGGTCCGGCCAAAAAACGCTTGCCGGCTGTCGGAAGGAACGTCTATTGTTTGCGACAGATGTTCACCGGGTTTTATTATCTCCTGCGCGAGTACGGGGTGCCGGCCACGATGGAATCCGTGCTCGAGTTGCACCGCGGACTTGAAAAAGGGCTGGCGCGCGATCTGGACGATCTGTTTCTCCTGGGACGGCTCTGCTTCGTCAAACGCGTGGAGCACATGGACGCGTTCGAACGGGCTTTCGCGCTGTACTTTTACGGCGTGGACATCCCGGCCGTGGCGGAAGGGGACCCGGAGCTTCTGCGCACGCGTCAGTTTCGCGAGTGGCTGAGGCGCGCGGTGGAGCGCGGTGAAATTCGCCCGATCTCTGAAAATTTATCGACTGACGAAATCATGCGTCGCTTCTGGGAGACCGTACGGCAGCAGACGGAAGCCCACCACGGCGGCTCGCGGTGGGTCGGCACGGGCGGGTCATCGCCCTTCGGGCATTCGGGCCAGGCGCGCACGGGCGTGCGCGTGTACGGGAGCGGCGGCAATCGTTCCGCGTTTCGCGTGATCGGGGACAGGCGCTACGTCGATTATTCCGGGCGCAGCACTCTGAAAGGCGCGAATCTGCGCCAGGCGCTGGCCGATCTCAAACACCTGCGCCCCGCGGGCGCGCGCACCGAGTTGGACCTGGCCGAGACGGTTTACCGCAGCGGACGTAACGGCGGTGAAATCGAACTGGTCTTCCGGCGCGAACTCCGCGATAAAATCGAAGTCGTGCTGCTGCTCGACAATGGTGGCACGTCCATGGCGCCTTTCGTAGACGTAACGACGCATCTGTTCACGAAAGCCCGCGACCGCTTCCGCGATCTGACCTCGTATTATTTCCACAATACGATCTACGAATCCGTGTTTCGCGACGCCCGCCGTACCCGACCTTTCGCCATGAATTCCATTTTACAAAAATCACGCGAAACGAGGCTCATCGTCGTCGGGGACGCGAGCATGGCTCCGGACGAACTGGTATCGCCGTTCGGCAATATCAATTACGGAGAAGAGGGTTACGAATCGTCGCTGGTCTGGCTGGGGCGCCTGCGTGAGCGGTTCCCGTACAGCGTCTGGCTCAATCCGATTCCCCGCGAATACTGGGAGGGCGGGGCCTGGACGCTGGGAAAAATTCGCGAAATCTTTCCGATGGAAGATCTCACGCTCGACGGGGTCAAACGAGCGGTCGTGTTTTTAAACCGGAAGCGCGATTGAGGGTAGTGTAACATTTTGTCCATTGGAATCGGGAGAAACCAGGAAAAATCCTGGGTCCCGAATGCAACCATGACGCCAGGAGATGCTGTGCTTCGGCGCACGACGATGAAACTCTCCGTGCTACCACCGCACCCTACCACGAACCGCCGGCCCCGCCGCCGCCCGAAGATCCGCCGCCAAAGCTTGAGCGCGACCGCGATGAGCTTGATGAGCTTGATGAGCTTGACCCCGAGCGCGAAGACCCGGAGGAGGATTCAGACGAACCGTAGTCCCTGTCGTTACGAATTCTTGGGATTGCATATTCCGTGAAATCGGTGAATTCGCAATGCTTACAGGCATAATGGCGTCGGCCTTTGCCGGGGGATTGTGTGGATGCCTTCGCCAGAACTTCATATTTGTCGTAGTATCTGGTTTTATGGCCGCACCCCGGGCAGGGAGAGTATTTGGTGTGGAGCGTTTCGTACGAATAAATTTTGACGTTTTCGCAGGTAGGGCAGAGCCAGACGTCATAATCGGCCGAACCGATGGATTCTTCGACCTTTTGGCCTTCCGGTAAAAAGAATTCATCGCGCTCTTCTTCGATTTTTTGCAGAGGGCTGCCGTCCTTATCACAGTTCCGGGGAGCATCACGAAGACGCCGACAACTGCGCTCGCTCCAGAGGATTACAAACAGAGGAAGGGGGAGGAGAAAAAACGCGGCGCCCGACTCCTGGAGGAATCGTTGGATGTTCTGAAATTTTTCGTAAGGAGATTCGGAAGCGGAGAGTAACCTGCGCAGTGTGATCAACATTTTGATGCCGACCACTGACCCAAGGATAAAATAAAAAAAGGAAAAATAGATGAGGAAACTGCCGAACGCTGATTCCCCGAACCCGCTGAAATCCGGAATCGATAGAACCTGATTCGCTGAAACGTCGTCGACGTGCTCTTCGCCGCGAATGCGAGCGAAAATTGGGACAAGCGTTTCCTGAAAACCGCGGGCGAACTCCTTCTGGCGCAGGCGGGGAACCAGGTGATTTTCGCCGGTTCGCTTGAGAAACGCGTCGGGTAGCGCGCCTTCCAGTCCGTAGCCGGTTTCGAATTCCCAGCGGCGCTGGTCCATGACCACCAGGAGCAGGAGGCCATTATCCTTTCCTCTTTTGCCGATCCCCCAGCGATTAAAAAGTTCCACGGCAAAATCTTTCGGCACGGCGGTGCCGATCGACGGCAGGATCACGATGGCGATTTCAACTGTGGTTTCTTGCTCGAAGGTCTGGAGTGATTCGTTCAGCGCGGAGCGGTCCGCTGCGGCGATGACCTGGCCGGGGTCGCTGACGAACCCGCCGTCGGCAGAGCGCGGATTGGGTACGGTGGCGACCGTGAAGGGCGCGGCCGCGAGTTCGACCGAAACCAGGAGCGCCGCGAGAAAAACCGTTTGCAGTCTGAACATGGTTAACCGGAATCGATTGATGTCGCCCGTGATTACCCCGCAATGCGCCTGGTTTTTTCCCCCGCGAGTTTACGCGCGGCGCGCAAAACCGAACTCATCGTCGTGATCTGGGGATTGACCGAAAGCCCGGTGGGAAACCAGCTCGCGTCCATTACAAAAATGTTTTCGTGTTCATACAGCTCGAAATCCGGGCTGATGGCGCCGCGCGCCGGATCCGCGGCGGCCTGGATGGAGCCGTGCGGGTGCGCCGAGAAAAGCGACATCGTGTTCGGGGCGAAGCTTTCGCTCAAAATCCAGTCGAAATTCGTTTTCGCGTTCACGGCCATCGGCGCTTTCAGACGCCCGAACGGAAAAACCATTTCGGTGGCCCCGGCCGCCGCCTGGACTTCGGCCAGCATCTTGAGTCCGCGCAGGAGATTGCGGCCGTCGCCAGGGGTAAGTTCGAAGCGGACCTTGCGTTTGCCCCAGGACCACTCCACGCTGCCGGCCGTTTCGCCATCGGCGCCGTCCCGCACGAGCACGATGCCCGCGTTCATGTACGGGTAATCTTTCATGATGTCGAAATTTTGTTTGGCGTAATAGGGCAGAGCGGCCGCTGTCAGCGCGGGACGCGAGGGAGCGACTTCCAGCCAGAAGCCGTAACCCGTCCCGTCCTGGTTATGACCGGCTTTGATCACCGCCGACTGGGGCGGGCCGGAGTACGCGCGAATCTCGTGCGGGAAACGCGCCAGGATCGCGCTCGTGGGATGTAATTTCAAATTTCGACCGACCCAATCGTTGCCCAGGCTGGAGCGTTGCAGCAGGGCCGGGCCTTCGATGGCCCCGGCGGAAACGATCACGACGGGAGCTTTAACGCGCAGGGTTTCTATAATTTCGCCTGGAGTTTCTTCGAATGGATCCGGGGTGAATTCGGCAGTGAGCGTCTTCGTTTTCCCGTCCGCGATTTTTACGGCGCGAAAATTCGTGAAGACGCGCGCCCCCGCCGCCAGCGCGTCCGGAATGTACGTCAGGAACATGGATTGTTTGGCGTTGACGGGGCAGCCCAGACCGCAGCGGCCGGTTCCGCGACAACCCACGTTATTGTTCATGAGTATTTCGGGATCCAGACCGAGTTTTTTCCCGCCTTTCAGGAGCACGTTGTTGTTCTCGTTGCGAAGCTCGGGCGGAACCGTGTGCACATTCAGACGTTTGTGGATTTCGCTGACGAAGACGTCCATTTCCCCGCGGCCGTAACCGGGCAGGCCGAACCGGTCGCGCCATTCGTCGGTGACGTATTCGGGCGGATAGAGCGAGGTCTGCCAGTTCACGGTCGTGGACCCGCCGAGCGTTCGACCCTGGAGAATCGTGACGGTCTGATCTTCGGTCAGGATACTGCCCGCGTCGCGATACAGACGCTGGAGCGACAGAAACTCGTCGTTGTTGAATTTGCCCGGATGAAAGTTCCCGCCTTCTTCTAACAGGATGACGTTCCAGCCGCTCTTCGCCAGTTCCGCCGCCGCGACCGCTCCGCCCGCGCCGGATCCGACGATCACGACATCGGCCGTCAGGTCCCAGGTAGAACCCGGATCGTGCTTGCGGATTATGTCTTTGTGGTCCTGGGGAGTGATCAGCGCGTTCATACCGGATACCCGCAGTACGCGTTCCATTCGCGTCGATTCGAAAGCATAAAAAAACAGGTGCTGCGCATGATGTTGAACAGGCCGCGTTTCAAAACGGAATCGGACTGTTGCCAGGCCAGCATACGCGCTTCACGTTTGGCCGGATCAAGTTGGACGAGCGTGGTCAACGAACCGTCCAGCACCAGGGCCGCGAGGATGGAAGACGGCACATCCGCAAGTTCAAGTGCCTTGTCCAGAGCCGGCTGCGGCAGAGGCGAGGCCTTGCCGAATAAGTAATCATCAAAGGCAAGGCCCAGGTCGAAATCCGGGATGGGATTGCCGGCCAGAAAAACCTCAGCGATCGCGTTCATGTTCAGGTACTGTTGCGCGCTCAGGCCACGCAGCGCGGGCAGGCCCGCCGGGGCGCAGGCGGAGGCACCCATTCCTATCGAAGTGAGCGCGAACAGTTTAAGCGAACCGCGCAGAAACATTCCGCGGCTGACTTCGGGGAATAATGGAAAGGGATCCGGGCTCATCATAAAGAGTTCATCTCACAGTTAAGTTAGACATCAGTTAAACTCAAAGGCCGAATTCTGTGACGCCCGGTTCGTGCTGTCCAACTTTTTTTAGAAAAAATGACCGCCAGGAAAGCGAGACGTTCCGGGACGTTTGAAATTCAAAACCGGTAAGTATTAACCCGGTGCTCCCCGAAACACGCGCGTGGCGAATTCTGCCAGGGCCTGGTTCTGCAGCGTCTGAAAATGCGACGTGCCCGGCAGCACGAGCACGCGTTCGTCCGGATTCGCCTGCGTACGGTACACCGTATCGCTGAGCAGGCGCAGGCTGTCATGTTCCACGACGCCGTCACCGACCCACGAGGGCGGACCGTCGGCGTCCGAGAGCATGCCGAAGGCCTGGAACGCGTCAAGCCCGTCAAGTTCGCCAAAATAATAATCTTTGAAATAACGGGTGAATTGATCGTCCTTCTGCCAGTCTTCCTCGCGGATGATGCCGTGCGAAAGATCTTTCATCGCGTCGCTGCGCATATTGCCCACCATGCCGATCAGTTTGAGCGTGAGCAGAGGCGCGGCCACCAGGCCCTGGCCGACGTAAAAACCGATTTTTTCGATGTACGAGCCTCCATCCGGTGACGCGGTCAGCAGCACTCTGCGCAGCTGGCCCGGCCAGGTTTGTTTTTCGTTCTTCGCGCGGTAGAGCGCGCTGCGCAGGACCAGGCCGCCCTGGGAATACGTCATACAAAACAACGGCGACCCGGCGCGGTCGGTAAATTCTTGCAACAGACGCGCGAGGTCGCGACCATTGTCGGAAACATGTCGGCCCGGATGAAATCGAATACAGAGCGGATAAATATTCAGCGCGCGAAACAGATCGGCCCAGTGGATGTTCGCTTCGCCCGTATTCTGCCAGACGGTTTCATCGCAAAAAAGACCGGGGACGAGCACAACCGCTTCGGTGAGTCCGGAAGCGCGAAAGTCGCCGACCGCCTGTTCGACGGAAATATCTCTCCCGTTCGCGCGGAAGCTCAGTTCGATCTCTTGCTTGAGCAGGGGATCGAACGAGGGGCCAAGTACGCTGGCCACGCCCACGTTTTGAAATAAAGTCCGATAAGTAAGGTCCCCGGCCTCGTCCACCGCGCGAAACGCGGTTTGAAACGCTTCCCAGGTTTTTTCCAGAGCCGCAGCGAGGCCTTTTTCGGTGCCGTCACCCGCGGCGCGCAGAGTCTCGGAGGTTTTTTTTAATCCCTCCGCGATGCCCAGTCCGCCCGCGAGCTTCGATCCGGCCGATTGACCGAAACGCTCCCCGGCCCAGTTGAGCGATCCGCCCAGCGCCTCACGCAAACGAGTCAGAGTACCGACACTCAGATCCCCGGCGAACTGGACGACCTGCCTGGAAACATGAAAGGGTACGCGGGCGGGATGGGGATTGGGCTGGTCCATGGGTGCGTGGATTGTGCCGTACTTCCGGCAAGCTGTCAAAGGGTTTTTGCGCGTTCATTTAAATTAATTCATTGGCTCGAAGAACCGGGGCGTTCAATCTGGCTCTAACAGCTTGCTGAAAATTCACCTGAACGAGGACCGGAATGCCCGAAGTCGCCATCATTAAATCCCGCCACGGGGAAATCGAAATTAAGTTTTTTGAGGATCTCGCCCCCAAACATGTAGCCAGTTTCAAGAAGCTCGCGAAAGAGAGTTTTTTCGATGGGACCAGCTTTCACCGCGTAATTCCCAATTTTATGATCCAGGGCGGGGACCCCAATTCAAAAGACGCCGCCAGCCGGCACGCGCACGGCACGGGCGGGCCCGGTTATAAAATTCCCGCCGAGTTTTCGAAAACGAAACACCTGCGCGGAATCGTTTCGGCCGCGCGGTCCAGCGATCCCAACAGCGCCGGTTCGCAGTTTTTTATCGTCGTCGCCGATTCGCCCTGGCTGGACGGACAGTATTCCGTGTTCGGCGAGGTGACGTCCGGGATGGACGTGGCCGATAAAATCGTGGCCGAGCCGCGTGATCGCAATGACAATCCCAACGAACGCGTGGAAGTAACGATTCGGATCGAAGAACGTTAAAAATCGTCCTTAAACTGGAGTGAGGGTATCGGTTATGGCCGAAGATTTTTCGCAAAATCCGTATTCAGCGGGCTCGACGCCCGTCCCCGGGCGCGGTCCTGAAACCGGCCCGCTCTCGCCCGGGTCATTCAATATTTCCGAATTGTTCAGCCTGTGGTTCGAGGTGCTCAAAAAACAATGGCTGATGGGCAGCGTCGGCTTTTTGATTGTGGCCATGATCACGCTCTCGGCCTCCGTCGCCGCCACCTTGCTGGAAACGGTGCTGAATCAGGCCGAGCCCCTGGTGGGAACGCTGATCGGCACTATTTTGAATTATTTAGTCCAGGTTCCAGCCGGTTTCGGTGGGACCTGGCTGGCCTTGCTGGCCGTGCGAACCTTTCGCACCGGAACGCAGGTTCCGCTTGAAAGTGTTCTCCAGGGATTCAAGTCCATCGGCCCGCTGCTCGCGATCTTCGCGATCGAAATGTTTTTATTCATCGCGGTTGCCACGCCCGGCGGAGGGGTGGCGTTCGCGATCGTGTTCGCCGGGTACGAGGGCGAGCTGCCATCCGAACTCTCGGAATTCGCGAACCTTGACCCGACCGCTATCGCCCTGGCAGTGGCGGCCTTTTTCGTGCTCGCCCTGGTTCCGCTCTTTTATGTCAGTCTGCGACTGTACTTCGCCAGCCTGCTCTGCGTCGATCGCGGGCTGCCGGTGCTCGAAGCGCTCAAGGGCTCCTGGACATTGACGCAGGGCAATTTCTGGGGGATGTCCGGTTTTTTTATGCTCTGGGGGCTCTTATTTATCGTCGCCCTGCCGATCACCCTCCTCGGCGTGGTGCTGACCTGCGGCCTGGGCGTCCTGCCGCTCGGTTTCGCGGCGATCCTCCCCGTCAGCGTTCTGTACGATCGAATTACGAGTCATCTACCGACGGCGGCGGGAACCACGAATCCAACGGCGTTTTAACCTTCGCGCGATGACCGGCGGCCCCGTGCACTCCAATTTTGTTGTTGATGCCCTTCAACGCCGGGATGTTTCGATCGAATTCTTCGCCTCATTTCTTCATCCGGAGATAACCAGGCATTTGAGGCTCGAAACCCTGACGGTTGAACAGGGTAATTTCGTGGATGAGCGGCTGCGCAATTCGCAGAGTGATATTTTATTTTTGGTCGAAACGACCGGTGGTCAAAAGCGGTATTTATACCTGCTCTTTGAGCATAAGTCCCGTCCGGATCCGGGTGTTCTGAATCAACTGCGGGGTTACCTGAACCAAATTCTTGATCGGCAACTGGAGGACGCCACCGGTTCTTTCTGGCCGATCCTTCCCGTTGTTTTTTATCATGGAGTCCGGAAATGGAATATTCCTTCCCGGTTTGCTGATCTGTACACGATAAGCCCGGAAGAATTGGCAGCGCTGGGTCCATATCTTTTGAATTTCGAGTATATATTGATTGATGTCCGGGAAATTGATATGCCCCGGCTCAAGGTTTCCCTCGTCCTTTCCGCTTTTCTGAGTATCTTGCGCGGCGTGCATGAGTTTCAGGATCCGGCGCGGATTGAGGATTTTCTGGTCGGAATCCGGGATTTGTTTTTTCTGGAATCGGAGACGGAATTTTTGAGGAAATTACTGGCCTATATTTATCGGGTACAGGATATTGAGCCCAAAGCTCTTCGGGATCTAATCGCGAAAGCGGTTTCATCTGAGATTGCGGAGGTTGCTATGACGACCGCGGAACGACTTGAACAAAAAGGTAAACTTGAAGGTAAACTTGAAGGTAAACTCGAAGGTAAACTCGAGGGCAAGCTTGAGGGCAAGCTTGAAATCGCACGGAAACTTCTTCAGCGTGGCCTGCCCGATCTTGAAATTCTTGAATTGACCGGGCTGTCGGAACAGGAGTTGCAAATGGCCCGTAACGACCCTGCTTCCTGAATTCCATAACTTCCTATTGCGCGTAATGAAAAATTCGGGCGCCTCTGCGCTCAGGCGCGGACCGCGCTCTCGCCTAAAAAGGCTGCGCCTTTACCGGCGGGTCGCTGGCGCGTCGAACCCGATGGATTAAAACTGAAAGTATATGTAGGGCTGCACCGTCGGGGCGCGGGTATTGTACACGAACAGGATGAGTCCGGCGGCCACGAGGCCCTGGACGGCCGCGGTCTGGCCGGTCCAGATTTCGCGCAGACGGTCGCGCCAGCAAATCGGGGTGAAATGATAGGCGTAGGCCAGCAGGATGAGCGCCGCGGCCAGCGCGGTAACATTCGGCAGGCGAAAATCGCCGCGCAGAAGGGTCTCCTGGATAGCGCGGGCGGTGGCCCCGTCCTGGACGCGAAATAAAACCCAGCCCGCGAGCACGATGTGCAGGGTAAGAAACACCCGCACGCCGTGGCGCAGGCCGCCCTTTTCGTCGGGCTCTCGCCCCCCGATGCGCAGCCACCGTTCGCCCAATAATACCGCCGCGTTAAAGAGGCCCCACAAAATAAAATTCCAGCCGGCGCCGTGCCACAACCCCACCAGGAACATCGTCAGGAACAAATTTGTATAAATGCGGCGACGATTGCCGCCCAGCGGGATGTACACATAATCGCGAAACCAGGATCCAAGCGAAATATGCCAGCGCCGCCAGAATTCTGAGAGCGATGACGCCTGGTACGGTCGCCGGAAATTTTCCGCCAGGCGAAATCCGAGCAGCATGGCCGAACCGAGCGCGATGTCGGTGTAACCGCTGAAGTCGCCGTAGATCTGCAAGCCGTAGCCGTAGATCGCCGCGATCATTTCAAGACTCGTAAAACGCGCCGGGTCCAGATAGACGCGGTCGACGACATGCACGGCGATCCAGTCGGCACCGGTTTTTTTTAAGAGACCCGCGAAAATCAAAAACAAACCGGCGCCGAGCGCGGCCGAATCGACCGGAAAATGGCGGATACGTCGGGTTAATTCAGGCAGGAAATCTTTCGCGCGCACGATCGGGCCCGCGACCAGTTGCGGAAAAAATGTGACGTATAGCGCGAATCTCCAGGGACTGCGTTCGACTTCCAGTTCGCCGCGCCAGACGTCGATCGTATACGACATCGTCTGAAACGTGTAAAACGAAATGCCCACCGGCAAAAGCAGGTCGAGCTCAGGCAGTCGGCCTGGCGCGCCCGCGAAGTCCAGGAAATCCGAAATGGCCCCGGCCAGAAAGTCGAAGTATTTAAAGAAAAAAAGCAGGCCCAGGTTCGCCAGCAGCGAAAAGACCAGGTCCCCCGTGCCGCGTCCGCCGCGGGCGCGGGCCGTGTGAATCGCGAGGGCCGCGCCGTAATCAATCGCGGAGGAGAGTACGATCAAACCGAGCGGCCAGAGTTTCCAGGTAGCGTAAAAATAATACGAAGCGAGTACCAGAAACACAAGTCGCAG
>CAZVZS010000054.1:12451-34745 GCA_964631535.1 uncultured Leptospiraceae bacterium
ATCGTTTTCGGCCAGGCTGTCAGAACCGCCAGCCGCCCGGGCTCCGGCCGCGGGCGCGCGACCGCGAAAGCGCGCGTAGGCCCGGCTGAGCTCAGCGTGAAAGCTCGTCCCCAGGATGTTGCCGCCGCCGAAGGCGAGATGCATATAATCGTTCTGCGCCTGGCCGCGCGCCACGAGCCCGGCCATATGACCCGGTCCCCCGAACGCGAGATAAGAATCGAAGTACGGCAGCTTGAGTTCGGCGGCAACTTCGCGTTGAATCGAACGGACCCTGTTGTGCGCCGCGGACGCGACCGGTCCGCGCGGGGAGGCGATCATGCGTTCATAGGGACCGAACACGAGCACGGGGACGCCCGGCAGCATTCGTCTGGTTTCTTCCAGGTATTTTTTAAACTGCGCGCGGTACAGCGTCGCGTTGAACTGAGCAAAGCCGTCCAGCGAGGCGGACTCGTTCGTGCCGAATTGCTGGATCACCAGATCGGGCCGGTAGGCCTTGAAGCCGCAGGCGCGATTTTCGTATGGAATCGCGCTTTTCCAGGCCATGTGAACGCCCATGCGTACGATGGAACTGTACGAAACGCCACGTTTCGTTTCGAGGGCGATGCCGTCGATGAACGGTCCGTCCGCGCGTTTGAAGTGCACCTGCACGGCGCGTGTCGGCGGCAGCGGGATTTCCACGGCGTCGCAGTCAGCCACCTCAAGACGCACCGCTTTTTCGCGCGCGATCCATTCGTTTGTACCCGCGGCCGCCTGCGCGAGCGCGCGGACTTCCACTGTGTACGGTTCCAGTTCCCCGGGTGTGCCGGATTTGCGCGCGTCGCGTAAAATAACGCGCGCCATTTCCCAGGGCGCGGACAGGGGCGGGGCGGCGTGCGCGGTAAACGCTCCGTTGTACGCGGGCCGAAAACTTTCGGCCATAAACCCGAGGCGGGGCAGAGGCGTGAAATGAAACCAGACGTACGGCAATTGTTCGAACAGAAATCCCCCGCGCGTGAGATTCGTGTGTTCCAGCAGGCGCATGGGCGGGGTTTCCATAGCGTGCACCAGGCCGCGACCGCCGTCGCCGAAATCTTTTTGTAAAAGTTGTTTGATCCGAATCGTGACGTTATCGCCCCAGTTCACCGAGTCGCCGTAATGGATCACGCGGACGACCGTATTCGCGCCGTTTTCCAATTCAGCGAGTCTTGCGAAAAATGGTTTCAGGTATTCGTCCCCGGGGCCGGCCTCCAGGATGGTTTCGGAAACCGGGTCGGTCTGCGCCGGAGCCGGAGCGGCGCGGGCGCGGGACCGCGTGAGGCCGGGCCGTCCGCCGTGGCTGTCGGTGGCAAGTGGGCGGGTAGCGAGATGCTGGAGTTCTTCCGGCAGCAGCCGCGCGGGCGGGATAAAAACGCGGTACGGGTCCGGTAAAAAATCCTGCGCGAGTCCCGTACCGAGCAGAACGGCCAGGCAAACGCTTAAAGCGAGAAAGCCCTGTCTGGAAACGGGTGACACGGTTCAGGCTCGCGCCGTGCGCCTTCGTGTCAACCAGTTCATGGAAGAATCCAAATCCGGGCTGGAATGTGAGTTGACAGAAGCCGGCCGAAGCCAGAAAAAAAAATTGTGATCCCACCACGTCGATTTCTGGTCGGGTTGCTGATCGCCTGGGGGTCCGGTCTGTTCTCGCTCCTGGCGGAGGAACCGCCGGAGGATATCGACCGCATCGAACGGTTGACCCTGGATTCGCGGGTGCTCGGCCGCCCCGTAGCGTACATCGTTAAATCGCCGCGCGAGCCCGTCGCCCCGTACGACACTGTGTATCTCCTGCACGGCTGGCAGGGCGATGAAGCGCAGATGCTGAAGGTGAACGCGGGCCTGGCCACGAAGTACTCGCTCCTGCTCGTCCAGCCCGGCATGGAAGGCGACGGCGGATGGTTTGATTCGCCTGTTCACGAAAATCGTCAGTATATGCGAATGCTGCTGGAGGAGATCGTGCCGGCCGTGGAGGCGCGGTTCCCCGCGCGGGCGGATCGTCGCAGCCGTGCCGTCACCGGGTTTTCGATGGGCGGGCAGGGCGCGCTGGCGGCCGTGGCGCGCCGGCCCGATTTTTTCGCGGTTGTGGGCGCGACCGGCGGGATCATGGACCTCACGCGTCACGGAGGCGCCTATGGATTACGCGCAATGCTCGGGCCGCCGGAGCGAACGGAAGTGTATCGCCGCTTTTCGGTTTTATTCTCCACGCCCGCACGACTCAAACAAATCCAGGCTCGCGCCGGTCTGCGCATCTTCCTGGAATGTTCGCGCGGCGATCTGGCCCGTCCGGATAATCTGGAGTTCGCCGCGCGCCTGGACCGCCTGGGCGTACGCTACGATCGCGATTTCGATCATCCGGGCACGCACACGCGGGAGTACTACGCGACCAGGATCGACGCGCACCTGGCCTGGATCCGCCGCCAGTTCGACGAACTCGCGGATCAGTGATGTTCCACCAGAATCCGGCCCACCGCCCGGCTCCAGAGCATCGATCCGGGATAATTTAAATGTAAATAATCGAATCGGTCGGGTTCCTGGATTACCGATCCGTAAAAATGTCCGTCGTTCAGGCCCCATTCAGAAAGCGTGCGCGATATAAACGGAATGCCCTGACTCGCGCAGAGTTCGCGGAGAATCTGGCGCGAGGAGCGCGGGCCCCAGCGTTCGTTGTAAAACTCCGGCACCGGGGCCTCGATCACGATCGCGTGTTCGGCCACCTGTTTCATCAGCGGCAGAATTTTTTGCATCTGCGCGAGCATCTCCGGATTCACGTTATAGTCCAGGGGTTGCGCGGGAAACGCGTAACGACGCGGCTGGCCCTGGAGGCGCACCCACGGAGCGGCGCGCCATGCTTTTGGGGGACTGCTGAAGCGCCAGTAGGGCCAGAGTTCAATTTCGCCTGATCCTTTCATAAATGCATTCCAGGCGACCGACGTGAGTTTCAGGGGCATCTTAAAATCGGGATTGAGAAAGGCGATGCCCTGGGTACTCATCAATTCCAGGTCCGAGCCCAGCACCAGGTACGGCAACTTCCGGTTTTTTCGTTCGGCCCACTCAGCCAGGTATTCCAGCGCCCCCAGATAAAAGCGGGTGCTGGCCCCGCCGTAGCTGAGATTGAGGACGCCGCCGATCTTCGCGCCCGCGGCCTGGCTGAGTTCGTTCCGGAGGAAGCCCGGGCGAATCCCCTCGCGCACCCGCGAAGAACCCAGCACGAGAACGGCCGGGGTCGGATCGTCGTGTTCGAGCAATTCGAAAATCTGGTTGCGCGACGGCGTCGCTCCGAAACGCAGGCCGTCCACATACACATGGTGGTTTTCATAGACGCCTTCCGCGCGCGCGCGAACGCGATGTTCCATCAAATACAATTCGTACCCGGGAAACATCTGGCGCACGAAGCCGTCGTACAGCAGCGGCGTGTCCATCCGCACCCACCGCGACCAGCGTTCCAGGGCCATCCGCAGATACGCGTCCCGGAAGGGCAGCTCGCGCGCGGCGGCGAAATTTTCCAGTGCCGCGATCTTCGCTCCGGCGCGGTACTGTAACATCCCGAGTAATTCGCGTGCGCAGGGGGAATTCGGTTCCAGGCGAACCAGTGTGTCCATTTGCGAAATGGCTTTTTTGAGCGCGGTTTTTTCCGCGCGCGCGTCGACGCTTTCCTCGGTGAGTGCGGGCAGGAACTCCCCGTCGATCTCCGCGAGCGCGGCGCGGGCCAGCGCGCGGCCGGGCGTGGATAGCGCGATACGATAAATTTTCGCCTGGGCCTGGCCGGGTACACCGGACTGGATATAGTCGGAGGGAACGAACGGGCCTTCCACTTCCGGAGCCCGTACGCCGGGAAAACACGCGCTGGTGAAAACAAAAAACAGAAAAAACGCGGCGGGGTTCTCAAACGAATTCAAATCGACAGGTCAGCCTTCGCCCGGAATTCGCGGGTGAACGGAAATTCGTCGATCGAACCGGTACGACGGCGCGGGCTGGTCGCGCCTTTTTCCAGCCAGGAGAGGCGGCCTTCCGCGAGCAATACGTCCAGCTCCGGCGTTTGCCCCTGTCCTTTTTCCTCCTGCCCGTCCGCGACGAGTCGCCCGATTTTTTTGACCTGCCATTCCGTTTCACCGTAATAACTGATGGCGAAGAGTAACATTCGGTTCACGAAGCCGTCGCTTTTTACCTGAAAAAAGGGCAGGGTGTTGATGACCGCCCGGCTTTTCAGGCCTTCGCCGAGCGCGTTTCCAAGCAGACGCGGCTGGCGCGACCCCTGGGCTTCATCGGCGAGGGAAACGTAAAAAAACTGGGCAAGAACGAAGTGTTCACAGAACCCGGCGGGGTTCTTGTGCGACCCGTGGTGTTCGGCGAAACCTTCCAGTCCGGAACCGTCCGGGGCCATGGATTCGCTGTAGATACAACCACAATAAGGACAGATGGCGATGGGAACGCGGGGGAGGAGTTCCGGTAATCCGGAGGAGGGTAAAAACCCGGACCGGACCGGTCCGACGGGGACCGGGGTCCCCATAAAAGGACTATTCATCTGTGTATTCATTTTCTCCCGATCATTTTCGCTAAAACTTGTTATTTCATGGGTGAGTATGTAATTTTTACGATTTCAGAAGCTCGGGCGGGGGGTTCAAGTAAAATAAAACGAAAGAATCCAGGCTGTCAGGTTGTCTCCCGACAAGTATCGTAATATTTCTTTATTGCCTCCGCGGCCAGTTTCCCGGAACCGTCCTGGGTGTCTCAGATCATTCTCATCAATGTTTCCGGTCCCGATCGCCCCGGGGTTACCGCTTCCATATCGGCCGTTCTGGCCGGTTACGGCATTCAGATTCTTGATATCGGCCAGGCTGTTATCCACGATACCTTGGCCCTCGGCATCCTGATTGAGGCCACGTCCGGGGCGGTTTCCGCACCCATACTCAAAGACGTACTGTACCGCGCCCATGAACTGGGGGTCCAGTTGCGGTTCACTCCGGTGGACCTGGAAGACTATGAACGCTGGGTCGGGAGCCAGGGCAAACAACGCCATATCGTGACTCTGCTGGCCCGTCGTATCACCGCCGAACACATCGCCCGGGTCAGCCGGGTGATCTCCGACAACGGCCTGAACATCGACGCGATTTCGCGACTTTCGGGCCGTGTCCCCTTAATGGAAGTGCGCTCCGAGCATAACCCGGGCAGCAGCCGGGCCTGCGTGGAATTTTCCGTGCGCGGTACGCCGGCGGACAGCGACGGGATGCGCCGCGAGTTTCTGAACATCGCCCGCGGCCAGGGCGTCGACATCGCGTTTCAGGAGGACAATGTGTACCGGCGCACACGTCGCCTGGTCTGTTTCGATATGGACTCGACGCTCATTGAGACCGAGGTGATCGACGAACTCGCGAAGCGTGCCGGCGTGGGGCGAGAAGTAGCGGCCATCACGGAAGCCGCCATGCGCGGGGAACTGGATTTCACCGAAAGTTTCCGCAAGCGTGTGGCTCTGCTCAAGGGGCTGGACGAAGGCGTCTTGAAAGAAATCGCCGCCGAACTGCCGCTCACGGAAGGCGCGGTGCGACTCATCACCACGCTCAAACGCCTGGGGTATAAGACCGCGATTCTTTCGGGCGGTTTTACGTATTTCGGCCGCCATCTCCAGAAAATTCTGGGGATCGATTACGTGTACGCGAATGAACTCGAAATCGAAAACGGCCGCGTCACGGGCCAGGTCAGCGGGGCCGTCGTGGACGGCAAACGGAAGGCCGAGTTATTGCGCGAAATCGCCGCGCGCGAAAATATCCGCCTGGAGCAGGTGATCGCCGTGGGCGACGGATCCAATGACCTGCCCATGCTGGGTCTCGCCGGTCTGGGGATCGCGTTTCGAGCGAAACCGATCGTAAAAGAAAACGCCGAACAGGCGATTACGACGCTCGGACTGGACGGAATTCTGTATCTGATCGGCGTGCGCGACCGCGACCGCGTTTGAAATTCGGGGCCGGTAAATTCGGTGAACGGTCGGTCCGGTCCCGGCGGCCGGCGTTTCCAGCCCGGGTCCGTATGGTTTCATTTCGTCACGAATCTGACATTATGATCGCTCCGGACCGGCCAGGAACCCCCGGGGCCGTCCGAACTTTTCGTTGCTGAATCCGGGCCCGTTCCGTTATTGACACCGACCTCCCGAATTTCGGGCGGAATGGATAAGCTTGTGTTTCAATATATTCTTCAATTTGTTTCGGGCCTGAGCGGAACAGCCGCGTACGGCTTCTGTTTCGGTTTATTGTTGATGTCAGGGCTCGGCGTGCCGCTCCCGGAAGACGTGACTCTGTTCGCGGGCGGACTGATGTCCTTCGCCGGGCAGGCGGATGTACATTTCATGGTCCTGGTCTGCATGGCCGGCGTGATGATCGGGGATACTTTCGTGTTTACGATGGGCTCCCGGCTGGGGCCCCGAATTTTGAAGTGGCGGCTCTTTCAAAAACTTTTCCATGAGGAGCGACTCGGCCAGGTACGTGAAAAATTCCACGAACACGGACCGAAAATATTGTTCGCCGCGCGGTTCATGCCTGGCCTGCGCACGCCTACCTTCTTTTCGGCCGGCATGCTGCACATAAAATTCCGCGTCTTTCTGCTCTACGACGGTAGCGCCGCCCTGATCAGCGTGCCCACGATCGTATATCTCGTTTACTATTTCGGCGAACAGGTCATCAATACGATCCAGATCGTCGAACGTAATATCGTGCTCGCGATCGTGCTCGTGATCCTGTTTTTCGTCGGGCGTTATCTCTGGAAACGAAACAGGAGCAAGACCTCGCGTTGAAGTGCGGCGGGTCACGGGCAAAATGGGGGAGGGCCCAATTCATTCCAACTTCGTTACGGAAGTGTTGAGTCGGGCGGATTTCGCGCGCGAGTTTTTTTCCGTGATTTACGAACCAGAACTGCTCGATCTCGTACTGCTGGAAACGCTAAAAATCGAGCCGGGTTCTTTTGTTGACGATCATTTACGGAATTTCCACAGCGATGTTCTCTTTTCCATCGAACGCAAGAACGGCCTGTCTTCTCAGCTGTACGTCCTTTTCGAGCATAAATCCTACCCGGACGCGGGCGTCCTTGATCAACTCCGTGTCTACCAGAACCGGATCTATAGCGATCAGACCAATAAGAAGCTGGACCGATCGCCAGTCCTTTCTGTCGTCTTTTATCACGGTCGAAGCGACTGGAATGAACCCCATGATTTTCAGTCGCTGTTCAAGTTCAACGGACAGGAGCGGCAATGGTTTGGGCCGTCGGTTCTGGATTTTTCGTACCGGCTGGGGGATGTTCGCAAAACGGACGTGGGTGAACTTCGAGCCAGTCTGGCCCAGAAAGCGTTCTGGTGGCTTCTGGGCATAATCTGGGAGATGGAAGACCGGGGCGCGATTGCCCGGTATTTCAAACGCATTGAACGGTTATTTTTTCAGGACTCCGATCTTGACTTTCTCCAGAAATTGCTTTCCTATATCTATCGATTTCAGGATATTGAGCCTGAGGTTCTGCGAGATTTGATTGCGGAAACGATTGCTCCAGACCGGGCGGAGATTGCCATGACCACAGTCCAGAAACTGGAAGAACGCGCGAAACTCGAGGGAAAGCTCGAGGGAAAGCTCGAGGGAAAGCTCGAAGGAAAGCTCGAAGGAAAGCTCGAGGGACAGCTTGAGGGCAGGCTGGAGGCAGCCCGCAATTTACTCGCCAGCGGTGTTTCACTCGAAGTCGTTTTAAAGGCGGGCGTCTCGCTGGAAGACCTGAAAACGGCCGGTCTTCTTTAAATTCCTGACCATCGTTCGAGAGTTTCGAGTAACCTGGCCCTGGATATCGGTTTCGGGAGATGGGCGTCACACCCGGCGGCAAGACACCGTTCCCTGTCTTCGTGCAGGGCGCTGGCTGTCAGGGCGATGATCGGCGTGGGCGGACGGTCTTGCTTTTTTTCGTGGGCGCGCATCGCGCGGACCGCCGTATAACCGTCCATGACCGGCATTTGCATATCCAGAAGCACCAGATCGAACGCCCGGTCGGTGAATCGAGCCACACCCTCTTCGCCGTCCGCGGCGATTTCAATGTGATAGGGGGTGTTTTTCAGGAAGGCGCGCATCAGGAATTGATTGTCGACGTTGTCTTCCACGAGCAGCACACGCCGCGGTGGTCGACCATCCACGACTTCCGTCTTGCGCGGCTCGGTGATTTCCGGGACTCCGGGTTCCGGCGCGCCCGGGCTTCCGGGGGCTTCCGGAAGGGGCAGGGCCACCAGGAACTCGCTGCCTTCCCCTTCTCGCGATCTCACCTCAATTGTTCCGCCCATGAGTTCGGTCAGTCGCCGGCAAATCGCGAGGCCGAGCCCGCTGCCGCCGAATCGGCGCGTGATCGAAGGGTCAGCCTGGGAAAAAAGTTCGAAGATCGCGTCGAGCCGCTCCGCGTGGACCCCGATACCCGTATCCCGGACAAAAAAGTTAAGACCGGGGCGATGCGGGTCCGCCTGAACCGTCACCGCGATCGTACCGCGTTCGGTGAATTTTATCGCGTTCCCGATCAGATTGACCAGGACCTGGGACAAACGGGTCGGGTCACCCCGACGGGCGCTCTGGATGTCCGCGGCGACGTCCACCTGTAGCGTCAGTTTTTTTTCCCTGGCGCCCACCCCCATCGTGGATTCGATCCCCGCCAACAATTCGTGTAGATCAAAAACAACTGATTCGAGGCGAATGCTGCCCTCCTCGATGCGCGAAATGTCGAGGATGTTGTTGACCAGCTGGAGCAGGGTCGCCCCCGAAGACTTCAAAAGAAATACAAACCGGCGCTGTTCGGCTGAGAGTTCCGACGCCTCCAGCAATTCCGTCGTGCCGAGGATCGCGTGCAGGGGCGTCCGAATTTCGTGGCTCATGTTGGCCAGGAACAGGCTCTTGGCCCGGCTGGCGTCCTCGGCCCGCGCCTTTTCGTTTTCAAGCCGGCGTTCCGCCTGTTTTCGGGCGGCCACGGATTCGCGCAGACGGATGTTGAACTCCCGCAATTTACCCATGACGAAACCGGTCCCGGCCCCGGCCAGAGACCCGCCGATTATGATCCCCTGCGGAAGGACCGCGCCGCCCACGAAATCCGTGAGGAGTTTGGTGGCGAGCGGGAGGATGAAACCGAGGGCGGCTCCCGGGCGGGGTCCGAAGAACCAGGCGCAGAGCAAAACCGGGACGGTGAGCAGAAACGGGTAGGGTCCCCGGACGTATCCGTCACGAAAAAGGAACAGCAAGCCACCGGCGTAAGCGGCGACCGCGACGATGAGGAGTGTTAGCCACAGTTTCACATAAACCTTTTATTCGAAAATCCGTGCGTTCAGGGTCGCAATTGAAAGGCTGCTGAAAAAGGTGCCTGTCAATGCGCTTCGTCCCAGTTGGACCCGAAGCGATAGTCCACCCGCAGGGGGACCTTGAGCTTCATCGCCTTTTCCATGCGCGTTTTCGCGATCGCCAGCACTTCCTCTTTTTCGGCGGGCAGGCAATCGAAGAGCAACTCGTCGTGTACCTGTAAAATCATCTTCGATTCCAGCTTTTTTTTGCGCATGTCCGCGTGAATCTGGATCATGGCCAGTTTGATGATGTCAGCGCTCGTGCCCTGCACCGGCGTGTTGATGGCCGTACGCTGGGCGCCCTCGCGGCGAAACCGGTTGTTCGATTTGATCTCTGGAATCTGGCGTTTACGTCCGGACAGGGTTTCCACGTAACCCTTTTTTTCGGCGAAGGCGATCGTCGCGTCCATGTACGCGCGCACGCCCGCGTAGCGTTCAAAAAAGCGGTCGATGAAAAAGCGCGCCTTTTCGCGTGAAATTCCAAGATTTTGCGAAAGGCCCCATTCGGTCACGCCGTAGATGATCGAGAAGTTGAGCACCTTCGCCTGGCTGCGCATATCGGGAGTGACGGCCTTCTCCGCCACGTCAAAGAGCGAGGCCGCGGTGCGCGCGTGCACGTCGATCTCGTCCTTTTTGAACGCGTCGAGTAAAAGCGCGTCCTCGGAAAGATGGGCCATGATGCGCAGTTCGATCTGCGAATAATCGAGCGAAAGCATCGCGTTGCCTTTGGCGGGTATAAAGCCGCGCCGGATGGCCCGGCCGGTGTCCTCGCGAATGGGAATGTTCTGGAGATTCGGATCGACCGAGGAGAGCCGGCCCGTGGCGGCGATGGTCTGGTTGAAACTCGTGTGAATGCGTCCGGTCGCGGGGTTCACCTGGCCGGGCAGGGCGTCCACGTACGTCGACTTCAGCTTACCGTACTTGCGATGATCGAGCAACCAGTCGACGACCGAATGTACGCCGCGCAGTTCTTCCAGGACCGATTGATCCGTGGAGAAACCGGTTTTCGTTTTTTTCCCGGTGGGCAGACGCAGGTCCTCGAAGAGTACCTTCTGGAGTTCCTTCGTGGAGTTGATATTGAACGGGTACCCGGCCGCGTTGTGAATTTTTTTCTCCAGATCGATCAGCTTCTTTTCGTAGTCCTTCGACAGTTTCCCGAAATACTTCGCGTCAATGGCGACGCCCGCCATCTCCATGTCCGCGAGGACCGGCAGCAGCGCCAGTTCGATCTCTTCGTTGACCGCGCTCAGGCCCTGCTTTTTTAACATGGGCGCCAGTTCGCTGTAGAGCTGTAGCGTGATGTCCGCGTCCTCGGCGGCGTAGTCGCGAATTTTTTCGGGTTCAATCTGGTCCATCGTAACCTGTTTGCGTCCGCTGCCGACCACGTCCTCGTATTTGATCGTTTCGTAGGCGAGCAGATCGAGCGCCATATCGTCCATATTATGCCGGCGCACGTTCGGATTGGTCAGATACGACGCGATCATCGTATCGAAAAAGATGTTCGTGATTTCGATCCCGTGGCGACGCAGGACGAGCAGATCGTATTTGATATTCTGGCCGACTTTTTTGATGTTCGCGTTTTCGATCAACTTTTTCAACAGGGGCCGCGCCTGGTCCAGCGGGATGCCTTTATCGGCGAAGGGGGAAGTAACCGGCGGAACGGCCACGTACCAGCCCCGGTTTTTTTTATCCGAGAACGAGACGCCCACCAGCACCGCTTCCATCGGCTGGGCGCTGGTCGTTTCGGTGTCCACGGCAAGGATTTCGCTTTTGCCGAGGAGCGCGACGAGTTCCTTGAGGCCCTCAAGCGTGTCAACGAGTTCGTAGCGGCGACCCGCTTTTTCGCCGGCGGGCTTTTTCGCCTCAACTTGCGCGGCTGATTTTTTCGCGCTTTTTTTGCCCGCCTTTTTTGCGCCGGCGGGCTCCGCGTCGGATTCGTTCGCGGCCCCGGCCGCGGATTTTTGATCGGCCTGTTTTTTGAGATCGACGTAGAGCGCGTTGTAACCGCCCTTGCGAAACGTGCCCAGTACGTCGGGTGTTAAATAATCCGGCGTCACGAAATCGTCCATCTTCAACTTCGCGACCGCCGCCATCCCGGTGTCGATCGTGGCCAGCTTACGCGAAAGGAACACAAGGTCTTTCGATTCCTCCAGGTTTTTCAGGAGGGCCTTGCCCGTGATCTTCGCCAGGTTTTTATAAATTCCTTCCAGGTTTTTGTATTCCTGGATGAGCTGTGCGGCGCTTTTGGGGCCCACGCCCTTCGCGCCGGGGATGTTGTCCGAACTGTCGCCCACCAGGGCCATGTAGTCGATGATCTGCGCGGGGGTGACGCCCACTTCGGTTTTGACCCAGTCCGGGTCGATCTGCGTGAATCCGGTCACGCCTTTAACGCCGCGCAGCATGATGACGTTTTTACTGAGAAGCTGATAACAATCCTTGTCGCCGGTCAGCAGAATGATCTTCTCTGTTTTCCCGAACCGTTCCGCGAGCGAACCCATCACGTCGTCGGCTTCAAATCCTTTTTCTTCCAGGTTACGGAACCCGCAGGCCGCGCTCAGTTCTTTGATTTCGTCGATCTGTCCCCTGAGATCTTCGGGCATGGGCTTGCGCGTGGCTTTGTAATCCGAAAATAATTTCGATCGAAACGTGGGCCCGGGCGGATCCCAGGTGACGGCGACATGTTCCGGTCGGTAATCAGCCAGGACTTTGAACAACATGCGAAAAAAGCCGAAAATCGCCCCGGTGGGCTGACCGGTGGTCGGGTTGGTGAGATTCTGCCCCTGAAACGCGTAGTACGCTCGAAAGGCCATCGCGTGCGCGTCGATGATGAGAAACTGACCTTTGTTCATGGGAACTCCGGGCGCGCGTTCAAAATGGAGCGAGCCGCTGGCCGTACTCTCCTTTCGCGTCTGGAAGTGTAAATTGAAATTCTAAACGTACCGCAAAACCGCCCCGACGGTGGATTTCGCTGGCCGGGACGCGCATTTTGGGACGCGCTCTTAATTTTTATTGACAGATACCCGTTTAAGGAAACGTGTAGGCAAACCGGGCACAGGGAGTCATGCAGTGCTGAACACGAAAAAAGTGGGCGAAAAGCTGGTCGTTTATCTGGAAGGCCGGCTCGATGTTTCGGTGGCGAACGAGGTCGAAGAAGAACTGGCCCGCCTGATCGATAACGAAAATCAGAAACACATCATCCTGAACATGGACAAGGTGGAGTACATGAGCTCCTCCGGTTTTCGCGCCTGCATCGCCACGCTGCGTAAACTGAACGCCCAGGAAGGCACTCTGAAACTCTGCAATATCCGTCCCTCCGTGCGGCGGATTTTTGACGTGATCGAACTGACCTCCCTGTTCGATATCTTCGAAAACGAAAGCGAGGCCCTGAAGCCCTGATCCGGCTGCCCCAATGTGCCGGACGCGGAACCGGACCCGGCCCGTTCGGTTATGAGATCGTCGCACCAGCGAGATACCGGGGTTCTTAAACCCATCGTCGCCCGCAAACGGGAAGAGATCGTGGCACTCGCGCCGATTGATCCGGCTGCTCTCACTCGCGCGGATCGGTCACTTTCCGCCGCCCTGCGTCGTCCCTCCGGGGAAAGGGTGCGCGTCATCGCCGAATGTAAAAAAGCCTCGCCCTCGGCCGGATTGCTGCGGCCCGGGTACGATCCCGGCGCCCTGGCCCGTGAGTACCGGGCCTGCGGGGCGGCGGCGCTTTCGGTTTTGACCGATTCGAAATTTTTCCAGGGCGATATCACCCACCTTACCGCCGCCAGCGCGGCCGGGATTCCGGTTTTACGCAAAGATTTTATCATCGATGAAAAGCAGATTTTTGAGGCACGCCAGCATGGCGCCGACGCGATATTGCTCATTGTGCGACTGCTCGACGAAAGCCAGTTGCGCGATTTCAGTCAGACTGCCGCGGCACTGGGCATGGACGCACTGGTCGAAACCCACGACGCGGCGGAAGTCGAAGTCGCTCTGAGGGCGCGCTCACGAATCATCGGCATCAATCACCGTAACCTGGACGACCTGACCATGAACATGGGCCTCTCCGCCGAACTCGCGCCCCGCATTCGCGCGGCGGACCCGGAGGCGATTCTCGTGGCCGAATCGGGGGTGGAATCGCGGGAGGGCTGGCGCCAGGTGGACGGGCTGGTGGACGCCCTGCTGATCGGTACCGCCTTTATGCGCAGTGCCGACATCCAGGCGACCTGGCGCGAAATCCTCGGTTGAATTCTTCCCGAACGTGAATCACGCGCGTCGCTAAAAACTCTTGACTGCGGGGCAGAAATGGCGATTTTAAGAGTGTCCTGATAGAAAACAAAAAAATGAAAGCCAGACGTATCATCATCGGTTCTTTGCTGCTACTCCTCCTGCTGGGGACGTTTACCGTCTGGCGTCAGGGCGGGAATTTTGACGCGCTTGCTTCGGCTTACACGGGGGGCGGGGACGCGAATGGCGGGGGATTACGTCGCCTTGCCACCTCGCTCTGGATGACGATGGTAAACGCGGAACTGGGCATTCCGCCCGGGTCTTCAGCGGATGGCCTGGCCCCGGCCGGGGGCGACCAGGACGGGGAGCCAGAGTCCACCGAAAAAAACGCCTCCGCAACCAGCGACGAAAGTGAGCGCGGTTTATTTAGCGATTTATTCGCGCGTTTTTCCGGCGGTTCGTCCGGTTCCTCCGGGCGCGAGCCTGGGGCCGCGCGTGTGTTCGACCGCTACGGCCAGCCCCTTGCGGAAGGTGCGCCTCTGCCGGCTGACGGTCTTTTTGATCAATACGGGAGACCGCTCATGGAAGGCGGGGCGTCCGGGCCGGGTCGCCTTTATGATCAGTATGGGAAGCCCCTTGCGGTCGGAGCCCCCCTGCCGGCGGGAGGAATCTTCGATCAGTACGGCAACGCGTTGAGCGTCGGTCCCGCCGGGGACGATTCGTCACCGGCGGCCGCGCAGGCCGCGCTGCCTGGTGGTGGTGCAGAGGGCCTGGATTCCGCGGGCGCGTCCCCGGGTAACACTGAAATCGCCCAGGCCGCCGGTGACGCGGGTACTGGCAACCTGGCCATGGGCAAACCCGGAGCGGCCCAGGGCCCCGCGCCGCGTTCCGCGGATTTTGAGGCCCGTCTGCGTGAGCGGGAGGCCCTGCTGGGTCGGTACGGCCAGACGCTGCAGAATGTCGATTTTCCGCTTTCCGTCCAGGAAACCAACGCCCTCAGCTTCGACGCGTTTTTGCGACGCTCCCAGGCCCAGCACATGAACTGGTACTCCAGCCGCGCCGAGTTCGTGGGCGCGTACGATCAAGCGCAGGCCCAGGACCGGGCCGCGATCAATCAATCGTTTCTGGCCGCGCAGGCGAAAGATCGCCAGGCATCCACGCAGGCCAATCTGCTCGCGTTCATGGCCAGCAGTCGGAATTTTAATAATCGCCGCGCGGAACAGAACAATCGATTTCAGTCGCTCCTGGACCGGACCGGAACGCGCGTGAGCCGTCGTTTTCAACTGCTGTTTCAGCAGAGTCTGGCGCGTCACATCGCCGCGCAGTCATTGAAAAATCCGGACCAGGAGGAATGGCGCCGCCTGAAAGCCGAAGCTCTCGCGAACGTCGGGTCGACGTACGGCGACGGTCGTGTCCCGGCCGCCAGCCAGCCGGTCAATCGTGGCGTTCGAAATTACATGCAGTACTGGATCGCTTTTTTTTATGATAAAAAAATCCAGGCCGCGGAAAAACCGAAGCAGCGCACGGAACCGGTCGTCGTAAAACAGCCGGAAGTCGTCGAAAAATTTCGGCCCCAGGAAAACTGCGGGCCCACGGACCTGCATACGTATTCGCTGGATCGGATGCGTAAATTCGTGAAAAGCCTGGAGAGCAGATGCCGGGCCGCGAACGGACTGCCCGATTTGCTTTTAAAAGAATGCCACCCGTATCACATCGCGATCGATTTAAAAGTCAGTTGTAAAAGGGATCTGTACTACTTCATCAAGTTCGACAGCGAAAACACCTACGACCGCACCCAGGCGATCGATCATTTTAACGACGGGTGCCGGCCGTACCGCAGCGTGCAGGACCTGGGCGGAACCCTGGCCAGCGATCCCAATCGCGGCATTGACTCGCTCCAGAAAGACCGCCTGAACCGGATGCTCGAAAAAATGCGCGGCTGCCGTGGGGGCGGAACGCTCCGGCCCACGAATTCGAAAACAGGCGAACCTCCGTCAAAGCCCGCCCTCACGCCGACGAAGATTCCCGCGAAAGAACCCGAGGCCATCCCGGAACCGGAACCGTCCTCCGATCTCCCCGGCGCAGATCCCGCGGACACGGACATGCCCGACGAGTTGCCCGCGCCTTAGCTGGCTCGTTTCATGCATAATCCGGGTAGGTGCGCGCTTAACCCACTACTGCCCCGGCCGTCTTCGTCGCAGTCGCCTGCGCCCGGGCCGGGTACAGCAGTTCCCGGCTGATGATCCATTCGGCCAGGGTGACATTGAGTACCCAGCCGACGAGCATGAGCCCGTCGCGAACAAGACCCCGCGGCGTGCCGACGAGCAGCAAATAAGGCACATTGGTCAGCACCTGGGTTCCGGCGCCCATGCCGATCGCGTAAGCGCGGACCATCCAGGCATGGTGCGACGCGAAGTCTCGTCGCGCGATGGCCACCATCCCGAGCACCAGGAACAGGGCCATGGCCGACCCGAAGAGGTACCGAATTACGTCGAGAATCGGTCCGTCCTCCGCCGCCGGGGGATAAAACCGCGTCATCCATAGACCGGTCAGTGCGGCCACGAGACCCGCGGGGACCAGAATCCGTCCCAGGATTCGGTGCGTGCGCGGGCGCGCCGCGCGAACGCCGGGGGCGAATTGAAAGGCCCCGAGGACGCAGAACAGCGCAGCCCCGATGATATGCAAAACAACCGGGAGCGGGGAGGCGAAAAAGCGCGCGTTCTCCGGTGTAATTTCGCCTCCGCCGGCCAGACCGATCATGCGCACGAAACCGGCCACGACGGGAACCAGACTCAGCAAGAGCAGCGCCAGAATTATGCGACGATCGATCTGACTCAATGAAACGTTTCGGGAATGACTCATAGTTCTCAAACAAACCCCGCGAGCGCGCCGCCGCGCCCGCGGGGAGCGATTTTTACAGACCGCGCCTGGCGCAAGAACAGGTTTCCTTCTGGTAGCCACCGCCCAGAAACAATAGCGATCCGCCGCCTTCGTCGAACGTCATTTCCTTGATGTCCGGATGGTTTCGACAGATATTGGCGCAGGCGTTGACGCGTTCTTCGCGAATTTCGGCCGCTGACCGGCAGCCGATCAGGGCCATCAGCACGCAGGCGGCGAGCAAGAGTTTCGTTTTCATTATATTCTCCTTTTTTTGATTTTATAAAATATAAGCGAAGGGAAATCGTACCGTCATTCGGGCGGTTCTCCCGCCTCTTCGACCCTGGAACGGGGACGGATCATGATTGTTTTGCGACTGATCGGCCCTTCGTGCAGAATGCTGACTTCGGGGTCGATGGTTCCTGAAAGGGATCCGCCGGTCATGGTCAGTTTAACTTCACCCAGCCCCGCGAGATCGAGGTCGGCGTTTTTCACAGCGCAGGCCGACAGGTCGATGCCCATCGCTCCCAGGCCGGTGAGCCGGGCGGCATCGATCCGGCAGGCGCGACCCTTCAGGTCGCTCAGGCCTCTGAGATCCAGCGCGAGTTCTCGTTCGTCGAAACCGGTAACAATGACTTCATTGCCGCCGCGCACCCGGAGGGCCCGCAGCGAGGGCATGCTGATCGTCAACTCGGCCCGGTCCGGGCCACCGAGCGGAAAAAACTTCTGGCGAATCCGCAGCACAGTGCCTTCCTGCGCGACGGAAATCCGTTCCCGGGTCGGGGCGCTCGCCCGGAGAAAGGCGGCGGTGGTCTCGCCTCGGTCGATGCGGACGACCCAGAACCCCTCGAGTTCGAGTGTATCGAAATTTTCGTATGCGAGGGTCTTCCGCGTCGGAGTTTCGTCGCCATCCGCGAAATGAACGGTGTCCGGCTGCTCGTAAAAAAAGAAAACCCCGAGCCGAATGACGAGCGCCGCCGTTCCGACAAGCAGGACGCCGGTTCCGGAGAGGAAAAGTTTCGTGCTGGTTTTCATCGTTTTTCTCCGGAGTTGCGCCGCGATTTTTCGAATTCGACTTTGAGCTCTTCCATTTTGATATCCAGCAAGGCCATACGTTTGAAAACCAGAGGGAGGAGTTCCTGAAAAAATTCCTCTTTCCCGATTTTGCGAACCAGAACCAGCGCGTCAGCGGCGACAAAATAACCGACGCCGCGCTGGTTGAGGATGATCCCTTTTTCCTGTAAAAAGTTGTACGCATGCACGACGGTGTTTGGATTGACCTCGATTGAGACGGCCAGATCGCGTACCGAAGGGATGCGGTCGTTTTCGTTCCATTTCCCCGCGAGAACGTTTTCCATGATCAAATCCGCGATCTGCAGAAAGATCGCCCGGTCGCCTTTGAAGTTCATTCAGGCCTCCTGCTCCCTGACCCGAAGATACGCGACGGCCCATAGAAACGGGGCGAACAGAATTCGCAGCAGGTCGGCCCCCAGGCCTGCCGCCGTCAAAATACCGCGCAGTGCGGTGGGCATCGCCCCCTCCGGAACGGAAAGATCGAAGATTCGAAACGAGATGTACGGCCGGCCCCCGAGTGAGATGAAAGCGTAAAACAGATACGCGATCGCCGCCGCGAAAATCGCAAAGCCGACGAAAAATACGAAAAGCGCGAGAGTCGTTTTCAGGAGCGTGTTTTTATGAAACCAGACCGCACCCAGTAAAAAAATGGATTGGGTGACCATATAAAAGCGGATTTGTTGCCAGACGGTCTCCTGGAAGGGATCGAACAAACGGTGCCCCATCCCGAAGACCAGATGCGTGAGCGTGTACACGGTCCCCGAAAAAACGAAATACAGGACGAGCGACACGGCCGCGTAGCCCGGCGCGGTGATGATCCATTTGCTGGCGAATTTTTCCAGAGTCGAAGCCGGCAGGCCCAGATAGAAGGCTCGACTCCGTTCGTCGGCCAGTTCCGAAAAACTCGCGCTCGTAAACGCGTAACCGCCCGGTAAAAGGATCAGGGGAAAGAAGACCGAATGAAAACTCCAGGCATCGGCCGACAGGATCGACGCGACGTTCAGGGAGAAGAGCAGGCCAAAGATCGCACCGGCGGCCACGAGGTAATACCTGTACTGGATGTAAAACTCGCGTTTGATCAGGAGCAAAAGGCGCCGGAACTCAAAAAAATCAGACCGTTTCATTCGAACCGCCCCGCGCGAAGATCGCGTCGAATCTGGTTTTATTCCGCAGAACCGCGTTGAAGAGCAATTCGAGATCGATGATGCCGCCGCCGTGGGACTGAACGTTTTCGGACAGGACCGCGTACCCGCCGATCGATCGTTCGTAGAACAGATGATCGCCGGCGTCCGGTTCTTCCGGCGAAAGACGGACGGCGAGCTTCGCGTTCACCGAATCCATGGACTGATGAAAGATGAGCCGGCCTTCGTCCAGAATCAGGACCGGATCGATCAAATTCTGCAAATCGCGCGCCTGGTGCGTCGATATGACGATGACCCGGTCGGAATCGACGGCCTCCACCAGCAGTTTACGAAACTGGCTTTTGGCGGGAATATCCAGGCCGTTGGTCGGTTCGTCGAAGATGAGCAGGCGTGTGGAAGTTGCCATGCCGAAGGCCGTATAAAACTTCTTGCGCTGGCCGCCGGACAGGTCGCACAGCCGCGAATCTCGTTTCAGTGAAAACTCTTCCAGAATGCGCGAAAATTGAGCGTGATCAAAACGAGGGTAGAACGGAGCGTAGAGCCCGAGGTATGTGGCGATCGTGAGGGGCGGAGCCGGCATCTCTTCGGCCACGAAATAGACCCCGGCCAGATGGCCCGGAAAGCGGCGGCGGGCCTCGAACTCAAAGACCCGGCAACTGCCCTCCCGGGGGAAGAGCAATCCGGCCAGCAGCCGCAGCAGGGTGGTTTTCCCCGCTCCGTTGCGCCCCAGCAGGCCGTAAATTCCCCCGGGATCCAGTTTCAGGCTTAGATTCCGGAAAATTTCCGGGTTTTTCCCGTAGGAGAAGCTCAGATTTTCAATCGTAACGTTGTTCGGTTCCATATCAGTGTATTACAACACTAATACACTGATATGCTATAGGCAAGCCAAAAAATCAGGCGAGGGAATTTTTTTTGCTCACTCTCGCAGCTTGCTAATCGAACGCTTTTTTCACCCCGCTCCAGTCAGGCCGGCAATAGAGCACCATATCTTCCGCGTCGATCCGATCAATGACCAGGTCCCACTCTTCGCCGAGGAAGGCGGGGCGGGACAGTTTCTTGATGTAAGCCGAGAAGTTGTCGGGCAGGATCAATTCCGCGTCGTTGGTCAACTCCGCGGCGGGCACCACACCTTCCACGCCGATGCCCTCCAGCTCCAGGAAGACGCGGTGCGGGCGAAAGCCGGTGATGAATCCGCGAAACCGCCGCTGCTCGCGCGATTCGATGTAACGAATCATCTTGAGTTTGATCGCGTCGCGTTCGGCCTCCATCGCGCGTCGTTCCGAATCGCTGTTCATGACGCCCAGTTCGGCGATTTCGCCCGGCGTGTACGGGGCCTTCTGTTTTTCGATCAGCGTATGGAGCACGCGGTGGACCACGAGATCCGGATAGCGGCGAATGGGCGATGTGAAATGGCAATAATCGCGAAAGCCCAGGCCCCAGTGTCCGCCGGGGTCGCCCGTGTACGTGGCCTGCATGAACGAACGCAGGAGCAGGAGATTGAAGATCCGCTCCAGACCTTCGCCGCGCGGGTGGTGTTTGACGTGGTCCAGCGCCTTCTGTAACGCGGCGGGCGACGCGTCTTTGAGCTCGTGCGGAATATTGTACAGCTGAAAAAACACGTTGAGCGTCTCCAGCTTCGACTCGTCCATGGGCGGGTGCACCCTGTACAGCACGGCCGCGGATTTTTTGCGGAGGAATTCGGAGACGCTGGTGTTCGCGCTCAGCATGCACTCTTCGATCAACATGCTCGATTTCAAACGATCGCCGAAGGAGATGTCCTCGATGGCGCCCTCCAGGGTCAGTTGAAATTTCGGTTCGCTCAGATTCAGATCAATGCGGCCTTTGCGAATGCGACGGGTTTTCTGCGCCTGCGCGAGTCTCCAGAGGTCCGCCAGCAGCGTGTTTTTTTTCGCGTTCAATTCCTCTTCCGCGATGTCGTACGTCAACCGACGATCGACGCGAATGATCGACTTGTAAAAACGCGAACTGAATATTTTCCCATCCCTGGGACTGACTTCCATCTCGGCTGTGAACGCCAACCGGTCCACGCCGGCCACGAGCGAGCAGAGGTTCTCCGAAAGTACGGGCGGCAGCATCGGCACGACGCGGCCGGTCAGATACACCGAGGTCCCGCGCCGGGCGGCTTCCTGGTCCAGGACCGAGCCGCGTTCCACGTAATACGAAACATCCGCGATGTGCACGTACAGTTTCCAGACCCGGTCGTTCAATTTTTCCAGGCTGATCGCGTCGTCGAAATCCTTCGCGTCCGCTCCGTCGATCGTGATTGTATACAGACCGCGCACGTCCTTACGGCGAGCCAGGTCTTTCACATCGCGCGCGTCCAGTCGATCGGGCAGTTCAGGAATCGCGTCGTCCGGGTAAATGGGGTCGAGATTGTACTTATACAGAATGCGCGCGAAGTCCAGGTCCATGTCGGTGTCCTGTTCGAAGCGCACGAAACGCGCTTCGTGAAAGTGCGCTCCCTTAAAAAACGTCTGGCGCCCCGTCAGCGTCACGATCGCGACGCGGTCCGGTTTCAGGCGCCCCCGTGTATCGGCCGGGATGCGCGAGGCGTCGAGGAGACCGGTCAGACGGCCCGGGGTGTCGAGGATCAGGCCCGGTTGTTCGCGGTCCGTGCCGCCCGGCAGGATCTGCAGGCGATAATAGGTCCTGGAACGTTTGACGATCCGGAGCACGCGGCCTTCGAAACGGTCGCGAGTGCGGTCCACCAGGATCAGTTCCACAAGATCGCCCGAAAGCGCGCCGAGCGTGTTTTCCGGATAGACGAAGATTTCCCGGGCTTCACGGGGGGCGCCCGTTACCGCGACGAAGGCAAACCCCTTCTGGTTGAGCGAAACCCGGCCGGTGGCCGTGAACGGTTTGCGCGGCACGAGCTTGCGGCCGAAAGACTCGACCATGCCCAGGAGTTCGAGTTCGGCGAAGATGACGCCGGGATCGGGGGGCAGAGGCTGATCAAAATTTCGCCTTTTTTTGCTTTTTTTGAATTTTGGTTCCGGCTGCCGGATCAGGTCGCGCAGGATTTCAGTGCGCGCGATCTTTTTGCCGGCCTGCTTCTCAAGGAGTCGCAGAAGTTTTCGTGTGGGGTTTGTTTTCATAACATTTTAATTTCATCGGGGACGTTCGGGTCCGTTTGTTTTAATTCAGGCCCGGCGGGAGCGTGGACTTCGAACCCGTCCGGGAATTTCGCGCGAGCCGGATCGGGGCGCGCGTAGATGGGCATGAGGTCTTCCCAGGCCCCGGCACTCTCGCGTCCGCCCAGCGCCAGAGCGGCCGCGAAAAGATCCGCCGCGGACGGTGCGGGCAACTCGCTCAGGCGAATTTCGGGCCAGCGTCCGCCCAGGTACCGGCGTACGGTTTCTTCGTCGTCGGCGAAATAGATCGTGTCCGTTTCCCAGAGTTCACGCAGGCACGCCGGATCGATGTCGAGCGTTTCTTCGTGTTCGTGATCCAGCGCGAAGGGCGACTGGCCCGGGTTTAATCTGCGCGCGAAAACGCGTTGTTGTTTGCCGTCAACCAGCACACCGAGGGGGAGGCCGGGATGACGCCGGGCGCATACGAACGTGTAAAACTCGATCGATTCAACGCCGAGCACCGGCAGGTCCCAGAATTGCGCGAGCGAGCG
>CAZVZS010000055.1:0-9733 GCA_964631535.1 uncultured Leptospiraceae bacterium
GCGGGCTCGACGGCATTGAGTGTGGCCACGGCGGCTATAAATACTGTCGGTGAAGTCGCGAAGGCCGGTTTCAGCTATGACGAACGCGGACGCCAGAAAGGCGGCTGGGGCATCAGTAAAAGCGCGGGCGACGATCTCCTGTTTTCAACCGCCGTCGGGGTCGCCGGTTCTGCCGTCGGGGGAGCCGCGAGTGCTGGTATGAGCGGGATGTCAAGAGGGCTGGCTAGCGCCGTGGGCAGCACCCTCGTCTCTCACACGGCAACGTACGCGCGTTGTCAGAGTGGCAATGCGGGGGCATGCGCGCAGTATGAAGGTATGCAGCGTCCGAGCGCGGAAGCTCTGGGCGCTTTCGCGAATTCCCTGGGTGCGGGATCGGCGCTTGGTGGCTGGGCGGGCGGAAAACTTGTTTCCGCACTGGGATCATTCGATTCGCTTAAAACTAAGGAGCAGATCAAAACCGAAGAGAAAAATAAGGCAAATCCGACCGAGCACCAGAATCAGCAGGATAAGGCCCAGCGTATGAAAGACCTGATGGCTGCTGCCGCCCTTGCGAACGAACGCAAGCGCGGCTTTGGGACCAATTTACTGGTTGGCGCCGCCAGTTACTTCGGGATGGGGGAAGCTGTCGGGAATAAGTTGGATGGAAAAGGCTTTGTGACGAATACCGAACGATTCCAGGCTGAGGCGCAGGCTGCCGCGGATTCGTTCAAAAAATTCTCCGAAGGGACAAAGTTCACTCCTGAGAATGGTCAAAACTATGTGGCGAGTTTACGTAAACATGCGGAGGAGATGGCCAAATACGGCATGGAGGAAGCTGTGGCCGCAATTACGAAACAGGCGGATAAAATTGAGACGAAAATGGCTGAAGTCGCAATCATGCAGGCGCAAATCGCCCAGAAGCAACGTCAGGCTCAGGCCGCGCAACGTGGAGTTACAGCACAACCTCCGGCGCAGCAACAACAAGTAACCACAAATAACAGCGGGCAGGGGTCAGGTGATTGGCGCATTATTCGCGACGGGATTATCGGTACGGGTGCCGGCTGGCTGGACCAACAAACCGGCATGGGGGCCCAGGGCTACCTGCGCGGTAAATACAATCAATCGCAGTGGATCCAGGGAGTTGATATCGCCGCGACCAATACGTACATCGACCTGTCAGCAAAAGCGAACAACCTTGCCGCCGGGATTAAGGCCGACATTGCGCGGATGGGTCGAGAGATGCAGGAGTTCGGCAATTCAATCGTGGATATGGGCGTCCAGGCGTACGATACTGCCGTTGGATCTATTGTCGCCGCCGGCAACTGGGTCTATGATCGCGGAGTGGAAGCGAAGGATTGGACGGTCGCGCAATACAACCAGGCGAAAGACTGGACGGTCGAAAAGTACAATCAAGCGAAGGACTGGACAGTCGAAAAGTACAATCAGGCGAAGGATTGGACGGTTGAAAAGTACAATCAGGCTACGGATTGGACAAAGAATCGGTACAATGACGCGAGTAAGGCTGTAAACGGAATTCGAAATAGTCTGGAAGTATACTTTGGAGTTGGTGAGATGCCGGACAATTGGAAAAACGATGCAGTCCCTTATTCCGCCACATACAAAAACACAACGACAAAAGAAATGAGGCTGGCAAAAGAAAGGGGAGAGAGCATATCACCATATGCATCTGAAAAAAATGTGGCGTATGCTTTTATGGGCCGTGGGTGCGATGGATCGGCAGGCCCTGTGGGTCCGGGATGCGGCACTACCATTGGTTTTAACCATGGGCTGGCGACCGGTGGCACCGGCGAGGTGGACAAAGAGACCCTGTGGAAGTACTACCGCCAGATTCCAGTAGAGCAATTGCGGGACCAAGGATACAATGTTGTTTTTACAAACAGCAATGGAAATGCAAGTAATGTTGAATCTGCGGCAATGGTTTCCCAGCAATTGGGAAAATATTTACTTGATCATCCGGAACAACGACTCATAATGACTACCCATAGCAGGGGCGGGCATGACCAACTGGCTATTCAAACGAATGCCGCTATGACCCCGGAAATGGAAGCAAAATTATTAAACGCAGGCTATTCAGCGCATGAAATTAACCAGATTGTAAGGCACAATATGGTCATACAATCACGGACTGATCATTTATATCTTACTTCTCCAGCGCTTCTGGGTCAGGTAGGAACCATAGGAAACGAGTCCTTTGGGCTCCTCGGATATGGAAATCGGCCGCCGTTCATGGACAACAGCATCGCACTTTCAGCCGATTTGCAAAGTGATGGAGTTAAGAGCCTGATTGATGTAAACCAGCCAACGTATTTCGCGGCGTACGAAAAAATGAAATCAAGTACCCATGCAAATTTCACTTTGATTGGTGGTAACAATCCCGGATTTGGCGGTGGTGGTCGATTTGTCGAACAGTTACAAACCATGGCAGTCAGTGCGCTCTCCTATGATTTCAGGGCGGACAATTTTTCCAGGCTGTGGAATACCGGACAATGGTCTCCGACCAACGATGGGGCAGTTGCTGACGGTCAGTTCGCTTCGGGAACAGTTCAACGTTTTACGAATGGAAATGTTGAAGCCTGGAAGCCATATTCCTTAAATCATGGAGGTACGAGAGACAACCCTCAAATGATCCAGGATATATTAAAAGACATTCAAAGGCGACGCCAATCTGGCCAATTTAAATGAAGGGCCATTTTATCATTGGGTTTTTTATGATTCTTCTGGGAGATCAAGTTATGCTCGCAAGACCAAATATTCCTCGCTTCCCTCAGTATTCTATGGATAAACTTCAAAAGCTGAACGGGAGTGAACGACGACAATTGAAAACTATCCGCTTGTTTTTGGTCAGCAATGAGGATTTAACTTTTTTAACAAATTTACCGGCCCTGGAGGGTTTGGATGTTTTCGGGGAAAATATTGGGGATGCTGGCGTTGGTCATTTGAGAAATATAAAAAGTTTGAAAACTCTGGTTCTTGGAGATACAAAAATAACTGATTCAGGACTGAAGGTGCTGGGTAACCTTCCAAACCTTGAGTATCTCTGGTTAACCGGGACGGGAGTAACGGATGCTGGTTTAAAGGATTTAACCGGACTGCGTAAGCTGAAGGTTCTCCGTCTACCTGTCCGCATTACAAATGAAGGTCTGAAATCTATCAGTCGAATGCAGGCCGTGGAAGAACTTGATATTTCAGATTCGGAGTCCTGTAATTTTGAATGTTTAAGAACCATTGGCACTATGCCCCAGGTCAGGATTTTGAATTTGCGCGGATTAAAAATCACTGATGGGAGTCTGGAGTTTATAAAAAATCAAAAACTTATTGAGTTGAATCTTTCATCTACGGAAATTAGAGGCCCTGGCTTCATTCACCTTAAAGAGCTGACGAATCTGCGAACCCTTTATTTGCATGGGGCCGCGATCAATGATGATGGTCTTTTTTTTATTGGGAAATTGTCAGGTCTGGAGTATTTGAATCTCGGAAAAACGGGGATTTCTGACGCCGGGCTTTCTAAACTTGGTGGGCTGACGGCTCTAAAAGAGTTAATTCTAATGGAAACTTCTGTAACTGCTAAGGGTATAAAAAAAATTATGCACTTAAGTGTCGAGAATCTAGTCTTGAACCGCTGCCCTGTAGGCAATGAACTGGTTGATATCTTGATTGAAATGAAATCATTGAAATCTGTTGAACTGGAAGGGACGAAAGTCTCAGAAAGTAGCCTCCGTCGGCTGCGAGAGCAGCGGCCAAATCTTCGCATTGAGTAAATTGCAGCTCGTAAGGGGCGCATGCAAATTAGCAAATCATTGCCGGAAACGCGCAGATGACCCGGGACATAGCAGGCTGCTGAAAAAGTAGCTTGCTATGGCGACAGGAAACCCCGCAGTCCGCGCCGATCTCCTGGAAAAATTGGGACGTAAAAATGAGGCCGCCACCGAATACCGGCGCGCGGCCGGGATGACCCGGAACGAAGCGGAACGGAAACTGATGACCCGGCGGGCCGCTCAAGCCCCGCGAAACAATTGACGCCAGTCGAGTTTGTCGCCACCGCGGAAGAAGGGTTTGCTGTCGGCTTTCGCCTGGGCCAGGTATGGCGGCACTTCCAGCTTCGCGCTGGTGATGAATTTTTTCGTTTCGTCCAGCCCGCCCAGGAAGTCGACCCAGGCCGAAGGGGGCACCCAGTTGAAGCCGAAACCCATCGCTCCGTCCACCCCGTCCTGGTCGGTCACTTCGGGCACGAGCCAGAACGAATACGAGATATAACGCGCGATGAAATAACGCAGGAGGTCGGCTTCAAACCCGGACGCGGTCTTGAAAATTTCCGCGGCGCGGTCGTAGCGCGAATCGTGAATGGCGGCGGCGGCTTCCGCGCGGAACGGGATGGTCACTTTCGGCAGGGCTTCGTAGTCGCCCGTTTTGATATTGTATACGAGTTTTTCGCGTTTGCCGTCCGGAGTGGTTTTTCTAAGATAAAAACCCTTGCCCGCTTTGTTACCGAGCGCTCCCGCGTCGATGAGCTTTTGCATATACCCGGGCAGTTTGAACGTGGCGTGCGCGACGTCTTTCGTGTTCTCCAGGATATTGTCCACGATCGCTTTATGCACGTCCAGGCCCACGAGATCGACCGTGGCCAGCGGCGACATGGCCCGGCCGGTGTAACCGCCGAGCAGGGTGTCCATGAGATGAATGCCACCCCGCGCCTGGTGTTCCTCCGCCAGGAGCGCGATTTCGTTCATCAACTGAAAGCCGATCCGGTTGCCGGCGAAACCGGGTTTGTCGTTGGCCACGATCACATGGCGACGCAGGGTGCCGCTCAGATACGCGGCGAGTTCCTGCGTGTACTTCGGATCATTGCCGGGGTGCGTGATGAGTTCGCAGAGAACGAGCTTGTACGGCGGATTAAAAAAATGCGTTCCGTAAAAATGTTTTTTGCCGTCCGCGTCGAAAAACGAAGCCAGGCGCTCGATCGACAGGCCGGAGCTCACGGTGCTCACCAGGGTTCCCGGTTTGCGGACCGCGGCGATGCGTTTGGCCAGCGGTTCTTTGACGTCGTACGCTTCAGCGACGCATTCGAACACCCAGTCGCTTTCGGCTACGGCCTTTTCCAGATCCGCGTCGTACGTGCCGGGTACGAAGAGCTTCTGAATGACACCGGAGCGAACGGACGCGGTGGCCGCTTCGATCCCCTCTTTCGCCCGGTCCAGAGTGCGCGCGAGCATGTGAACTTTGTGGCCCCCGAAAGCGGCGAGAATGGCCGCGG
This sequence comes from uncultured Leptospiraceae bacterium, assembly GCA_964631535.1. GTDB lineage: Bacteria > Spirochaetota > Leptospiria > Leptospirales > Leptonemataceae > CAZVZS01. The sequence continues at coordinate 5,252 of CAZVZS010000055.1, forward strand.
ATCCGGCGCCCATGGTCCCGTTGGCGCCGAGTAAAGTTACGGTTTTAATTTCTTTCATGCTCTCCGTCCAGGCGGACCGAATTACGCTCCGCCACTACTCTTATAGAAGAAAATTGGATGTCCATCAAAGTCGCCCTTGCCCGCCCGGTCAATCGCTTTCCCCGGGCGCGGGGCGGGGTTCTCATTCCATTTCCGGGATCACGCAGCGCCACCCCAGAGTTTTCGTAATTGCCCGCGCGAAATCCAGAGAGGCCACCCGTTCGCCGTGGTTGATGTAAACCTTGCGCGGCTGTGTGCGGGCGGTTCCTACCCAGGCAAGGAGTTCGTCCCGGTCCGCGTGGGCCGAAAGGTTTGCCAGCATCCGGACCCGGGCGCGCACGGGGTGATACGACCCGAAAAACTTAATTTCTTGCGCGCCCTCCAGCAGGGCCCGGCCGCGCGTGCCCTCCGCCTGGAAGCCCACGAGCAGGACCGTCGTCGCCGGGTCGCCGATGAAACGTTCAAGGTAATGTAAAACCCGGCCGCCGGCGATCATGCCGCTCCCCGCGATGAACACAGCCGGCTCGGTGCGTTCCAGCAACCGGCGCGTTTCGCTAAATTCGCGTACAAGTGTAACGTCGCGAAAAATACGCTGGAACTCGTCCCGGCCGAGCGTATGCCAGGATTCATAGCGCGCCATCAAATCGGTGATGCTCGCGCCCATGGGGCTGTCCAGAAAAATATCCGTGGGCGGAATTTCGTTCGCCTTTCGCAGGGTGGACAGGAGAAACATGATTTCCTGCGCTCGTTCCACCGCGAAGCTGGGAATGATCAAGTGGCCGCCGCGTTCACGGCTTTCGCGGACCAGCGTGGCCAGTTCCTCGCGCGGATCGGTGGCGGGGTGGTTCCGGTCGCCGTAGGTGGATTCCACAACCAGGATGTCGACCTCGCCCAGCGGTTCGGGCGGGTGTAGCAGCAGCGGGTGCGGCCGTCCCTGATCGCCCGAGAAGACGATCGTGCCGAACGGGCCGACCACTTCCACGAACGTCGACCCGAGAATATGGCCGCTGCCCCGCAGACGAAAACGGATATCGCCTCCGATCGGATGCCAGACGCCCGGCTCCACGGGCGCGAAATGTTCCTGGAGCGCGGCGACGTCTTCGCGCGTGTACAGCGGACGCGCGGGGTGATGGCGCGTATACTTGAGGCGATTCGCGCGTTCGGCGTCTTCTTCCTGGATGCGTGCGCTATCCAGTAAAATGATTCCGGCCACGTCTCTCGTCGGTTCCGTGCAGTAGACCGGGCCCGCGAAGCCGCGGCGCACGAGCACGGGCAATCGACCGCAGTGATCCAGATGCCCGTGCGTTAGAATGACCGCGTCCACGCTCGCCAGGTCCGCGGGAAACTGTTCGCGGTTGAGGAGCCGCAGGGCCTTCAGCCCCTGGAACATCCCGCAGTCGATCAGGATCCGACTTCCGTCCGTTTCCAGAAGAATCGTCGACCCGGTGACCGTGCCGGCCCCGCCGTAAAATCGAAGTTTAAAGTTTTCGTTCATGATTAAATTAATGGCTCAAAAAATTTACCAAGGGGGCACAGGGGACACGGGGATAAAACAATACTTTAAAATTATTAGCGTTCCGGAACGCTGGAACTCCCGATTTTAAATGCGGCTCCCCGTGTCCCCCGTACCCCGTGGAAAAAAATCAAGAAGCAGATACCGTCTCAATCAAAACATGCCTTCCATGCGCGAACGCCCGCCCGTTCCACCAGACCACCCGGTCGGAACGGTAGCCCCGCACCGGGAAGGGCGCGGCGCGCACGAGTGCGTGGACGCGTTGTGAAAACGGCGGCTCCCAGCCCGACGCGGTGGGTTCATCCGGAAACCAGCGACCGGTTCGCAGAACGCGGGCAGCCTGCTCGAAGCGCGGGTGCGCGGGTGGCAGGCCTTCGTCCAGGTTTTCTTTCACGAAGTTCACCAGGCGCGTCAGCCGAAACAGAGTGTACACATCGTCGCGATTGAAGTCCGCGGTTTCCAGGTCCAGCGCCGTGAGGCGCGCCGAAACGAAAGCGTCGCCGCCCGGGACATTTTGCGACTCCAGACGCAGGTCCGGGCGATCTTTTTCGCGCCGATGGACCGGCGAACCGGGCGTGAAGTAAAAGGGAGAGGCCCCCGCCAGAGAGCGCACGCGCGCGAGCACACGCAGGGTGCGCCACATCTCGGACAGGGTCTGGCCCGGCATGCCCAGGATGGCGTAGGCCGTGACGCGCAGATCAAGCTTGCGTGCGATCGTCACGATTTCGAAAAACTTGCGCAGGGCGTGGGGCCGGTCGCTCATACGGCGGACGAGCAGGTCGGAACTCACCAGGGCCAGGTTGAGGGCGGAAAAACCGGCCTTACGCATTTTTGTCAAAAGTTCAGAATCAAGCGAAATATAACTCAGGCCGTTCATGGCCGAAAGCGTGAGCGGAAGATTTTTTAGGATCAGCGCGTCCAGCAGTCGGCTCACCTCGCGTTTGTTGACGGTGAAGTTGTCGTCCTCAATGTCAATATGCCGCACCCCCCGGTCGTACAGTTCTATGATTTCGCGCAAAATCTCCGGGGCCGAACGGTGGCGGTACTCTTTTCCGAATACGGCGTGAATCGAACAGAAAGTGCAGCGGTGCGGACAGGAACGGCTGGTAATCAAAAAACTCATCCGCCGCCCCTCAAAACGATACGCGTCCGGGTCCAGTCCGGGCGGGTACGGATCGGGTGAGGCGATATCCGCGAGTTCCGGCGCGACCGGCTCGGGCAGGTCGCCGCCCCCGGCTCCGTTTCCCTCCAGCGATTCACGCGTGACGAGATTGCTGACCGCCTCCCGCGCGCGCTGCCCGCGCAGGTGTTCGACGAGTTCGCAGATCGAGTCCTCGCCTTCGCCGCGCAGGACGTAGTCACACAGAAAGCGGCCGTTCGCGCGCGCCCCGAGCAGGGAGGCCGGGTGCATGGTCGCGTGGCTCCCGCCCATGACGATGGGCGCGGACGGGAAGAGCGCGCGGCAGAGCCGGGCCAGGTCCAGGGACTGGCGAAAATACGGCGTGAACAGGGCCGAAATGCCGATGAGCAGGGGCGCCTGGCCCGCGGTCAGGCGAAGCAAGTCAGCCTGGACCAATTCCTCTGTTTTCCCAAAACGACAGTATACGCGAAATAATGCGAAAGGCCCGCGGTCGTTCTGATCGTAATACCGTCGTAAATACGCGAAGGGTCGCGGCCAGGTTAGCGTGCGTTTTCCGCCCCCGGCCAGGCAGTCGTACACGAGAGCGTTCGTGTCCGGGACTCGCCGCCGGAGCGCCGCGGCCAGGTAGGCCAGGCCGATGGGCTGGACCCGACAATCGGTGGTATAAAAATCCTCGATCCAGGGTTGTAATAAAAGCACGTTCATGGAAAGTCGGCCCGGACCGTCTATCAGGGCCGCCGTCCGGCGCGGCCGCGACCGGCGCGCACGCGTTGTTTTTCGGCGATTTGTTCGGCGCGCCCACGCGCGGCCAGTTCCTGGTCGGCCTGGTTTTCGCGCGCCTCCGCCGCCAGGAAATCGTTCAGCCGCCGGCGGTGGGTTTCCAGAAAACGTTCAAAGCGCGACGGGTGATTCGTGAATACCCCGTCCACGCCCATGTCGAGGTATTGTTCCATGTCCAGGTACGAGTTGACCGTGAACAGAAATACGCGAATTCCTTCCGCGTGGCAACGTGATACGAAATCGCGCGTCATGTGAATCTTGCTGGAGTTGAACGCCGTCATCCCGTAACGGCGTTTGAGTTCGCCCGGGTCCAGTCCGGTTAGAGCTTCCTCATACAGCAGCGCGATTTCCTGTGTCGGGTCGAGATCGCGAATGCGTTCGAGGATTGGCCAGTGAAACGAGGAGATGATCGTACGACCCGCGAGGCCGCGCCGACGCACGGCACGCAGGACCTGGTGTTCCACTCCGTCTTCGCGCCGGGCTTCGTCGAAGCACTGGCTTTTGATTTCGATGTTCACGCGAATGCCCGCGCGCCTGGCCAGTACCAGAACTTCGTCCAGAGACGGCGGGCGCAGGCCCGCGAAGCGCGGGTCGAGCCAGCGGCCCGCGTCGAGCCGGCGCAGGGCCGGGAAGTTCTGTTCGCGGACCGCGCCTGTTCCGTTTGTGGTGCGTTCCAGGGTATCGTCGTGGATGACGATCAGACGTCGGTCGCGCGTCATGGCCACGTCGAATTCGACGAAACGCGAGCCCGCGCGAATCGCCTCGTGCAGAGCGAGCAGGGTGTTCTCCGGATACGATCCGCTCCAGCCGCGGTGCGCGATCACCGCGAAGTCCGCCGGGATCACTGTTTCCGATTCTGGTTTAACCATTCGTCCTCTCCGTTTTCCACCGAACCGGCCAGGGTTTGTTTTAACGCCAGCGCGGCCTCGTGCGCCGGTTCGAGCAGCAACAACCGGTCCACGTATTTCGACGCGAGGTCCGGGCGACCGAGCCGTACGTACGCTTCCAT
>CAZVZS010000055.1:9745-33766 GCA_964631535.1 uncultured Leptospiraceae bacterium
GCGCATGCGCTCGGCAAAGCGTACGGCCTCGCGAAAATCGCCGGCCTGGAAAAACAGACGCGCGAGTTCGAACAACCAGTCGCTGTCGCCGGGCGCCATCGTGCTGTACTGGCGACCCAGCGAAAGGGCGCGGTCCATACGATTCGTTTTCGCGTACAGCAGCGCCAGTTCGCGGGCCAGGACCGGATCGTCGGGTGCGGTGCGCCTGGCCGCCTCCAGTTGTTCGATGGCTTCGGCGTGCGCGCCCGCGGCCGCGCGCGAGCGCACTTCCGCGATCAGGGATTCCTGCTCCGGCGCGGTTTGCGAAGCGAGCGGCGGCAGGTCTTCGCGAAAGGCAAGGCGGACAATCGAAAGATCATCGGTGAGCGTGCCCCAGTTCATCAGCAGCCGTTCGATCCCGGCCAGCTCCCCGTCGGCTTCCTCGATGCGTTTGAGAAATTCGCGTTCGTTTTCGTTGATGATGCGGTTGCCCTGGTCGTCGGTGCCGATCACGAGATCGTCGCGACCGTCGGAGCCGATGAACAGCACATCGCCTGGCTGGAGCGAAAACGTCCGAACCATCAGCCCGCCTTCCAGGCCGGTGATGCCCACTTTTCGAAAACGTACATGCGGCTCGATAAACTCGGCGCGGCGCGCGCGGTACAGAACCACGAAGGGATGCTCCGCGTTCACGTAGTACAGGAAGCCCGACTCTTCGTCCACCAGACCCATCACCAGCGATACCAGCATCGTGCCGTCGAAGGCCGCGAACACATTCTGTAATTCGTCGAAGCATTGTTTGAGCCAGAGTTCCGGATCCAGCCGGGCCAGTTCCGAGGACACGCGCGTTCGTTCCAGCAGCGAGCGAAAGGCCGTACCCAGCACGAGCGCCCCGCCCGCGCCCTGGATCGATTTGCCCATCGCGTCCCCGTTGAGCACGGCCACAGTTCGACGCCCGCGCAGGGTAATCATCTCCGCCGCCGCCAGGTCCCCGCCAATTTCGGCGTGCCAGTTGCGGAACTGGAACTGTTTGTTCTGGCGCACAAGGGTTTCCACCCCGACCACGGGCGACCGGACCGCGTTGCGTCCCAGCGGCCGCAGCAGGAGGGAGGTGAGGAAATAATCCCCGTCCTGCTGTTCTTTGATTTCGCGTATTTCAGACAGAGTCTTTTCCAGGCGAACCGTGCGGTCGTGGACCTTCTCCTCCAGGTTCGCGTTCAATTCTTCCACCTGGCGGTGGACTTCCACGAAGCGGTTGGCCAGGAGAATGGCGATCCCGGAGATGAACAGAAAAAACGCGAATCGGGCGATGTGCGGATTGTTGATCAGGTCCATGGCCGCGATCAAATCGTGCAGAATCGCCCCCATGAGCGCCACGAGACCGATGGCGATGTAACGCGCCTCGCTATTGCCCGCATGCGCTTCGCGCAGGATGTAATACACCACGTAGGCCAGGCCGAACATCGAAGCGTACTGCCAGACTCGCAGCAAATTCATCGTGCCGATGAATCCCGGAAAAAGAATCGCCACCCCCAGCACCCCGCAGATGACCGCGAAAATTTTTCCGAAGATGTCGTATTCGCGACGCAACAAATGCGATAAAAAGAAAACGAGCAGAGGCCCCGCGGCGTAGAGCAGCAATACTTCGATCTTCAGCCGCACAAGCTGGTAATCGGCGTAAATAAATTCGCGCAGATTGGACCGGTGCAACCAGTAAACCGAGACCGTGGCCGTGAAGAGGCCGAAGAACAGGTTGTACAATTCCTGGCGGCGTTTGCGCCAGAGTAAAAAATGATACACACCCACGCTCATATACACGCCGATGAACATCAGCGTCACGAGTTCGCGTCCGTAAAACTCGAAGAAAACCGCTTCGAGTCGCCCCATGGCGATATCCAGGTCGAACAGGGCCGCGGGAAAACGTTCGGAGGAGTAGAGCACGATCGTCAGGAAGTTACGATCGCTGATGGCGGCCGCGGGTACGGGTCCCAGGTAAAAACGTGAAAAACCCGGAACGTACGGTTCGGTGGAACCGACCTGCCCGAACTCGCGGTCGTTGATGTACAGGCGCGCCACGTCGCTGAGCCAGCCCGAATACAGCCCGGCCTCCTGGCCGAGCCAGAAGGGGCGCACGGCGCCCACGGGGAGTTCGGTACGCAGCGTAACCCAGCCGCGGTAGGTTTCGAAAGCGGGGATTTCATGATAGCGCAAGGGCACGCGCACGGGCTGCCAGGCGGGAGCGGCCATTTCCCGGTCGTGCAGGAACTCCTCCGAAAAACCGGCGCGGAACTTCCATGCGCCCTCCAGAGAGGTGGGCGCTTCGGGCAGGGCGCAGGCCAGGGAGCCGCCGGCCAGAAAAAGCGCGCAGGCAATTTTGAGAACACGACCGGGCACGGGTGTCACTGGCCCCCGTTCTCCAGAAAATCAATCAATTTAACGGCGATTCGCGAATGGCAATTCGCTCGTTTATTCCGCCCGGGCGGGGATTTTTTTTGTGGCGGAGAGAGCTTATTCGAAAAACGATTCACTCCGCGCCGGGAAAATTCGTTCATCCGTTGAACTACGCGCTATTTTATATAGAAGAATGTCCTCCTCCGTTGAAAAATCCAGCCTGCCCGCCGCTCCCGGTTCCCCGACAGGTCCCGTACCGCCGGAGTGGATGAAGGTGCGCCTGCCCTTCGCGACCGACGCCGTGGGTAAGGCCGGCGCGGTAAAACAACTCCTCCAGCACGAAAAACTGCACACCGTCTGCGAAGAGGCGGCCTGCCCCAATCTGGGCCATTGCTGGTCACGCGGGACGGCCACCTTCATGATCATGGGCGCTACCTGCACGCGCAGTTGCGGATTTTGCAACGTGGCCACCGGTCGGCCGCGCCTGCTGGACCGGGAAGAGCCGGCTCGCCTGGCGGCGACGGTGGCCCGCCTGGGCCTCAAACACACGGTTATTACTTCCGTGGACCGGGACGATCTGCCCGATTGCGGGGCCGGACATTTCGCGGCCGTCATTCGCGCGGTCCGGCAGGCCGTGCCGGAGATCAGCATCGAAGTCTTGATCCCGGATTTCAAAGGTCGCGTGGAACATTTGCGGCAGATCTGGGCGGCGGGCCCGGACGTACTCAATCATAACGTGGAAACGGTTCCGGCCCTGTACCCGTCCATCTGCCCCCAGTCGCGCTACGATGTTTCGCTCGAAGTCCTGCGTCTGTCCGCGGAAGCGGGTTTGCTTACGAAAAGCGGACTCATCCTGGGCCTGGGGGAAACCGTCCCGCAGATTTGCGCCGTTCTCGACGATCTGCGCGCCAGCGCGGTGCGGATGATCACGATCGGCCAGTATTTGCGGCCCACGCCGCGCCACGCTCCGGTGAAGGAATTCGTGCCTCCGGCGATTTTCGATGAGTTGAAAGCGTACGCTCTGGGACTTGGTTTTCGCCATGTGGAGGCGGGCCCCCTGGTGCGCTCTTCCTACCACGCCGGCGATTCGGTGGCGGCGCTCAAAGGCGCGTGATGGGCAGGCGATTTTTTTCGGAATCTTCATCGTCCGGCGGACCGGGCGGTGTTTAAAAAAGCCAACATTTTTCGGATAAAAACGTCGAATATGGGTACAGCGGGGCGAATTACCATGGAATCGAACAAAAGCATCCTTTTGCGCGTGAGTCTGACGCTGGCGCTTATCCTTGCGGTCGGCGGAGTCGCCGATTGTAAAAGTCGCGAGGATGACGAAGACGATAGCGCCGCGGTTGTGGCGGCTTTGCTGAACAACAGCACCGGTCTGAACAGCAATTTCAACGGTACGGTGAAGGACTCTCTTGGCAATACCTGGATGAAATGTTCCTACGGCCAGACCTTCGAATCGAAAACTGACCAGTGTACCGGCACGGGCGGTGGCACGACCTACAATGCCCAGTCCATGGCCTTCTGTACCGTGGAAGATCTCTGCACGGATACAACCACCCTGAACGCGAACTCCGGGCCGGCTTATACCGCCTGTGAAGATCTGACCCTGGCGGGGCTCACAACCTGGCGCCTGCCCGATTACACCGAACTCGTATCCCTGATCAACGGGCAGACGCGCGATAGCTTCCTGATTTTTTTCCCGCAGACCCCGGACGATAAAAACTTCTGGACCAGAACCGAACCGAGCGGCGGCGACTCGGACGCCTATTCGGTGAGTTTCGCCTCTTCCACAATGGCCCAGGTGGATACCGAAAACAAGGTGACCACCAGCAACTACGTACGCTGTATCGTTCCCAAATGAGATCCTCCGTGGGTCCCGGACCACCGGTACGGCTCCCCGGGCCCGTTGTATGAATCATCCGGACCGGCTACCGTGAATGACCCGCGGGCACTGGCCCTGATCGTGTTTCAGAAAATCCAGCAGGAACTTTCTTACCAGGACCAGGAAGAAGATCTCAGTCCCAGAAGGGCCCGGGAAATTATTCTGGACGCCCTGAAACTTTTACCGGAAGTGAGTGTGTCGCCCGGACCCAGAGAAGATCTGATCCGCATTCACGTACCGGGGGCCAGTCGGGAACCGGGGGACCAGGTTCTGTTGAATCTCCAGGATATCGTGGATTCGCTCCGAACTGTCTGGCGGGATTATCGCCAGCAGATGAGTCGCGCGGAGCGGGAAGATGGTCGGCGCGGACCGGAATAAAGTTCTAAAACGCGGGACGGGAGCGTAGAAAATGAAAAAGTTATTGATTGGCGCTGTTGTTGTTCTGGGAGTTCTCGGGCTCCTGTTTGTCGGCCTGATTTATCTGGCCAGCGATCATAAAATCCCCACGGGCCAGACGGGGCCGGAAGCGGAGGCCCTGCGGGATTCGATCGAACGTTCCGTGAATGTGGACGGGTTTCGTCGCCTCGGCGCGGTGGAGTTCACCTTCGTACGGGAAAATCGCCGTCATTTTTATGACATCGGGCGGCGCCTGGCGGAAGTGCGCTTCAAAGAATACGTCGTGCAGTACGATCTGCGCACATACAAATACCGCGCCGAAAAAAACGGCGTTACACTCGTGGGCGCGGAAGCGGCCACGACCTTCGGTCTGGCGCAAAAATTCCACGTAAACGACGTCTTCTGGCTGAACCCCTTCGCCCACCTGCGTTCGCCCGGCGTGCAACTTGAAAAAATCGGCGACCAGGCCCTGCTGGTGCGCTTTCCCTCCGGGGGCGTGACGCCCGGCGATTCGTATCTGATCGTGACCAATACGACCGGGCGTCCCACGCACTGGAAGTTGTGGGTTTCCACCCTGCCGATCAAGGGGATCGAGGCTTCGTTCGAAAAATGGGAAACGTTTCCGGACGACGTGCAACTGAGCCTGCACCATCATATGGTCGTGGCCGATATCGATCTGGCTGATATCATCGTGTATCCCGCGTATCCGGAACCGGACCGGCCCGATCGGTTCGCGGCCCTGCTGGCTCTGTAACGGGGTGGAAGGTAAAAATGATCTGGGAACTCATTGTCTGGTCGATCTTCCTGTTTTTTTTCCTCTCGGCGGTCATCGTCGTCCATTACTGGTACGATCTGATGCGCAGCCGGGACCAGTATCGCCGTGAGGAATTGATCGATTTCCAGCGTATCATCCAGGATCGATTTTTCGATCTCATGGGGCGCGGCGATACGGCGATGAACTACGCCGGCCTGGCCACGGGGATCGGACTCGCCTGGTTTCTAACCATGCTCGGGGGTTTATTTTCACCTGGGCATCCGAGTATTCCCGATCACGCGACCGACCAGATCCCCAATTACTTTTTCCAGTCGGCCCTGTTCCCGATCATCCTGCACATCGTCTGGCCTTCGCTGCGTGATATCGCCGAACAACAGGGCGGGCCCTTCGCGCGGCTGGTAGCGGCCGAACACGCGTTTTTCATCGGCCTGGCCGTGGCGCTCAGCGCGATCTACGTGGCCGTCTGGGGCGTGTTTCATGACGTAAGCTTTCTGTGGAATCTTTTGAATCTGGGCGCCTGCCTGGGATACGCGGGCTACCGCGTGGACCTGGCGCTGCGCCAGTCAATGGACATCGACGAAAGTTACGCGGATGACGTGGAAGAATCCGACTACCGCGGACCCGGCGATGACCTGGACGAAAAGTTATAACCGGGCGGCCCCGGATTGCGGTTCGGAATGTATCGCTAAAACCGGGAGGTTTTGTTCTCTTAATACCGGCCCCCGGTAATTTTTGACCCCGGCGCGGGCCGATGATAAAAAGGTCCGTGAGGCCGGGTTCGTCCCGCCTCTCGTGGGTGATCTTATGTCGCGTTTCCACTTCCCGGGAAAATTGTTCAGCCTCGTTTACCTCGCGCTGCTGCCCGCCGGGCTCGCCGCTCAGACTTCCCTGACCGGTTTCGCCGACACGGCCTGGAAGAGTCCGTACAACCAGGTCAAAACCCAGCTCAAAAACCTGGCCACCTCAGGACGCACCACCGAACGGGTGGAAATTCTGATGGAGGAGAAAAACAAATACATCCTCGTGCGCCGCAACGAAGTCCTGTATCGTTATAATTTTTACAAAACCCCGCTGGGTGTCGCCCGCCTCGACAACCACGAATATTCGGAAAAAGACTTCGAAGCCGCCGAGGCCGTCCTGTACCATGTGAAAGTGGTGATTCCATTCATCGACGCGACCATGATCAAACAACGTCTGGAGGCAGCCCACGGCAAAAACTCCAGTTCCACGGTGGACGAAAAGTCGATGATGGGCGCGGACGTATGGGAGTTGCGCGGCGGGTTTATCTTCCAGTGGTACGAACCGTACCAGAAAAAGGCCTTCACCCGCACGATCGATTACCTGAGCGCGGAAATGTCGCAGCAGATCATGAAAGAATACGAAGACTACTTCGACGCGCGCGAAAAGCTCATCTTACAGAAACTGCAGGTCAAATAAGACCGGACGTGTTTCGTCAAAGGCACGAAAAATGGTGCGTGATGACAACGGCCTGCCTTCCGCGCGCAAAATTCAGGCAGTCAAGGTCATTCCGGCCACTACGGTTTCCGGTCGGTCCGTTTCGAGCCATATACCGTGTTCGTTCGCCGCCGGGAGCTGATGAATTGTGATGGACGGGGGTCGGGGCTGGCTTCTGTTTGAGGGTATGGCCATGACCGTCGCAGAGCTGGAAGCCGAAGTGCTGAGTATGCCGGAAGAAACCCGCGTTTTCCTGATTGAACGATTGATTGAGAGTCTGCACGATCAAGACGCGCGCGATTCCCCTACCGAATCCTCTATGCGATCGAAGAGAATACCGTCTTCATTCTATCTGTCACACATATCCGTCGCGCGAATCGCTGCTGAAAAGACCGGCTGAAAGACTTTAAGTGAACCCGCCCCGTCGCCAGTTTCCCGGTACATCGATGAAACCTGGCGGGCCGTGAACCGTGCGGCCGGGGAACGAGAGGAAAATTTCAACTTTACACACGCCCGCCTTCCCGCGACAAGGTACCATGCGCGAACTGATCAAGCTCGAATCGACAGCCGGAACGGGTTATTTTTACACCACGTCCAAAAACAAGAAGTTGCACACGGACAAGCTCGAAGTCAAAAAATTCGACCCGAAAGTCCGCAAGCACGTCATCTTTAAAGAGAAGAAACTCAGCAAGTAAACCGGCCCCTGACCCGGGAACCGCCTGGTTCCTGGCCTCCCCGGCCTCAGGTCCTCACCCCGCGGCCAGTCTGTTCGCCAGCTCTTAGAATTTCTGTAAGGTTTCGATCTTTGAACCGTCCAGTTTCTTGTGCCCGGCTTTCGCCGCGCGCATCCAGGCACGGTAGTCCAGGTCCACGGGGGCCCGGTGGATCGAGCCGACCAGGGTGTAGTTCTCGGATTTGCGCAGTAAAAGATGTCCCAGTTCGTGCAGGATGATGAACGCCGCCGCGTCCAGTTTGTCTTCCTCCGAATATTCCCCGCGAACGGACCGAAAAAAATCGCCGCTGGATAAAATCGGATACAGAGCCACCAGGCCGACGCCGCGGTACGGGCGGTGTTCGTTATTTTCCACAAACCCGCTGGTCACGCCGCCGCGACTGATGACGTACAGCGGCATGCCGGTGTCGGGAGCGGCCATGATCGTATTCGTCAGGTAAAAATCGACGTCCTTTTCCTGGTAGAGCAGAGAGTCCCAGTACGCGAAGGAAATCTGCTGTGAGCGGGCCGGGTTCCGCGCCGGATCGTAGAGCGGTTTGCCGGTGGCGTCGCGTTCGGCGTGGATGGCCCGGAGCTTCGCCATGAATCCCGTTTGAATGCGTGCGATGTATTCGTCGCGCCCGTCCGGGATGGGGCCGAAGTACTCTTCCAGCAAATCTTCGGGCCGGTCCTTGATCGCGTCGGCGATCGCCGTGCGAATCTGGGCGTCGGCTTCGGGCGCGTTCAGGTCGATATGCCAGGCATGGGCCGGGTACGAAAGCACGGGGTGTTCGAAATCGGCCGCGCGCGCCTTGAAGAAGGCCGCGACGTCGCCCTTCTGGCGCAGACGCAGCCGGACTTTGATCTTGAGGTATTCGCGCGCGTACCGTTCCGTACGCCCCAGCAGGGCATCAAGGCGGGCGGCGTCGAGGGTGGGCAGGGCCGGGTCCTCCAGGTATTCCAGCACCAGATCGAACTGGCGATCGGGGTCGTACAGCGTCAGGGGCGGCAGGCGTTCGACGTAATCGGCAAAGGCCTGTTTCTGACCGGCCAGTTTGTCCGCGCCCGCCGCAGTGGCCGGGGTGGGTGCCTGCCGATCGCAGGCCGTGGCGAGCCCCGTCACGATCGTCGCCATCGATACAAAAGATAATACGTGTTTTGTTTTCATTTCGATTCGCCTTCCGCGTCCCAGGTTACAGGGACAGAAATCACCCACAACAGAAAACCGGGCCGATTTCTCAAAAATCACTTTACCCCGCCGGGCCGGAGAAGGTCGTGCCCTCATGGTGCTCAGTCCGGTGAAAATCAACCTCGGTCTGGAAATTTTTCACCGTCGCCCGCCTGATGGCTACCACTGCCTGGCCAGTATTTTCATCCCGATTTCCTTCGGCGACGAGATCGAGATCCAGGACGCGCCCGCGGACCGGTTCACGTCGGAAAACCTGCTGCCCCCCGACCGCCAAAACGACTTCGAAGCGGTGAGTGAGCGCGGCGATCTGGCGCGCAATCTGGTCTGGCGCGCTTTGCGGGCGCGGGATCCCGCCGCTCGTCCCGGAATCGCCGTTCATCTGCGCAAGCGAGTCCCGGCTGGCAGCGGCCTGGGCGGTGGCAGTTCGAACGCGGGGCAGGTTTTTCGATTTATGGCGGCGCGGGAGGGGAGCGCACCGCAATCGTTTTCAAATCTGGCGCGGGCGATTGGTTCGGACGTCCCTTTTTTCCTGTATGACGGCCCCATGCTGGTGACCGGGACGGGAGACTGCCTCGTTCGGATCCGGGTCGGGCCGGGACTAGGGGTTTTATGTCTGCCCGCGGTCGCCATTAATACCGCCGCGGCCTACCAGGATTTGAAAAGGACTTTACAGGAGACCCCGCCGCCAAAATCTATGTCATCCTTGTCCGGTGCTGTGCATCGGGCCCTGGAACGTTCCGACTGGGTTCAGGTACGCAATCTTAAGAACGATTTTGAGGAGCCGGTGTTTGCCCGGCATCCGGAACTCGCGGCCATTAAGGCCGCCATGTATCGCGCGGGCGCGGCCTATGCTTCGCTTTCCGGTTCAGGTTCCGCACTGTTCGCTCTGGTATCTTCGCGGGAAGAGCAGACGGTTCTTCAGCGTGAGATGGAGCGTACCTTCCCCGGTCTGCCGTTTCACCTGTTCGAATTTCGGACTGACCCGTCTGATGTTTAGAACACCCGGTATTAATTACTGGGCCGTCGCCAAGCGGTAAGGCACCTGGTTTTGGTCCAGGCATCCGGAGGTTCGAATCCTCCCGGCCCAGCATTTCACTGCTCGAATTAATGAACGCAGTAGCACTGATTCTCGCGGCGGGTAAAGGCACCCGCATGAAATCCGATTTGCCGAAGGTCGCTGTACCTCTCGCCGGCCGGCCGCTCCTGGTGCACGTACTCGACCATCTCGTGGAAGCGGGCCTGCGTTCGCTGGTCATCGTGGTCGGCCATAAAAAAGAAATCGTCCAGGGCCTGGTGCCCGCGTACCCCGGGGTACAGGTCCGCTTCGTGGAACAGACCGAACAGAAGGGCACCGCGCATGCCGTGCTCGCGGCGCAGTCGGCCCTGGCCGGGTTTACGGGCCATCTGCTGGTGACCTGTGGGGATATGCCGCGCATCCGGCCGGCAACGTTTCGCCGTCTGCTGGAGGAGCACGCCGGGGCGAACCGTCCGGTGACGCTCTGCACCGCGCGCCTTGAAGAACCGGCCCCGTACGGTCGCATCGTGCGTTCGGAAGGCCAGGTCGAAAAAATCGTGGAAGAAAAAGACGCGGACCCGGAGACGAAACGGATACAGGAAGTCAACTCCGGCACGTACGTTTTTCGCGCCCCAGAAATATTTTTAAGTTTAAACGAAATTAACACCGAAAACAGCCAGGGCGAGTACTATCTGACCGACGTGGTCGGGCTGGTGCGCGGCCGCGGCCAGAGCGTCGGCGCCGTGCTCATGGAAGACGCCGAGGAAGTTCTGGGGGTCAATTCCGTGGAAGACCTGGCCGCCCTGGAAAAAAAAATTTTAAATCAACCGGCGGCGACGCCCGCGCGTTCATGAGCTACGAACTTTTATTATTTTCAGGCCGGGCCAACCCGGCGCTCGCGGAAGAAATCGCGCGGCATCTTGGCATGAAACTGGGCACGGCCGAGGTGAAACAATTCTCCGACGGGGAAATTTCGGTCAAGCTGGACGAAAACTGCCGGGGCCGGGACGTGTTCATCATCCAGCCCACGTCCGCGCCGGCCAACGACAATCTCATGGAACTTTTGCTGATGGCTGACGCGGTCCGCCGCGCCTCGGCCCGGCGCATGACCCTGGTCCTGCCGTACTACGGATACGGCCGTCAGGATCGAAAATCTCAGCCGCGGGTGCCGATTTCCGCGCGCCTGGTGGCCGATATGCTGGAAGGGGTGCTGCCCGATCGCCTGCTGGTGATGGACCTGCACGCGGACCAGATCCAGGGTTTTTTCAAACTGCCCGTGGATCATCTGTACGCGGCACCGGTTTTCGTGGAATATTTACGGCATAAAAATTTCGCCGCTCCGGTCGTCGTTTCACCCGATTCGGGCGGTGTGGAACGCGCGCGTTTTCTCGCGCGGCAGATCAACGCGGGCCTGGCCATCATCGACAAACGCCGGCCGCAGGCGAACGAGTCCGAGGTGATGAACGTCATCGGGGATGTGGCGGGAAAAATCTGCATATTGTACGACGACATGATCGACACGGCGGGGACGATTACCAAAGCCGCGGCCGCGCTGAAAGAAAAGGGCGCGGACCGGGTGCTGGCCTGCGCCTCCCACGCGGTGTTGTCCGGACCGGCCCTGGAACGACTGGAACAATCGGCCATCGACGAGGTGGTCTTTTCCAACTCCATTCTGCTTCCGAAAAACAAAGAGAGCGCGAAAATAACGATCTTATCCGTGGCCTCCATCATGGGCGAAGCGATACGCCGGATTCACAATGAAGAATCCGTGAGTTCGCTTTTTCTTTGAGCGCGAGTGAAACGTGGTATAAAACGAATAAACAGGATACAACTATGGAACGAACCTTGAATTGCAAACCCCGCTCCGTGAAGGGCAAAAATGAAATGAACCGCCTGCGGATGGCCGGGCTCATTCCGGGAAATTTGATTTCGCAGGGCCAGTCCGTGCCCGTCTCGTTCGGCGCGGCCGAATTCAGTCGTATCTTACAGACCGGTCTTCGTCAGAGCTCGTTCTTCAACGCGAACGTCGAAGGCGGCAAGTCCGAACAGGTGCACGTGAAGGAAATCCAGCGTCATCCGGTCACCGGCCAGGTGCTGCACGTCGATTTTTATCGGGTCACGCCAGGTCGACGGATCAAATTGAACGTGGCGGTGGAACCGCGCGGCCTGTCCCGGGGTGTGAAAGGCGGGGGTGCCATGGAACATTTCATCCGTTCCCTGCGCGTCGTCGCCAATCCGGAGACCGTAAAAGAAGTCATCGAAGTCGATATCACGGAAATGGACGTCGGCTCCTCGGTGCATTTGAAAGATCTGGATATTCCGGGGGACTGGGACGTGCGTATGACCGGCAACCCGATTGTGATCAAGGTCGCGGCCGCCCGTACCGCGCGCGCGGGCGAACCTGGCGCGGAGGGACAGGCCCCGGCGAAGTAAGTTCACCGTGCGGCGCGGCCGGTTCGCGTTTCATTCAATTTAAATACGGCAGGCGCTATGAAGCTGATTATCGGACTCGGAAACCCTGGCGAAAAATTTATCAGCCACCGGTCGAATATCGGGTTCAAGATTCTCGACGTTATCGCGAACAATACGAATATCGAAATCCGGACGAAAAAAAAGAAGTCCATGATCGGGCGCGGCGACTTCGAAGGCGAAGAGGTCGTGCTGCTCAAGCCGCAGACCTTCTCCAATTTGAGCGGGGAAGCCGCCCTGTACATCGCTTCTTTTTTGCGTATTAAGCCCAAAGACATCATCGTCATCATGGACGATTACTCCCTGCCGCTCGGCAAACTCGTCGTCGAAAAAGGCGGCGAGGACCACGACCACGAAGGGGTAAAAAGTCTGACGATCGCGCTGAAATCGCCCGAATTTATCCGGGTTCGGGTGGGCATCGCCGGCGCGGGGGTCGGTCGTGCCGTCCGCAAAAAATACCTCGGCACCGAATTTGAACCCCTGGAAAACTTGCAGCTGATTAACATCATCAACGACGCGGAAGCGGCCATCCGTTCGATCACCCAGGGCGACATCGAAGAGGTCATCGAAAAGTTCAAGAGTTGATAGACGTTTCCAGCCCGGGTGGTTACATTGCCTTCGAGCGCGCGCGTCCGGTAATTCGGTTGGGCGCGGAAAGGAACGCGATCGGCTCCGCGCACCGCAAACTCGGTGTGCTCGCCGATTGGCGATGCTTTCTGTATCGCATAAGAGCCGGTTTTGAGACCGGCTCTTAACAAGGCCGGTTTTTACATGAACAAAAATGTTAAGTACTTTCTGCTGATCACCCTGGGTGTCATGGTTCTGCTGTTCATGCTCCAGAACAATCAGCAATGGCCCATCCGCAATGTTGAAAAGCTCACGTTTTCACAATTCAAACTCATGCTGGTTCCGGAAGGGCAGGGGAAAATCGGACGCATCTACACGCGCGCACCCGGGGCCACGGAAAATCAGGAGGAAAACGCTTTCGTCCTGAAAATTTTTCCTAAAAAAATCGAAGGCCGCTATATCAAACCGGGGGTCGTCATTGAACCGGGCGAAGACGTCGAAAAACTGAAAAACAAAACCATTCAGTTCGAAGTGGACAGCACCCAGAACGCGATCACGGAAAAAATCCAGGCCCAGCTGGAACAGAACGGTGTAATTTATAAATTCGAAAACCCGGAAGAAAACGGTATTTTCGCCACGCTCTTGCAGATGCTGCCCTTCGTGCTGATCATCGGCCTGCTCTGGATGTTCATGATGCGCCAGATCCAGAGCACGGGCAACCGCGCCATGGCCTTCGGAAAAAGCAAGGCCCGCCTTTCCGCGGACGGCAAAAAGAAAGTCGTCTTCAGCGATGTGGCCGGTTGTGACGAAGCGAAGATGGAACTGGCGGAGGTCGTGGACTTCCTGAAAGATCCCAAAAAATTCCACGCGATCGGCGCGCGCATTCCCACCGGTGTGCTGCTCGTCGGGCCTCCCGGCACGGGCAAGACCCTGCTGGCCCGCGCCATCGCGGGTGAGGCCGGTGTGCCGTTCTTTTCCATTTCGGGTAGCGATTTCGTCGAGATGTTCGTGGGCGTCGGCGCGAGCCGCGTACGCGATCTTTTCGAGCAGGCCAAGAAGAACGCTCCCTGTATTATTTTTATCGATGAAATCGACGCCGTCGGCCGCCTGCGCGGCGCGGGCCTGGGCGGCGGTCACGACGAACGCGAGCAAACCCTCAACCAGATGCTCGTTGAAATGGACGGGTTCGAACAGAACGAGGGCATCATCGTCATCGCCGCCACGAACCGCCCGGACGTGCTGGACCCGGCCTTACTGCGCCCGGGTCGTTTCGACCGTCAGGTCGTCGTGGACATTCCCGATCTCAACGGTCGCGAGGAAATCCTCAAAATCCACAGTCGCAAGGTTCCGCTCGTGTCTGACGTCTCCCTGAACGCGATCGCGCGTGGCACCCCCGGGTTTACGGGCGCGGATCTGGAAAACCTCATCAATGAGGCCGCGCTCCTGACCGCGCGGCGAAATAAACGCCGTGTCACCCAGGAGGAACTGGAAGAAGCGCGCGATAAAGTCCTGATGGGTCCGGAGCGCAAGTCATTCATGATCAGCGCTTCCGAAAAAGAAGTCATCGCCTACCACGAAGGCGGGCACGCCCTGCTCGGCATGTTGCTGCCGTATTCCGAACCGGTGCACAAAGTCACGATTATTCCGCGCGGCCGTGCCCTGGGGCTGACCCAGCAACTGCCGGAGGACGATAAACATATTCAGCCGAAGAAATACTGGCTGGACCGCATCTGCGTGTACATGGGCGGGTTTATCGCGGAAGAATTAATTTTTGAGGATACGGCCACGGGCGCCTCCAACGATATCCAGATGGCCACGAACATCGCTCGACGCATGGTCTGCGAATGGGGCATGTCTGAGAGACTCGGCACCATCAACTACTCGGGGAGCGGCGATCCCGTTTTCCTGGGTCGCGAGATCCAGAGTTCCCGCAACTACAGCGACGATACCGCGGCGCTGATCGACGTGGAAGTCAAACGGATCGTGCAGGAGCAACTGGACCGCGGTCGCACCCTGCTGCGCGAAAATCGAGACAAGCTCACGCGCATCGCCAAATCGCTCCTGGACCGGGAAACGATTACGGCCGACCAACTGGAAGAAATCGTCGGCACCGGGTACAAGAAAAAATCGCATATTCCGATTGGAAGGCCGGACTTTCCGCCCGCGGTTCCTCCGGGCATGGGCGCCGCACCCGAACCCGCTCCGGCCACCTGATCTTTTTAACCCCCGGCGCGAATGAGTCGGGGGTTTTTTAATTCTTTGGGACGCGAATATTAAGCCGTTCCGAAACGCCCCATCCTTTCAACGTAAGAGACCTGGCGTTGGGGTCGATTTAGGGCGCATCCGCTTACGCGGACCGGGCTCTCCGGCCGGGGGACCGGCCGTCGATCCCTTGCGCATTTACCAGGCTCCCCCGGAGCCTGGTTCGGGAAAAAACTCTTCGCCCGGGCTCAGAGTTTAGGGGGACCGCAACCCCCCGGCGAGGGGGAGTTTGAGGGGGACCGCGCAGGTCCCCCTCATTCTTGGTTGTTTATGGCTGAAGAAGATTTAGAAAGCCTGCTCAACAATCCCTTTCGGGGACGCTCGCGCGCTCAGGCGGCCGTGGAAGAGGAAGCGGCCGCCTTCGTTTCCGAACCGACCGCCCAGGTTCTGCACGATTACCACGGCTTTCGCCAGTCCCTCGACGTTTTTTTACGCCCCCACGCGAGTTCGGCCGCGGCGATTCTCGAACGTCTGTTTGAGGATCGCCAGACGGACGCCATCCGCCAGGTTCTGGAAGAACACGAAAAGAAGCCACGTCGCAACCTTGAGGAAATCCAGCGTTCGTATCGCATTTACATCGACACATCAGGCGATGAGACGCTCGAGAAAGAAGCGAAACGTCTGGAGCGTCGTTACTTTCCCGCCGGGGCCAGCACCCGCCAGTTACAGTTCATCAAGTTCAAACGTTATTACGAAAAGCTGAAGACCTTCAACGAAATCGCCAAACGCGAATGGCGCGAAGTTCACAAGATCATGGATACGTACACCCTGATCGTGGAAACGCGCGGAATGGCATCGAGCATTGAACGCGAATTTTTACGTTCGACGCAAGTCCTCCTGCGCCAGACCGATTCGTTCCTCGATTCGCTACGCCTGTACATGCGCGTCACTGAAGAAACCCTGGATCAGGTCACCGGGGCCTACCGCATTACGCTCAGCTACGACGAAAAGATTCGTTACACGGTCGGCGCGTTTCTCGGCGACCGTGAGGCGGAGCCGGAGGTGCGCGCTCCGGCGGTCGAACCCGAAAAAAGCGGACCCTTCGAAACCGAAGAAGAGCACTCCTCCATCGCGCGCAGCATTATCCTCGAGACGCGCGAACGCAAGCTGAATCGCCACAGTATTTTTTCCGTACCGATCCTCGGCAGCCGCGACTGGAATCGCACGCCCTGGTACAGCATGGAAGTCCCCATGCGCTTTTACGACCAGGCCGTCCAGAATTTTCGCAAAGCGTACCATGTGAACGTGGACCCCGACGGCATCCAGGGTCCCGTGGCGCCCGCCGCGGCCGTTCACCGGGAAGGGTTCGGCGAGTCGGTGCTGGACAAATACATCGCTCTGATCAACGGCCACCTGGAAGAAATCGCCATGTGCATCATCATGGAAGATTTTCCGGGCCTGGATCTGCCGCTCGTGTTCCTGTATCATTGCGGGCCGAACGTGGTCTACGAAATTCTGAAGATGACCCTGAAACGCGAGGGCCTGGGTGAGATCATTTTCCTCGACGAGGCCCACACGAACGTCCGCGAATTGCCCGAGGAATTGATCCAGAAGCTGCTCATCGACTGGTGGCAGAAAAAGATGTCCGCCGCCTCCGGCGAACAGATCGATTCGTACCTTTCTTTTTCGCGCGGTCTTGAGATGGTTAAAAAGGATTTTCGCGTCCTGTACGAGGAAGGGGCCCAGCGTTACAAAGTGGAGCGGCCCGGGGCGGCCTACTTCGGCCAGGAAAAGTGGATCCGGGAGCATAAGTACGAAATTTTCGGTTTACGCAAGGTGGTGATTTTCAAACGTTTCATTCCGGGAACCCTGCTGGAAGGTTGAAGCACCGCCCAATTCGGAGACTGTTTATCATGAGAACACTGGAACGAGCCATTCCCTGGACCGGGGAACACCACCAATTCCGGGAGATGGCGGCTGACTTTTTCGATCACGAGGTAACCCCACGTCTGGAGGAATGGGAGGCCGCGGGCCAGGTGACGCGCGACATTTGGACCAAAGCCGGCGCTCTGGGTCTGCTCTGCCCCAACTTCCCGGAGGAGTACGGGGGGGCGGGCACGGATTTCCTGTACAACATAATCGTGACCGAAGAGTCGGCGCGCGTCGGCAATAACGGCTTCTTCGTCACCCTGCATTCGGATGTAATCGCCCCGTACATCAGTGAATACGCGGATGACGAGCAGAAAAAACGCTGGCTGCCGGGCGTCATCGCCGGCGAAAAAATCCTGGCCATTGCCATGACCGAACCGAACACGGGTTCGGATCTGGGCGCGATCAAGACGACCGCGGAAGACCGGGGCGATCATTACCTGGTCAACGGTTCCAAAACATTCATTTCGAACGGGCAGCTCGCGGATTATATTATCGTCGTCGCGAAAACTGCGCCCGAACGCGGCATCCATGGGATGTCGCTGCTCATGGTGGAAGCGGACATGCCGGGTTTCAAACGCGGTCGCAATCTGAAAAAAATCGGCCTCAAGGCCCAGGATACGTCGGAGTTGTTTTTTGAGGACGTGAAGGTTCCCAAAAAAAATCTCCTGGGGAAACCGGGGCACGGCTTTCGGTATCTGATGACGAACCTCCAGCAGGAACGGCTTGTGCTCGCCATTGGCAATATGCGCGGGGCCGAGGCGGTGCTGGAGGAGACGCTGAAATACGTCAAGACCCGCATGGCCTTCGGTCAACCGATCGGCAAGTTCCAGCACATTCGATTCAAACTCGCGGACCTGGCCACCGAACAGGCCGCGGCGCGGGCCTTCCTGGACCAGGTCATTCTCGCTCACATCAAGGGCAACAAGGCCATGGTCCAGGCGTCGCAGGCGAAGCTGCTATGTTCCGAACTCCTCAAACGCCACTGCGACGAATGCCTGCAATTTTTCGGCGGTTATGGCTACATGATGGAATATCCCATCGCGCGCGCGTACGTGGACGCGCGGGTGCAGACGATTTACGGCGGCACGTCGGAAATCATGCGCGAAATCATTTCCTCCGGCGGCCTGGGGCTTTGATCGAAACCTTCATGTTTTAAGCCGGGTTGTGCGTCCCATGCTCCCATCGCCCGAACTCTGTCGGATCGCGCTTGATCTCGCCCAGGAAGCCCACGACCAGGAAGAAATTCCCGTTGGTACGGTTTTGTATCGCCCGGCCGTCCCCCTGAACGGCGGGCCCGCGTGCGAAATTCTGGCGACGGCGCGTAATCGCATCGTGGCCGGTCAGGACGCGACCCTGCACGCCGAACTCCAGGCCATCAGCGCAGCCTGCGAGCGCGTCGGCTCAGAACGCCTGCCCGGGTGTTTCCTGGTGACCACGCTCGAACCGTGTATGATGTGCACCGGGGCCCTCGTGCTGGCGCGCATCGAGGCCGTGTTTTTTTTCACGCCCGTGCTCACCGGCGTGGGTCTCACCGAACTGCTCCGGCATTCGCGTGCGGAACGCCGTTTCAACCACTACCCGCGCGCGCAGCTCCTGGACGAATACCAGGACGAATCGGCGGATTTGTTGCGTTCCTTTTTTCAGAAAAAACGGGAATTACACCGCGCCCGCAAGCTGGACGCGCCCGAATTCCTTTCCACTTGACAGGCAGCCCCCGCCGCCAAAACTCAAACTTTCCGGGGGCCGTTTCTGGTCCCTGGTGGTTTTTTCCAGGAGAGATGGCCGAGCGGCTGAAGGCGCACGCTTGGAAAGCGTGTGTGGGGTAAAACTCATCGAGGGTTCGAATCCCTCTCTCTCCGTAGCAAACCCCCCTGATGATAAATGGGGACGGCTTCCCCCGGGAGCCGGTTATCAGAGGGTGCCGTGGGCTATGCTAATCGCTTCAGGCTTGCCTCCAGCAGGTTGCGGAAAAAGTGCCTCTCTGGACTTTTTCCGCTTTCGCATCGGCGAACTAAATTTGGCCGATGCTCGCAAAACCGCTGTTTCACGCTGTTTCACGAAACACCGGTTTTGGCGCTACGTCCTGTAGCGCATCGCATGCTATTTTTTCAGCAGCCTGCGAGGTCATTTCGCCGGGCCAGGTTCGTTTTCGTCCTTATTTCCATAGGTAAGAGGACCTGCCACCTGGCGTTCAAGGTCGCAACCCTCCAAATCACCAACAGGCGAGTTTAATATGCCCAGGCGACGCAACAGTGGACCCGGCGACATCATATCGGAAGAATGTATTGCCGTGCGCCTCCGGATGGTTGCGCGCGTGGTCAATCGAATCTACAACCAGGCCCTGCGCGAGTGGGGGTTAACCATCAGCCAGCTCAACATACTGGCCGCCGTCGCGCGAATGAGGGAGGCCCGTCAGCAGGATATCAGCGATCTGCTCTTAATCGAGAAGTCGACCTTTTATAGGCGGCGGCGCCCGGCATGCTGACCAGGGCGAGCAAGGTCAGCACATTCACGATCGCCCCGCCGCCGTTCTCGCGAATGATCGGCGCGAAGTGCCGGGCCATGCGCAGGGTACCGAACAGATTCACGGCCAGGTTTCTCTGAATCGATTCCTCGGAAACGTCGAGGATCGATACCCATTCAAGAACGCCGGCATTATTGAACACGATACGCGCGTCGGATGCCTGTTTCGCGGCGGCGCGGACCGCATCCTCGTCAGTCACGTCCAGGACCACCGGTACGAGTCGCGCGTCGCCCCGGGCGATGGCTCCCGGCGCGCGCGTAGCCGCGTACACCTTCGCGGCGCCGGCCGCCAGCAGAGCCTCGACCAATGCCGCGCCGATGCCGCGATTCGCACCGGAAACGAGCGCAAATTTTCCAGTTTCATGTATTCTCCTTTGCCAGCCGGTCGCAGACGCGGCCGACAGGGAAGAACATACACGAAAGCGCCAAAAGGCGCTAATCGCGACCGGGCAAAAATAGTCGATTTCGGTCAGCGCAGGAAATTTTTTATTGTCCTTTTCCGGGAAATTGAGCGCCAGGGTGGCTCCGGTAGCGGGTGTACACGAAATTGAAGCCGGTCCGGTGCCACTGAGGAATGAGGAAAACCGCCTTCAGAGGCGGTTTTCAAGAATTTCGCGCATAATCCGGTGTTAATAACATCCCGCCGCGTAATGGCTCGCGATATCCGCCGGCGAAAGGGCCACGGTGTAGATGGCCGCTTCGTCCAGTTTCCCGCCGAAATACTCCTGGACCGGCAACTGGTTGACGCCCAGCATGATCCTCCCGGATACGGGATTCGGATTGAAGAGGCCCGTAGTGGACAGTTCCTGTGCGTTCGCAAACAGGCGCCAGGTGCCATTGTCGCGTACGGCCGCGAGATGGGTCCACGCATTCGCCGGGGGCCGGTAGGTGGTCTCGGCGGCGCCCTGGCCGCCCATTAATACAAAGAAAAAACCCGTAACGTCCAGTATCAGGCCGTATCCCGCGGTTCCTGTATGGCCGTTGTACAGAAGGACGAGCCCGGTCCCTCCACTGAGGTCGCCGTCCCAGTTGATCCAGATTTCCAGGCTCACGTTATCGGTCTGGGTGGTGGCCACCGTCGTGCTGGTGATTTGAGAACCTGCCGCCGCGGTGGTGATGGCCAGCGAGCTGCCATCCGCGGCGAAACCGGTCACACCGGGAGTCACCCCCGAGACATAAGTAAAATCGGGCCCGCCGGCCACCTGGTTGACGCCGGTAGTTCCGGTTGCTTCGTCCAGCGGCCAGTATCCGACCAGGCCGCCGGTGTTCATGATCGTCGCACGATATTTCACCACACAGCCGCTACCTGGCGTCCCCGTCTGGAGCGCGGTAAAAGCCAGTTCCGGTGAGTTGTCGGTAATCGCCTGATAACAGGCCGGGAGCAGCAGGCAGGCTGCCAGACAGACTGCCAGGCAGAATCCGGTCCAGGTTTTCGATCGCGTCTCCATGGATCAAAACTCCAGCGTTACGAAAGCCCCGTACTCCGGACCGTATACAGTTACGGCCGACGCTTCCCCTCTGCCGTAGAATCCGACCCGGCCCCCCTGGAAAATAAAGGCATCGACGACGTTAAAGGCGTACAGGCCCCCGTAAAAGGCCGCGGCTGCGGAAGCCTGGAAAGCCGCGCTCGACTGGCGGACCCGGGCCTGGTTCGCGCGCACCAGGTTCAGGACCAGAACGTCGCGCGTTCCGTTGTGCGCCGCCAGAATCGACCCGTCGCGCAGCGATTCGGCCGTGGCCGCG
The DNA here is from genome assembly GCA_964631535.1 of uncultured Leptospiraceae bacterium. Taxonomy (GTDB): domain Bacteria; phylum Spirochaetota; class Leptospiria; order Leptospirales; family Leptonemataceae; genus CAZVZS01. The sequence continues at coordinate 30,979 of CAZVZS010000055.1, forward strand.
GTGATGCGTCGATATCTTTGATCCAGGGCCGCCCAGACGAGGAGCCCTGTGGCCGCCGTGCCCATCAGGATTTCACCCTTAAATTGTTCGCCGCGATGGTACTGGCCCCAGCCAGGGAAAATCAGGCTGCGCCAGATCCCTTCACCGTACAGGGATTGCCCTTCCGATACCCGCCGCGCTGCCCGGGCTGTTTCAAGGGCCGCCGCCTGGCGGGTCCGCTCGGCCTCCGTCTGCCTCTGTTTCTCTTCTTCCTGGCGTTTTTTCAGGGCCGCCTGCTTTTTTTCCGGTGTTTCGGTCCCGCTGGCTTCCGCCGCGGGAGTTTGCGGTGTGAATAGAATCCGTTTGATCGAGCTTTTGGCGATTACGCGCGAGCGGCCATTCTCCAGGATGGTGATGGCCACCTGATTCTGCCTGACGATCGGGGCGCGAACGATCTGGCCGCTGCGCAGGTAGATGGTGGCCACGCGATCCTCGGCCCCGAGGCCGGTGCGAGCAAGCAGCAGACCGACCGAAACCATGAGGGCCAGGCGGAAGGTGGACCCACCGGAGACCTTCATACCACCAACAAACGCACCAGGGACTTTTCAGCAATCTCAAAACGGGGGTAAATATCGGGTTGCGGAAAAAGTCCCGCCTGGTTTTCGCGCGCTTTCTTCGCGTGTTCTAAACCCGGGACGGACGGCGGGCCCGAAAAATTTTCCTGTAAAAGAATTGAAACATCCTTAATGCGCATTTTTTGGAAAATTTTCAGGGGCCGCTCTGGAAAGAGAGGAAAATTATTTGCGGGACCTATTACGAAACATAGAAACTGAAATCGGAAACGGGCATGCAAGACTTTTTTGCCAATCTTAAAATTGGAGCCACCCGCGGGCTGGGTTTCTTGCTGGTTTTACTGATGGCCGCTGTTTCCGTTCTGATCGCTCAATCGATTCAAACATTCAGCCCAGGAGAACTGATCACCGCATCAGGGATTAATAAAAATTTCGAGATTGCGGCTCCACGAAACGCGGTAATGGCATTCTATCAGGCCGCATGTCCGACCGGCTGGGTGGCCGCTGACGGAACCAATGGGACCCCGGACCTGAGAGGTCAATTTATTCGTGGATTGAATAATTTTAGTTCCGCGGCGGGGACTCGTTCGGACGGGAATCAGGATCCGGACGGGGGGGCCAGGACCGTCGGTCACTACCAGGGGAATATGTTCGCCAGTCATAACCATGGTGGGGGCAATCACACCCATAATATCTGGGGGGATATCGGGTGGGACTTTGGAGGCGGAGGTCGCTTACCATCGATCAATTCCGGGGGTATTGAGAACTGGATCGGGACGGAAGGAGCCAACTCCACCGTTATTGCGGCTGAAGGGGGCAACGAAACCCGCCCGGGGAATGTCGCGCTTATTTTTTGCGTGCGAAAAGATTCTTAGCAGGGTGCTGAAAAAGTGCCCTGCTATGCGATACAGGATGTATCGCCAAAACCGGTGTTTCGTGAAACCGCGTGAAACACCGGTTTTGCGAGCATCGGCGAATTTAGTTCGCCGATGCGACAGCTGAAAAAGTCCAGGGAGGGACTTTTTCAGCAACCTGTTAGAGTTCATAACTTGAACCGAAAACTGTCCTTCACTCCGATCAGGTCGAGCACCCGCAGCGCCGGCGCCGAAATTTTCGAGATGCAACAATCGCCGTCAGCCGCTGCCACAGCCTGGTAAAACTTCAGCAGAATTGCGACTCCGGTGGAACTCAGGTGCCTGATTCCGGACAAATCAATCTGGACCTGTTTCGGCTTGCGATCCAGGAGCTTTTCGAGTTCCAGAGCCAGACCGGCTGTCGAATCGAGATCGAGGCTCCCGCCGAGCAGGACCGTAATCGTTTCCCCCGCGGAGGTTATTTTGATGTCCATTTCCGCCAGTTCGATCGGCCGGGCAGCCTTCGCGCTGAATCGCGTGCGATCCACCCTGTCCTCCGATCGGCCAGGTCAGGATTGCCGTCCCCGCCGACCGCGCGCCACCGATTTTTTTGCTCGGGAGTTCCATCCCCGAATCCACCCACGGGTTCAATCCCCCACCACGATCCCGGGAATCTCCACCGGAACCATCGAAGACTTCCCGCGCGCCAGGGGTCCGAGCACATTTCCCTCGTTTTCGCCAAAACAGTAAATTTTTCGGTTTTCGCTCACCATACAAAAATGATAGGCCGCTCCCGAAAGCGCCAGCGCGGCGGGGGCCTGGGGCAGTTTCGCGGGCAGTGTGGCCAGGCCCAGGGTTTCGTGCACGCTCCAGCAATGGACGGCTCCGGACGAATCGAGGGCGCAGCCGATCGTTTTGCCTTCGTGAATCTGGATGATCTGTTTGAGCGAACCAACAGCCACGACGGGCAGGGCGTTTTCACCGTCGGCGTGATCGGCGACGAGCGCGGTCCCCGCGGAGGGGATGCCCCAGAAAAATACGTCGCCGTCGGCGTTGATGGCATACGCGCCCTTCCAGGCGGTGATCCGGACGGTCTGGATATTTTCCAGACCGGAGAGCGGCCTTGCGTCGAGCTCCGCGAAGGTGGGCCGCACGCAATGACCGCCGGAACGCGCGAGGCGCGGCGTGTAGACGCGATCGCGGCCTTCCACCTCAAATATGACCTGGATGTTGGTCGCCTCAGCTTCGTTGTCGGGGTGATCGATCTCGCAAACGTGGCGCGTGGGTTCCTTGCAGACCAGCTTCATCGGCGTGACTGAGGAAACGGGACTTAATTTTACGGTGCGACGATGACGCAGTTGTGGAAATTCCCGATCCCCAGCC
>CAZVZS010000056.1:0-32877 GCA_964631535.1 uncultured Leptospiraceae bacterium
CCGACGACCTGCCAGTGGCAGGTCGCTTATGAACTTTGAGGGGGACTTCGTAAGTCCCCCTCATTCCCCTGTTGGATTCAGATTGAGGTTTTTTTCGGGACAGGCGAAATCGAACTGACAGGCCAGGGCCTTGTTGTTGATGGCCTGATCGATCTTCGCGACGTGCGGACGCACGGCTTCCACGTCCTCTTTTTCCGCGAAAAATTCCATGACGCTGCCGACGGCGCCCATCGCGCCCTGGGCCACGCCCATGCCTTTTTTCATTTTGGAGCACTTGTCTTTTTTTTCGGCTTCGGATAGATCGCTCTGCGACGCCATCATCTGCATGCAGGCCGCTTCGTCGGTCATCTTGCCCATGCCTTCTTGCGCTTTACCGAGCGTCTCTTTCATCTGAATGAATCCCACGGCGCTACGAATCCGACCGTCCTCGTCGATAAACGCGTCATAGTCCGCGAACCCGGCCTGTCTGGCGGCTTCTTCGAGGATGGGCTGGCAATCCTTACATTGTTTGCCGTCCGTCGCCCCGCCCAGTTTCTCCTTGAGCGCGGCCGATTTGCCGGCCAGATTGCCGTACGCCTTTACGTAACGGTCGATGGTTTGATCGGTCAGTTTTTCTTCTTTACAATAAAATCCCGTCAGCGCCACGAACAGGATCAGCGGAAAGGTTAGTCTGGATCGTCGCATAAGTACCTCGCAAAAATAGCCCATTTACCGTATTCAATCACGGCGCTATTTTCTTTTCAATTAATTTTCGTTCGGAAGTACGGCTCACTTTTCGCGAACGCGGTTCGCGCCAGGGATCGAGCGAGCGCCCCCGCGAGCGAGAGCCCGGTCCGCGCCCGCGCGGAGGCGCCCAGAATTTTCAGAGGAACGGCAGACAGGTATGATACCAGCGTTTGAGCTGGATCTTATTGCCGACGTTCACGTCCTGTTCGCGAGGATCGAACATGGAATGTTCCAGGCGCACGGTGCGTCGGTCGCCCTGAATTTGCGCGCGCGGGTTCGACACCGAGCGCACCTCCACGGGAAAGGTATACTCGGTGATATAGAGGAATTTTATGCCGAGGATGGCCGGGTCGAATTCGCTCTTCGCCTGGCCGTCCTTGTTCAAACTTTTTTGCATGGCCTGTTTGAAGGCGACGATCGGCAGGCGCTCGAAATTACCCGGGGTATACACGATGTATTCGACTTCGGGGCCCGGGTCTTTCTGCAACTGGTGCAGCGCGCGGTTGAGGGCCTTCACGTCCGCGAAATCGAAGTGGATCCCGAAGCGCATGTTCGCTTTGTCCTCTTCACTGCGCACGTTCGTAATGCCCGGCATGGTTTCGATCTTGCGCTTCGATTGTTCGAAATCGCTGAGCTCCGGCTTTTGTTCGGCCGCCGTCCCCGGGGACTGGTCGCCGTTTTCGAGGCCGGGCAGTTCCCGGGTCTCACCCTCCGGTGTTTTTTCTTCTTCGGCTTTTTTTTGTTCCCGGTCTTCCTGCATTTTGCGGGTCATGGCGACCAGCGCGCGAAACTGATCCTGGATGCCCACGACCATGCTGAACGTGCCCGAGCCGTCTTTATTGAATTGAACGATTTCTTTGAATTCGAAACAGCCCGACACGAGCAGGCCGAGTCCGACGGCGAGGATCCGAACTGAATGAGACACCATGGAACGAAAAAATGGGCGGGCCGTATTCTGTCAGTGAATTAATGGCGCCGGTAGAGGGACGGTCCGGATCAACCCCGCCCGGGCGGGGGGAAGGCTGGCGAAAGCGCCGGGTGCCTGTGCGACGGGCGGTTCGCGGAGATTGTTTCATGCCGTCAGATGACGGGGTGGTGGCCGGGGGCGGCGTGGGGCCTTGCGGGATCGACCAGGCGGGCCGTTTGTGGCGACCGGCCCGTGTCATCCGGCGGCTCGCGGGGCGCCTTGTGCGGGGACAATCCGAACTCTCCGAACGAAGGATTACCCGGGTTCCTTCGTCCAATGGAGGATGCAGATCGAGTTCATCCTCGTTTCAATCCTCATTCTCAGCGGGCTTGTGGGTATGACCTGGCTGGGACGGTGAACATGCCTCGCGGGTTCAGGGCCGCGGGGTGGGTAAAGGGGGTTCCGGTCTGAGTTCGGGCATTTTGTCCGTGTGCGCGCGTTTCTCCAGCGGCACGAAAAGGCCCTTGAGGCCGTGGAGCAGAACTGGCAGCGCGACCGATGGTTTGAGCACGGTGTCGAGACCGTCGTGCAGATGGATCACCTTCCACATTTCCTGGTTAATTTTAGAGTTTGTCGAAGTCAATTCCACCAGATTCGCTTTATACCAGTTCAGGAATCCTACAGCAATTGGCGCCGGACCGGTGGTTTCCGGATAGCGCAGATCTTCGGTGGTGGTAAGGAACCACGGAAGATTTACGATACTGCCAGCTCGCCGGAAAAATTCCCGCGACAATCCATTCAAATCGGGTTTGTTTTCCGCTCGCAATTTTCCAACAACCTTCCCAAGTTCCTTCGCCTCCAGGCTGGCAACGGACATTCCCTGCCCAAAGATTGGGTTCAGGGCACAAATCGCGTCTCCGATTACTACCAGCCCCTCGGGAAACCGCGCCAGCTTTTCATAGTAGTACCTGCGCGTTGTTGGTACCATATGCTTTGATATTTCGCCGATTGGTTTGGCATCTTTCAGGTAAGCGTAAATCTCCGGGCCGGGCAGGGATTTCGCGAATTCAAGAAACCCTTTTTCGTCCAGCGGAGCATGGTCTTTATGGTAACCGTTCAGGCTCACGATCCAGCGTCCTTTTTCAACACGAGAAATAAAACCGGCCCGCTTCTGGTGCGGCGGACGAGGATACAGTACCAAAAAATCCCATTCGTTCTTGAATGTTTTCGGCGGTTTGTACAAACGGCTCGTGTACGCGAGGTCGATGCCGTACTCTTCTTTCCTTGGTTCCGTGTAGCCCAGTTCTTTGAGCAACCGCGGAGTATGACTTCCTCGACCGCTGGCGTCGACCACGAGGTCCGCGTGGATATCACGAATTCTGCCAAACATACCGCGGATTTGCACGCCGGTTATTCGAGTGCGCGTTTCATCCACCAGGTACTTTTCGACTCCAGTTTCCATTTGAAACTTTACGTTGTGAACTTTTTCGAGGCGTTTCCTGACCGCATATTCAAGGAAGTACCGGGTACACAATACGATTTGCATACCGCTCGTATACCGCGACTTCCAGACTCCGAGGTGCCTCCATAGGAAATCTCTGGCGGTATCGATAATGTGGACACCTTTCGTACCCTTCAACAAACCAGGAAAAAATTCATCCATCACGTCTTTTCCCGAGTCGAGTAAAACGTGGACGTGGCGTCCCTGCGGGACACCTTTGCGCGGTGATGGCAGCCGCGGGTTTTTGTCGCGATCTATAAGGGTAACACGCTTGAAGTGTTCAGAAAGGGCCCTGGCGGCCATCATGCCGCCCATACTGCGACCGATTACGATTGCGTGTTCAAGATGACCCGGAGACCGGGGATGTTTGCTGACCGAAAAAAGGGGAGATTCCATTTTCGCCATTTCCTCAAGGGAGAGTGTACCCCTATCAGACTGGTTTTCCAAATGAATTATTCGCGAAAACGGAATAAGCCACAAAAAACGGGCGAAATAGTTAATGGGGGATTAATTATTTCGCCCCGGGACAAAAGTGTTATTTCTTTTGCATCAGGAAGACGGTGATATCGTCGTCCATATGATGCATGAAATCCATGCAGGATTTTATGATCGCCTCTTTTATGGTCTCAATGCCTTCGGATGCCTTACTTTCGATTACACTTACCAGGCGTGAGGTATCGAATTGTTCGCCGGCTTTGTTTCTGCATTCGATTACGCCGTCAGTAAACAGAGTGATAAAATCGCCGGGCGCGAGTTTAAAGTTGGCTTTGTGTATCATCGCGGAAACGTCCGGTACAACGCCCATCCAGAAACCGTCCGATTTTACAATTTCAACTTTTCCGGTGTTCTTGCGGTAAATGAGAATATCCTCATGCTTGCCAACATGTTCGAAATTGCCCTCCGAGTCGGCGCGCAGTGCTGTAAAAGTCATATACAGCCCTTGCTTCGTTCGCGTGGCCATATTATTGTGAAGAGTCTTGTTAAGCGAGGTGAACAATTCGACAGTATCGGGATGAGAAGTCGTATTCAGATAGGTGCTGAACCCTGTCTGGGCCATGAGCATTAACAGGCCTGAATTCAATCCATGTCCCGTAACGTCGCCAATTGCGATCCAGCGATGGCCGTTTACTCGATAAAAATCGTAGTAATCTCCTCCAACCTGTTCGGCAGGAACCATATGGGCGGTAATACTGTAAGCATCGTCCGGCGGAAATTCGGGAAGAATTGACATTTGCACTTCCTTCGCCATTTCCATTTCTTTCTGAAGTTTTTGCCGTTCCGTTTCTTCCGCGACCAGTCGGGAATTCTCAAGAGAAATTGCCGCCTGGGACATGAGTATTTTCAAAACATCGACACGATCGGGCGTAAACGCGTTCGTGGTCAGATTATTTTCCAGATACAGGATTCCGAATAATTTTCCCTGGTTGATGATTGGCATGCAGAGGATGGACTTGGGTTTGTTCTCGATGATGTAAGGTGTATTGATAAATCGCCCCTCTTTGGTTGCGTCGCCCAGTACAACGTTGTCAACAGTCCGTACCACATAATGCACGATTTGAGAGCCGATATTCTTGCCCTCTTCAATAGGAATAGATTGCATCACCGTCATTGTCCCGTCGGCCTCTGCCTGAGCTTCGATGAGGAGTTCATGGTCTTTTTCGAGCATGAGACTGCCTCTCTGGGCTCCGGCGTTCTCAAGTGCGATTTTCATTAGTTTGCCCAGCAATTGGTCCAGGAAAATTTCGCTTGAAAGGGCCTGTGAGGCCTTCATAACAGTGTTGATATCGAGCGATGAAGCTGTTCGCCCGGTAGAAGAATGGGTTGTTGTAACGCCCGTCGTTTCAATTCCGGCGGTTTCACTTGCACCTTCCGCGGCAAGGATTTTGCGCATGATATCCGGGAATCGTTGATCCAGATCTTCTACCTTTATCGGACAGCCCCAGCGACTGTATGAATAACGTGCATCGGTCAGGTAGGTACGGGCGATTTTTTCCTTACCCAGTTCCATATAGAATTGCGCGGCCAGCTCGTTCGAAAGCGACTCTTCCATCAGGAATTCAGTTTCACGAGAGCCTTGAATCGCCTTATCATAAAAATTCATCGCTCGGTCAATTTCGCCCCGCACACGGGATTTCTCTGCTTCGACGAGGTAGACTTTGCGCTGTTGATTGATCGGCGCATAACGAGCCCATTTCTTCAGTTTACGCAAGCGTCTGTTTACTATTCGCATATAACGTCTTTTCTGAGAGGGAGTCGCTTTGGGAAACATTGCCAAATAATTAAGCGCCTGAAACATGTACATCACAGGAACCTGACTCATTGCCATCAAGTACTGTTCGGCTTTGAACGCTTTGTCAAATTCTTCCGCGGCCTTTTCATGATTCCGGAACATAAAGTTTAACCAGCCGGTAATGAAATGAGCCCAACCAAAACCAGGGCGATATTCCGTTTCGTAGACGAAGGGAAGAATTTCATCGATATTGTATTTCTCTCCTTTCAGAACAAGTTTATCCTCGGCTTTTCCGCGCAAATTGAGAACACACTGAGTCCAGGTGCTTCCGAAAATCAATGCCTGTTGCTGCGGGTTACTTTCCGAGAATCGCAACCACTTCAGGAAATCCTGTTCCAGAACATCCAGTGTTCCAGTAGAAAATAACTTATTCATGCCATGGAAATAATTGCAATACGGTCCAAATTCGGGATCGCCGTTTTCGGCTCCAGCCTGGGCGCCTTCCTTGAACGGCTCGAAGGTATCAGTCAGCGGATTGATCCAGTGCTGGATAAAAGTATTGTAGAGCATGATCGTTTTCGCTTTCACTTCTCGAGCATTCATTTTCTCGAGGAGTTTGAGCGAAAGCTTCCCGTATTTTAATCCGTCTCGGAAAAATTCGAGAACCCCGGTGTGCGCCAGACCGTACAGCCCGATACTATAGGGCGATGGCGTCGCGTTACCAAATTTATAGGTCAAATACGCCATTTTCATGACCAACACAGCAAAACCGTTGAAGCTCTGCTGATATAAACTTGAGCTGATCAGCATCAGGATGCGCATTGCCGCGATTTTGGCAGGATCCGTCATATCTGGAGCGGTCAGAGGATAATTGTCCCCGCGCCGGAATATCATTATCTTGGTTTTTAAGAGGGCCGGTCCCACATCCAGGACGAAATTCGCCTTTTTGGGCAGGGAAACTCCAAGCAATTTAAGAATCTCACGGGCAGTTTCGATCGCATTAACGAGTTCACTCTGTCCATTATAGTTACGAATTTTGATCTCGTACAAGCGCGTTTTTTCCAGGGTCGTTCTGGTATTCTTGAGCGCCAAATCCACAATCTGGTGCGACTCTTTGTAATTTGAATTGAGACCCTCGGAATCTGCCAGTTCCGTGTATATATTATAGGTTAGTTCGTACTGGGTTTGCCAGGGGTCGCGGGGCAGTAATTCGATTGCCGCGCGTAAATAACGAACGGCCGGTCCGTATGCGGTCGCAGACTTGGCTTTCTTCCCTCCGGCCATATTCACCCTGCAAATCGTTATACGCTCGGTTTCGTCCTGGATTAAAGATCTTCCAAAATTGAAATGATTGGCAATATCAAAAATTCGCTCTTCAATGTTTGGTTCGGGAGTTTTGGCGAGAATATGACGGCCGATCGCTAAATGAATTTTACCACGTTCACTCTCGGGGATAAGCCCGTATGCGGCCTGCTGGACACGATCGTGGAGAAATTTATACTGGATATTTGAGTCTTCGACACCGAATTTGTAATCATCGCCCAGCGGCAAAACCATGCCCTCCTTGAGCGCGGGCTGTAGCTCCAGTTGTGATTGTTTGGCAGATTTTTCGTTCACAATGCAAAGAGTATTCAGGTCAAAAGAGTTTCCGATACAGGCTGCAAGGCGCAAGATCGCCTGAGTCGTTCCCCCCAGCTTCTGGATCTTATCAGCCATTAATTCAACAACGTTGTCCGTAATTCCCATTTGTTGAATTTTCAGTAGATCCCATTGCCACTCCATCGTACCGGGTTGAACATTTAAGAGCTTTTCCTGATAAAGAGTTTTCAAAAATTCGGAGACAAAAAACGGATTCCCGCTGGTTTTGCTGTGAACTAATTTTGCAAGTGGATCTGCTTTCGCTTCTTCGCATCCAAGTGTATCAGTGATCATCCGAATTACGTCTTTCAACGAAATTGGCGGGATAGCAATCGTATCCGGTTCATGACCCAATTTCTTGAGATCGTTCACCATCCCCATCAGCGGGTGCGATTCATCCACCTCGTTATCGCGGTAAGCGCAAATAATGAAAAGATAGCGAATTTCTGGATCGCTTACAATCATCTGAATCAATTTCAAGGTAGCATTGTCCGACCATTGCAAGTCATCCAGAAAAAGGACGAGGGGATGGTTTCGATGTGCGAAGGTACTCAGGAACCTCTTGAACGTGACATTAAAACGGTTCTGCGCTTCAGTGGGACCAAGTTCCGGGACTTGAGCCTGTTTGCCAATGATCAGTTCGATCTCCGGGATTACATCGACAATAACCTGGCCGTTCGGACCAAGCGCATTCACAAGATTTTCCCTCCAGTTTTCGATCTGATCCGAACTTTCCGTTAAAATCTGGCGGACCAACTCCTGAAAAGCTTGCAATAAGGAACTGTAAGGGATGTCTTTTTTAAACTGATCAAATTTTCCGGAAATGAAATAACCGCGGTGTTCGACGATAGGCTTATGAACTTCGCTCACCAGGGCGGATTTACCAATACCTGAAAACCCCTTAACCAGCATCAGGGAGCTAGCCCCTTTGCTGGCCCGCTTGAACGCCTTCATTAGGATTTCGATTTCCCCTTCTCGCCCGTAAAGCTTCTGCGGCACCTGAAACTTTTCACTATGGTCATTTTTTCCGAGGGGGAAAGGAGCCAGATTGTTTGTCGCCTTCAATTGTCGCAGGCATTCCTCAAGGTCCATTCGCAATCCGTAGGCAGATTGATAACGATCTTCCGCATTTTTCGCCAACAATTTTGTTACAATGCTTGAAAGCGCTTCGGGAATATCATCCCGCACCTGGTGTAATGGAACCGGTTCTACTGCAATATGGAAGTGAACCATTTCCATTGGATCATCTGATTGGAACGGAGTATTTCCCGACAGCATCTCATAAAAAGTAGCACCAAGAGAATAAAAATCGGTTCGATAATCGATGGCGCGATTCATCCTACCAGTTTGTTCAGGAGAGATGTACGCAAGGGTTCCCTCCAGCTTACCCGGTGAAACAATTGAGGGATTTTCGCGCGAGAGCATTGTTGAAATTCCAAAATCAGAAATGCACACGCGTCCAGATTGAAGGTTAATGATGATATTGTTAGGCTTGATATCCATGTGAATAATATCATTTCGATGAATATATTCAATGGAACGGGTTAAACGAATTGCGATTTTCAGGAAGGCCTGGAGACTGACTTTTTTTGAGCGGAGGACACTTTGTAATGATACTCCGCCGAAATCCTCAAGTATCAACGCAAGGCCATTGTTGTATTTTTCCAATGCGAGCGGCTTGCCTACACCCTCGTCTTCAAGGGTAATACCGATTTCGTACTCCTTGCGGAACAAGGCCAGTTCACGGGAACCGGGATAATCGCTGCGTGGTATTTTGATTATGACGGGAGTATTATCTTCGTCACGCATTGCCCGGTAGACCTGAGTATTTTTCCCTTCGTAGACAGTTTCGACAATTTTATATCCGTTAAGAGATTTCATAGCTAAATGAATTGCTCCGGAATAAATACCCGGGCCTTCCTATTCCTCAATTTAACCGGCGACTGATTTTAGATAAACAACCAGCCCCTGAGCTTCTAAGGTGATTGTCGGGGTCGGGAAATGTCAATTTTTAAATGTAAAAATGAACCATTTTTAGGGTTTTTCCCGGAAACTAAAGCTTTGCCTTTATTTCGAGCATTTTTTCCCGCAAAATTGGGAGAAAGTTTTCTTTTTCCTTGATGACGAAAAAATGATCTCCTTCCACATCAAAAAATTCGCATTTTTGACTGGTCTCGTTTACCCAGCCCCCAATCTCATCGCGAGGAACCAGGCGGTCACGGACTCCATAATAGACCGTAATTGGGAAATCAAAGGGATCCTGTTTCCGGTAGACATAATCCGCATACATCCAGTATTCTTTACTGAGCGTGGTAATCAAGAGAGCGCTTGTGTTTGGATCTTTCATTATCGCATCATCGGTTCCACCCAAGTCTTCGGCAATTGCGAAAAACTCGTGCGGTTTAAGCGCTTTCAAGTGTGAGGTCGTCTTTGTTTCGGGAACCAATAATTCCGGAGCGTAGTGCGCGGCGACGATAAAATGTATCGGCAGTTTTAATCCCAGTGCGCGAATATGTTGCAACAACTCGAAACTGATCAGGGAACCCATGCAATGACCATAGATCGCGTACGGGACGTTATCCGTTAAAAATGGTTGTTTAATCCCATTTAAGAGCGCCTGCACTAGAATATAGAAATCATCCTGCAATTGATCCATCATCCGCTGTTCGCGACCCGGCAGTTGAACCATGCAAATTTCGATCTGTTCGTCGTAGAAAAAATCTGGCCAGGTTCGGAAAACGGATGGAGACCCCCCTGCGTAAGGAAGACAGAAGAGGCGTAATTTAGGATTCGCTATCGGACGGGGGCGAACAATCCAGAGGTTCTCCTTTTTTTCCTTTTTAGTTCCTTCTTTCTTATTCTTAAGCGAAAGCAAATCTTGTTTCAGTTTTGTATTGCCAGACATTGCCTTAATCCTCCATCAATTGCTGGTGTAACAAATTTTTTAATTCTTCCTGGGAAAGTTCCTCAAGAATGTTCAAAATTTCATCTTTTTCTTCCTGTTCGGCTGTTTTTCGAACGACGATCTCTGCCAGGTCTCGAATCGTCGGTGCCGCCCACAACGTCTGAAGAGGCAAATTCACGTTGAATTGAACGGAAATCTGGGCAAGAAGCTCGACCGCCATCAAAGAATGGCCTCCCAGATCGAAAAAATTCTGCGTAATTGAAATCTTATGCTTTCCTGTTTGGGAACGCGCTTCGCGATCCTTTTCCAGCAACTCCTTTTTGCTGGCGCGATTGGGTTCGCGCCTTTGAGTTTCGCTCCCGCCGATTTTAGTAGGAAGGAAATTCTCTTCCTTCATTTCCTGATCGGACTGCGCTGCCAAATCATTGGGCGGTTCAGTATGGTCCTTATCAATTCCGAATACCGTTTCCCAAACCAGGTGGATCAACCCCTCAACGGGAGTACGCGGGTCCATTTCTTTTTCCATATTGTTCCATTTAGAAACAGGAAATTTCAAGGCGGATGTATTAATCTTTCCGTCGGGGAGTTGCGGCAATGCATCGATTATCACGAAAATGGCAGGAATCAGGAAGTAAGGCAACCGTTCTTTTAAGTACGATCGCAAATGAGCAATCGTCAACATTTGGTTGCGAGCATAGTGCATAAAAAATTTATCCAACTTTTCCGCCTCTTCCTCATCCACCTGGAAGTTAAATCCAGTTCGGGCACCATCCCGCCAGGATAAAATGCACTTCAATCTCAATTCCTGAAATAATCCGGGAAGTTTTACGACAACCTCTACTCGCTTATTCTGAGACCAGTGAAACGGAACATTTAAAAGACTGATACCCGTGTTCGAAATCTCCTCCGTCGTCAAATCAACGGGTGGTCCATCAGAGATGATTGCCCGACAGTGGCGGCGGATCGGAACGCGGAATTCGGTCTGACTGGAATTGGCCAGAGACATTTGTTCAACCTCGATAATTCTCGTCAAAGTCACCTTCAATAGAGCTTTGTCAGGGGCCTTTATTTCTTTGAAACGAATTCCAGCGCGAGTTCCATCCAGCCAGGCGACGATTCCGTCCAATTGGAGACTGTTTTCGCCGCCGGGCAGGGTCAAATTTAACTTCACCTCAATTCCTTTGGTCCAATCCGCAGGAATACCCTGGAGACTCAGACCGGTCGAAGAAATATCCTGAGTAATGAGCAATTCCTTTTTCCCATTGTATTCCACCTCGCACTTAATCAGCATCACCATACGGTCGACGATTTGATCCGACACGATGTAAGCGAGCAAACCATTGTCGCCTACGTCATCATGCCGCAGGACGTAGGATTTTCGAATGGCTGGATGCTGTTCCAGAGCGGTTTCTATTTCTTCCAGATTGATTGTCACGCCACGGATCTTAACCCGTCGCGAAGGATCTGTCGGGCCAACGAGCGTAATGTTACCGTCGCGAAGGTAGCGACCGCGATAGTTCGTTTTAAAGACTTTCCGTCCAGAATTCTTTTCAAAGGGATGTGGGATGAAACAGGCATCCGTCTGATCCTGACGATCCGCGCCAAAATAGCCGTCCGCCAGACTCAGACTATCGATATACAGATCGCCTTCCAGCCCGGTGGCCACATACTCGGTTGCTGTCGAATTTAGAATTAGAGTCTTCGTATTGTCGATCGATCGACCAATGGGCATATGGTTGGGCCAGCCCATGGTCAGGTCTTCCAGTACAAACCCTGCCATGATGGGGCATTCCAGGAAACCAAAATGATAGAAAAGCTGGCAACCGGGCACTCGTTCCAGAAAATGAACTATGTTCTGGCTGATGAATGCCCGCTCACCCACGATGATGAGTTCCCGTAAGTAGGCCGGCATAATTTCCTGATCCGAAGCAAGATCAGCTAGAGATTCCAGAACCTCAGGCGGAATGAAAGCCCGCTCGATATTTTTATCGATTAACCACTCGGCAAAGGTCAAATTATTCAATAGAACCTTGCGTGTGGTGAATACGAGAGTTCCGCCTGATGAAATTGTACTGAAAACCTCCTGCCAGAAAGGCGTAGAATTTACCGAATTTATTTGCAGAGTTCGGGAACCTATACCAAGCGAGGAATTCCGCACATGCCAGCCGATAGAATTTTGCAGGGCGACATGGGAAAGTACAATCCCGATCGGCAGAACCTCGTCTCGAAAGGTATACAGTATAATCGCGGCGGATTGGGGATTTAATTCAATCCGCAACGGTTGCGATTGTTTTTTGAAATCGAAATGTTCGAACAACAAGAGTTTAAAATTTTCCTCACTCTCCTGGGCGAGAAAACGGCTATGGAATATTTCCTGAGTGATCAAACAACGGGCGCCGGAGTTCTTCAAGTAGGTCAAAAGCCGAGGTGCTGATAGGACTGGGTCCAGGGGAACGCACACCCCGCCAGCTTTCATAATTCCGAGTAATACTACCAGCAAATCGGGAGTCCGCGTCATGCAAAAAGCAACGCGATCGCCCGGGACAACCCCGTCCCGGGCGAGGGCACCAGCCAGACGGTCAGAGAGGTAGTGCAAGTCCCGGTAGGTCCTGGATTTTCCGCTGTACTCCGCAGCAACTGCACCTGGAACCTCTCCAACCATATTAACAAACCTTTCATGCAGGCACTCCGGAACGATTTCATACTCAGTTCGATTCCATTCGATCAGTTGTTGCTCTTCCAGTTCGGATTTGTAACGAACCTGTGAGAGTTTTTGAGTCGGATTCGCTTGCAGGCTTTTCATAATTGTAACGTAGCGCAAGAACGACTGCTCTACTGCTACACGATTGTAAAAATCTTCCTTATATTTGATTTTGATGGTAATACCATCTTCTCGTTCTGTAAATTTTACGAATAACTCGTACTGAGACTCATCCGCCTCCAGGTCGATCCAGTTCGCCGAGAGCGAACCGATGAGTTGTTCGGGCTCCCGGTGCTCGATATCCATATCGAACATAATCTGGAAAAGGGGCGAACGGGCTGGATAACGTAACGGCTGGATTTTTTGAACCAGCCTTGGGAAAGGCATGCGACGATTCGCCAGAGCCTCGACGATGCGCTGCCGGGTGTAAGCGACCAACTCAGAAAATTTCATCTCCCCGTTCACCTGGAATCGAAGCACGACCGGATTCGTGAAATTGCCAATGGCCTCATCGAACCCGGCGATATTGCGCAGCGAGGCCGGGAGACCGATCAGGATATCTTCATTTTCCGTGGACCGAAAGATTAAAAGTAAGAAGGATGCGAGCAGGTACGCGAAGCGTTCTGTTCGATCGTTCAATTTTTGCAGAGATGCTGCAATTTCCCGGGGAATTTGACTCCGGAAAGTGGCACCTTGATAGGTTCGGATCGGAGCGCGCAGACCGTCCGCAGGAGGTTCGAGCATTTGCAACGGCCCCTGTAATTGAATCGCCCAGAAGCGTTCCAGATCGGTGCTGTCAGTACCGGATAAAAAGTGCGCCTCTTCTGCGATGTAATCGGCGAATACCTTTCCAATTTTCGGGAGGTTCGCCGGGTTGTTGAGACGTTTCGCCTCATACAGCATCATCAATTCGTTCCAGAGGATGCGCAGAGAGGTGTCATCCAGCAGTATCCGATTGGAAGTCAGGATGAGAATATGCGCGTACGAGGACTGGGAAAAAAGCCGCAAGCGTAATAGCGGCTCGGAATCGAGGACGAAGTTGTGGGTAATCTCCCGGTTCTGTGCCTCGGTAATTTCCCGTTGATTCCACTCGGAGGCATCGACCACTTCGAAATCTGCGTCGAGCCGTTCGTGAATAATCTGGAAGGGACGGCCATTGTCCTCCAGAAAATTCGCTCGCAGAATTGCGTACCGCTCGATAAGAGTCTGGAAGGCATTCCGGAGCGCATCGATTTCGATTTCAGAAATAATCTGCGCAGCTACGTTAATGTTGTACGCAGTGCTGCGCGGGCTCAATTTATTCAGGAACCAGAGCCCTTTCTGATTTTCCGAAAGCGGCAGGATTTCCGGACCTTTTTTGCCAGGACTTTTCTTACTGCGCCCTGCCATCGCCGGCATAGAACCGACGAGATTCTTGGCGATTTCAACGATCGAGGAGCCGTCCAGAACCTTGACAACGGGCAAATTCAACCCGATATCTTTGTTGATCTTCTTTCGCAGCTCAAGTGCCATGATGGAATCGACCCCAAGGGATTTAACCGGAATGGTCTCATCCACCTGATCGGGCGAAAGCCGCATGACCGCAGCGACGCTTTCACGCAGATAATCCCGTAATAACCCGATGCGCTGTTCCGCAGGCGCCTCGCCGAGTTTTTGAAGAGTGAGCCTCATGGCGGAATCGTCGTCCCCGGTTTCGTCGTCGGATTCGAAAAGGCTTAACTGATTGTTGAAATAGAAACGCTCACGTTCCGATACGCCCGATTTGCGAAAGATTTGCCATTCGACCGGAGTGCACAGGATTTGTGCCGGCGCATGATTACCCTTTTTCAAAAGGGATTCGAGGACTTCGAAGGCCTGAACCGGGCTGAAAGCGCCGATACCACGGCTGCGCAATTTTCGCAAAAGCCCCTTTCCTTCCGCACTTTCGCCAAATTCGGTTTCCTTCCAGAAGCCCCAGTTGATACTGATCGCTTTCAATCCGCGCATCCGTCGGAAGTGAGCCAGAGAATCGTCGAAGGCGTTGCCTGCCGGATACATTCCGGCAAATTCGGCGAAATCACCCAGAACCGAGGCCAGCGAAGAGAACTCGACGAAGAAATCCAGAGTGTTTTGATCGACCAGTTTGTGTAATAACCAGGCCCCCTGAATTTTCGGTTGCAAAGCCGGTCCGATCGCCTGTGGATCAAGGTTCACGAGCGGCCGGGAATCCAGGACCGCAGCGGAATGGATGATTCCCTTGATTGGCAACCAACCATTCCTTTCAAGCCGATCAATATAATCGATCATGTCTGACTCGGAGGAGATGTCGACGGACTCCACGTTGATCTCGGCGCCCAGTTTCTCGAGTTCCTGAATGGACTTGATGCGCTGAGCGATGCGAGGTTCGTGTTCTTGATGCCAGGTGGAACGGTGCGGAAGTTTCGTGCGACCCGGCAGGGCGAGTTTCTTCGCCCCTTTCTGGATCATCCATTTGGCCAGTTCCACTCCGATACTGCCAAGACCGCCGGTAATCAGGTACGACCCCTCCGCGGAAAAGCGAAACTCTCCCGTCGCTTCTGAAATTGAGAGCGATTTCAAGCGGGCCACGAAGCGCTTGCCACTGCGGAAGACGATCTGATCTTCCCGGTTCGAATACAGGACTTCTTCGCCCGCCGCCTGAAGCGATTCGGGCTTGGAGTCCAGGTCGATCAAGCCACCCCATATCTCGGGATGCTCCTTTTCGATGACGCGTCCGAGCCCCCAGACCGGAGATTGCGATACCATCGGGATGCCCGAACCTTCGGGGTAATGGACGCCCTTCGTAAAAATCCAGAGTCTGGCAGGAGTAGCGCTCCGGGCGGCGGTCTGGATCGTGTACAACAGGCTGCCCAGGATGAGCCGGGAGGACGACTCGATATTTTCGATGGTAATTTTCTCGGGAAGCGGGGCGTCCAGACTCCAGAAATGCAGCAAGCCCCGCAGCGGCGGCTGCCCTTCCCGGGTGAATTCCTGAAAAAGGGTCTCGAAATCCTGACGACGGTCCGGACGGATGATAAAGGAATTGCCATTGTTTTCGAACTTTTTCCCGGGGAAAACAGTAATGCAATTCAATTTGTGTCGTTGCAACATGCCGACCATATCAGCTGCAAAACCTTCCCGATCCGCGAATACTATTGCTGTTCCTGCCTCGGCGAGGCTATCTTCCCCGCGCACGAGATCCTCGCGTTCCCATACCGGCTCGTACAACCATTCCCCGGGACCCTTTTCCTCTTTTCCCGAGGACGGCGGAACAATTTGTTTGTGCGGATCGATATTGATCCAGTAGCGATTGCGCTGCCAGGCGTAGGCCGGCAATGAAACCAGATTACCGCCTTCCGGAAAGAAACGATTCCAGTCAATCTTGAGACCCGCGCAATGCAATGCGCCATGTGCGCCAAGGAGCATTAATTTCTTGTCTTCCACGTCCCGGCGCAAGGAAGGAATGGCCTGGGCTTTTTTCCCGGAAGCTGCGATGCATTGCGAAACTGAACCGGAAAGCGCCGGGTGCGGCGCGATTTCCAGGAAAATATTATGCCCACCCTCAAGCAACTTCTCAACGACGGTGGAAAACAGAACCGGCTGGCGGATGTTCTCCGCCCAGTACGCGGCACCCAGTTTCTCACCAGCCAGTGGTTCGCTCGCAACGGTCGAATAAAAGGGAATCGCAGTGGCTCGCGGTGCTATGGAAGCGACGGATGCCGACAGGTCGCCCTGGATATCAGCCATTTGGGGGCTGTGCGAGGCGAAATCAACCGATTCCAGAACACGGACGAAAACTTCTTTCGCCTGCATCGCTGCGACAACTTCCTGCAATGCCTGCGCCTCGCCGGAGATTACCGTATTCCCCGGGCTGTTAATCGCAGCCACCGAGAGTCGTCCCTCGTACCCGGCCAGGAAGGCCTCCGTCTCGGACCGGGGCAAATCCACGAAGGCCATTTTGCCGCGTCCGCCGGTTAGCGTTTGAATCAAACGACCGCGATGGTAGATCACCAGCAGAGCGTCTTCCAGGCTCAAGGCACCGGCCATGTAGGCGGCAGGCACTTCACCCATGCTGTGGCCGACCACGGCGTCGGGAATTACGCCGCAGGATTTCCATAGTTCGAAGAGCGAGATTTGAATGGAACAAAGACCTGGTTGTGTGAATTCCGTACGATCCATTTCCGATACTGATTCGTCGGCCTGGAGCTTCTCGAGCAGAGACCAGCCCGCGATTTTTTTCAGAGTGGCGTCACAACGCTCCATTGTATCGCGAAAGACCGGTTCATCCAGCAGTTCCTGGGCAATCGGCCAGAAGCGCGGGCCCTGCCCCGAAGAAACGAACACCAATTTGCCGGGCTTCCCTTCTACGGATTCCGCCATAAACATGCCGGAGCGTTCTTCTCCCCGGGAGAAAGCTCCCATGCTGTCCGTGAGTTGTTGCAGATCATGAAAGGCAACGGAAAGACGGAAATTATGGTGCTTTCTACGAAGACTGGCCGTATAACATAGATCGACCAGATCGACCTGACTAGCGTACTCCGCGTCAGACAGCAGCTTATGATAGCGACTGGCCAGTTCTCGTAGAGCCTCCGGCGTTCTGGCCGAAATCGGCAGGAGGTGGACGCGGCCCGGTTCGTCCGGATGCAAGATCTTTTCGGCAGCGGGCGCTTCCTCCAGAATAACGTGTGCGTTGGTACCACTCAAGCCAAAGGAACTGACTCCTGCTCGTCGGGCGCGCCCATTCGCAGGCCAGGCGATCGGACGGTCGGCAATGCGCGCGGGCAACCGCTCAAGGTCGATGTTCGGATTGACCTTATTGAAATTCAAAATTTTCGGGATCAACTCGTGCTGCAGGGCCAGAACGGTTTTCACAGCACCGGCCACCCCCGCGGCTGTTTCCAGGTGACCGATATTGGTCTTCACCGAGCCGATGGTAAGCGGATGCTCTTTGTCGCGACCTTTGCTTAGCACCGCCTTCAAGGCGTTGTATTCGATCGGGTCGCCCAGGGGCGTGCCGGTCCCATGACACTCGACATAGTCGATTTCGGAGGGTTCCACTCTGGCGTTTTTCAGAGCTGTGCGGATGAGCGCCTCCTGGGCGCGACCGTTCGGCACGGTCAATCCGCTGGCCCGGCCATCGTGATTCACCGCCGATCCGCGGATCAGGGCGTGGATATGGTCACCGTCGCGTTCGGCGTCCGACAATCGTTTCAGAATGAATATCCCGCAACCCTCGCCACGCACGTAGCCGTTGGCGCCGGCATCGAAGCTTTTACAGCGGCAATCCGGAGCGAGCGCGCCACCGTCCGAAAGACTGATATACATTTCGGGCGCCATGAGCACGTTGACGCCACCAGCGGCGGCCAAATCACACTCGCCCGCACGGAGCGCCTGCACTGCCATATGAATCGTCACCAGCGAAGACGAGCAGGTTGTGTTCACGGCTATGCACGGTCCCTGTAGGCCGAGAACGTAGGAAAGCCGACCGGCGGCCACCCCAAAATCGTTTCCAGTACTGGAATAGATGTCGATGTCCTTATCGCTACCAAACTTCAGCATGTACTGATAGTAGTCGTTGAACATCATCGCGACGTACACGCCGGTCAGACTGTCGCGCAAATTGTCCGGAATGATCCCGGCGTCCTCGATGGCTTCCCACATCACTTCGAGAAGGAGGCGTTGTTGGGGGTCCATGCTGACGGCTTCCCGGGGCGTGATCCCGAAAAAGGTCGGATCGAAACCAGAAATCGCGGCCGTCTCCAGATAGCCACCCTCGCGGACGTAGACCTTCCCGGGCGTTTTTTGCTCGGGATCGAAATAATCGTCCACATCCCAGCGGTCTGCCGGGATCGGGCCGATGGCGTCGACGCCACCCTTGAGCAAGGACCAGTACGAGACGGCATCCTTAACCCCGCCCGGCAGGCGGCAGCCCATACCCACGATAGCGATCGGTTCTTTTTGCGCCTTTTCGAGCGTCTGTACCTGCTTCTTGAGTTTTTCCAGTACGAAGTAGGCCCGTTTTACGGGTGAAAGTTGTTTAAGGCGTTGTTCTGTTTCGCCGCTCATTTTTGAATCTTCCTTAATAAATAGCCGGAGGGCCGGCGATTACTCGAATTCAGCGAGGGAATCGGAAAGCATGGCTTCAACGTCTTCGTCGGACATCGACTCAAGTTCATTGAGCCGCTCGTTTTCTTCCCGGGCTCTTTTATTCACATCGGCAACCGCCGGGGACAGCGCCGACTCTTCCGTTTCTTCCAGGACATCCCTCAGGATATAGCCCGCAATCGCTTCGATGTTCGGATAATCAAAGGTCAGGGTGCTGGAAAGGGGTTTACCCAGAGTCACCTGGAGTCGATTGCGCAGTTCCACGGTCATCAGGGAATCCAGACCCATTTCGAAGAGACCCTGACGGGCGTCCAATGACCTGGCGCCGTCGAGGCCCATGACCTTGCGCAGTTGGTCGCCGACATGCTGCACAAGCAGTTCTTTTTTTTCGGAGATGGAATGCCCTTCCAATTCCTGGAGCAGCGAGGGCCCGCGATCGCCGCTCTCTTCATGCTCCTTCAGAAACTGTCGCGCGATGCCCGCCAGTGCCGGCATTCGGGAAGCCGCGGGAAACTGCTCGAAATATTTCGGCCAGCGAAAGGGAACGACCGCAGCGACGTCAAAGTCGGTGGTCATTAATTGGCCCATGAGTTCCATGCCCTGATCCGGTCCGATCAGGCCTGCCTCTCGCCAGCGAGTTCCGGTCTTTTCGTCCATACCCGCCGCCATGCCGACTTCCGCCCAGGGTCCCCAGGGAATACTCAAAGCAGGAAGACGGTGTTTACGACGGTATGCGGCCAGACCATCCATAAAGGTATTCGCCAGGGCATAGTTCGCCTGGCCCGCGGTTCCCAGCAAGCCCGAGATCGAAGAGAACAGGACGAAATGACGAAGGTCCGGCTGATTCCTGGTGGCCTCGTGTAGAAAATACGTACCTTGAACTTTCGGAGCCATGACCTTTAAGAAGCGGCTCCAGTCCTGCTGGATCAGCATGCCGTCGTCGACGATCCCGGCGGCATGAAACACGCCACACAGATTGCCCTGGGTGCCTGCAATTGCCTGCATGACTTTCTGAACGCCCGCACGAGTCCCGATGTCACCGGAGACGACATGCACCCGGGCCCCGGCCCCTTCCAGGTCGGCAATCATCTTTTTCGCAACAAGCCCTGGTTCGCTGCGACCCACCAGGGCTAGTTGCCGGCAACCCTTCGAGACCAGCCACTGCGCGACGCGCAGTCCCAGACCGCCAAGGCCGCCGGTAATCATGCAAACATCTTTTTCAGCGAAGTTCAATTCCTGATCGACGGAAGGCAGCTTCACTTTTTTCAGTCGGGCCGAATACATCTGGCCCTTACGCAGCGCGACCTGGTTTTCCGTGAAATCTCCCGGAGGAGCGATCATGAGCGGGGCGATTTCACGCAGGCCCTGTGCCCGCGGATCGAGATCGACAAGCGTCGCCCGAACGTCCGGATATTCCAGAGCGATGACACGACCGAGGCCCCAGAGCCCGGATTGTAGGGGCTCAACGTCGGCATCACCCTCCAGGCACTGGGCGCCCTTCGTAAACAACCAGAGCCTGGGAAAATCCGTCCAGCCCGCTTTACCCAGCGCCTGCCCGAGGTTGAGCACACTGCGGTAGGCCAGCTCGCTTGCACCAGACAGCCCTTCCTCGTTCAAATCAGAGAAATGCGCCGTCCGTAGCGACCAGAAATGTGCGATCCCCGCGCAGGGCGGACCGCTTATCGGGAAAGCGCGAGCGAATAACTCTGAAAAATTTTCGTATTCTCCCGGGTTTATAGAATAAGAGGCGACATCGCTCTTGAGTTCGCGAAAGCCGTCCTTGCCCGGGACGACCAGGATCGGAGCTTCGCCCTGCTTCTCAAGCGCCTGGCCAAGTTCGGCCGCATACTCTTCATCGGCGAAAACGAGCCACTTCCCCTTGCGCGCTGGCGCTCCCCCGACCGCGACACGCAGACTCTCCCATTGCAAACGATAGATCCAATCCGGAGTTCGTTTCGCAATGGCGCGCAATAAGGCTTCCCTGGGAGCGCGCTTGAGATTGATGTTCTTCACGTCGGCGACGATGGTTCCGTCTTCGTCGAACAGGATCAGATCGCCCGTGAATATTTCGCGGAAGTTTCCGCCAGAAAGGCGTTTGGTCTGGCCTTCGTGCAGAATGCCGTGACACCATAGGGCTTTGCCGGTATGGCCGTAGTATGTAAAACTATTCGCAGCGAAGGGAACGTAAATATCGCCAGGGCCGTCATTTTCGGCGAACATCATGGATACCCCGCCTTCCGGAAAGCCCGCCGTAAGGAGCTGAAAGATGGAATCGATCAGGGAGGGATACAATTCGAAGTCGCCCAGATTCCCGTCATTGAGCACAGGTGTAGGCGCTTCCATCTTGCAAAGCACTTCGCCCTCGCGCCACCAGTTGTCGGCGATCCATTCGAAGCGTTTACCCAGATGATAACCGGCGGCGAAGAAATCGTGATAGAATTCCGAACCGGGATGCGTGGCTCCGCATCGCTTTTGTGCTTCGGCGATCTGGGCGGCGGCGTCGATGCGCGGCGCGATCACGTCGCGATCCACCCTAAGTTTACCGCGACCGTGCAGGGTCCAATTTTCAGCATCAACGAGATCGTCATGCTGGCCGCAACTGAAAACCTTGAAGCCGTATTCACCCGAACTCTCCGGGGTGAACACCAATTGCACCGTACGATATTCCTCATCGGGGACCACGACCGGCTCGAAGAAATTGATGCTCTCGATAACGAATATCCCCGATTTGAAAATTTCGCGTGCGGCGGACAGTACCATGGAAATATGCGAAGCCCCCGGCACGACGATGGTACCGTAGAGAAGGTGGTCGCCCAGGAAACGCGGATTCTCGGCGTTGAAGATGGCCTCGAATTGAACTGCGGACAGGGGCGAACCCAGACGACGTCCAAGGAAAGGATGCTCGCCAGCGCCTCCGGTGCGCTGACGCTTACCACCCTGGTCGAGAAAATCCAACCAGTAACGTTTTTTCTGCCAGGTGTACTTGGGCAGCTCGAGGAATGGTGCGCGCGCGGGAAAGATTTTCTCCGGTTCCAGAGGAATGCCCGCGCAATGCAGCTGCCCCAAGGTCGCAAGGATCGATTGCACTTCGGGTTTTCCACGGCGCAGAGTATGCACCGCGATTCCCGACGAACCTTCTTTTTCGATTATCTGCCGGACATAGTTTGCCAGAACCGGATGCGGACTGATTTCGATAAAAGCTTCGATCCCGTCCGCAATCATGACGCCGATGGCCGGAGCGAAACGTACCGCTCCGCGAACGTTTTTATACCAGTATTCTGCGTTGTAATCCGTGGCCTCCGCCGCCGCTCCACGCACGGTCGAATAGATGGTCAGTCGCGCCTGGGTGGGGGACAAACCCTTCAACATATCCTTCAGTTCGCGGGCGAAAGGTTCCATCTGCGGACTGTGAAATGCGTAGTTTACCGGCAACATTTTGGAGGGGACGCCGTCCTTCTTGAGAATCTCCAGCACCTCGGTAAGCGCGGCCTCTTCGCCGGAAAGGACGCTGGAGACCGGCGAATTGTGAGCGCCCAGATCAAGACGCGATGCGTATTTGCCCAGGATGGAAGACAGCATCTCGGGCGGACGATCGACCGCCGCCATCTTCCCGAGACCGGTAGCCGCCTGCATTAAGCGCGCACGATGATAGACCACCTTCACGCTGTCTTCCAGGGACAGCATGCCGGAAATATGGGCCGCGGCCACCTCGCCCACGCTGTGACCGACGACCGCCCGCGGCTTGACGCCACGCGCGAAAAGTACCGTGGCCAGAGCTACCTGCAGAGCGAAGATCGCGGGTTGGGCAATTTCGGTTTGATCCAGATGCGATTGGTCCTCGGCCGCCTGTAATTCGGTCAGGAGATTCCACTCTTTGGTATGGCTTTCCAGGAGCTTCGCAATTTCTTCGATTTTCGCGCGAAAGACCGGTTCGCTTTCAAGCAGTTCGCGGCCCATGGCCCACCACTGCGGGCCCTGTCCCGAAAATACCAGACCGATCCGAGATCGCGCATCGAGTGTTTTCGTTCCGGTGCTCAGGCCCGCCGACTGCTTGTCGTTCAAATATGCGTCCAGGTTTTCGATCAATTCTGCGGGGGTACCCCCGGCAACTGTCAGGCGTTCGGGCAAACGGGCACGGCGAAAGAATGCGTTATAGCATACGTCGTAGAGCGCTCCCTTCCCGCTCTTGATGAGGGCGCTGTAGCGCGCAGCCGACTCGCGCAGAGCCTCGCGACTGGCTGCGGAAAGGGCGAGCAGAAAGCCACTCTCCGGAGCGGCCGGGGTTTCCAATGGCACAGGTTCGGGCGCCTCTTCGAGCACGACGTGGGCAATGACCCCGCTGAAGCCAAACGAACTGACCCCGGCGATTCTGCGACCCTGGCCGGCGGGCCAGGGTATGCTTTCTACCGGCACGATCGCCGGAATGCTTTCGAGTTTGATTTCGGAGTTGGGTTTTTCGAAATGCAAATGTTGCGGGATGACCTGATGTTTGAGGGCCAGCACCGTCTTGATGATGCCGGCGACACCGGCGGCCGCCTCGGTATGACCGATATTCGTCTTCACCGAACTGACCACGAGCGGTTTGTCCTTCGCTCGCCCCGGACCCATCACCGTGGCCAGGGTGCCGAATTCGATCGGGTCGCCGAGCGGTGTGCCGGTGCCATGCGCTTCGACATAGCTCACGTCGGTGGCAGACACCCCCGCGCGTTGCAGAGCCCGTCGGATCAATTCCTGCTGGGCCGGACCGCTGGGAACGGTCAGACCGCTGGAAGCCCCATCCTGACGCACGGCGGAACCGCGGATGATCGCATACATACGATCTCCGTCGCGCAGGGCGTCGGATACACGCTTCAGGACGAGAATACCACAGCCTTCCGAGCGGATATATCCGTCGGCCTTGTCCGAAAAAGTCTGGCAGCGACCCGTCGGCGAAAGCGCCCGGGTGCGTGCGAGGGCCACGTAGGTATCCGGCGAAAACATTAGGTGCACCCCTCCGGCCAGTGCCAGATTCACTTCGCCGGCGCGTAACGCCTGACAGCCGAGATGCACGGTCGCAAGCGAAGAAGCACAGGCGGCGTCGATGACCATGCAGGGTCCCTGCAAACCCAGGAAATAGGACACGCGCCCGGCGACGACATTGTGGTAGGAACCGGTTCCGGTATAGGTATCAATCAGAGTCAGATCATCGAAATGGTCCTGACGCTGTTGATAATCATTGAAGGTCATGCCCACGTAGACGCCGGTGGCCGAATCTTTGAGGGAATCGCCAGGGATCCCGGCATCCTCGAGTGCCTCCCAGCACACTTCCAGGACGACGCGCTGTTGCGGGTCCATGCTTTTCGCCTCGCGCGGTTTAATCCCAAAGAAATCAGCGTCGAAGCGGTCCGGGTCATCGACGAAGCCGCCCTGATCGGTGTATATCTTACCGGGCTTTTCCATGTCCGGATCGTAATAATCTTCAATTCTAAAACGACTGGCAGGAATCTTACCGATCGCATCGCGACCCTGATCGAGGACTTCCCAGAAACTTTCCGGATCGTGAATTCCGCCCGGATAGCGGCATCCGATGCCGACGATGGCGATCGCCTCGTTACGTGCACGTTCGACTTCGGCGACGCGCGCCTTCATTTCTTTGATCGCGAAAAGGGCCTGTTTTACCGGTGAATTGTTTCCACTCATTCTGATTTGCCTCGGAAGATGCTCTTAATCTTTTTCGTACATCCCCAATTCGGCCAGTTCCGCAATTAATTGCGCCTCGGCCTCGTCGTCGGATAGTTCGTCGATATTCTTGCGAACCTCGTGTTCGTCGAATGTGGCCACACTGACCATCGCCGCCGGGGAGGATTTGGCTGCCGAAGTGACGGCCCGTGCTTCAGCGGATTCCCCGGGGCCTGTCGCCCCGCTGCCAGCTTCCGCTTTGAAGTAAGTTGCGGTCGAATCCAGGAGATAACGCGACAGGGCTTCCACATTGGGGTAATCGAAGGCCAGGTTCTTCGGCAGATCGGCCGCGAAGGTATCCAGATTCCGGGCGATGCGATTCCTCAGCTCGACGGTCATCAGGGAATCCATGCCCATCTGGAAAAATCCTTTACTCGAATCAACCTTTTGGGTAGGTTTCATGCCAAGCACCCGCCGCACTTCATCCTCGATGAAAGAGTAGAATCGATCGAGGCGCTCCTCCACCGGAAGGGAGTTCATGGAACTGAGTAAGGTTCCGGACTCCGCGGCCACTTCGGCCTGCGCCTCCCGGGTTTCCGGCGCGCTGAATTGCTCCAGCAGCGGACGCGCACCGCGCGCTTCCAGACTGGCTTTGAACCGCTTCCAGTCGACAAAGGCAGCCGTCCGCTGGGCGATGCCCCCGGGCAAATAACGTTCGATCGCCTGGACCGCATTTTTCGTCAGAAGCGGATAGAGCCCGATCCGCGCCCAGGATTCCTGCACTTCCCCGGCCGCCATCCCGTCCGCGAAGGGTCCAAAGTTCAGGCTTAGCGTCCGCGCGCCGGTGGAATTTCGCAGGTGCGCCATCGCATCCAGGAAGCGATTAGCTGCGGCATAGTGCCCCAGCTCAGCCGAACCCCAGACCGCAGCCGCCGAAGAGAAATAAATCGTGAAGTCCAGTGGCAGCCCCGCGGTCAATCGATGCAGATTCCAGGTCCCCTGTATTTTCGGACCCAGTACGGTCTGAAAATCCTGCCAGCCCATATTTTTCAAAAGCGCCGGATTGAGGACCCCCGCCGCATGAATGATGCCTCGCAATGGCGCCTCCGCCTGGAGTGCATTGATCACATTGCGCATGCGGTCGGGGTCTTTCACGTCCGCGGCGAATGGGAGAATCCGCGCCCCGTCTTTTTCGAGTTCCTGGACAAGCGCGATCTGTTCTCGAACCGCCACATCGCTCACTATGTCCCAGGTATTGCGATCCGGCAATCCGCGCCGGCCGGTTACAGCGACGTGACGAGCGCCTTTCGAGATCAACCAGCGCACCATTTCGCGGCCGAGGGTACCTAGACCGCCAGTGACCAGATAGCTGCCTTCCGGGCTTAATTTGATCCCGCCGGCACTCTTCGGTCGGACAGGCAGCGTCGCCGTTCTCTCCTGAGACACGACGATCTTGCCGATATGCTTCCCGCGCGTCATCAGCCGGAAGGCGCTCTGTACGTCCTGGAAATCGAAGCGCAAGAGCGGCAGGGGTTTAAGCGTTCCGTCGCCGATTTCATCGACGATGCTGAGCAGCATGAACTTGATCAAATCGGGATCTTCCGCGACCGTTTGCATCAGATCGACGATGAAGTAGGAGACGCGCGAACTGATCTCTCGCACCTGACGGGCGTCGAGAATGTCCTTCTTGCCGATTTCCAGATAGCGTCCGTCCGGCTTCAAGAGCTCGAAATTCTTCCGGATAAAATCGCTGGCGAGGGAGTTGAGTACGATATCGACCCCCTGGCCGTCAGTGGCCTTCTTGATTTCATCCACGAATTCCAGACTGCGCGAATTCATAATCTTGCGCACACCCAGTGATTCCATGAGTCGCCGTTTTTCTGCCGTACTCACGGTTACATAGATTTCGGCGCCAGCCTGCTGCGCGATCTGGATCGCTGCCAGGCCGACTCCGCCAGCGGCGGAATGAATCAGCACCTTATCCGCGGAGGATATCCGCGCTAATCGTCGCAAACACAGGAAACTGGTCAGGAAGGTAACTGGAATCGTCGCCGCCTCTTCGAAACTGGTTTTCGCGGGCTTGTGCACGAACAGGTCCGCCTTTTCGGTCACGTACGCGGAAAACCCTCCGGAGGGACAAATGCCGAGCACGGCATCACCCACCTTAAAATCCGCCACATCCGGACCGACGGCGACAATCACCCCCGAGCATTCCAACCCCAGAGGCCCGGGCCGGCCCGCGTATTCATTCATGGCCGTCAATACATCCCGGAAATTCAGACCGGTCGCCCGAACTTCGATTTCGATTTCACCGGGGCCGACCGGGCGACGCAGATCATCGCGCAGTTGCAGGTTGTCCAGGATACCAGGCTCGGTGATAACCAGACGGCGATTCAAATCACTGCCGCTCGCCCGGGTTCCTTCCGCAGCGCTTTCACTCTCTGCGTTCACCCGCATCAGCCGGCAGCCGTAACGAATTCGTTCCCGATAGGCGACCTGGTCCTCGTTATCACCCGTGCATATTTCGCGATACAGGACCCCGACCTCGTCGGCGGCAGCAAACGGATCCAAATCCACTCGCACCGGGCGCAGGCCCGGAAATTCCAGGGCGACCACGTCCCCGAGGGCGCGCACCGGGGCCTGAGCGACGGCCAGACCGTGACCGCGATCGTGGACCGGTTCGGCACCCCGCGTGACGATCCACATCCGCGGCTCGGCCTGTCGATCGGCCAGCGCGCGGGTCAAATGAAACAAGCTGCGGCAACCCATATCCTCGTATTGTGCGAAATCGAGGTCCGCTTGCTCGATGGCGGGCAGGTCCAGACTCCAGGCGTGGACCACGCCGTCGATCCTGCGCTGATTGAGCTCGCCCAGCAGGGATGCGTAGTCTTCCGATTTTTGCGGATTGATCTTCCAGTGGTCCCTGTTCGAATGAAACTTCTCGCCAACGCGGACGACCGCGGCGTACAGACCCTCTTCCAGCAACTTATCGGCCAGCTTTTGGCCCAGGCCGCCTTCGTCGGCGAAGATCAACCAGGCCTTCTGTTCCGGGATGCCGACACGACTTTCTTCTATAGCGGGAAGAGGGAGCCATTCCCGACGATAGATCCAATCGCAGAGGGCCGGCTGCCGCGCACGCATCAAAGTGTCGCGGCCGACGGTCTGGAACTCGAGGCGGCCGCAGCGAGCGATCAACTCGTGTTCTTCGTTGTACCAGCGAATCGTCTCCGGCGCTTGCAGCGACACTTCAATGAGCGTACGTGCACCCGGTGCCCGGTCGATGGTAAGGTTTTCGATCTGTCGTGGATAGCGGATTCCACCGGAAGTACCCTTCGCTTGTAGAAGAGCGGCCATCAAGAGGCCCATCTCGAGCAGAACCGGGTGGAATCGAAAAAACGAAACCTGGTCGAATTCCGGAGAGACCAGGGCAAGGCGAGCACATCCCGATCCCATCTGGACCGATTCGATCCAGGGCAGGACGCTACCGAATTCGATATGCAGCTCGGACAAACGTTCGCCAAATGCCACGGCGTCCAGGCTTTCCGAAAAGGCGAGTTCCAACGCCTGCGCCGTGGGCGACCCGGTGGCGGCCCCGACAGTTCCGCGGACGTGCGTCGACCAGCTCGCAGAAACGCCCTCGGTGGATATTCGCGAGGTATGGCGAAAGGAGTATGTTTCGGGGAACTCCCCGGGAATCAACATAATCTGGGTGGTCTTCCCCGCCACTTCATCCAGAACGGCCGGCTCCTCGAAGACGACGTCTTTGAGTTCCACCGGACCCGTAATTTCCGTTGAGGCCGCATAGAAAATCGCATCCAGCACCGCTCCCGGCGGCACCACGAACTGTTCATAATAGCGGTAATTTTCCTGTACCGGTGTGTTGGCTTTGAGAGACGCCTGGAACAGGGGAATCGCCGAAGGAATTCGAATTCCACAAAACGAATGGATGCTCTGTTCGCCTTCCTCGTAAGCGCGTTCGGTCTGGCTCCGGTCCAATTCGACCCAGAATTTTTCATGACTCCACGGGTAGGTGGGCAGTGGCACGACGTGCCGCGATCCGGCGGTGGCGGCGTAATATTGCTTCCAGTCAGGAGTGTAACCGAGCACGAACAGTCTGGCGAGTGTCGCACGCAGGCTGATATCGGCGGGCTGATTCCTGCGCAGACTGGCCACAACCGCACCGGTCCGGCCGGCCTGTTCGAGACTTTGCAGAATATAGCCGGACAGCACCGGATGAGCGCTGATCTCGACAAAAAGTGTAATCCCCGTGTGGATCAGAGTATCGATCCCGACCGCAAAGAGAACTCCCTGGCGTACGTTTTCACCCCAGTAGCCGGGACCGAAATCCTCACCGAAAGCGTAACGCCCGCTAACCGTGGACACGATCGCCTTGCGGGACGGCCGCAAACGCAGTCCGGAAAGCACCTGGGTCAGCTCTACTTTGAAGGGCTGCATCTGCGGGCTGTGAAAGGCGTAGTTGACCGGCAGCATCTTGTGCGAAATGCCGCGGGCCTGCAATTTCGCCAGGACCTCTTCCAATCCTCTGGTCTCTCCGGAGAGCACGGTGGAACTCGGACTGTTGCTTGCGCCGATCGCCACGCGATCTTCGAAGCCCTGAACGGCCGCGCGCGCCTCCTCCAAGGGTATCTCCACGGCGGCCATCTTCCCCAGTCCGGTTGCCTGCTGCATCAGTCGGCCCCGATGAAAAATCACCCGGACTGCTTCCTTTAAATCCAGAGCGCCGCTCACATGCGCCGCGGCGACCTCGCCTACGCTGTGACCGATGACAGCGTCAGGCTGCACGCCCCAGGCAGCCCACTGCGCGCAGAGGCCTACCTGAATGGCGAAAATGGCCGGTTGGGCGATCTCGGTTTCGTCCAGCCGACTCTGCGATTCGTCACGCAGTAGTTCTTCGAGCAAAGACCACTGCGCGAGGTTGCCCAACAATGCGTCGATCTCTTCTATTTTCTCCCGAAAAGGCCCTGCAACCTGCAGCAATTCGCGCCCCATCGCCCACCACTGCTGGCCCTGACCCGAAAACACGAAGGCGACGGGCGGACCTCCACTCGTTCCAGAAAATATGGGCGGCGGCGCAGAACCATCGACAGGTAATGTGGCCGGGATACCGGCTTCCTGGCGCAGTTTTTCCAGTGTGTCGTTGAATCGTTCGAAACCATTTTCCTCCCGCCGGAGGGTGGCGAATACCAGAGCCTCGCCGCCACCGTGTTGGGCGGATTCGGTCACCGAAGGGCCGACGACGGGATGCGGACTCAACTCCAGAAAGACCTCGAAGTCTTCCAACAGGACTTCGATCGCCGTCGCGAAGCGAACGGGCTGGCGCAGGTTGCGCCACCAGTAAGCAGGGTCGAGGGTGCGACCGTCGTGAACGAGACCGCTGATTGTCGAAACGAAGTGAATTTCGTTGGGGTGCGGAGCCAATCCGGCCAGTGCAGAAATCAGATCACTCTCGATCGGATCCATTTGCGCACTGTGCACCGCGGCATCGGTTTTGATTTTCCGGGCGAAAACGCCCTCTTTCTCAAAGCGCGCGAGGAGGGCGTCGATTTGCGTGCCGGATCCGGAAAGCACGGATGTGACCGGACTGGAAGCGATGGCTGCAGCGACTCCGGACTCGTCGGCGATTTCCGCGGCCCGGTCGAAGGGCAGTCCGACCAGGAGCATTCCACCCTTGCCGGCTACGGTTTCAACCAGACGGCCTTGATGGACGATCACGCGAATCGCGTCTTCCAGCGAAAGGGCTCCGGAGGCGTGGGCCGCCGCGGCCTCGCCGATACTGTGCCCCACCACGGCATCCGGGCGAACCCCGGCGGCGACCAGTGTACGGAATAAAGCGACCTGCACGGAAAAAATTGCCGGCCACATCACACTGATACGTTCCAGGCGGCACGACTCCGCGGGTTTTTTCAACTCCTCCATGAGCGACCAGCCCGCATGTTTTTTGATGAGCACCTCGCACTCATACAGGCTTTTCTGAAAGGCCTCGATTTTTTCAGCTAAGTCCAGACCCATTTGCGGCCATTGTGATCCCTGTCCGGAAAAAACGAAAACGAGCGGCTTACGCGTAATCGACAAAGTCCTTAACGTACGTTCGCCTTCCGCGGCTTCGGTTGGCAGATCACCGCGCAGGAAAGCGCTCAGATGTTCCTGCAATTGTTCGGCGGAATTGGCCCAGACAGCCAGGCGCCGATCCAGCCGAGAGCGTCGGGTATTGGCTGTAAAACAGAAGTCACGCCAGGCCGCGCCATTTACCGAAAGCAGCGCCTGAAAATTTTCCACATGATTGCGCAGGGAGTCGGGATCCGCTGTCGAAAGCGTCAGCATCTCCGGTTCATTGGCGGAAGCGCCGGCCGGCGCTCCGGTATCCTCTTCAGCGGCTTCCAACACGATGTGTGCGTTGGTTCCGCTGATGCCGAATGAATTTACACCCGCTACTGCTTTTCTACCGGGAGGCAACTCAATCTTGATGCTATCGGAAGGAATGCGGACCGGGAGGGAATTCCAGGGAATATAGGGATTGGGATTGTTGAAATGCAAGCTGGCCGGTATTTCTGAACGTTTCAGGCAGAGGGCGGCCTTGATCAAACCACCGATCCCGGCTGCGGCTTCCATATGGCCGATGTTCGTTTTTACTGAACCGATGTACAGGGGGTTCTCAAAGGAATGGCCCGCTCCGACCACTTTGCCGATAGCACGAATCTCAACCGGATCCCCGCGTTTTGTACCCGTTCCGTGGGCTTCCACATAGACGACATTTTCCAGCTCGACCCCCGAGCGACCGTATGCTTCACGCAGGAGCGCTTCCTGACCGCTAACCCCGGGAGTGCCGAAGGACCCGCTGCTGCGGCCGTCGTTATTGACCGCGCTCCCGGCAACCACCGCATAAATGCGATCCTGGTCGGCCAGAGCCCGGGAAAGGGGTTTGAGCACCACGATCCCGACCCCTTCGGAACGCACGTACCCGTCTCCGGAAGCGTCACCGAATTTGCAGCGGCCTTCGGGAGACATCATTCTCGATTGCGAGTAAGCGATCGTGATCTGCGGCTGAAGCAGCAGATTCACGCCGCCAGCGATCGCCACGGAACATTCGCCATCAAGCAGGGCCTTACGGGCAAGGTGCACTGCGACCAAGGAGGACGAACAGGCGGTATCGATGGTCATGCTCGGTCCCTGCAAACCGAGAATGAAAGAAAGGCGGCCGGCCGCCGTATAGCGCCCGGTTCCCTGGGTTCTATAGAAATCGATATGCCCCGGATCCGAGAACATAAAGTCCTCGTAATCGCCCGTCCACATCCCGACGAATACTCCGGTCCTGCTCTCGCTCAACTTTTCGGGGATTTGCCCGGAATCTTCCAGCGCTTCCCAGGCAACCTCCAGTAGAAATCGCTGCTGAGGATCCATCGATTCCGCCTCACGAGGTGAAATACCAAAAAAACCAGCGTCGAATCCTTTAACGTCTTCAAGAAATCCGCCCCAGCGGGAATAGGTACGCCCCGGACCCGGCTCGGAACTATAATATCGCTTCTGGCTCCAGCGATCATCCGGAACCTCGCGAATGGCATCGCGTTTTTCTGAGAGTAACTTCCAGAAACTTTCCGGATCGCTAACTCCTCCTGGAAAGCGACAGCCAATCCCTACGATGGCGACCGCTTCTTGGTTTGATTTGCTCTTTTTTTCTTTACTCATAAAGAACTCAAGTCCCATCGCCCTCAATCAAAACACACACCCACCCCACACAGCCCCCACCCGCTCCCGCGCCAGCTCCAGTCCCCGCAGCAGGTGCCCGCGCAACTCCCGCGCGTCGGGGATCGTCCAGTCCAGCACACCGGTGCCGTGCGCGTCGGCGGTGGCCACCGATTTACTCTGGAATTGCGACATAAAATCCGTGGACAGGCGCTGCGCGTCGTCTGCCTGACCGTTTGCCAGCAGGGAGCGGTAGCGGGCGCCTTCGAACAGATCGAACGCGCTCTGGGCACCCATCACCGCCAGGATCGCCCGGTCGAGCGCCAGGTAGACGATGCCCGGTCGCAAAAATTTGCTGAACGCGTGAATCTGACGGCCGCCGTAATTCTGGTTGAGCACGACCGAAACGACCGGGATGCGTCCCAGGATATTGACGTCCAGCGAACGCGCGCCGATCGCCTGCACGCGCAGACGTTCCTGTTTCGTGCCGGGCACGAAGCCCGGCGAATTCGAAAGCATGAGCAGGGGAATGGCGCGTTCGTTCAAAAACTCGGTGAAGACGCGGAACTTCTCGGTGCCGGGCGCGTCCGGGGCCCCGCTCATCACGGCCGGATTATCGGCGATCACGCCGACGGTCTGCCCGCCCAGACGCCCGAGGCCCACGACCAGGCCCGGGCCTTTTTCAGGATCGTTCATTTCCTTGAAAAATTCGACGAAACTGCCGGCGTCGAGCACCGGGTGAATGACGGCGCCCAGGATATCGAAGGGCGTGGCCGCGTCGGCGGGCACCGATGGTTCGCCGGCCCCG
>CAZVZS010000057.1:0-516 GCA_964631535.1 uncultured Leptospiraceae bacterium
GGGTGAATGACGGCGCCGAGGATATCGAAGGGCGTGGCCGCGTCGGCGGGCACCGATGGTTCGCCGGCCCCGGCGGCGGCCGGGTCCGCCGTCAGCGGGTCCAGCAGACCGATCAGGGCGCGTGCCAGGTCCAGGGCGGCGGCGAGCGTGGGCCGGACGAAGGTGGCGGTGCGGGCGGCCAGAATCGGTGTTTCGCTTTCTTCGCCCGATTCATCATTTTTGACGAAAATGACCGCGTCGGCGTGGGCGTGCAGTTCGCCGGCCAGGAGGCCTTCGCTTTCGGTCACGATATTGATACGCAGGCCGTCGCCGGGGCGCGTGATCTGGCGGAAAAAATCGTACCGGGCGCGCACGACCTTGTGATCCTGGTTGATGACATCGCCCAGCAGGCGGCGGCCGAAAATAAATACGCGCGGGGTGGCGGTTTTGCGCGCGGTCTCCAGCAACTCCACCGCGCGCGTCGTCGCCGCGAACGAACGAATGCCGGAGCGCGAACGCGTGCCCAGCAGAAACACA
>CAZVZS010000057.1:577-11083 GCA_964631535.1 uncultured Leptospiraceae bacterium
CCGATATGACCTGGCCCGGTCGCAGGCGCGTGGGCACGGGACGCTGCGGGCGGGCGATTTCGTCCAGTTGCGTTTCCTCGCCGAAGAGATTGTGAATCCGCCGCACGGTTCCGAGCAGTTCGAATTTATCGTGGGCGATCAGATCGACGATGCCGGTCCACTTGCCCATGATGCGCGCCCCCCCGATGTCGAGGTTGCTGATGTCCTCGCCCATCACGGACTTGATCACGTTCGACCCGGTGAGCACGCGGTAGGACTCGTCCGAATCGAGCATGACCTGGATGGCGGCCTGGCTGGCCCCGTACACGTCGAGGCCCGCCGAAGAACCCACGCTGATGGCCACCACGAAAAACCGCCGGCGAATCGTACGCGGGGCCATGGGGAAGCGGCCGTCCAGTTCGCGAAACAATGCCTGTAGATCCGGGTCGGGGTTCCGTTCGGTGTAACGTCGGAAATCCTCCGGCGCGAGGTCCGCGCCCAGCAGGGCATTCATCAAAAATCCTTCCGCGGCGCGATTGAGCGAAATCATGCCCTCGCGCACGTTGGCCCCGGCCCCGTCGTTCCAGACGTACACCGGCAGATTCAGGACGTAGCCCAGATAGCAAGCCGCCACGTACTTCAGGCCTTCCAGGTTCCCGGTGGAGCCGCCCGCGATCCGCGAGTCTTTCATGAAAAATAGAGCGGGCCAGCCGTGCATTTCGCCCTGAAAAATTTTAGCGGCGACCGGGCGAAATCCGGACACTCCGGTTTTCGGATTGGTCCAGGCCACCTGGTCGATGGAATCGACGCGAATTTCGCGCATGGTGCCCGGATCGAAACTTTCCGCGGCCCAGTGGTCCACGGGCCATTTCCCGCGACCGAAGAGTTTCTGATCCGCGGGGATTTCTTCCATACAGTACGGGCTGCGGGCGTCGGTATCGAAGAGAAACTCGCAGGTGAGGCAGCCCGCGCGTTCGAAAAACTGAATTTTTTTGCGCTCGGCGGTCTGTCCGCGGAGCACGTCCAGATGCACGACGACCGCGCGCGTATTCGCGCTGCCGAGTTGATCCACCGTACCGGCGAGCAACTGACGTAGAGTAAAGTAACCCGGCCGCCCGAACTCATCGCCGGTCAGCGCCAGATGCACCGGGGACCGGCAGGCGAGAATTTCAATACGATTATTCTCCCCCGGGGCCAGGGCGTGGTACGCGGCGAGCAACCGCCCGGCCGCCTGACCGGCCCGATCGAAGGCGCGCCCCAGTCCGGACATATCAAGGAAACTCGCGTCCTCAAGATCGACCAGCCCGTATACAGCGTAATCGCGTTTTCCCGTCACGCGCTGTTCCAGACGATACACCGCGATTTCGCGATCGGGCGAAAACAAACGGGTGAGCAGATGGTTGCGTTCCAGGACTCCAAGATACTCTTTGAGAACCTGCGCCGACCAGAGCGGGAAGGAATCGGGCACCAGACCGGCCGGTGCGGGGCGCGATACGATTTCCGCCTGGAGCCCGGCCGTTTCCTCCAGGTACGGATTGCCAGGCGCGAAGACCCCTTCGCTTTCCGGAAAATCCGCCGCGTCCCAGGGGAACATTTTTTCCACGGTCTTCTGGGTCAACTCCAGCAGGGTGGTATCCAGCTCGGCCTGTTCGGCCAGCACCACCTGTTGCAGGCTTTCGTACACGTCCGAATTCTGCGAACGCGACGAAGAGAGAATCCGAATGAGGTACTGAATGATACTCGAATGACTCGTAACCGCGTGGTAGGAATTGTGAATGGCGAGAAACGCTTCCCGCATTTCCATACTGTCTTCTTCGCCCAGCGCGAGAAATGTTTTTACGCCGTACAGGGCGAAAACGTTCTCCAGCATCGGCAGGAAAGAATCCGGCGGACGATAATCTTTCTCGCGACAGTTCGCCGCGAAGTCGCTCAATTCCTCAAAGGCGGAGAAATTGGTTTCGTAATACGGGGAAAAAAGCTGTTTGATCGTCGCGTATTGCAAGATGATCCCGGCGATCTGAGTTTCCACTTCCTCGCTCAGGTTGCGCTGGTAGACTTTCAGATCGATCCGCGCCGCAAGATCGTACAGTTTTTCGACGATCCACGAATGCGGGGTGATGCCTTTGAAATACGCGTCCAGAAACGTGAGCATGGACGCGATGTGCCGCGCGGGTTCGCGCTGGACGGCTTCTTCCAGATCATCATAAAACAGTAATTCGAAGGTATGCCGGTCGCCCTGGTGATCGGTCTCATCCAGACGGCCACGGCTGCCTTCGGCGATCAGGGCGCTCTCGGCCTCACTTTCGATGACGAACAACATTTCGCCTTCGGCGAGGCCCCGGCCCTGCACCTTCCCGTCCGGGGTGACTCCCAGGCGCAGCCGCGCGATCTGTCCGTCTTCCACGAAACGGCTGATTCGCCCGGCGATCGGCGCGGTGAGAACCGTTTCCATTTTCATGGCCGAGATGACCAGCAAGGGTTCGCCTTTTTCCACGCGCGCGCCCTGGAGCACGTTACCCTTTTCGTCCGTCTGAAACAACTTCACGAAGGTGCCCTGGAACGGGGCCCGAACCATGCCGGGAGGTTCTTCCCGCGCGGCCTCTCCCAGGGCGCGCACCTTGAGGCGGTAATAACTGAATTTGTTTTCCTGGTCTTTGATGCGCAAATTCGTATTGCCGGCTTTTTTATCGACCCGCACGCGCATGATCCGCGTGCCGAAACGAATCAGGAAATTGTGTTCGTTGTCACCCGCCCCGGTGATTTCGATTTCGCCGTTATAGCGTCCGTCCAGGTATACGTGAAATTTATGGAGCGAAATCCGGATGAATTCGACCGCGAAATTCTCGCCGAGGGTCTCCACGTCAAAGGTGGTCGGCACCAGTAGAATCTCACGCCGCCGGATCCCGGCTTCGATATCGCCCACGACCATGAACTCGCGCGCTTTGCGCCGGGCGATGTCCACGTATTCCGCCAGGCCCGCCAGGACAATCGGGGTGCGACTGCGACGATCGGCGTAGTCGGTGCCGGAGGCGAGACCACCGAGGCGCGGGTGGTCTTCCAGCAGGCGATTCGTATAGGCGCCGCCGATGAATTCCCGGTGCCGCACGATTTCGAGGAGTTGCGGGATGTTCGTCTGGATGCCTTTGATGTACAGTTCCTGTAAGGCGCGTTCCAGGCGAATCAAGGTCTCCTGGCGCGAGGGTCCGTACGCGATGAGTTTCCCGATCATCGGATCGTAATTGGGAACGATACGGTCGCCGGCTTTGAAACCAAAATCGCAACGAATCCCGTTGAAGGTGGGCAGGTCGAGTTCCTGGATCCGACCGGGCGAAGGCGCGTAACCCGTGGCCGGGTCCTCGGCGTAAATGCGACACTCGATCGCGTGTTCCTTGATCGTAAACCGGTTTCGTAGAACGGTACCGGTCGGAATGTCCCGTTCGCGGCCGTCGAAAAATAAAATCTGCCACTTGACCAGATCGATGCCGAGCGATTGATCGGTGACGGCGTACTCTACCTGCAGGCGCGTGTTGATTTCCAGAAAACCGAACTGGCCCGAGCGGGCGTCGTACAAAAATTCCACCGTGCCCGCGCCGGCGCCTTCATGGTACCCCGCGATGCTGGCCACGCGCTCGGCGGCCGCGAGCATGGACAGATACTGGTAATTATCCAGGAACGAGTGGCCGCTTTCTTCTATAATCTTCTGGTTGCGACGCTGGACCGCGCACTTGCGAATCCCCACGGCCAGACCGTTGAAGATCTGCACTTCCATGTGGACCGGTTCGACAATAAACTTTTCCAGGTAAAAATCCGTATTGTCGTACAGGTCCCGGCCGATGCGGCGCGAAGATTCCACCGCCGCGTCCATTTCCGATTCAGCGTAAACCGGCACCATGCCCTTCCCGCCGCCGCCCGCGTCCAATTTCACCAGAACCGGATATCCGATGGAACGCGCGGCCGCCCGGGCCTCTTCCACGCCACGGATCAAACCCGAACCGGAAAAAAGCGGGACGTTGTTTTCCTGCGCGAGCCTCCGGGCGGCCAGTTTGTTACCCACGCGCCGCATGACCGCGGCCGACGGCCCCATGAACAGAAGTTCCCGTCCGAACCAGTTCTGAATTTCGGCGATGGTCTCCGGGAAATCCGCGTTTTCGGACAGAAATCCGTAACCGGGATAAATCGCGCCCGCCCCGGACAGGAGACCCGCGGCGATCACCACCGGAATGTTCGTATAATTGCCGGCCGGGCCGATGAGCACGGCCTCACCCGCGAAATCGTACCAGGACTGGCCGATATCGGCCTCGGTTACGATGGCCACGGAGGGAATGTTTTCCTCATGCAGCGCGAGAAAAAACCGTTTGGCGATTTCGCCGCGATTCGCCACCAGAACTTTCTGCAAACGGTCCGTCCGGGGCGCGGCTTCGGTGGTCTCCCGACGGTTTTCCAGTTCGGCGTTGATGGTTCTCAGGTACGAGAGCGCCTCATCAATGTCTTTTTGGTGAAATTTCAGGGATGCCCTCCGGACCGAAAAAATCGGGCCGTGTCAAGGACTCGCCGGGAATACGCTCACGTTTCAAGTACAATTTAGAAAATTTATAAAATAAAATAATTCCCGCGAAATTTCTGAAAATTTTTAACGAAAAAGGTGAAACCACGGCCCGTACGGTCTAAGAGCCCATCCTAAAACATCATTTTCAGCGAAATCCTGGATTTTCCTTATCATCCAAAAGGCCCCCGAAGGCCGGGATTTCTTCATTAACAGGCCAATCCTACGAACCCCTGGAGCGATTTTGCTTTCGCGAACGGGGGTTCGTAGGATTGGCTCTAAATCCCGCCCAGGACTTCTTCCAGATCGGCGCTGAGGGCCTCCAGCACCGTCGTGCGATGAGTGCTAATAAAAAAATGTTCCCCTTCGAACATGCGCAGGGCGAAGGGCCCGGTGGTCTGCTTTCCCCAGGCCCTGAGTTCCGCCTGGTTTGTGCGAATATCCTGGTGCCCCGCATAAACGGTGATGGGCAGGTCGAGCGGGGCTTCGCCGCGGAACTGATAGGTTTCCAGAATTTTGAAATCGGCCCGGACGATGGGCAGAATCAGTTCCATCATCTCCGGATCGTTGAGGATCGCGTCAGGGGTTCCGCCATATTTCCGCATGGCTTCGAGCAGATCCGCTCGCGGAAGATCATGGATATCCGGGAAACGACACGGGGTCCCGGGGTTTCGTCGCCCGGCGGGAAAAAAATGCAACGGCAGGGGCTGGCCCGAACGTCGCAGAGCGCGAATGAATTCGAAAGCGACGAGAGCGCCCATGCTGTGCCCGAAAAATACCGCGGGCAGATCGAGCAGTTCCAGAACCGGTCGCGTCAGAGGCGGAAGGACCGCGTCCATCGAATCCAGCAGACCTTCCCTGAGCCGGTTTTCGCGGCCGGGCAACTGGATGGCGCGCACCTCCACGCCCGCCGGCAGCGCGTCCTGCCAGCCGCGAAACGCGCTCGCGGCCCCGCCGGCGAAATGAAAACAGAACAGGCGCAGGCGCGCGTCAGGGCGCGGTTGCGCGTAGGCGATCCAGGGTTCGTTGGCCATGGGTGGTTCAGGGAGCCGCGGTGGGCGGGAGATCGGGCGGCAGCGCGATCTTTTCTTCCTTCTTTAACGGGGGCACCGGCTGGACAATCGGTTTTTCCACTTGCGCCGGGCCCTCCACCGGAGCGGGCTTCGTCGCCACTGGCGGCTTGCCGGGCGGGACAATGCCCCCGGGCATCGGAACGCCTGGCCCCTGGGCGGGGCCCTGGGGCGGTTCGGTCTTACCGGGGGGCGCCACCTCCGGCCCGGGTTCAGGGTGATCCACGATCGGGGTATCATCCTGGTAATTTTTTAAAAGATCGCCGGCCGGAGAATCGGTCACATCAACGGGCGGGCGGACCTCGAAGGCGGGGAACGACCCTGACACCCGTCCGGGCAGGCCCGCCTGGGCGTACGCGGACCAGATCATGCCGGCCACTCCCGCTCCGCTGCCAGGAAAGGGCGCGCCTTCGTCATGGCCCACCCACAC
The DNA here is from genome assembly GCA_964631535.1 of uncultured Leptospiraceae bacterium. Classification (GTDB taxonomy): domain Bacteria; phylum Spirochaetota; class Leptospiria; order Leptospirales; family Leptonemataceae; genus CAZVZS01. The sequence continues at coordinate 6,600 of CAZVZS010000057.1, forward strand.
GACCGTGGCCTCACCGGGCACGAGTCCCACGTACCAGGCGTCGTGGGCCCCATACATATGAGGAAACTTCTTGAAATGCGCCGCGACCGACTGCACCGTCCCCGATTTGCCGGCCACGTCGAAGGGCAGGAACTTCGCGCTCTGGCGCTGGCGCCTGCCGACCCAACCCATGGTTCCTTCCGGGTCCTGGGTAACGCCGGACAGGAGATACAGGGCGCCGGCACAGGCCTGGGGCGAAAACACTTGATCGCTTTCGGGCAACTCTTCATCCTCCCAGATCACGCGATTGTCGGGCGAGGTCACTTTCAGGATCAGGCGCGGGAGGACCGACCGGCCATCGTTGAGTAACACGGCGTACAGACGAGCCAGTTCGAGCGGAGTCACTTCCCCCGATCCGAGCGCGAGCGACAGGGTGCCGGGAAAACGCTGGCGGCCGTCGAAATAATCGAGCTGGAGCGCGTCGGCGATTTTTTTGCGAAACCGATCCACGCCCAGATCGTCCAGAACTTTCACCGCCACCGTATTCACGGACTGGGCCACGGCGCTGCGCAGGGTCATGACACCCTTGAAATCGCGGTACCAGTTCCGCGGCGAATACCCGTCGAAATCAATTTTCGCGTCCTCCACTTCCTGGCCGGCTTCGATGACGCCTTCGTCCAGACCGGCCGCGTACAGAAACCCTTTTATAGAAGAACCTGGCTGCCGGCGCATTTCCCAGACGCGCGCGGTCATATTACCTTCCGTTATCTCCGACCCACCGACGACCGCATGGATATTACCCGTGCGCGCGTCGATCGAAACGAGCACGCCGTTGAGTCGCCGGGCGATGCGTTCCATTTTTTCGGGATCGACTTTCTGGTTCTTGCGCAGAGCCGCCCGCGTCTCCTCCACGCGACCGCGCACAGCGTCCATGCCGGCCCTCTGGCGCACCGGATCGATGGTCGTCACGACCGAGAGTCCGCCCTCGCGCACCAGGGCCTCGTCGAAGTTGCCGTACAGGAAGGTGCGCACGTATTCGTTGGCCGAGGGCGCGAGGTTCACGCGAAAATCGCGGCTGGCCCCGTACAGGCCGATCAGGCCCGGGTCGTACGCGTTTTTCGCGGTGCTCACGTCGTACTTTTTGAAAAAGGCCTTGAGCGTTTTATCTCTGTCTTCGGCCTTAAAATCGCCGCGTTCGATCATCGCCTGGAGCACAACATCCTGTTTGCGCAGTGACGCTTCGATATTGTTCAGCGGGGAATACCGCACCGGGCTGGGGAACAGCCCCACGATCATGGCCGCTTCCGCGGCGTCGAGCGTCCAGGGCGGCTTGCGAAAATAAAACCAGCTCGCTTCCTCGGCGCCGATGCGTCCTTCGCCCATGTATATTTTATTCAGATACAGACAGAGAATTTCTTTTTTATCCAGTTGCTCTTCCAGTTGAAAAGCCACGAAGGTCTCGTACAGTTTACGGTAAAGCGTGGCGCGCCGATCCGTGAACAGATTGCGCGCCAGTTGCTGGGTGATGGACCCCCCGCCCTCGCGAAACGAAAACGAAAGCAGATTGTTGATGAACGCCCGGAAAATGCCGCGATATGAAACGCCACCGTGATCGAAAAAATCGCGGTCCTCCGCGGCGACCACGGCCTTCTGCAGCCAGTCCATTTTGCCGCATTGGGCCAGGTTGACGCGCGATCCACGTTCGGGCAGGTACTCCCCGATCAGAGTTTTGCCATCTTTGGCGAAAATTTTGATCGGCGGTTTTTCCGGACGCGTGCCGATCCCGTGTAACCATGCTTTATATTCGGCGATGGACTGATCGATGCGTTCCCCGTCGGTCGCGAAGTCGATGTATACGATCAGAAGTACACCCAGACCCAGCACCGCCGCGACCAGCCCGCCAATCAGCGCGACGCGCACCAGGCGCGCGGAACCGTTCAGGGAGAAGCGTGACCCGCCGCCATAGCGCGAATAGTTGGATTTTATTCTCCGCAGGGCCATCAGCATTCCCGCAACTGGCAGGATTCGTCGGGGCGTTCCATTTCGATCGTGGCGTGCTGGATATTGTGGCGCGCGAGCAGGGAGCGCACCTCGCGCTTCACCGATAAGAGGCGATCGTCCGGGGTCGATTCGTTCACAACCACATGCGTCGTCAGGACGTGGAATTCGCCGTCCATGCTCCAGACATGGGTGTCATGCACGGAGTGGACGGCGGGCAGCCCGCGAACCTCGGACTCGAGCCCGGCCAGGTCCAGGGACGAAGGTACACTCTGCAAAAAAATCCGTACGGTCTGACGGGAGATTCGAAATACGTTGAACAGCGTAAACAGGGTAAACCCGACCGCCAGGGCCGGATCAATCCACGCGACCGCCCAGAAATGCACGAGCGCTCCCCCGATCAGAATCGCCACCCAGCCGAACACGTCCTCCAGGAGATGCCAGGTCAGCATCCGTTCGTTCTGCGTGGACCCGGAGCGTAACCGCAGGGCGCCGAGCCCGTTAAAAAATATGCCGACCAGGGCGAGGATCATCATCCCGCCCGCGTGAGGAGTTTGCGGCGCGAAAAAACGCGGAATGGCTTCACTCAGTACGAACGCCGATCCGCCCAGCAGTATGCCGCCATTGAGCAGGGCCGCCAGCAAAGAAAAGCGGCGGTAGCCGTAGCTGAAGTTCGTATCCCGTTTTTTGCGCGCGTACTTTTCCAGGACGAACGAAAGCGCGAGCGAACCTGAATCGCCCAGATCGTGCAGGGCGTCGGAAAGGATCGCGACGCTCCCGGTCCACCAGCCCCCCACGAATTCGACGAGCGTAAACGTGGCGTTTAATAAAAAGGCGATGCCAATACCGCGCTCACCGCCGCCGTGCCCGTGGGCATGCGGATGATGGTGGGCGTGATCATGACCCGCCGCATGGGTATGCGCGTGCGAAGGCCCCATGCGGTAGAATTAAAGCCCCACCGCTTCCCTGGCTATTAAAAATCGCCCTGGTAAATGCCGGACTTCCGGCACACGAGTCGCGGCAGGAAGAGCAGCAGACCTACAAAAAGCAACAGAGCCGCAAGGCTCCCGCCCAATGCCAGCTGGCGAATCCAGGGGGGGTTCAATCGCAACTCAAACTGGCGCGTGTCCGCCGGCAAAACCAGTCGCACCGCCCCATGCGCGTTGGCCAGGACAGGCACCGGGCGACCATCCGCGCTCGCGATCCACTCCGGCCAGAACCAGCGCGCGAATTCGAGTTCGATGACCGTGCCGCTTTGACGCGCGAGCACGGTGCCCGTGATCCGGGTGCCAGCCACCTTTTCCCAGCGAATTTTTACGCCTGGCGGCAAAGCCAGAGCCGGCCCGTCTGTGGCCGCCTGGACCTGCCAGATCCCGGCCCGGGCTCCGCGGGGAACGTATTCATTGAAGACAGTCGCGCCACCCTGCGCCCGTCCTTCCAGCGCGATGAGTTCCCCGGGCGCGATGGGCCTGGCCGCGAACAGGACGGGCAGGGCGTTCAACAGACAGAGCAGAAGCACCCCGCCTTCGGCGATCCGCCGCGCCCGCCGGGAAAACCCGGTTGTGAACGTTTCAAAACAAATCCCCGCCAGAAGGCCCGTGAGGACTCCGGCGGGTCCCAGAAAGCGCCAGGGAAACTGAAACAGCCGCAGCATGGGGACGGTCGCCCACACCGGTTGACTGAGGGCGTGCGTGAGTCCGAGCAGGACCAGCACAGCGAAGACCAGGGCGATCATCGGGCGCGCGTTGCGGCCCACTTCAATGCGTCCGGTAGCCGCGAGCGCGAGCGCAACGCACGCGATCAGCAGCACAAGGGGAATTACCAGGCCCGCGGTATGCGCTTCCTGAAACAGAAACAACTCCGGCCAGGAACTGAAATTTTCGCCAAACGCGAATTTCCCGCGCAGCAGGTCTTCCAGGCGAATGCGACCGCGCAGCGCGAAGGCCGGCAGCCAGTACACGAGCGCCAGTCCCAATCCGCAAAAAATCGCCAGCGCGCCGGTCCACCAGACCCGCAGCCCCCCGCGACCGATCGAAAGGACTGCCAATAAAAAAAGTACGCTGGCGAGAAGCGTGAGCGCGCTCAGGTTGTGCGCCAGTGTCACTCCCGCAATACCCAGCGTCAGGCCCGCGAAGCCGGACCGGCCCGATCCCGAATCATCCCGCCGGGCGATCCGCAACACCCCGCCAAGGGCAAGCGGAAAGAGACAGAGCGCCGCGAACTCCGCGTTCGCGTTGCGCAGGTAAAAATTCGCCAGAAAGTACGGCGAAAGCAGGACCGTAGCGACCGTGACGCGAACGGCCGGTGAGTCCTGACCGAGCGATCGCCCCATCCAGCGCGCGCCCATCGCGGCCAGCGCGAAAAGCACACAACCCGCCAGGGCCAGCGCGGGTACCGGCGGCAGGAACGTGGCCCAGAGCGCCGTGAGGATCAAAAAGAACGGCGGATAAAATAAAAAAATCGGCGATCCGTACCCGCCGTACAGGCCTTCCGCCCAGTACGGCGGG
>CAZVZS010000057.1:11106-32711 GCA_964631535.1 uncultured Leptospiraceae bacterium
TGAATTCGCGCGCGCGCACGAGTTCGAAGGACCAGTCATGTCCCCCGCTCACGCCGTACAGCAGCAAGGGCCCGGCCGCGACCAGCGTCACAACCCAGGGCACCGCCCTGTTCAACCGCGGCGCCATCAGACCGCGGTCAGTCCCCCGTCGACGATCAACGACTGCCCCGTGATGTAGGCGCTCGCGTCGCTCGCCAGGAACAGGGCCGCGCCCAGCATGTCCGCTGGATTACCCATGCGACCCATGGGAATACCCGCCACGACTTGCTCGCGAATATTGGGCCGGTCTTTGATCATCGCCGTCATGTCCGTATCCACCATGCCTGGCAGAAGGCAGTTGACGCGAAAATTGGACTTCGCCCATTCGATCGCCAGTTCACGACTCATCGAAATCACCGCGCCCTTCGTCCCCGAGTAAATACTGGCCAGAGGAACGCCCACCAGCGCGACCACCGAGGCGACGTTAACGATGACGCCGCCTTTGTTTTTCTGCGCGTTATAGTAGGCCTGGCAGGTGCGAAACACACCTTTGAAATTGGTGCTGATGATCTTTTCCATTTCGTCTTCTTTAAAACGCGACGCTGGCGTCCGCGAGGAAATGCCCGCGTTGTTGAGCAGACAATCGAGCGCTCCATGGGCCTCCAGGATTTCCCGGACCACCGCTTCGGTCGACCCGGGTTCGGAAACATCGGCCACGCGCCCGCGAATCCCCGCGGCTTCCATCCAGGCGACAGAATCCGGCCGACTGCCGGTGCCGTACACGATCGCCCCCCGTTTTTGGAATCCCTCGGCCAGCACCCGCCCGATCCCCCGACTGGCACCGGTGATCAGGACCGTTCGATTTTTTACGGAAAACAAATCATCATTCATAGATACGGCGGAAGTGGAACGGCCCCGGTAATCTGGCAAGTGAAGTGAGAAGTATCAAACAACACCCAGTGCCGACGCGAATTCATGGTGCGGTGCATCGGGTAACGCCGGACCGCGGCCCAAATTATTCCGAAAATGCGACTTCATCCACCCCGAATAACGCAGACTGGTGGTGCACCGCAAAAATTTGCCCGGCGATTTTCCACGGAATAATGTTTGTTATAATTTCAAACCTCCTTACGTCTTCAAATCCCACAGAAATTAAAAAAAGGTTTGCTTCCCATTTCGAAATCTTTAGAATTGCCCAATAAATTCCTCACAGGAGCTTTTTCTGTTATGAAAATAAAGCGCATTCTTCTTACGGGAGTCAGTGTTCTTGCGATCTCTGCGCTCTCGAATTGTTTTTTGACTGACTGGCTTGGCGATGCCCTTGACCCCTATGGCTCGGTTGACGGAGCGAAAGCTCTGGAACTGATCCAGAAAGCGGCTTCAGACGGGTATTCCATGGCCGGTTTAACCTATACGTCCAAGAAAACCAAAGTAACCCTGGCCACGGAAGAAGTATCGGTGAACACCGTTACCTCTGACAAAGAACCCACGCCGGGCTTCGCGCAAATGCAGGTGGCTTTTGTAAAAGAAATTACAAAAATGGCCGCAAATATCGACCCGGGTCACAATTACACCGCCGCTTCAGTTAAAAACTGCATCTCTGCGGTTCAGGCAGCCTCATTCGCGGTCGCGTACAGCCAGATTGAATCGACCGACAAAGAAACCGCTGATTGTATCACGGGAACGAAAACGTTCGCTGATAAGAAATTCTCAGAAGTAATTCGGGGTTCTTGTTATCTCGGCTCAACATACACCGCACCTGCCGCCGGTGCTGCTGCCCTGACATCCACAGGAGCAACTTGTCTCGGCTGTATGATTACCGTGGCAAATATTGCCGCTGGTGAAGGGCCAATTGCTGGTGCAAATACAACCGGAAATGGATACTATGCAACGAATGTTGTTGGGGCCAGCGCTTCATCAAATGGCGATATTGCTACGAATGCAATCATTCCTTGGATCACGACTATGCGCAGTCTATTCGGACAGGTGAATAAACTCGCCGCAGCGAATGGCGGAAATTCGATGCAAAGTTCCAAAGATTCCTGCATGGAATTTTACATGGCAGCGATCGGTGCGGGCACGACCCTTAAAAAATGCGCCAAAATTCAGGGAGCTGGTGGTCTTGCGAAAGCAACAACCTTAACCGGTTTTATTGGTGGAACTTCTTGCGAACTGGAAAAAACCGGGTATGTGGTCAGCACTCCCTGGCTGAATCTCTGATTCTAATTTCAATTAGTTCTCAATTTTACGACCGGCCCCCTTAAAGGGTCGGTCTTTTATTTTTTATTCCTTAATTTTTATGCCTATTCTTTCTGGTACCGTGCGCAAGGCCCGGACATCGCTTGCGAATTCCGGTTTTTTAATTGCCCTGACCGGAGTTATCGAAAAGTTACGGAAGTTCCCTCGCTTACTTCGTGTTCTTGAAGTCTGCTTTCTCGCCTTGATCGGAACTTTTTTTTTCGCCTATTACCTGTTTCAATCCGACAGGTTACTTGACTATGATATTTATTTCCATATCGCCATCGCGGAACTATTAAGCCAGAATGGCTGGATTTACAACCTTCCCTGGATGGCCTATTCGATCCATGCGGATCGTTACGTTGATTTTCATTTCATCATCCATTATCTTCAGGTCCCATTTGTTCTTCTGACTGGCGGGGATCTGATTCTGGCCGCCAAACTCAGCGGTCTTTGTTTTCTCTATTTTTCTCTTTCCGCTTTTGTTTTTTTGCTTCAAGAACTTGGGACCAGGTATCGCTGGTTCTGGGTTCTCTTTTTCTTGCTCTGTTCCCCTTTGTTCACGATCCGTTTGTTGTATTTAAGGGGTTCCGGCTTTTTCATGGGTCTCATTTTTCTGTATTTTTATTTCATCCTTAAACGAAAGTTCTGGCCTGTAGCAATTATTTGTTTTATAGGTCCCTGGACCTATCCCGGTTTCCCGTTACTTCTCGTATTCGGGGGATTTTACTGGATCGTTCTATTAATTGAAGGTGAGAAGGACCACCGAATTTTACTTGTTCCAGTGATTGCGACTTTTCTGGGACTGGTTCTCCATCCCGCGTTTCCATTTCAATTCTACGCATTCTGGTTGGAGCTTGGCATCCACAGTATACAGCCCAATGGACTCGAACCGATTGCCGAATGGGCACCAATGACAAAGGCTGCGGTCACAATCGGCCTCGCGATTCCAATGGTTTTCCTTTCCCTTAAAATCATTTTGACAAGAACCTTTATCCCTCTGGAAAAAACTTTCTTCCTGACACTTCTTTTCGTTTTTTTTTCCCTGTTTTCCGCACAGAAGCCCATTGAATTTTTCATTCCAGTCCTGGTTGTCTTTTTGGCTCTGCAAGGTTCCGTCGTTATCAAAGGGAACATGGAAAAATGGCTCCCCCGTGTTATTGGATCGGTCACTCTTGTTGTAATGATCGCAATCTGCCTGCCCCTCACTCAGCAATTCGTTACGGCCAAAAAGCAGGAGAATCCTACGAAACCTTTTTTTGAAGCCGCGGATTGGATCGAGAAACATAGCCCCCCGGGTTCGAAAGTCCTCCTCTCCTGGGCGGATTTTCCCCTATTTTTTTACCGCAATAAGAGAAATATTTATAATAATGGTCTGAATCCGGTGTACTCATTTGGCAGGGACTTCATTACCTATTCACAGATTCATGAGTTTTTCCGGGTTCCAAAACAGGGAATTGAATACGTCCCGATCAAGCTTGATACTGAACTGGCTGTTTTAAACCGAAACCATAGCGAAGGCTCTATCTTCTGGCTCAGTTTGGTACCTTTCGTGAAAAAAGAATTTGAGAACGAGTCATTCGTGATTTTTAGATTTCCTAAACAGCCTCCATTGCCCAAATGACGACCTTATGCTCCGCATTACTCCCGTCCGTTCATTTGCCCTTGTTACGGTTGTATTTTCCTTTTTGTTTATTCCGGCAATCGGATCGTTCCCCCTATTTTTCGATGACGATCGAACCGTATTCTATTTTGTTCCTATTTACGACGGGCCCTTCCTGGCCCGACTGTTAAACTTGATCGGCCATATCCAGGTCCGTGAGTTTCTTCCTGTCGCCTGGACCTTCGTTTTTCTCGAAGTCAGGTTGTTCGGTCCTGATCCGTTTTATATTCGTTCTATTTCCCTGGCCCTGCACTTTCTCGCAAGCCTCCTGGTCTGGCGCATAGCAAGGCGACTCTCCAACCGGGACGAATTGCTCAGCACCACGGTTGCGATTCTTTATGTGATTCTTCCAGTCAATATGGAAGCCGTTTTACTAGCTTCAGGACAGTTCTGGCAGTTGAGTGTCATATTCGCCTTAAGTTCGACACTTTGCTTCTTAAAATACCACGCCACGGAGCCCGCCCCCGGGGGAATATTTCTCGGGTTAAGTCTGCTCCTTTTCACGGCAGGGATACTCTCCAAATCCGGGATCGTGATGTTGCCGGTAATTTTTTTCTTTCTCCTGATTTTTTTCTACAACAAGAAAATAAAAACAGCCGTTGTTCTCACTCTTCCCTTTTTTGCGATAACATTTCTTTCCGCTGCGATCGTATATTCCCTTTCTTTTAGTAATTTCCCGGTTCCCGCGTATGCGGGCGGGAATGCTATTCAATCATTCATAAACCACATGCCGTTGTTCTTTCGGGCACTCTGGAATTTTTTTCTACCGATTTATTTGGATGAAAACGGACTGCGCTTATCACTCGCTTTTTTATACCCGTATTCGATTGCTAAGACCTGGGTGGATGTAATATTTTTTATTACACTCTGGTTCACCGGACTCGCGTTTCTCGCCGGGCTCTGGATCGCGGCCGGCAGAACCCCCGCTGCCACACTCGGACTGGCCTGGTTTTTAACCAATCAGGCGTTCTTCTCCGGAATCCTTCCGGGTCAATGGTGGCCCCTCGCGGACCGCTATTTATATTTCGGATCTTTCGGTTTAATCTTGCTATTTTGTCTGGCGGTGTTTCGGCTGCTCCGAAATACCACCAGCAGGTTTCTTCGATTCACAGGCCTGACCACCATGGGGCTGTATCTGCTGATATTATTGACTCTGGCAGGCGCACAGCGCGATACGTTATTAAATGAATCCAGAGCAATCCAGCAAAACAATCGAAATCTCGAAAATGATCTGGCTCTTCACTTTCCTGAAATTCGCGGCGGAATTGATTACAGCTTCGGGAGCTTACGCGCGTTGCCCTTAGGGCGCGACATTTCAAACTGGAGCACGGATTCACTGCAGCTGGAAAAAGTTTACTGGCTGGCACACCATGAAGATGCTGATTTTTTTCGATTTAAAAATCAATACTACCGAGCCCTTGCCATTACAGGAATCCACGAAGTCCGCCATCTCGGAATTCCAGGAAGAGCGGCGGAAAGACTCCTTGAATTAATCCGTTCATATCCCGGCAATCCATATCTTGCGCTCAACGGGGCGCTATACTTGATGGCGATTGGCCGGGAAGTGGAAGCCGGGCCGCTGCTCGAAACCTGGAAAAATGCCCGTATTACTCAATTTGATAAACTAAAGAACCTGGCTTCCAAACCGGGAATTTCTTCCCCGGAAGTTCAGGTTAAGTTTGTAACGGAAGGAAATTACCTCCTGAATCTCGAAATTCTGGATAATTCCTGGTTGTTTTTGGAACTGTACACTCGTTACTTAAAGAAACATAACCAGGATTCGGAGGCAACGGCCACAGAATCGATTTACAGAAAGACCTACTCGAACTTTTTTATTGAGAAGGATAAATCTAAACACTCTCAAAATGAATTTTAAAACGCTTCGGCGTTTTTAAGAAACCAGATTTAACAAACGCGACTTGATGAGCCCACTCGAAACGACAAAAAATTCCCCCGACCGCCAGCACAACTTCTGGATTGACGTACTCCGGGGAATCGCCATTCTGCTCGTTCTATTTCGACACCTGAGCCTTGTCTCACCGGGCTACAGACAAGACGAGACTTCCTTCGCATTCGTGCTTTATCAAATCGGATGGGTAGGCGTCGACATGTTTTTCGTCATCAGCGGCTACCTGATCGGCGGGATTTTATTCCGGCAAATCCACGCGACCGGCGGCTTTGCGCTCAAATGGTTTTACATTCGCCGGGCGTTTCGGATTCTGCCGGCGTATTATATACTGCTCGTCCTGATTTATCTCGCGCCGCTCAGCAGCGGCGTTCCGGACCGAGAATTTATATCGAGCTTTTTTTTCTTACAAAACTATACGAACTTTCTTCCCAATATTTTCTGGTACCATTCCTGGTCCCTGTGCGTCGAAGAACATTTTTATCTGACCTTCCCCATTCTCCTCTGGCTGCTTGTTATAAAGGGGAAACTGAACCTTTTTCCTTATATCGCCCTGATCATAATGATTCTGAGCCTGGTTGTGCGGATCATCCATGCTCAATACTACGTCGTCGAAGACCTTACCAATTTTTTCTTCACGCATACCCGGCTCGATGAAATCAGCATGGGTTGCGCCATCGCGTACCTTCACACGTTCTACAAGGAATTCATACCAAAAATCTTGCGCTACCGACGCTGGATCATCGCCCTTTCCATTCTGTTTCTTTTTCCGGCAGGCTCGCTGGATGTAAGCAAATCGCAATTTATGAAAACAATTGGGGTTACCTGTAACACGATCGGATTTGGCGGCTTCGTATTTCTCGCCGCATCCGCCCGAACCCCCGGTCGTCTGGCGCGGGGTTCTCTCTGGCCCCTGGCGAAACTCGGGATTTATTCCTATACGCTATATTTACTTCATCCCCTGATGTTTCAGTTGGAGGCACTGGCCGTTTTCACTATGCCATTGTACAAACTGTTTTCGACAGTCCTGGCGACGAGCGGAAGCCCTAATACCGCGTATATGATTTCGTACTTAACACTCGCGGTCCTGGTAGCGGTCTTTTATTCGTTTTTATTCGAACGGCCCTTCCTGTACATCCGCAATCGCTACTTCCCCTGATCCTCCCCCCGCGGACGGCGCTCCGGCCAGAACCGGTTACGCAGCCGAAGCATCGGGCGTTCCACGGTAAACGCGAAAAGTATTCCGAGCGCGATCGTAATAATAAAATAGGACAGTACCCGCGCATGATCGGTCGAAACAATCGCCCCAAAAAAACCCGTCAGCATTTCATACAGCGGATGCGCGAAAACCCTGAAAAAATCGAGTTGAAAGAGCATGGGATGAACCAGATAAATCGTATAAACGAATCCCCCGATCTTCGCCAGAGGCCAGAGTAATACCAGACCCAATCGCCCTGGTTTCCGTACGGATAGTGCCAGAAGAACAATCCCGCCAAACCCCACCGCGTTCATGCTAATCCCGAAGGTCTGCAAAAATGGTGACTGTTTCAATTCGAGCGAACCGAGCGGCGTGAGAAAGAGAAACGAAACCAGCAAGAGACGGCGTGGCCGCGCGATGATCCGCTCCACCAACTCCGGCCGAAAACTATAAGCGTACGCGATCAAAACACCCATAGCGATCTCATCCAGTCGCGTATGCGTAAAAAAAAGAGGGGAGATATACTCGGGCGAAAAATGATACTGATGATATACACGCAGCAGAAGACTGATCGGCAAAATCGCGAGGGCGAAGTACGGCAGCAGCGTAAATCTGCCGGTTTTGAATAAAACGAACGCCAGCAGCGGGAAACCGAGGTAAAAGTGCTCTTCCACGCAGAGCGACCAGGTGTGCGACCAGAAAACGTGGGGCAGATAATTGTTATAGTTCTGCAAAAAAACCAATGAAGGGGCGAAGAGGGAATCCGGTTTACCCGCGCTGCTCGGAGCGATGTAAATCAACAGTAAGAGAAAAAAATATGATGGGAAAATCCGCAGAATGCGCCGTGCGTAAAACCTTCCGAGCGAAAACTCCTGGTGAGAGCGAATCTGGCGAAAAATCAATCCACCGATCAACGCGCCACTGATCACGAAAAACAAATCGACGCCCGCCCAGCCAACCAGATGCAGAACATGTACGAGGGATTTCTTATCGGGAGTGTAGTCGGGCGTCACCGGCGGACCGAGGTGATGGAACAGAACCATTAAAATCGCGATTCCTCGCAGTACATCAATCCAGAAGAGATGGCGGCCAGGATTGCCAATCAAATGTAACGGTTCATCAGAAGTCTTCATGGTGCGGATACAACCCAGGGCGTAAAATAGATCATCTGTTTCATTTGTGCCGTCGGGAGCGAATACGGGCGCATGACGTACAGGAGCGGAACACCTTTTCGTTCAATCGTATGCAGGATTTCACCGCGAACTTTTCGATGACAGTGAAAACGGGTGGGCGCCAGAAAAACGTCGGGGTGTTCGATTTCGTCCATATCGAAATTTCGAAAGGGGGACGCGGAATCGCGAAATAAAAATTTCTCCAGCGGCCCCTTCTGCGTTCCGAACATCCGGCGCAGCAATTCCTTTTCATCCTGAATAAAATTCGCGCGATTCAGATCGTACTCAACCTGCATCATTCCGCCGCAACTGGAGACGAGCAGCGGCTTCGCGGGGGACCGGTCCCGGTACGCGTCCTGCACCCAGGCCACAGCTTCACGATAACCGTTTCCATAATAATCCGTCTCAAATTTCCTGGACGCGTAAGGCAATCCGCCGGCGATCAATCGATTAAAGTACGCTGTCTGATACGGATGCAGGTCCAGAAGGTCGAAGGCCGTGAATCCTCCGCTAAAAAGCAAAAGCCCCGTAATCAGGCGCCGCACGCGGGAGCCGGCACAAACCGCGAAAAATCGATCAAGAACGAACGCGCAACAAATCGCCAGGGGCGGCCAGAAAAACAGGAAGTGACGGATTCCATCGTACAGAACCGGCCGGGCCAGGATCGCGAAGGCAAACGGCAGGAGAATGACCAGGGCGACGGCGATCACAGGGAGTCCCCGCGCGAAAACTTCGTGACCGGGCAGCCACCGTTCGCGGCGGCGCAGCAAGATTATACCCGCAAACGCCGCCACAAAATAAAACTCGGGCACGGTGATACCGAGCCAGAGCGGAAGATAATACCAGGGCAGGTTCCCCGCCGCGTAATCCAGACCGTTAAAAAACGTCACCCGGTCCCAGGGGAAACGCGACATCACGCGCATGCTGACAAAGGGTCGGAGCGGATCGACCTGCGCGGCGGGCCAGAAAAAAACCATGAGCCCCCATGCCAGCAGTCCGGCCACAACCAGGCGGCCCACGAGGGTACGCAAATCCCCGAGATTCCAGCTTCGCGAAAAATAAAAATAACCAGAAAAAAGCGTAACCGCGCAGGGAACGAGCACGAGGGCGCCGACCCGCACAGCGAGGGCCGTCCCCAAAAAAAACGCGAAGGCCAGGGTCGTCCGCCAGGCGGGGCGCGGCGAATCGCGAAACATAAGGATCAAATAGAACAGAGCGGCCACCAGCAGCGCCGCGAAAGGAATATCTTTCGGGTTGTTAAAACTGTGTCCGAAATAGCGGGGGGTCAGGGCGAGAAACACGACGGCCAGAAACGCGCAGCGCTGGCCCCCCAGAAGTCGCGCCAGCCGGCCCGTATATACCAGCCCGAGCAGACCAAACAGAGCGTTCACGAGGTGACGAATTTCGAAGATCCCATCGTACCCCGCGAACAGGGCCAGGTTCACGACCAGCTGGGCAACGACGTCGAAAAAACCGCCGTAGTGACCCATGTTACCGATCCCGAGCGCCATTTCGTCCTGGAAAAAACTCCAGTAGCGTACAAGAATCGCGTTGCCGTATATCCGGTGCGCGTCTTCGTCGTTGGTGACTCCGTAATCCGGAAACAAGAGAATGACGCAGAGAAAAAAAATACCCAGAACCGACAGGCGACCCCAATCCCAGAGGTTACGCGCATCCGGTCGTCGCGATTCGACTTCAGCGGGCACCTGGCCGGCTCCCCGCCTGACGCGCCACGATGTACCGCGGCCGACCCTTGAGTTCTTCGTAAATACGCGCCAGATACTCGCCGATGATGCCGAGGCCGATCATGATCGCGCTCCCCGTCACCAGAATCAGAATTATCACGGTGGTGAACCCGCTCCCCGCTCCGCCGAAAAATTTCTGATACAGGGTCTGAAGCGTCAGAAACGCGGCGAACCCCAGAAAGACGAATCCTGCGAAACTCATCAGCCGCAAGGGATAGGTTGTGTACGCCGTGACCCCGAGCAGGGCCAGCGAAATCAGTTTCCAGATACTCCAGCGAGTTTCACCGCCGATCCGCGCGGGAACCTCGAACGGAATCTCGTATCGTGAAAAGCCCAGCCAGTTGATCATGCCCCGGAAAAATAGATTCCGCTCGGGCATGGTTTGCCAGGCCCGAACCACGCTTCGATCCAGGAGTTTAAAATCGGTGGCATTTTTTAAATCGATCCCGGAAACGAATTTCAAAAAAGCGTAAAACGAATTGGCTCGCAGTCCGCGCAACAGGCCGTCTGATCGCCGTAATTTTACCGCTTCAATGATCTGGCCCTGGCCGTTACGCCAGGCGGAAACCATCGCCGGAATCAAAGCGGGCGGGTGTTCCAGGTCCCCGTCCATTATAATCACCGCCTGGCCGCGACTGGCTTCGAGTCCGGCCGAAAGCGCGGCCTCTTTCCCGAAATTTCGACTGAAACCAATCGCACGAACTTGCGCGTGCTTTCTGGCGATGGAATTCAGGACCGACCAGGTTTCGTCCTCCGAGCCATCGTCCACAAAGATGAGTTCGTACGGCAGAGCGCAAGCCTGGATCGCTTCGGTCACATACCGAAACACCTCAGGGATAAACGGCGCCTCGTTAAAAAATGGAACCACAACGGAAAGCGTCGGTTTTCCTCGGGCTGATCCCGGGCCGGTTTTTTCCCTCATAAAATGCCGAGACTCGCGGAAATCCCGCGCGCGGAGCGCTCTGCGAAACCCGCGCACGGCACGCGCGACCCGGGCTCCCCGACACATCAGGGCCCACCGGCGGAGCATTTGTCAACCATTGCACCACCCGATATTCTGAATGAAGAACTGCCCCCCCGGCAAAACCATGGTCGCTGTGCCCGGTTCCGCGCTGCGACAGAGCCTGCCTTACATCGTTCTGACCTTCTTTTTTTTCCTGGGCCAGGGTTCGTACTTCACCGGGCTTTCGCCGTTCGTTCTGAGCAACTTCGGGGAACGATCGCGGTACATTTTTATCGCCGGCCAGATCGCCTTTCCCTTCGGGTACTTCCTGTCCGGCTATCTGAGCGACCGTACGCGCCGCCTGCGCCTGTTATTACAAATCGGCCTCCTGCTCCAGGCCCCGTGTGTGTATTTGTTTTTTTCTTCCGGGCAGAGTTTTCTGGCCGGGCTGGGTTTCGGCGCCCTGACGCGCTTTTTCACCGCCTTCAATTTGCAACTCGCCACGATCGCCGCCCTGGAGGCGCGCGGCGAACAGGCCTTCGGCGGCATCCGCGTCTGGGGGACCGTGGCCTTCATGTTGCTCCATTTTGTTCTGTTCGGACTGGAAAGCTGGTGGCCGCACTTCGCCATTGACGCGGGCGCGGCCGGGCGTCTGGGGGCCTTCATCATCGCGCTCACCCTGGCCAGTACTTTTTCGATTTTGCGCCGACGACAATCGCGTGAGACCTATTATTTTCGCGACGCCCTCCGCGTCCTGACCCACAGCCGGATCGCCGCTTTTTACTTGCTGAGTTTCTGTTTTTATTTTCACTACCAGGTGGTGGACCTGTATCTGGGCCAGTACTTCAAGGAAATCGGCGGGATGCGGATGGTGTTTCTCGCCTGGGGCCTGATTGGCCTGGTGGAAATTCCCTTCCTGCCCTACACCGCGCGGTGCGCGCGCCGCTTCGGGATTCGTTCGCTGATTTTTTTGTCCCTCGGCACAGGCGCGTTGCGATTCGCGCTGCTAACCCTGGCCATCAGCGGGGTCGAACCGATCCCGATCGTGTACACCCAGTTCCTCCATGGCATTCACTTCGCGGGTTTTTACATGGCCGGTCTGTTCTGGCTGCGCGGTTCGTACCCCGAACATCTCTTCGGCACCGGAGTGGGCCTGTTCATGTTGTTATCGGCCTCGGCCGGCGCGGCCGCGGGCAATACGTTCTACGGCTGGTTATTATTTACCGACCGGGTCGCCCCGCTTCTGCCGGACGTTTCCTCGCCCCAGGCGCAGTATCTGCCGGTCTTTGGTCTGGTCTGCCTTTCACATCTCGTCCTCTGCCTCCTGTTTCTTTTTTTGAAGGCGCCGGCCCTGCGAACGATCAGGTAAGTCAAGGAAGGGCTCCGTTTCGAATTCCAGAACGTTCCGGAACGCTGAAATTCGCTGAATTGAATAATGCTCCCTGTGACCCCCGTGTCCCTGTGGTTGAAAAATTACTTTCGAAGTCATCTACCGTTGTAGTATTAGTTTTAGGACCGGCTATAAAAAAATGAATGTCCTGCTTCCGGCCCGCCGCTAAAAGGGGATCGTGTCACGGCAAAGACAGCGAATCAAGCGCACCCTGTGGGTCCTGAGCGCGGGGAGCCTGGCACTCGGCATTGGCCTGTATCAGTGGGCCCTCCGCCCGGCGGCGGTGGAACAATTCCTGATTGAACAGGTGGCCGCCCATACCCGTGCGCGACTCTCGTTGAAGGTGGCCTACGCCAGTCCCCTCTTCGGCCTGCACTGCACGGATGTGAACTTGCGCACCGCTGACGGCGATGTCCCGATCTTCACCGCGCGTGAAGTGCGACTGCGCTTTTTCCTGCCCGCGCTCTTCGCCGGGCATATCGGGGTCCGCGAACTGGGCGTGGACCAGGCTACGCTCAGCCTGCTGGAAACCACCCC
Source organism: uncultured Leptospiraceae bacterium (assembly GCA_964631535.1). Classification (GTDB taxonomy): domain Bacteria; phylum Spirochaetota; class Leptospiria; order Leptospirales; family Leptonemataceae; genus CAZVZS01. The sequence goes on from CAZVZS010000057.1 coordinate 23,878, forward strand.
CGGCGTCTGGAACACCGCCGCGCTGACCGGCCCGCCCGCCCCGGAACCGACCGAACCGGCCGCCCCGCTTCCGGAGGAGTTAAATTTATATCTCCCGCTGAAATTATTCGCCTACCTCAATCTTCGCGATTTCAATTTGATTTTGAAAACAGGCACCCAGGACCTGGCGGTTCGCAACATCGACCTGCGCGCGGGATTCGTGACCGGGACCACGTCCCGCCCTGCCGCTCTCGTTAGCCCTGCTGGAAATTGTAGATGCCCTGGCCATCCAGGTCGGAGGGGAGCGGCCGATTGAACTCGCGTACCGTACGGGAGCCGGCAGCGTCGCGGGGCCGATCGATCTGAATTTATTCCTCCACCGCGACCGTGATTTGAGCGCAGCCGATCTTTCCTCCCGCCTGCGTCTGGGGACCGATCACCTGCTCCTGTCCGGCAGCCGCGGAACCTCCGCGCCCCTGGGCCTCACGGTCGCGTACCGTGTGGATTACGACGCGCCCGGCGACCGGGTGACCGTCCCCGGGTTCACGGTCAAATTGCGCGAGGATCCCTGGCTCAATCTAAAAGGCGAAATCGCCGGCGCCACCACCCGAGAACGGACACTGAAGCTCAAGCTCGGCCCTTCCCTGATAAACCTGGATCGTCTGCACCAGGTTTTACAGGGGTTCCCCGGACTCACAGCCCCGGACCTTGCCGGTGAAATCCAGCTCGCGGGCCTTGAGGCCGAAGGCCCGCTCGAAAAACTCACCGTGAGCGGCAAACTGAACGCGCGCGGTCTTTCTTTCGCGCGGGCCTATCATTTTCCGGAAGTGCGCGCCGATCTCGCCGGCGCGCTGGACCTTTATCCTCTGCTGGGCTTCCTCGAACCCCCGGCGAATTACGACCCAGAACGCAAGCTGGCCTTCGGATTGATTCACCGGCTGCGGACCCCGGACCTGTTCGCCATCTTCAACGGTGGACGGATTCAGGCGGATGCGTCTATTTTACCGGAAACGGGTATCAAGGCGAAAGTGCATCTGGAGGGGTTCCCGCTCGAATTTTTTACCGGCCCGGCGCTCTCCGGTCGGCTCAGCGCCGACATCGATTTTTTATCGACGGAAAGTTTCGAGACGCTCACGATCAACGGCATCGCGCGCCTGGACGGAGCGCGTTACGTGATCGAACGCTCCAGATCCGGCGTGCAGAACGCGCGCACGAATCTGAAGGGCCGCATTCGCCTGGCCGAGGAAGCGGTGTACCTCGACTTTGAAGACCTGGACCTGACCGTACGCGACCTGGCCGGAGATAGCATCCTGCACCTCCTTGGCGCTCTGAATATGCGATTTGATAAAGGAATGTTTTACGGGATCGACGCGCGCCGGCTCAGCGTCGATTACGCGCGCCTGCGGCCCACCCTGCCGGGCATCGTCCAGTACTGGCTGGCCCCCGCGCGCCAGTATCTCTCGCGCGGCCTGGAGTTGACGACCAGGCTCGACCTTTCGTTTTACGAAACGTCGACGGTTACCGGGGGCGCCCTGTTGAAAGTTCCCTATTTGAACGTGGAGGACTTGAAAATTGACGCCGACGTGGCGTTCGCCCCCGGTCATGTCGCCTTTCGGCGACTCGAGTTGACCGGTCTGCGCGGTGCCCTGCGTTCGCGCGTTCAGGGTGAAATGCGTACCGACGCGAAAGGCCTCTGGCGCCCGCGCCTTGGCGCCGCGCTCGATCTGGCCCGGGACGCGCGGACCCGCATCCATCCCAACCTCACCATGCGCGGCCGCATTCACTTCGAGGTCGACGCAGCGCCGGATACCACACGCGGAGATCTCATGGCCGAAAACTTCGATCTGACCTACAACGGCGAATCGAACCAGGCCGGCGGGGTGCCGCTCGAATTCGACATCCAGGGCGTCCACCTGAAACTGCCCTTTCAGCACGACATCCACATCGCCCATCCCCGGCGACTCAACGAACGCGCGGGCGAACTGTTCATGCGCAACTACGGGTTTCATCGCACGCCAAATCTACGAGTGGAGCGCATCGCCGCGAGCCACAATCCCAGGGGCGAATATAAAAAGGACCGATATTATTATCTGGGCGACCGGGAGCACACGGGCCTCAAAGCGCGCCTGGTGTACGAAAAAAATGTCTTGTATTTGCCCTGGCTGGAAGCCCTCGTAAACCACGGACGCAGTGGCCAGGCGGCGGGCGGGGCCGGGCTGATCAACGGGCGCAATATGTATTTTAATCTGGCGAATCTCAGTACCGCGGAGATGGAATACGGGGCCGATTTGCAAATCCAGGACCTGGACCTGGAACCGTATCTGCCGTTTTCTCGCAGCAGCTATGACGGCCGCATCAGCGCCGATCTGCGCTTGCGCGGCCGGAACCTGGACGAACCCCTGCGCACCCTGAACGCCCGCCTGGCGGTGTACAAACTCAGCCCCGAATTCAGCGGCTTCGCGACGCGCCTGGTCATGCCCGAACGATTGATCGCGGGCATCGTCAACAACACGCTGAGCATTCCTTCCATTGCCGTGGAGTTGAACGAAGGCCTGGTGTACTCGAGCGTCACCATGAGCCGTGGCGGACTCGGCGGCGTGCTCGTGCGGCCCGCGCGCGAAGAACTCAAACAGGAACGCGTCCCGCTGGCTCAGTTCACGGCCCGCTCGCGCGAGGTTGTCAACGAATTTGGCGAACGGGGGCTCCCGCAATGAACCGAAAAAGCCGCTTCCGCGAATTCGCGCGCAAATTTCTGGCGATCGGCCTGCTCCTCCTGATTTCGCCTGTACTCGCCTGTAAACTATTTCAGCGAACCACGCAGCCCGTCCAGCGCCTGATCAAACAGGGCAGTTGTATCGCCATCGCGCTGCCCCCGATCACGCTGACCCCGGAACGCACCGCAGCCGAACGCCAGCTTGTGGGTGAGGACCGCGAGCTGGAAAAAAACGGCTGGCTCATCGCCTCGGCGCGCAGCTCCCTCCCCGCCGCCGAAGGCGGACTGGACGAAACAGAATCCGAAGAAATCCGCCGCTACTACCAGGAACGCGGCGTACTGGAATTTTACGACGACCTTGTGCGCGAATACCGCGCCGGCGGCGTTCTGGGCGAAGACCCGGACGGCAGGCTGGTTCCGCTTCCCGGAGCCCGCCGCCAGGATCGTTTCAACAGTCCGGAGGAGATTCGCCGCGCGGGCGTCGTGGCGGCGGAAGTCAACCGCGCGCGGGCCTGGATTCGCGCGTACGAAGCACGCCGTGAAAAAACCGGGGCCCCGTAAGCATGGAACTCTGGAACAACCGCGAAACGTTTCGCACCGGGGTCGGCCTGCTGGCGCTCCTGTCGTCCCTGACCGTATGCAAGTCGGTCCCGATTCAGCCGCCCGACTTCGACTACGAACTCCTGGCGCGCCGTTACCTGAACGCGAATCGAAAAGAACATTTTCCGCTCACCATCCAGCGCGGTTCGAACAGCGACCCTTCGCTCGTGACGATCCCGCACGAGGATGTCACGAAGGTCAAACACTGGATGTTTTACACGACCGACCGGGCCGGGTCGCGCGATATCTGGCTGCGCGATCTGAACACGACGGTCAATATCCCTGTGATCGAACACCCGGCCGAGCAGTACGCGCCCGCAATCGCCGCGGATGGCCGGCGGCTGGCCTACGTGTCGGAGGACGCGGACCCCGCCGGTGACATTCGCATCGTCGCGCTCAAACCGGACGAGTTGTTGCAACACACGCTCCAGGGCGGGGCCGCGGTAAATCTCTGGGACGAGGACACGCTGAAGCTATCGCACGAAATCGAAAAAAAATACGAAACAGGCGAAATCCGCTGCCGTGGCCGCGCGCGCGAAACCGACCCCGTCTGGCATCCCTCCGGCCGGTATTTGCTCTTCGTCAGCGATCGTTGCACACCCGGTGTGGAGAACCTCTGGAAGGCCGAGCAGGACGGACTCCAGTTAAAAATCTCCCAATTGACAGAGGAAGGCGCCGTACAGGCCTCGTTCAGCGGGGACGGGCGTCGGGTCGTTTTCGTAGGATATCGGGGCAAAGACAGTCGTGGCGAAATTTATGTACGCGACGAAGCCTCCGGCCGAACCACGCGCCTGGACCTGCCCGCGGGACCGGCCGCGGATCCGTTCATCTATCTGTACCCGGTCCTTTCCGAAAACGGCGAGAGGCTATCGTACGTCAGTGTCCGCGAGGATACGAACGCGAACGGGTACCTCGACCCGGACGACCACGGCGCCATTTACCGATCGAGCCTGTCCCTGGCTCCGGACGAGACCGTTCGCGCCGGACACGAAATCCCGCTCGTGGAAAATTCCACCCGCCTCTTCTCCCTGACCCGCGGCTTCCTCGATGAATCGCTGCTGTATTCCGCCGAACGCGCGGGCGCGGTGAATGTTTACCTGAGTCTGAAAGACGGGATCGTACCGCGCCTGAACGATATCGACGCGCAATTCCGGCTGACGGATCGTTACCGCGAAGCGGGGGCGCGCCGGTACCGCCTGGCGCTGGACGCCGTTCAGGCGTACTTCGGCGAAAGCCTGGAATACCTGGTCTACGAAGGTCGCCTGTTCGTGAAAAAAATGCGCTTGGCCACTTCCGCCCCCGAACGCGCGCGGGTGCAGAGCGCGTTCGACGCGGCCGCGGGGCGCAACGATCTGGCCCGCCTGGAACGCGCCCTGTTCCGGGGAGAAAACGGGGCCTCCGCGCAGATTCGCGCTTTCCTGGCCACGCGACCGACCGGCCCGAATTGCGATGCCTCCTGCCGCCTGAAAACCTCGGCCGCGCGCGAACTGCTGGCGCGGCGCCTGCGCGACACCGGCGACAGCCCCGGGGCGCTGGTGGTCCTGCGAATTTTGCACGCGGAGGACCCGGGCTTTTTTCGCGGGCGTTTTACGCGTAAACTCCAGGGTGAACTCGAACTGGCGCAAACGGGCCGGGTCCCGCCAACCTTCGCGGTTCTGCTGGGCGCCGAAGACACGCCCGTGGAACTGAAAGAAGAGATTCTCGCGGAGACGTTCACGTTTTATTATCAACCGCGCGGCCGACCGGCGCTGGCCGGGGAACTGGCCCGAACTGATCTTCCGGCGCCCGTGCGGGCGGCCCTGCTGCTGGCCCGGGCGCAAACTCGTTTCGACGCGCGCGAAAACAGCCTTGCCTACGCCGACGCGCGGGAGGCGCTCCAGCATACCGGCGCCGAATCCGGTCTGTTCATCCAGGCCTATCAGTTGATCGCGCGGGTCGAAGACCGGCGCGGCAATTTCGAGGCCGCCTTCCAGGCCAGGCAGAATTACGCGCAGGTAAAAAACGCCGCGGCGGGGGCGCGCATCGACCCGGAGGAATACAGCGAAATTTTACAGGAATTCGAACGACGCATCGACGGCTTTCTGCGCGACGCGCGCGCCCTGGCCGCGCTCGTGGACGAACGGGACAGCGCCGACTTTCGGCTGCCGGCGACGGTCCCCGTGCGGGTGAGCGGCATGCGCGAACGGTTCGCGGAATTTTGTACGCCGGATTCGTACTCGCATTCGGTGTACCGCCGCCTCGGCCCGGCTTTCGCGGCGCGTTACGATTCGTTTTGCGCGGAACTTTCCGATTTCCTGAACGGCGGCACGAACGAACTTTCCCTGGACCGCGTCATGGAGGCCACCGGGATTTTTTACCAGGCCGCCACCGCGGACGCGAACTTGCTCAATATTTTCTTTTTTAATTTGAAACAGGCGGGCCTGATGGAAGGTCTGTACGATCGCCTGGCGATTTATTACCATCGCCGGAAAGTCGAAATCGTCCAGGAACGCAGTCGCGCGGGAATCGAGTGGGAAAAAAACCGCTTTCGCCTGCTGGAGAACCTGGACGACTTCGTACAGGACGAAGACCCGTTCGACGAGGGGCCGTTCAACGAAATCCTCACCGGCTACGGCGCGGCCCTGCCCTTCGCGCGCGACGCGGGCGACCTGGCCATGATCTACGGGGCCGCGTACGCCATGATTCAGCGTTCGCTCGAACGCGAACGATTGTACGATTCCATCCTGGCGGAAGGCGCGGTCCCCCCTGACGATTCGCTCCGTTCCAAAAAAGAGACGATATTGCGCGACCTCAAAACCGCCGACTATCACTTACAGTATATTCTGTACGTGGACCCCGCGCACGCGGACGCGTACCTCCTGCGCGGCTGGTTGTACGAATACCTCGAGTACAGGCGCGGGCTGCCGCTGGGGCGTGAACCCGAATTTTTCACGCGGGCCTTCAACTTCGTCACGTTCACCACGGCCCCCGCGGTGACCGAAGGCGATTTTTACGCCAACTCCTTCGATTCGTACTTTCCGGATCGCCTCTATGAGGAAAACATTGAATCCTATCGCCAGGCGCTGGAGCGCCTGGAGGGGTCCGGTCGCGGGGACTCCGGGAAAACCTCCGCCCTGCACCTGAACCTGGCCAACAATTATTTTCACCTGCTTAATTTCAAACGCGCCCTGGAGCACTATGAAATCGTCCTGCGCACGGGCGGAGTCGCGTTCGTCGATTATCGCCAGGAGGCGCTTTTTCACTACAATCGCGGCCGGTCTCTTTTTTACGAAGGGCGTTCGCGCGCGGCGGCGTGCGAATTCGAGACCGCCCTCCGCATCTACGAAGAACACGAACACAAACCCCTGAGCCGCGAGCACGCCGGGCTCCTCTTCGCCCTGGAGGGCGACCTGCCCTCTGAACGACGTGTGACGCTCCAGAATCGCCTGGCACGGCTGGCACGCCCGGTGGACAGGGTCCGGGTGAAGCTGGCCCTGCTGGCCGCGATGCTGGGACTGGCGCGCTGGGAGTCCGGCCAGTTCGACACCGCGATCCTCGCCTACCAGGACGCGCGTCGCCGTCTGTACGGGGAAGCGCCGGTTCCGGAGGGAGCGCTGGCCAATACCGCGCTGTTGAATTTTATCGCCCTGTCACACCAGGACCAGGGCGATCTGAGCGCCGCGGACCGTACCGCCCGTCAGGCGGAGACAGCGGCCGTGGACCAGGGCCTCGGCCGTGACGACGCACGTTACCGTCCTGGTTCGCTGGCGGGTCGCGTGCTCGGTTGTTTCATTTCGTACGGGGAAGACTTTTCCGTGATCGGCGACGGCCGCAATCCGTACGGATTCGCTCCGCTGCGCCAGTATCATCTGGCCCTCGGCATCCAGTTGGAGAACATGATTCTGCGCGGAGACCTGGAAGGCGCCCGCGAGTTGTTACAGCGCCGCCGGGGAGTATTCGCGGAACGCGACGGCGACGTGCAGCTCGGACAGATCGGCGTCATCAACACACTCAACCAGGAAGCGTTCTTACGATTCAGCGCGGGCGATTACGCCGGAGCCCGGGACCTGTTCCGGGACGCGGCCGAACGCGCGCGAACGACCGGATCGCTGGCCCTGTTCGAGCGCAATTTTTACAATCATTTTTATAGCATTTTCGCTCTGCTGGAACGAAATCAGCCCGACGCGAAAACCGCCACGGATCTGCTCCGTCGCGCGAACGCGGACCTGGCCACTTTTCGCGAAAACTACAACGAACGAATGAAGGCAGATTACATCGCCCAGAAAAAAACCGAGTTCCCGGAGTTCGAATACGAAGAAGAACGCGACGATCCAGCGCTCGCGGCCCGGGTCGCGCGCGAAATCGTGGAAGCCGAAGCCATCCAGGGCGATCTCGCGTTTTACGCGGGACAGTTTCGTGAACGATTCGCGACCGGGCCGGAAGACCTGCGCACCGCGCACCAGGAGTATCTGACCGCGACTTCTCACCTCGACAGCGCCTATAAATCGACGGCGAATCAGTTCGGCGGCGAATCGCTCCCGGTGTTCCGGCTGCGGATCAACCGGGCGCAGTCCCTGGCCGCGAGCGGGAATCTCCTGCACGCGCGTGAGGAACTCAAAGACCTGGCGGAAAAAAGTTTCGAGTTCAATCTGGTGCGGGAGGACCGGGAGATTCGCTGGCGACTCGCGGAAGTGCTCGACCGACTGGCCGCTCGCCATGAACCAGGCGGCGAAATCGCGCGCGCGTACCGCCGCGAAATCACGGAGCACCTGGACGCGGCCCTGCGCTCGGCGGCGGCCGATCTGCCCGCACCGCCCGTGCCGGACGGACCGATCGAATCGTTTTACGATTTCGCGGCCACGTATTACGTAAAACAGAACGATCCCGCGCGCGCGCTGCGGGCGCTCGAACAACAATGGCAAACGTATCTACGCCGCGAGTACGCGCGGTACCCCCTGCGCTTCCAGGACGCGGAGTACAACAGCCTCTTTCACGAGTACCGGGAGCTGCACGGCCAGGTCTTCGCGCTCGCGCGCGCCGAACAGGAATTGCGACTCCAGCGGCGCTCCGTCGATGCCGTCCGCCGCGAATTTCAGTCGGCCACAAAACGGCTGGAGGATGTGCGCGCGCGCATGCTGGTCGCCAAGCCGGGTCATGCGCCCTTCCTGGAACCGGCTCCCGCCACGGTCCCCCGGCTCGATCCGGGGGGGTCGCTCCTGCGTCTGTTCGTCGCCGGGGACTGGCTCGCGATCTGGAAATTCAAGTCCGGCGCGAAAACCTTCGTTTTCACGCGCGTGCCTGTCGGCAGGGACCTGGCCGCCGCTCTGCGCGAAGCCCTGCGCGTGTCTCTGACGGAAGAAGCTCGCGCCCCGGTGCTCATTGTCGATCACCGCCTGTTCGCCCTGCCGATCGAGGAGATTCTGCGTGAAGCGCGCCCGGACCTGGAAGCGCCCGTATTCGCCACACGGGTCGGCGGCGATCACCGCGCTCTGTCCCTGGAAAACGATCCCCTGCGCGTCACGGTTCATGTCCTGAACGGACGCCGGGTCGCGCGCGGCCGGGA
>CAZVZS010000058.1:0-32672 GCA_964631535.1 uncultured Leptospiraceae bacterium
GATTCGTGGTGGACCGGTCCCCCCGGGGCGGGACCCCGTCCCGGCCCTCCCTGCAACCCGCGAAATTTCACAAAAACCGCTAAAAACTCGTTCTGGGGGAATCGAAAAAGCGTACATTTCTAAAAAAACGACTCCTGAATAAAACAGTGATTGCCATGACAATTCGCATGGTATTAATATAATACCGGTTTATTAATCGTTTTCGCGTCATTTTGACGCACTGATTCCCGCTTCAGTCGGGTATTTTCGCGAACCGGAGGGTCGGGTGGCTAGGCATATTGTAATCGTAGATGATGAAGCGGATGTCCGCAGCATGTTTGGACAATTTCTGGGCAGAAAGGGCTTCCGCGTTACGGAAGCGAAAAACGCGCTGGAAGCATTGCGCGTTCTGAAGCTTCAGCCGATTGATCTCATTCTGACCGACTACCACATGCCCGAAATGAACGGGATTGATCTATTGCGCGAAGTGCGCAAACGAAATCCCCGGTTACCCGTGGTGATCATGAGCGGCGCCGCCGACATGCGCACCGCGATCGGACTCCAGCAAGAAGCCTTCGATTTTCTGTCCAAGCCCGTTGACGCCGACGATTTATTGGTCACGATCAACCTGGCGTTTAAACACAACAATCCGCCCGAAGCACCCGAATCGGCGTTTGATTCGGGCCGCGGCATTGGACCGGTTTACATCCGGGTAGATCCCGCGCGACCTGGCGTTACGATCTGCGAATTCAACCGCCCGCTGGATGAACATTCGCAGAAAGCGTTCGATACGGCTCTGCGACGTCTGCGCATGGAGGGAGGCGTCCAGGCCTCTGTGGTTTTCGTTTTGAAAAATGTATCATACATCAATAACGTCGGGTTAAATTTTCTCCTTTCGGTTTATGAAGACTGGCGCAAGGGACACCGGATCATATTCTGTCAGGTTTCGGAGCCGGTGCATCGATATTTTAAGATTCTCGGATACCTGGATTATTTTCCCAATGTTCCTACCCTGCAGGAAGCCTTTGAGGCCATTTCTTGAGCCGATCGAATCCGGATGTGGAACCTATGACGATTTTAAAAAACGTCATTGATCAGATGATCGAGGGTCTGCAGATCATCGGGCCTGACTGGCGTTATCTGTACCTGAACGCGGCCGCCACGCAGCACGGCCGAAAATCGGCCGAAGAACTGACGGGCCGTACCATGATGGAGTGTTACCCCGGAATTGAAAACACCCCGCTCTTCCACGATATGCGATTCGTGATGGAAACCCGCACCCCGCGGCGAATCGAAAACGAATTCACGTATCCTGACGGGAAAAAAACCTGGTTCGAACTGTACATCGAGCCGCATGATTGGGGGATTCTCATCCGATCCATGGATATTACGGATCGAAAAATCCTGGAGGAACAATTTCGATCCGCGCAGCGGATGGAGGCTCTGGCGCAACTGGTCGCCGGAATCGCGCACGATTTTAATAATCGCCTGGCTTTGATTTTGATCGCGGTGGAAATGAGCAAACTGTCCCTCTTCGATCGGCCGGAAGAAACGGCGCAATATCTCGACCGAATCCTGGAAGCCACAAGACATTCTTCCAACCTGATCAGCCGAATGATGTCTCTGTGTCGCACTCGCGCCCTGGTTTTAAAAGTCGAAGATATAAACGAAATCTTATCCCAGGCCGTGGGCGGTCTGGTGACTCTGGTTGGCAGGAATGTCAGGGTCGACTTCCAGCCAGGGCCCCGGTGCAGGTCCCAGGTTGACCGAACGGAACTGGAACAGGTGGTTCTCAATCTCTGTATTAACGCTCGTGACGCGATGCCGGATGGAGGGACGATCCGGATCCGTACGGAGGCGGTGGAACTGGACCAGGCCTGGGCCGACGCGCACGGCGCGGTGACGCCTGGTTCTTTCGTTCTGCTTGAGGTGAGCGATACGGGGACGGGAATGGATCGTCAGACCCTTGCCCGCGCCCTTGATCCGCTGTTTACGACCAAACCGGAAGGGAAGGGGACCGGGCTGGGGCTTTCCATGGTGAAAGGGTTCGTCCAACAATGCAATGGTTATATCTGGCTGTACAGTGAACCGGGCCACGGCACAACCGTAAAACTGTACCTCCCGCGTTCCGAGCAGGTTCTCGCCCTTCAGGAGCAACAGGCCGGTACCGGGGAGGACCTGCGCGGGGGTGAGACGATACTCCTGGTGGAGGATGACGATTTGCTGCGGGCCGCCTATCAAAAAGCTATCCAGGCGTACGGGTACGATGTGCGAACGGCCGGAACCGCCCGGGACGCGGAGGCTGTGTTCAACGAACACAGCGCCCGGATTGTCCTGGTTCTGACGGATGTTTTGATCGATTCGGTGAAGGGTCCCGAACTGGTCGCTTCCTTTCAGAAACGTAAAGCCGGACTGAAGGCCGTCTTCATGTCGGGACACGCCGAAGAACTGGTGAAACGTGATGGGGGAGACGCGAAACCGCGATTTGTTCTGGTTCGTAAGCCGGCTCTGATTATTAATTTATTGCGTGCCGTTCGCGGGGTGCTCGAGGGCACCCTGGTCGATGCTACTCTGTAACGGGTTTCCTGGTAGGCGCTATCGAAAATGAAAAAACTTTTCCTCGGTGCCTATGTTACCTCACCCACGCTGAACGAGTGGGACGAACGTCGCGCGAACGCCTACTGGAAAGGGATCCGGGAGTTCGACGGGGTCGCCGGGCTCGAACACCCGTACTGGCAGGGCCTGCATCGTTTTGACGACGACTGGTTCCTGCGCATGATCGATCCGCGCTGGGATTTCGTGTTCACCTGTCTGCCCGGTACGATGCAGAATCTGGAACGTGACCCTGGGTTTGGCCTGGCCGCCGCGCACGAAGCGAGCCGTCAGGACGCCGTGCGTTTTATCGCCGGCGCGCGCGACGCCGCCCGTCGTCTCAATGATTTTCTGGGACGACGCGCGGTTCTGGCCGTGCAATTACATTCCGCGCCGCGCCAGTCGGTGACGCTGCGGGGGACGAGCGCGGCGTTCGCGCGTTCGCTGGGCGATATCGCCGCCTGGGACTGGGACGGGGCCGAACTCTGCGTTGAACATTGCGACGCGTTCGTGGCGGGCCAGATGCCGGAGAAAGGTTTTCTTGCGCTTGCGGACGAAATCGCCGCCGTTCAGCGCGCGAACGCGGAAGGGGCGCACGCGGGACTGACCATTAACTGGGGCCGTTCGGCGATCGAGGGGCGCGGCGCCGCCACCCCCCTGGAACATTTGCGTCAGGCGGACGCGGCGGGATTGCTGCGCGGTTTGTTTTTTTCGGGCGCGAGCGGCCGGGGTACGCCGTACGGAGTCTGGAAGGATTCGCATATGGCCGTCTGGCCGAACGATGATCCGGCGCACCCGGCCGCGCATTCGCTGCTGACGCGCGACCGAATCGCCGCCGCGCTCCGGGCGATCCAGCCGGCGAGCCTGGCGTACCTGGGCGTGAAGGTGGCGATCCAGCCGCAGCCGGAAGACCTGGCGCCGCGCTTGCGCGTCAACATCGAGGCCATGCGCATGGTTGACGAAGCTCTGGCGGAAAATTAAGAGATCGTCCCAAAATGCCGCGCTCGCGATTCAGGCTGTTTGGCACCTGAACACCAGCGAGACGGTCCGTAAATTTCCCTGATAAATATCAGGTGCCTGCCCTGTCGCCCGGTCGCGGGAATCGCTGGGACAATTCACCCCCTGGCGCAGCCTGCGTGCCATGGACACCATCATCAGTTCCATCAACCGCGAGCGTATTCGTACGATCTGGCATCGGTTCAATCTCGAACTGGGCCTGCCGGTGATCGATAAACAACATCTGTATCTCATTTCTATCTTGATTCATCTGGAAGAAGCGCTCGAGTCGCAGCCATCGGAAGCGGACCTCAACCGCGCGTACACCGAGACGATGTCGCATCTGATGGATTTCACGGTGGCGCATTTCGGGACGGAAGAACGTTTGCTGGAACACTTCGGTTACGATCAATCGACGAAGCACAAACGCGCTCACACCGGCTTCGTCGGCATGCTCAAAAAACGTTCGCGCGAGCGGTTTTCGCGTTCCACCTCCGAAGCGGCCATGGCCCTTGTCCGCGATCTGAAACACTGGCTCTTCAAACACATCCTGGCCGACGACCGCGCGTACATCGATTTTTTGCGCGAACATACTGACGAGGCCAACGCGTTTCTCGAAAAAGAAAACGACTCCTTCCTCGGCGCGCGCGACGACCTGAATCTACTCTACGCTGAAGTGCGCGCTCATGGCATTGAGGAAAAAACCCCCGACGATGAAATTTTGCGCGCGGTCTCCGACATCTGGCACCGCTACAATCTGAAAACCGGCATCGCCATCGTCGATCTCCAGCATCTCTGGTTGATCAAGCTCCTGATGGAAATGGAACGCCTGTACCGGCAGCGCCTGACCGGGGCCATCAATGACAACCAGGTGGCACTCCGTTTCACCGATTGCCTGCTGGCGGCCATCGACTACATCCGCGAACATTTCGCCACCGAGGAAGCGGTCATGCGCAAATTCAATTTCCCGGCCGCTCCCACCCACACCGCCCAGCACAAGTATTTCACCGAGTTCGTCGCCGGCGCGATGCACGCGAATAAAGGCGCGCCCGATCTAAAAACGATCAACGACCTGATCAACAACCTCAAGGAATGGCTGATCGGCCACATCGCCGTGGAGGATAAAAAACTGTTTTTCTTCTTTCGAAACAAACTGGGCGACGTGAACGACTACGTGAAAGAACTCTTCCGGGAAGGCAAACTGCACGTCTGGAAGGACGCGGCCGTCCTTTATAAAACGGTGGCCAAATTCGAGTTGTCGGACGAACCCTGACCCGTGCGCCCCCCGCTCTCCTTTAATCGCTCTCCTTTAATCGCTCTGCTTCTCTATAGAAGAGAAATTGTTTCAGCGGCGTCAGCCCTGAATCACAGGGGCGCATCCGCGGTCGCTCGCGGCGCTCGCGATCCGCGGACCGGGCTGCTCCAGACTCCGCGTTCGCTCCGGTCCCGCTCGCGCGGGACGCGCCTGGCGGCCGAGTTGCTCGCGACACAAGGCAGGCAAAGTCCGCAAGCCGCCTGCGCTCTTCCGCATCCCTTGCGCGAAAGCCTGGCACCGGGAAATAAAATTTGAAAGCGTAGTTATTGAGACTGATTCGCAATTAGAGGGACGTCCGCGAGCGCCCGCGTTGAATCACGAAAAATTCCGGGAAATAAACGCGAAAATCCGGTTTTTTACCGAAATTGTTTTGACGCCCGTGAACATCCCCTGGAGGCTTCCAGCGGGGGATCCCGCGCGGGAACTGTCAATTTATGGACTCCTCTTTATTCCTGAAAGTTTTTCCACTCCTGGTCACCCTGGCGCTGGCCATGTTAATCCCCGCGGTCATGATGGGCCTGTCCCGGCTCCTCGGACCGCGCACCAACAGCCAGGTCAAGCTCGGGCCGTACGAATGCGGCATCCAGACCAACGGCCAGGTGGGGGACGCCCGGCATCGTTTTAACGTTAAATTTTATCTGACCGCCATGTTTTTCCTGGTGTTTGACGTGGAAGTCCTGTTTCTGTTTCCCTGGGCCATCTGGTTTCACCGGAATCTCGCCCAGGGGTTCATCGCCATGGTCGTCTTCCTGGCCGTCCTCATGTTCGGCTGGTTTTATCTGCTGCGGCGTGGCGCTCTGGAGTGGGAGTAAAGCCCGGTTCTTCTGAAATTTTATAAATAAGTTAAACGATTATGGAATACAGCCTCAAAGACCAGTTGCCGATCGTAACCACCCGCCGGGACGCTCTGATCGCCTGGGGGCGAAAGAACTCGCTCTGGCCGATGCCGTTCGGAACGGCGTGCTGCGCGATCGAATTCATGGGCGTCGTATCGTCCACGTTTGACATTTCCCGCTTCGGCGCCGAACTCGTACGGTTCAGCCCGCGCCAGTCCGACCTCCTGCTGGTGGCGGGTACCGTCACGTTCAAGATGGGCCCCATTCTCAAGCAGGTTTACGACCAGATGAGCGATCCCAAATGGGTCATCTCCATGGGCGTGTGCGCTTCCTCCGGCGGATTTTACGACAACTACTGCACCGTGCAGGGCATCGATCATATCATCCCGGTCGACGTGTACGTGGCCGGCTGTCCGCCGCGCCCGGAAGCGGTGCTGGACGCGGTCATAAAACTCCAGGAAAAACTGGAGCGCCCGGCGGCCGTGCCGCCGGAACAGTTCCAGGTGGCGGAGCCGCGTTTCGATTATTGAACCGTGCAAGTCCCGGCCGCAGGGCGTTTCCGGTACGCGCATTCGAAATTTTATGGCAGAGACAAACACTCCCGTTGATCGCATCAAATCCGCCTTCCCGGGCGTTGTCATCGCGCAGGCGGGTCCCCAGGGCCGGCCGGAGTTGACGATCGATGGCGCGCGCCTGCGGGATCTGATCGCATTCATTAAAAAAGACCCCGCCGCTCCGTTCGAGATGCTGATCGACCTGGTCGCGGTCGATTACAGTGAATACCCCGGGCATACCGGACCGCGCTTCGCGCTCGTCTACAATTTGAAATCGATTTCAAAAGGCGCGCGCCTTTTCCTGCGCGTGCGGATCGCCGAAGACGCCTGCGAGGTGCCGAGCATCCACGATCTGTATAAAAACGCCAACTGGCTGGAGCGCGAAGCCTTCGACCAGATGGGCATCGTCTTCACCGGTCACCCGAACATGAAACGTATTCTCAATCATATCGAATTCGTCGGGCATCCGTTGCGCAAGGACTACCCGATCACACGCCGTCAGTGGCTTTCGCAGTCCGATGACATGCTGGACGAGATCAATCAACGCCTGAAAGCGAAGGGGTACGTCTGATGGGAAGCCCGCCGGATAAATCGCCATTGTTGAAAGAAACCGCCGCGGGGGGCCTGAATTTTCCGATCTCCCACGAGGAACGCGAACTGGTTTTCGTGAACCTGGGCCCTTCCCACCCGGCCACGCACGGCACTCTGCGCGCGCTCTGCGCCCTGGACGGGGAGACCATCGTGGCCGCCGCCACCGAAATCGGCTATCTTCACAGAGGTTTCGAAAAAGACTGCGAAATCCACCCGTACCAGCAGGTCATTCCGTATACCGACCGCCTGAATTATCTTTCCGCCATCATGAATAACGTCGGCTTCTGTAAGGCCGTCGAAAAAATGCTCGAAATCGAGATTCCCGAGCGCGCCATGACGCTGCGTCTGCTCGTGTGCGAACTCAACCGCATCATCGATCACCTGGTCTGCGTCGGCACCAACCTGGTGGACATCGGGGCCCTGACCAACTTCTGGTATTCCTTCAACGTGCGCGAACGGGTGTACGACATCCTGGAAAAACTCTGCGGCGCGCGCCTCACCTCCAACTACACGCGCATCGGCGGTCTCCTGCGCGATACCTATCCCGGCTTCGAAGCGGAAACGCTCAGCGCGCTGGAAATCGTGGAAGAGGGCGTGGCCGAGATCGAACGGCTCACCGAAAAGAATCGTATCTTCCTGGAACGTACCCAGAACGTGTGCGTGATTTCGGCGGAAGACGCCATCTCCTACGGCTGGACCGGTCCCACCCTGCGCGCGAGCGGGGTGGACTACGATCTGCGCAAACTCGAACCGTACTACGGTTACGAAAACTACGAATTCGATACGATCACCGGGTCCACGGGCGATACCTTCGACCGGATCTACGTACGCATGTACGAAATCCGCGAGAGCATCAAGATCATCAAACAGGCCTTCAAATTTCTTAAACCCGGACCGATCATGACGGACGACAAACGCGTGGCCGTGCCCCCAAAAGACCAGACCTACGGCAATATCGAAGGCCTGATGAATCACTTCAAGATCATCATGCACGGCATCTGTCCGCCGCCGGGCGAATGGTACGATTTCACGGAATCGGCCAACGGCGAACTCGGCTTTTATATCGTATCCGACGGGGGCAAACACCCGTACCGCGTGAAATGCCGTCCGCCCTCGTTCATGAACTTCGCGGCCTTTCAGGATCTGATCGAAGGCGGCCAGATCGCCGACGCGGTCGCCACGCTCGGTTCGATCAATATCATCGCGGGAGAACTCGACCGGTAACGGCAGGCGAATCTATGGCAGTAAAATTCAGCGAAGCGGCGCTAAAAGAGTTCGAAGAAATTGCCACGCATTACCCGGACCGCCGGGCCACGCTCCTGCCCGCGCTCTGGATCGCGCAGCGCGAGTTCGGTTTTATCGCGCAGGAGACCATGGAATACGTCGCCGAACTGGTGCGGGTACCCTTCGCGCGCGTGCGCGAGGTCGTGAACTTCTATACGATGTACCAGCAGAAAAAACCGGGGAAGTACCACCTGCAGATCTGCCAGACGCTTTCGTGCTGGCTGGCCGGCGCGGACGAGCTCAAGGCGTACGTGGAAAAAACCCTCGGCCTCCAGAACGGCCAGACCGCCCCCGACGGTCTGTTCAGCTACCAGCGCGTGGAATGCCTGGGCGCGTGTCATGTGGCTCCCGTGATCCAGATCAACGACGAGTACCACGAGAATCTGAACGTCGCGCAATTCGGAGAAATTGTAAATAATCTAAAAAAAGCGAAATAGACGCCGTCCGTCTTTTTTTATCATGGCCATGAATACGGAACACCTTCATCTTTCCGGGCGCTTCAGCCTGCCTGACAGCCGTAAGCTCAAAACTTCGCTGGGGAGTGGCGGCTACGGGTCGCTGAAAAAACTGTTCGCGATGAAGCCCGAAGAAGTCATCGATCAGGTCAAAAAGTCGAACCTGAAAGGGCGGGGCGGGGCCGGTTTTCCCTGCGGCATGAAATGGGGATTCGTGCCCCAGAACACCGGCAAACCGGTTTATCTGTGCGTTAACGCGGACGAGTCCGAGCCCGGAACGTTTACGGACCGGTATCTGATCGAAAAAGATCCGCACCTCATGATCGAGGGCATCATCTGCTCGGCCTACGCCATTCGCTGTCATACGGCTTACATTTACATCCGCGGCGAATATCCGCAGCAACTGCGCGTGCTCAACGAGGCCCTGGCCGAGGCGCGCGCCGAAGGCCTGGTGGGCAAAAACATCCAGGGCTCCGGCTTTGATCTGGACATCTGGACCCACCGCGGCGCGGGCGCGTACATCTGCGGGGAAGAAACCGGACTCATCGAATCGCTGGAGGGCAAAAAAGGCCAGCCGCGCATCAAACCGCCCTTTCCCGCCGTGGAGGGTCTGTTCGGTTGCCCGACCATCGTCAATAACGTGAAGACCGTATCGCACGTGCCCTGGATCATCCAGAACGGCGGGGAGGCCTTCGCGAAAATCGGCACGAAGGATTCCACCGGCACGAACATTTTCGGCGTGTCCGGTCATGTGAACAATCCCGGCTGGTGGGAGCTGCCCTTCGGCATGCGCGCGCTGGATTTTATTGAAACGTACGCGAAAGGCATGCGCGGCGGGAAGTTGAAAGCTTTCATCCCGGGCGGATCGTCCACTCCGGTGCTGACCGCCGCCGAATGCGAAGACCTCACGCTCACGTACGAAAGTATGGCCGCGCACGGAACCTTTCTGGGCACGGGCGGCATGATCATCATGAACGACTCCACCGACATGGTGCGGGCTCTCAAGACCCTGACGCATTTTTACGCGGACGAATCCTGCGGTCAGTGCACCCCGTGTCGCGAGGGAACCAGCTGGACCGATCGCCTGGTAAAAAAGGTCCTGGACGGGGACGCGACGACGCGCGAACTGGACCTCCTGCTCCAGGTGGCCGACAACATGGAAGGCCGGACCATCTGCGCGCTGGCCGCGGCCTGCGCCATGCCGGTGCGGAGTTTCATCAAAAAGTTCCGTTCCGATTTCGAAAAATATTGTAAACCGGCCGTGTTTGCCGCGGCCGCGGTTTCCTGAGGATCAGTATGCCAGCAGTCACGATCGACGGCGAAAAATTCGAAGTCCCGGAAGGCATCAATCTTCTGGAGGCCTGTACTTCCAGCGGGGTGAAGCTCGAACATTTCTGTTACCATTCCCACCTGCCGGTGGACGGCAACTGTCGCACCTGCATGGTCGAGATTGAGGGCCCGCGCGGACCGATGTTGACCATCGCCTGCAATACGAAGGTGACCGAGGGCATGGTTGTGCACACCACGAGCGAAAAAGCAGTGGGCGCGCAAAAATCCGCGCTCGAGTTTCTGCTGCTCGATCATCCGCTCGATTGCCCCATCTGCGACAAAGCCGGCGAGTGTAAACTCCAGGACCATTACATGGACCACGGGCTGTACGATCATCGCCGCATCGTGCCGCGCAGCTTCAAGGGCGGCAAGGCCGTGGACGCGGGCGAGCACATCATGCTCGACCAGGAACGTTGTATTCTCTGCACGCGCTGTGTTCGTTTTCTCGATAACGTGCCCGGTTCGTCCGAACTGGGAATTTTCCACCGGGGCCACGAAAGTACCATCGATATCTTCCCGGGCAAACCGATCGCCAACGATTATTCGGGTAACGTCACCGACGTCTGTCCGGTCGGCGCGCTCACGCTCAAGGAATTTCGGTTCAAGCAACGTGTCTGGTTTTTAAAAAAGGCCCCGTCCGTGTGCAACGGTTGCGCGCGCGGATGCAGCATTACCGTAGAACACAACCGCGGTCGCGCCTGGCGCTTCATGCCGCGCGAGAACGAAAAGCTCAATCGCGTCTGGCTCTGCGATGATGGTCGTTTTTCGTTCAAAGATCTGGACGCGGATCGTTTTTTCCGGCCCATCGTGGACGGAGCGGAAACGGACGAAGCGCGCGGACTGGCGGCTCTGGCCGAAGCGCTCCGCGGCGCCGGGGCGGCGGGCATCGAGTTTCTGGCGGGACCGTATTCTTCGAATGAAACGCTTTTTACATTAAAAAAACTCGCGGCGGCTCTGCCCGGCTCGAATCTGACCGCGCTCGTCCCACCGGCCGACGGGGTCGCCGACAATCTGCTGCGCCTGGCCGCGCGGTATCCGAATCAGAACGGTCTCGTACTGGCCGGCATTTCGCAGAACATGGACGGACTCATCAAACGACTTGAGGCCGGTTCCGTGAAGGTGCTGGTCGTGGTGGAACCGGGGCCGCGATCTCCGGAAGACGCGCGGACCCTGGCCGCTCTGGGAAAGGCGGCCACGCTCGCCGTTTTTTCTTCGCAAAAAAATGGTATTGCAAGTTCCGCGCGAATCGCCATCCCGGTGCGCAATTTCGCCGAAACGAACGGAACTTTCGTCAACGCGACGTCTCTGCTCCAGGCGGCCCGTCTGGCGTACGAACCGCACGAGTCCATTCCCGCGCCGGCACTGGCTCTCGCCGGCCTGGGTCGTCTCCTCGGCAAACCGGGTTTCGATTTCGCCGGACCCGAGGACGTGTTCGCGCAGGTGGCCGTCGCTGTGCCGGCCCTGGCGGGACTGCGTTTTACGAGTATCCCCGCCGCCGGTGTCGAACTCGACCTGCCTCCGCTCGGCCCGCCGCCGTTTGAAAATAAAAAGATCGATTTTAACGTGCGGCCCAATCCCGGGAGCGTGCGCGTATGAGTGAGCAGTCAGTTTTTCTTTTGATCAATATTCTCATCATGGCGGTCGTCGCCTGGATGATTCCGCTCCAGTTGATCCCCCTGATGATCTGGCTCGAACGCAAGGGGGCCGCGATTATCCAGGACCGGATCGGTCCGAATCGCGCCAATATTCTGGGAGTGCGCTTGTTCGGGATGTTGCACAACATCGCCGACGTCATCAAGTTGATGATGAAAGAGGACATCACGCCCGAGCGTGTGCATCGATTTTACTATCTCCTGGCGCCGTTCTGGTCCATGACCGTGGCCCTGATCCCGTTGATGCTGGTGCCGATCGCCGCGCCGGTACCGATCGGCGATTATATCTTTCGTTTTCAAGTGGCCGACTACGAGGCCGGCATTCTGTTGCTCCTGGCCGTGACCGGGCTGGGCGTGTACGGGATCATCTTCGCCGGCTGGTCGTCCAACAATAAGTTTTCGCTCATGGGCGGTTTGCGTTCTTCCGCGCAGATGATTTCGTACGAACTGGCCATGGGCCTCGCGATCGTAGCCATGCTGATGGTCTACCGCGATCTGCGGCTGGACGGGATCGTCGAACAACAGACTGGCCCGCTGAGCGTTCTCGGCGTCCGGGTTCCTTTCCTGCCGAACTGGGGCGTGTTCATGCAACCGGTGGCCTTCGTGCTCTTCGTGACCGCGGCCTTCGCCGAAACCAACCGGACCCCCTTCGATCTGGCCGAAGGCGAATCGGAACTCGTGGCCGGGTATCATACCGAATACTCAAGCATGAAATTCGCGCTGTTTTTTATGGCCGAGTACGCGAACATGGTCGTCGCGTCCGTGGTCATCGCCACGCTGTTCCTGGGCGGCTACCAGGTGCCGTTTTTCGCCACGGACGTGCTCCGCGCGCATCCGAACGAAACCGCCGCGGCCATGCTCGGCCTGCTGGCCGTGACCGGTCTGGTTGGCGGGATCATCGTCATTCGCCGGTCACCCCTGCAGCACGTGCTGTACGCGAAAGGCGTGGAACGCGGCGAGTACATGGTCATCGCGCTGGCGTTGTTCGGCCTGATGGTGGGGGCGCTCGCGGCCGTGCCGGTGGTGCTCGCTCTGGACCTGGCTTCCGTGGCGCCATACATCGTGGCCGGCTTACAGGTGTCGATGCTGCTGGCGAAGGCCCTGGTTTTCTGCTGGCTCTACGTGCAAGTGCGCTGGACGCTCCCGCGGTTCCGTTACGATCAACTCATGAACCTGGGCTGGAAGATGATGATCCCGGTCGGGGTTCTGAACATCCTGGCCACCGGGGCCGCGACCATCTGGTTGCGCGGATAAATTTCGTCCTTTTAGTGAATTGGGATGTGTGAGCGAAAAGGGTTCATTGTATGAAAACCGTTAAACGACCGAAAATCCGGGGCCTGCGGCGCTTCTACCTCTACGAAATCGTGTCCGGGCTGCTCCTGACTCTGGGGCATGTGGTGCGCAATCTGTTCATGCCCGCGAAGCTGACCACGGTGTTTTATCCCGAGCAGTCGAAGGCCCTGCCGGACGCCACCCGCGGCCGGCACCGTCTCATGAAACGCGAAGACGGCAGCCCGCGCTGTACGGCCTGTATGCTCTGCGCGACGAACTGCCCCGCGTTCTGTATTCACATCAAAGCGGCCGAATCGCCCGATCCGTACATCGAAAAATTTCCGCAAAAATTCGACATCGATCTCCTGCGCTGCGTTTTCTGCGGTCTGTGCGTGGAAGCCTGCCCGCTGGACGCGATTCGGATGGACGTGCCGGAGGTTTCCTTCGCCGGGTACACGCGCGACAGTTTCGTTCTGACCAAAGAGAAGCTGATGGATCACGATAACGCCGATTTTGTTCCGGACTACAATCCACACCGGCCGACCGACAAAACCCACGGGGTGAATGCGCGTCCCTGAGTTTACCCGTACCACGAGGCGAGCGAATAGAGTATGATCGAAGCAGTCGTTTTTTATAGCCTGGGGGGCCTGATGATCCTGAGCGCCCTCGTGTTGATCACGCGGACCAATCCCATCGCCTCGGCCCTCGCGCTGGTGGTCGCGTTCGCCGCGCTGGCGGGCCTCTTCGGACTGCTTTCGGCCGGTTTCGCGGCGGTCATCCAGGTGCTCGTGTACGCGGGCGGCATCATGGTGCTGATCATTTTCGTCATTATGATTTTGAATTTGCGCCAGGAAGACCTGATTCCGTTGCGGGCGAGTCCCTTGCTGACGATCGCCGTCCTGGGATGCGCGCTTCTGGGTGTTATTGTTCCGGTCGTGCTCCTGCTATCCGGAGGCGCGCCGGCCGTGGCCGCGGCGGGCCAGAACCAGGCCGGCTTCGGCGGAATCGAACGCGTGGGGGAGCTCATGTTCGGGAAGTTTTTATTCCCCTTCGAGATGCTTTCGCTCGTGCTCCTGACCGCGGTCGTGGGCGCGCTGGTCATCGCCAAGCGGCGTCTGTGAAAAGGATCATTCTGAGGGTACCTATGCAATTTCCAGCACTGACACTGTTTCCGATCACGCCCGCGCACTATCTGATTTTGAGCGTACTTCTGTTCGGCATCGGCACGGTCGGGGTGCTTTCCAGGAAGAACATCTTCGTGCTCCTGATGAGCGTCGAACTCATGTTATCGGCCGCCAACCTGGCCTTCGTGGTGTTCTCCGGCGTTCACGCGAATATGGCCGGTCACCTGGCGGTGGTTTTCGTCATCGCCATCGCCGCGGCGGAAGTGAGCATTGGCCTGGCGATCATCATCGCCCTCTTTCGGATGCGTGAGAATATCGATCCCGGCGTTTTCAACCGGTTGAAAGGCTGATCGCCAGGACATTTTGAGAAAATATCGGATTTAAATTTATGGTCGAACATTTATGGATCATCCCGGCCGCCCCCCTGGCCGGCGCCCTGCTCAACGGGCTGTCGTCGCTGTTTTTCGCGCGCCGCCACGGACAGGCCCCGCACGCACTGACGGCCCTGATCGGAATCGGCGCGGTCGCGACATCCTTCGTGGTGACGGTGCTGGCTTTTCTGGAATTGCGCGGCCTGCCGGAAGGCAGCGCGCTTTCGCTGCAACTCTGGAACTGGATCGAAGCGGGACCGCTGACCGTACGCATCGGACTGGCCATGGACGCGCTGACGGCGGTGATGTTACTTTTCATAACGTTCGTGGCCGGACTCATTCACATCTACAGCGTCGGCTACATGCACGAAGATCCGGGTTTTTCGAAGTTTTTTACCTATCTCAATCTTTTCGTATTTTCAATGATTATTCTGGTTCTGGGCGATTCGCTGCCGCTGCTCTTCGTGGGCTGGGAAGGCGTGGGCCTCTGTTCCTTCCTCCTGATCTCGTTCTGGTACGACGACCCGGAGAAAGTGGAAGCCGGCAAAAAAGCGTTCATCACCAATCGCATCGGCGACGCGGGCTTTTTACTGGCCATGTTCGTTCTGTTCGGCGTGGCCGGCACCCTCAGCATCTCCGAACTCCAGGCCAGACAGAATCTGTTCGGACCGGGCGTGGCCACGGCCATCTGCCTGCTTCTGATGGTGGGCGCCGCGGGTAAGTCGGCCCAGCTCCCGCTTTTTGTCTGGTTGCCGGACGCCATGGCCGGTCCCACCCCGGTGTCGGCCCTGATCCACGCGGCCACGATGGTGACGGCTGGCGTGTACCTGGTGGCGCGTATGCACTTTCTGTTCGCGCTGTCGCCGCTCGCGTCCACGGTCGTGGCCACGGTGGGCGTGGTGACGGCCTTCTTCGCCGCGACGATCGCGCTCGGTCAGTACGATATCAAAAAGGTTCTGGCGTATTCGACGATTTCGCAACTCGGGTACATGTTTCTCGGCGTGGGCGTGGGCGCGTACAGCGCCGGCATTTTCCATGTCATGACGCACGCGTTTTTTAAGGCCTGTCTTTTTCTCGGGGCGGGTTCGGTCATCCACGCCCTGCATCACGAACAGGATCTGCGGAACATGGGCGGGCTCCTGAAAAAAATCCCGGTCACGGCCGTGACCTTCCTGGTGGCCTGGCTGGCGATCGCGGGTTTGCCCCCGTTCGCGGGATTTTTCAGTAAAGACGAAATTCTCTGGAAGGCACTGGCCACGCGGAACGTAATCCATCCCGCTCTGCCCGCGTTTTTTTTCGGTCTGGGCCTTTTGACGGCGCTGCTCACCGCGTTTTACATGACCAGGCTCGTCGTGCTCACGTTTTTCGGTTCGTACCGCGGACACGCGCATGAAGTGAAAGAACACGGACTCATGACCGTACCGCTCGTCATCCTCGCTTTTTTTTCGGCCACGGTGGGCTTTCTGGGCATTCCGCACGTACTCGGCGGGCATAATCTGATCGAACATTTTCTGGGTGCTGTGACCGGTATTTCGACGCCGGTCGCTGACGGAGCCCCGCACGAACTGGAACTCCCCTTGATGGCCCTGTCGGTGGGTATCGCCATCGTCGGCGTTCTCGGCGCGTTCTGGGTCTTCCTCTGGTCTCCGGCCGTGGGCGACGCTCTGGCGCGGGCCTTCGCGTTTTTCGGCCGGCTCTTCGAACGGAAGTATTACGTAGATGAAATTTACGAAGCTGTTTTACTGAAACCCTTCCGGGCCGCTTCGGACTTGATCGCCTTTCGTTTCGTTGACGGGACGGTGATCGAAGGTTCCATCCGCGGCCTGGTGGCGGCCGCGTACGGCGTCGGTGGCGCGTTACGTTCGCTGCAGAACGGCCAGGTGCGGGCGTATCTGGCGTATATTTTCGTGGGCGTGGTGCTTCTGTTATGGATCGCATTCGGTAATATTACGTTTAATTAGTTTCAGGCGAAATCGCGTAAAAAAAAATTATGATACTCACGCTGCTCATTTTCATTCCGCTCTCGGGCCTGGTGATCCTGCCGTTTCTGCGCGGGTATCGCGCGCCAGCCCTGGTCACGCTGCTCATCACGCTCGTGAATTTCGCGGTGTCGCTCGTGCTCTGGCGCGACTTCGACCCGACCGTCGGCGGCTTTCAATTCGCGGAGTATGTGCCGTTTCTGCCAGACTTCGGCATCGCCTGGAAGCTGGGGATCGACGGGGTTTCGCTCTGGATGACATTGCTGACCACGTTTCTGTTCCCGATGGTCGTGCTGGGCGGAATGGAAAGTATCCGCGACCGGCCGGTGGGGTACTACGCCTCATTACTCGTGCTGGAAACGGGAGTGATCGGCGCGTTCGTGGCCCTGGATCTGTTCGTGTTCTACACGTTCTGGGAAGTGATGCTCGTCCCGATGTTTTTTATCATCGGGATCTGGGGCGGCGAAAATCGCGTTTACGCCACGCTCAAGTTCGTGCTCTTTACGATGATCGGATCGTTGCTCATGCTCGTGGCGATTCTCTATCTGGCGTACGCCGCCGGCAGCTTCGATTATGAGGTGATCCTCGCGAAGCGACCCGGTGGCACGGCCGGCCTCTGGCTTTTCGCCGCGTTCGCGCTGGCCTTTCTGATCAAAGTGCCCGTGGTCCCGGTGCATACCTGGCTGCCCGACGCGCACACCGAGGCGCCCGCTGGCGGTTCGGTGATCCTGGCCGGGGTTCTGTTGAAGCTCGGCTGTTACGGGCTCATTCGATTTAACCTGACCCTCTTTCCGGACGCGTCGTATTATTTCGCCCCGGCGCTCTGTATCATCGCGGTGATCGGGATCGTGCACGGGGCCATGACCGCGGCCGTACAGCCGGATATGAAACGCCTGATCGCGTATTCGTCCGTATCGCACATGGGCTTTATCGTGCTCGGCATTTTTACGTTTTCGCTTTCCGGCCTCCAGGGCGGCGTGCTCCAGATGATCAACCACGCGCTGTCTACCGGCGCGCTTTTCTTTTTGATCGGAATGGTGTACGACCGGACGCATACGCGTCTCATCGCCGACTACGGCGGGATCGCGCGGGTTATGCCGGTCTTCGCGGTTGTGTTCCTGATCGCCACTCTGTCCTCCGCCGGTCTGCCTGGACTGAACGGCTTCATCGGCGAGTACGTCATTTTGCTCAGTACGTTCCAGGCCTATCCGGTGCTCGGCGCCATCGCCGTCTCCGGCGTGGTGCTCGGCGCCTGGTACCTCTTCAAACTGTACGGCGCCGTGTTCTTTGGCGCGCCCTCCGCGAAATTAATCGGCGGTGGCGGTCACGACAGCCATGGCCACGGCGGGCACGGCCACGACGCGCACGGGGGTCAGGCGCAGGCCGCTCCGGCGGCTCACGGTGCGGGTCACGCGCTGAAAGATCTCAATCTGCGCGAGATCGTAACGCTGCTGCCGCTTTTGTTTTTTATGTTTACCATCGGCGTCGCGCCCGGGTTCATCCTGAACTCGCTGAAGGTTTCGCTGGAAACGAATATTATCGCGCACATGCGCACGGCCGCCCCGCTGGCCGAGACCGAAACGAAAACAACACCGGTACCCTGACGGCACTTTATGGATCTTTTGTTTTATCCCGAATTTATCGAACTGCTTCCGCTCTGGCTGGTGACGGCCGGAGCACTCGGCCTGCTTTTCCACGAAGCGATGCTGCGCGAAAGCGGACGGGCGCTCTCCGCTTCCGTGTCCGTCGTCTTCGCCCTCGCGGCCTGCGCGGCGGCGGTCTGGCGCCTGCTGGAAATCGGACCGGGTCGAATTCGCCTCTTCGAGGGAACCGTTCTTTTTGACGAATTCGCCGCGGGCATGCAACTGGTCAGCGCCGTCTCGGCGCTCGTGGCCATCCTGTTTTCCGCACGGTATCTGCGCGACGAACGCGCCGTAACCGGCGAGTATTATGCGCTGATTTTCCTGGCCGCCGCCGGGATGATGACCATGGCGCTCGCGGCCGAACTGCTCACGCTGTTCATCGGCGTGGAGCTGGCTTCGCTGGCCGCGTACGTCCTGGCCGGATACTTTCGCGTTCGCGAAGCTTCCCTGGAAGCGGCGCTCAAATATTATCTGCCGGGTATCTTCGCCGCGGGCCTGCTGCTCTTCGGCAGCGCCGCGGCCTTCGGCGCCGCGGGCGACACGTTCTACGCTTCCATTCGGCTGGCGGCGGGCAAACCTGGCACGCAGGGCCTGCTGGCGCTCGCGGGGGCTTTGCTGCTGGCCGGGTTTTCGTTCAAGGCCGCGCTCGCGCCGTTTCACGCCTGGGCACCCGACGTGTACGACGGAGCGGCCGCGCCCGTTTCCTCTTTTCTGGCGACAGGCATCAAGGCCGCGGTCTTCGCCGCGCTCGCGCGCCTTTTCGCCGAAGTGTTCGACGCGGTGCCGTGGCGCACGGCGTTCATCGGCCTCGCGCTGCTGACGATGACAGTGGGCAACCTTGGTGCGCTGATGCAAAAAAGCGTGAAGCGCATGCTCGCGTTTTCGAGCGTCGCGCACGCGGGGTACATCCTGACCGCGTTCGTCGTCGTTGATCTGGTGCCCACGTATAATTTTTACCACGGCCTGTTTTTTTATCTCCTGGCGTACACGCTAATCACCGGCGGGGCCTTCGGGATCCTCGCCTGGGCCGCGCGCGAAGGTGAAACCGGCCTGGACCTGGACGATCTGGCCGGCATCGGGCGACGCTTCCCGTACATGGGACTGGCCATGGCCGTGTTCATGTTTTCCCTGGCCGGGTTTCCGCCGACGGCCGGCTTCTTCGGCAAGTACTTCGTATTTAAACTGGTCGTGGACGGCGGTTACCCCTGGCTCGCGGTGCTCGGCGTACTGAACAGCTTCCTGGCCGCGTACTATTACATTCGGGTTGTGGCTGTGTTTTACATGCGCGGCGAACCGGCGGGCGCAGCGGAGCGCAACGCGCCGGCCTTCGCGTACTCACTGGCGGCTCTGGGTTGCACAGTGGGCGCGCTGGTTCTCGGTTTTCTGCGATTGTACTGATCTTTTTACGCCCGGTACCGCGCAAGGGATGGACGGCCGGTCTTCCGGCCGGAGAGCCCGGTCCGCGCAGCGGATGCGCCCCGAACCCACTTTTTTGGGTCTCCCTCAAGCAGGATACGGCACGTACGATGTTTCGTCCGCGATCATCGGAAACTGGCGCGCCTGCCAGCGCTCGCGGGCCGCGGTCAGTTTCGCGCGGTCGTGCGATACGAAATTCCAGTCCATGAAGCGCGGTTCGGGAAAGGCCTGGCCGCCGAACAGCAAGAGGCGCGCCTCCGGGCCGACTGTGAAGGCGCAGGCGGCCGCGGTATCCCAGATCGGCATCGCGCCGCGTTCGATCGTTTCGCTCGCGGTGCGAATCTGGCCGTCCACGACGCAGACGCCGATTTCGCCGAAGAGCCGGTCGCCTTTGAATTCGCTTGCGGCGGCGGTCGTGACTTCGATCATAAACAGGGGCGAATAAACGGGCACGGGGGAACGCCGACCGTACGCCTCCCCGGCGATCAACTTAAAGCGCAGTCCGTTTTCCTCCCAGGCGGGCAGGTCCGCGGCGGGGAGGTGAGCGAAGGAAGGTTCGTTCTCCTCGTCGGCAACCGGCAGGGCGACCCAGATCTGATAACCATGGACGGGATGCTCGCGGCCATCCTGGAATTCCGCGGGGATTTTTTCGGCGTGCACGATGCCTCGGCCGGCGGTCATCCAGTTGACCGACCCGGGCGTGATCGTCTGCACCGTGCCGATGCTATCCTTGTGTAAAAAGGCCCCTTCCAGGAGGTACGTGAGCGTGGAAAGCCCGATGTGCGGGTGCTGGCCGATGCCTCCGGTGCGCCCGGGGCCGATCGTGCCCGGGCCCATGTGGTCGATAAAGCAGAACGGTCCCACCATGCGTTTCTGGCGATGGGGCAGGATTCGTCCCACGGTAAATCCCCCGCCGATATCCGCCTCCCGTTCTTTGATCAGCAAATATTCCGCCATACGCCTGCCACAGGGCCCGCGACCGGCCCGCGCCGAAACCAAAAATTAGCCCTTAGCGTTCATCTTCCCCGGGGAAACGGGCCCTTAACTCCGGGGAACTTACTGACTTTGACAGGGTTGGCTCGAAAAAGTTGTATTGACCGCCGCCGGAGCCCTGGCGTACCCTTGACGCATGAAGCTGGTCCTGGTCATCGACGACGATGTTTCCATGTTGAAACTGCTCGAACGCCACCTGACGACGCGCGGTTTCCAGGTCCTGGAGGCTTTGAGTCCGGATCGCGGCCTGGAGCTGGCGCGGACGGGGAACCCCGATTTTATTATCCTCGATATCGACATGCCAGGGATTTCAGGGATCGAGGTGCTGAAGACCCTTCGAAAAGAAGATCTTACCAAAAATACGCCGGTGATCATGCTGACCGCTCATGGCGATAAAGAACTGGTGCGTCAGTGCCTCCAGTACGGTATCACGGACTATCTGATCAAACCGTACGATCCGGACAAACTGGCGCAAAAGATCAATTCGGCCCTCGAATGGAACGCGGTTCACGGGTTGAACGCCGAGTCCATCGAACGGCCGATTCTCGTTACGCGCGCCGGGGGCCGGGTGACCGTTCAGTTCCTGGAAAGCCCGGGCAGCGTTCCGGTCCTGACGGAGGCCTCCCGTCTGTTCGGCCCGGTCTTCCTCAAGCAGACCCTCAAAGACCTGAATGTGTTCGATCTACGGAACCTGACGGAGTTGAGCGACCGCGATATCATGGCCCTCAAAACGATATTTAAAGTTTTCGCCGGGCGCCAGATTTTCGTCGTGTCGGGACGCAACTTCGGCCAGATTCTCGGTGAGTTCGGCGACGCGGGCGAAATCCGCAACTTCCTCTCCCCGGACGAGATCGAACAATTCGTGACGATCCAGTGAGCCCGGCTTCCGGTTCGCCTGAAAAAAATTTTTAATGAAAAAAACGAATTTTACTCCGACCCCGCGCCCCGGTGGTATCACGTCCCTCCTGTTCCTGTTCCTGTTCCTGTTCCTGTTCCTGTTCCTGTTCCTGTTCCTGTTTCGGGCCCCGGTCGATCTCGTCGCGGAATCGCGCGGAAAGATGCCCGTCCTGTTCGAATCAGCGGACGGTCTGTATGGCTACCGGGCGGCGGACGGCCGCATTCAGATTCCCGCGCGCTACAGCACGGCCGGTGAATTCAATCGCTACGGCTTCGCGCAGGTTCACAATCCCGACAGCGGAAAATTCGAACTGATCGATACGACCGGCAGGAGGATCGTGGATTTATTTCCGTTTGATAACGGTCCGGACGACTTCGTGGAAGGCCTGGCGCGGTTCGTCGAAAACGATAAAATCGGTTTTGTGAGCGAAAAGGGACAAATCGTCATCCCGGCCGCGTTCGCCTTCGCGTTTCCTTTCGAGAGTGGCCGCGCTCGCGTGGCGCAGGCGGTGCGCAAAAAGAAAATGGGCGAGCATACGATGGTCTGCGCCGACGCCTGGGGTGAGGTCGACCGTACGGGCAAACTCGTAACGCCGTACGAAATAAAAATCGCCTGTCCCTGAAATGAGGGGCCTGCGTTTATTGACAGGTCAGCGGCAGGAGTTCCGGGAACCCTGATTCGCTGTACGGCCAGTTTTCCAGATCGGACGTGCAGCCGAACCGGCCGCAGAGTTGGCATTCCAGACCGAATTTTTTTCGTGAATTAACCTTCGTTTCTTCTTCGCGCTCCAGCACGGCCAGCGCGCGGATGCCTGCGGCGTCCCGCCGTTCGACTGACGGGGACTGGTTATCGAAATCGCAACTCATACCTGATAGGACGGCCGCCAGGGGGCGATTCTTTATATACGGCCGGACAGTTTCGCGTTAACTTTGTGTTAATCGAGGCGAGGGTCAGCGCGTCGTGAATTCGAGCGCCATGGAAACGATGGACGAACCCGTTGTCAGGAGCTGTTGTCCGGTGCCGTCCGTGTTGAACCGATAAATTTTTCCAGATCCGGTTTCCCCCACGTAAACGTGAGAACCGGTCGGGTCGACCGCCATCGTGAGAGCCGTGTTATCCCCGCCCGCGACCGTGAAACTGCGCACCAGTGTTCCATCCGGCCGAATGGCCCGAACCTCGTTTGTGGTGGAAATGTTAAAGTACACCAGGCCGTCCGCCGGGTTGTAATCGATGGCGCCACCCGCAGCCAGCCCGGAAACCAGCAGATTCAGAGCGCCGCCGTTTATTCGATCCAGGGAGCGGACTTCGTTGTTGAGTCGAAAAAAATAAGTTTCGGGCCCCAGGGTGAGTTTCGTGTTTGTCAGGCCCGAAGGTACGATCTGCTGTGTTGTAGCGGACCCAAAATTATAACGGTTCAGGCTGCCCGCCGCTCCGTCAATCCAGTAGACCGCGGAATCGTCCGCGTCAATGGACACGGGGGAACCGCCCGTCGTGGTTAACACGGAGCTGAGCGGGTTACGGATGCTGGACTGATTTATGGCGGTTCCCGCCGTGAGGTACATCGTTCCACCCGAAATCGTTATCCCGTTCAGGACACCCGCCTGGGTTAAGAATGAGGTTTGATTCCCGCCGGCCGGGACAATGCGCTTCACCGCGTTCGTTCCGGAGGCTTCTCCCCAGTACACGTAATTTAACGCGCTGGAGGAAGCCCGCAATGTGGCCAGGATGGCCACAGCGAAGGGACTGCACGAGGCGTCCGCGGGCGCGCATTCCGGTTCTGAAACGGTACAGCCGACAAATAATACCGCGATCAGGGGCAAAAGCCAAAAAGAGCGACGGAAACTGGCCGGTGGCACGGGGACAGGTCGGCTGTCCGGCCGAATTTATTCAATTATTTTTCCTCGCGTACCCAACGAATCGATTCCCCCGTGGCATTCTATGGCGATTCTCAACCTATGAAACCTGAATCAATCGAACCGGTACCCGGGAAGGGGCAGCGGAATCTCTGGTCTTTGCTGGAGACCGATCGCGGCACGGACGAAGCGTCGCTCGCACGGGCCTTCGTCGACCATCTCGAATACGACATCGGCAAATTTAAGTACGATACGACCACCATTGACGTGTACCGGGCCCTGGCGGCCACCCTTCGTGATATATTGATCGATCGCTGGAACATTAACCGCGCGGCCACGCGCGGGCGTCCCGCGAAGAGGGTGTATTATCTTTCCATGGAATTTCTGATCGGGAATTTGTTGAACTCGCAGTTGATCAACCTGGGCCTGCGCGAAACGGCGGCGAAGATGCTGGCCAGCCTGGGGTACGATCTGGACGAAGTCATTCCGTACGAGCCGGACGCGGGCCTCGGCAACGGGGGCCTTGGTCGTCTGGCGGCCTGTTACCTTGACAGTATGGCCACGCTCGGTCTGCCCTGTTCGGGCTCCACGCTGCGCTACGAGTTTGGTATGTTTCGCCAGCAAATCGTGAACGGGAACCAGTTTGAGGCGCCCGATAACTGGCTCAGCCGCGGCAATCCCTGGGAGCTGGCGCGCCCTGAAATTCGTTTTCCAATTTCATTTTTCGGACACACCGAAACGTACGAAATGGAGCCGGGCCAGATTCGAACGCGCTGGATTCCGGGCGAGACGATTTTCGCGCACGCCCACGATATTCTGGTGCCCGGATTCGGGTCCACTTCCACCGCCCACCTGCGTCTCTGGCGCGCGGGACCCGCCACCGAGTTCAACCTGGAAAACTTTCAGAACGGAAATTATATCCAGGCCCTGAACGATACGATTCAATCGGAAACACTCACGAAAATTTTATATCCCAGCGACAGCGCCACGATCGGTCGCGAGTTGCGTTTGAAACAGGAATATTTTCTGGTGGCCGCCACGGTGCAGGACGCGCTGGTAACTCTGCACGCGGAAGGCGGCGATATCCAGGACCTGCCCGCACGCGTTCTGTTTCACCTGAACGATACGCACCCGGCCCTGACGGTCGCCGAACTGTTGCGTCTCCTCATCGACCAGTACGGGCTCGCTTTTGACCGGGCCTGGGAGTTGACTCGCGCCTCAATCGCGTACACGAACCATACGGTGATGCCCGAAGCCCTTGAGATGTGGGAGGAGGATTTGCTGGGCCGGGTCCTGCCGCGCCACCTGGAACTCATCTTCGCTATTAACTTCCGATTCCTCGGTGAAATGCGCGCGCGCGCTGTTCCAGAAACCACCATCGCGTCGCTTTCGCTCGTGGACGAATCCACGCCGCGTCGGGTTCGTATGGCGAATCTGGCGGTGGTCGGATCGCGGCATGTAAACGGTGTTTCTCAGCTGCATTCGAACATTCTCAAGGAAGAATTGTTCAAGCCGTTTTACGACCTGGACCCGAAAAAATTCAGCAATGTGACGAACGGCATCGCTCACCGACGCTGGTTGCTTTCGGCAAACCCGGATCTCTCCGGTCTCCTGACCCGGATTCTGGGGCCGGGCTGGATTACGGACCTGCGCAAGCTGCGTGAGGTGGAGCTGGGCGCAACGGACCCGGCCTTTCAGGGCGAGTGGCGGCGTGCGCGGCGGCTGCGCAAAGAACATCTCGCGCGACTCATCCGGTTCGAATGCGGCCTCACGGTTGATCCCGACGCGCTGTTCGATGTCCAGGTCAAACGGATTCATGAATACAAACGTCAGTTGCTCAATCTCCTGCGCATCATCGCCGACATGCTCGAACTGCTGGACGATCCCGGTCGCGAGTACGTGCCGCGTGTGTTCATCTTCGCCGGCAAGGCGGCGCCTTCGTACCGGCGGGCCAAACAGATCATTAAACTGATTCACAATGTCAGCCTTGTCGCGCGCGGTGAGCCCGCACTGCGTGACCGCATCCAGGTGGCCTTTTTACCGGACTTTCGTGTTTCTCTGGCCGAGCAGATTTACCCCGCCGCGGACCTGTCAGAGCAGATTTCCACCGCGGGCATGGAAGCCTCTGGAACGGGGAATATGAAATTTATGATGAACGGGGCGGTCACGATCGGCACACTGGACGGGGCGAACGTGGAAATTTCCGAAGAGGTGGGACCCGAGAACATATATATCTTCGGCCACACGGTGGAACGATTGAAAGAGTTGCGGATGCGCGGTTACCACCCTGGCGATGTGTACGGGAGCCAGCCGGACCTGCGGCGCGCGCTCGACGAATTAAAATCCATGCGGTTTTCCGCCGGTCAGCCTGGCTACGCGGATGAAATTTTCGGCTCGCTCGTGCCCGGACCGGATCATTTTTTCGTTCTGGCTGACTTCGCCGAATTTCGCGCCGCCCAGGCCAGGGTGTCAGACGATTTCAAGGACGTGACGGCCTGGACGCGCAAGTCCATCGTCAACACAGCCCGGTCGAGTCGCTTCTGCGCCGACCGCAGCGTGCGCGCCTACGCGAAGCACATCTGGGGCGTAGCGCCACTGAATGAAACCGAGGGCTGCTGACCCGGAAAATTTTAGCAGAGTGCTAAGGGGCGAACAGGCGGTTCAGGTGTTCGCTCGCGCCGGCGGTTTCGCCTCCCTCCGGCAGGCCCAGCTCCTCGCGCAGCGTCGCCCGCATGAAACGAAACAGGTCCGCCAGCGTGTCGGGCCGGAGCGCCGGTCGCGCCCGTTCGTCCGGGTAAGGAAAAAAATCGGCCGGAATGCGCGAAAACCAATTATCAAAAAAATCAGGCGAAATTAAGACGAACAGACCGATGACCTGGCCCGCATGGCCGCGATACGGCCCGGCCGGTAAAGCCAGCAGGCGGCGCAGGTATTCCCGCAGACGGCGTCCGTGGTTTTCCCGCGCGGTCCGGTAGTGCGGATCGTCCGGAGCGAACTGGACTTCGGGAAACAGGGATTCGCCGAAGTCCACAGTATACAGCCGCCCCGGGCATCCGCGCGGGGCCAGGTACTCCTGGAATTTACGATCGGTTTCCGAGGCCAGCAGGCGATCCAGCGCGTCCGAGCGAATCAGATCGGACGCGAAGGCGAATTGTTTTTCTAATACGGAGACTATTTCCCGGAAGGGGCAGGGGCCGTTCTGTTCGTAACATTCCAGTCGCAGCGGGTTCGCGTTGTGCCAGGCGAAACGAAAATCAGGCAGGTTTTCCGGATCCCGCGCGCACGTCCGAACCGCGGTTTCCATCGTGGTGGGGTGGTGCGGTCCGCCCAGCGAACGCGAGAGCACGTAGCGCTCCAGGCGCGTGCCGCCGAAGTCCCGGCGCAGGCCCAGGAGATTGCGGGGCGCGGGTACTCCCAGCAAACGTCCCAGACCTGAACCGAGGACTTCATACAGGACGTCCCGACCGTGGTGATTAAAAACGTTTTCATACAGGGAGGACCCGACCGAAAGGAGTCGCTCCTTACGCGCCAGGTACAGAACGAACAGAGCGCGCACGGCGTCGGGCTCCACCAGTTCGGGCCCGGTCTCATCGCGCAGGCCTGTAAGATAGGCCACGTTTTTCAGAACTTCATCGCGCCGGAACGTGATGGGTGCGATTTCAGGATCGTCATCGAACGGTAAGGTCCGAACCGGCACCATGGCTTCGCCTTCCGTAAAAAAGGATTCCGCGAAACGGGCGAAGGAGCGAAAATCAAGGGGGGTGCGCCAGTCAAGGGGCAGGTAAACGTCCTCGCTCTTCGCGAAAAAATAGTTCGATCCCAATTTGAAAAGCTGGATTTCATGAACATGCGGTTGACGGGTGGTGCCGGTGTTCAGGGACGAGGGGCTTTCCTCCAGCAGGGCTGGATGATTTTCGTCTAAATTGATGACGAGACCGGCCGAGGCGAGTACGGCGTTTTCAAGGCGTCGCAGCCGGGCCAGGTCCCGGGAGCGCAGCGGAAAACTTTTCACGGACGTTTTTCCCCCGGCAGAGCCATCGTAAGTTCCCGATCCAGCAAGTCGGACCAGGCGAAAATTCGTTCGCGAAACAGGGCGAGCAGTTCCGCGCGCGCGGCCACAAGGGCCGGATCCGCTTCGCGCGCGAGGGCCGCTGCCCTGGTGCCCGGGAACCGCGCCAGGCGGTCGAATTCCCAGGTTTCGTCCCGGACCAGATCGTCCGGCGTGATCTGTTCATCGTGCACGGCCCGCACCAGGGCGCGCGCCAGCCCGGATGTTTCCAGTTCGCCTGATGCATCGTTCGATTCGAAATCCGCGAAATTGACCAGCCAGCATTCCGTTCCGGAAGTTTTCAATTTTTCCCAGAATAACAGAGCGTACACCGCGGGGTGAAACAGGGCCGGCCATTCACCGAAAAACGGCCGTGCCGCGGATCCTGATGGCCCGGCCTCGGGGACGGTGCCGAATCCGAAGAGGTTCCAGAGCACGGCCTGTTCGCTCGTCAGGCGCGCCATGCGTGGCAGCAGACCGCGTGAATCGCGCACAAGGATGAAGATCCGGCGCGGCAGGCCGGCGACCCCGGAACGATCCACCACCTGGAGGTGTGTGATCGGAAAGGAGGCCCTGGCACCGCGTGATAAAGTCCCCGGTGATGAGTCAATCTTGCGCTGCGCGTTCAGCTCCACGTTTTCAAGGATGGTGCCGAATTTTCGGGTCACTTCGAACAGCGCGGGACTTGCCGCGCGCGAAAGGCCGGCCAGCGGTTCGTAGCACCCCCATTCGAGATTAAAAAACCCGTTGCCCGCCCAGCAATGATGGGAGTCGCCAAAAAACACGCGCCCCGGTTCGAGAGCAATGGCGCCCCGCGTAAAAGAAGGCTGGCCGAAAAACAGAGAGAGGTCTTTTCCGTCCTTCCCGCGATTCGACGAACAGCGCACGGGCAGGACGTCGTCGCGCGTAAAAAAGAATCCGAGGAGATGAAAAGCGGCCAGGCGAATTTCGCCCGCGAAGGGCGTGCCGCCGATTAAGGCGAGTTTGCGCGCCATGTTCAGGATCACGAACGATTCGCCGTCGGTTCCGTCCGTTTCCGGAATCGCCCGAAAATTCGGAACGTGGATGATGGTGTACTCCGGAAAAAAATCGGCCAGCTCGTCGGGACGCAGTTGAATGAATGAATTCCGCGCGTACAGGGAATGCCAGGCGGTCTGCGTGACGATGCGCAGGGGGTAACGTCGTCCGGGATCGGCGCCGACCCACGAATCCTGGACGAAGAGTTCACGGTCCTGTAAAAAGGCCAGCAACCGCAGATACAGCTGTTGAAAACGGGTCGGCCTGAACGGGCGGAATCGTCCGCCCTGGTAAATTTGCGTTTCGCTTGACGGTTCGCGAACGATGTACTGGCCCGAACAGAGTCCCTGCGGTTCAGCGGGCGGCACGCAGAGCGGGCCCAGGTGCCCCAACCGGCCTTCCCCGCGCGCGAGAGCCGCTTCCACAAGTTCAGGAGTGGAAAGATTACGAAACACCCGGCGCGCGTTGGTGATGTTCTGGATTTCCAGGCCGAATCGATCGGCGGTGAATTCGATCCGGATAAATTCGTTGAAGGAAAACTTTTCGTCCCCGGGTACCGGGATGAAATCGACCCCGTACTTCGCCGCCGAATATCCGTCGATTTTACTGTCGCCGATGAAGATCGTCTCCTCCGGGGTCGCGCCCGCCTCACGCATGATGAGGTCGAGCTGTTTGAGTTGCGATTCGCGGTGCAGATGTTCGCCGCCGTACACGGCCGTGAACTGGCGGGCAATGCCGAAACGTCGGAAGATCGTCTGTAAACGAGTGCGGCTACCGTCGGAGCTGATGATGAAACGTTTTTTTCGCATTCCCTGGAAATAGTTGAGGAAATTTATAAATCCGTCGCGCAGGGACCAGACGACCCGGTCACGTTCGCGGGGGTCGCCGAAGATGTTCTCCGGACTGCGGCTCAGGTCGCGTTTGAGCACGGTTCCGTGCGCGTCCACGATGATCAGGGTCTTATGAGCGGGAATGCGGTACGGGCTCAGGTTGGTTTCGGGTTCGCTCATACAAAAGGGCCCGCTACAATAA
Source organism: uncultured Leptospiraceae bacterium (assembly GCA_964631535.1). Lineage (GTDB taxonomy): Bacteria > Spirochaetota > Leptospiria > Leptospirales > Leptonemataceae > CAZVZS01. The sequence continues at coordinate 29,230 of CAZVZS010000058.1, forward strand.
TACCTCTTTCGTATTTCCGCGTCCTGCGATAGGTCAGGGTGGGTTTATGATTCCAGGCAGGGACAGGCCGGCGCGCATGGGGTACTCCGGTAACGATGAACCGGGCCGATTCCAGCACCCGCTCTCTGCTTGCCATGGGCCTCAGCGGACTCGGCGCGGGGATTCTGCTCAGCGCCACCTTTCACCGGGTGACTCCGATCATCCAGGCCGCGCAGGCCGAACGAACCCGGGCCGCAGTTTTACGCGTGGTTCCCGATACCAGGCATTTACGCGAATTCGCCCTGCCGGGCACAGAGCGCGCGTTCGCCTGTACGGACGATCAGGGCCGACCGGCTGGCACCGCGCTCGAAGCGCGCGGGCGCGGGTTCCAGGAAGACATTCGCATTCTGTACGGCATCGACCGGGCCGGATCGCGCGTGACCGGGCTCGTGATCCTCGAAAGCCGGGAAACGCCCGGGCTCGGCGATAAAATCGAAACGGACTGGTTCCGGGGGCGCTTCATCGGCCTGGACGCGGGCGCCCGGGTCGCGCACCTGGCCGGGCGGGCAGGCGCGCTGTTTGAAGCGGTGAAACCCGGGCGCAAGACAAAAGCGTACGAGGTGGAAGGCATTTCTGGGGCCACAATCTCCTCGCGCGCGGTGGTGCGTACTCTTTCAGAAAGCGCGGCCCGCGCCCTGCCGGCCCTGGAGGTCGCGCCGTGAACGCTCCGGAAGATTCGCCTGATTTCGCCGAAACGTTTTTGAAAGGAGTCTGGCGCGAAAATCCAGTTTTTGTGCAGGTGCTTGGCATGTGTCCGACCCTCGCGGTGACGAATTCACTGCTCAACTCCCTGACCATGGGACTGGCAACGGCGGCCGTGCTCGTCGCGTCCAGTTTTTCCGTCGCCCTGGTGCGCAAGCTGGTTCCGCGGCAGGTGCGCATCGCCGTGTTCATTCTGATCATCGCCACATTCGTGTCCGTGGCCGACCTTGTCATCCAGGCTGTCTCGCTCGACATCCACCGCGCTCTGGGCGCTTTTATTTCACTGATCGTGGTGAATTGCGTGATTCTCGGGCGGGCGGAAGCCTTCGCCGCGCGCAACGGGCCCCTGGCCTCCGTGCTGGATGCCGCGGGGATGGGTACCGGTTTCGCGAGCGCGCTGCTCCTGCTCGGCGCGGTGCGCGAACTCTTCGGCAACGGTTCGCTCGCGGGCCAGGCCGTGTTCGGGCCCGCCTTTCAACCCTGGCTGCTCTTCTCTCTACCGGCCGGCGGGTTTTTCGCGCTCTCGGGCTGGCTGGTCGTAGTCCAGCGTGTTCGCGCGCGCGAAGGGAGGAAGGTCGTATGAGCGCCGAATCCCCCGGGATGATTTTTCTGAACGCGTGCCTGATCAATAATTTCGTGCTCAGTATGTTTCTGGGCATCTGTCCGTTTCTCGGCGTATCAGGCAACGTTTCCAATGCCGGCCGGATGGGCCTGGCCGTGACCGCGGTCATGTTGTTTTCGTCGGCCTGCGCGTACGCCATCAATCTTTTTCTCGTCGCCATCGGCGCTCCCTATCTGCGGCTCATCGCGTACATCGTCGTGATTGCGAGTGCCGTGCAGATCGTGGAACTCGTCGTGCGACGATTCAGCGAGGGCCTGTACCGCGCGCTGGGAATTTTTCTGCCGCTGATCACGACCAATTGCGCGATCCTCGGCGTGGCCCTGTTTCAGACGAATCGGGGCTACGATCTGGTTCAGTCGCTTTTTTTCGCCGGGGGCGCCGGCGTCGGTTTTACGATCGCGCTGCTCATCATGTCCGGTCTGCGCGAAGAGCTCGACCTGGCGAGCCCGCCGCGATTCATGCGGGGCACCGCGCTCGCGCTGGCGATCGCCGGGATCCTGGCCATGGCCTTTTCCGGCTTCGGAGGACTCGGGGGATGAGCTGGCTCATCGGCGGGCTGCTGGGCGCGGGACTCGGGCTCGTCTGGTTCTGTGTCTTGCGTCTGAGTCGTTCGGACGGCGCGTCTGCCGGCTCCTGTCAACTCTGCGCCGGTGCCGCGCGGAGCGCGACGCCGCATGCTGAGTGTGAGCGGATCAAAGAAAGCTTCTGTAAGAAAGGAGAATACATTGAACGAACAAGATAAGAACAGAAGAATGTGGCCTTTCTTGCTCGCGGCGTTCGCCATCGTTTTTGGTGTTGCCAGTATTAAAGAAGGCGGAGCTGTTCTTTTTTTTGACTCAACAGCCAGGTTGAACGCGGGCGACTATGTTTCATTTGTCCTGTGGTCAAACTTCGTGGCGGGATTTTTTTATGTGGCCGCCGGCTTCTGTGTGGTGTTCAGCCGGGTATGGGCCCTCCGCTTATCCGCGGGCATCGCGATTTTCACGGCAGGCGTGTTCGCGGTTTTCGGTCTGTTTATACTGTCTGGTGGATTGTACGAAATGCGGACAGTCGGGGCGATGACCTTGAGAACCGCGGTCTGGGTCCTGGTAACATTGCTGTTATATCGTACTGAAAAAACGAGAATTTCGGAGTGAATGAAATGCAGGGCAAAAAGAATATCGTAAGTGGACTTTTCGCGATGGCGGCTTTTATGTTATCAGGATTTCTCCTGATTTACCTGCGAGACTTCGCTCCGAACGCCGCGGAATGGGCTGCCTCCTACGCAAATGGAAGGCATTTTGAGGCAAGACTCGCGCATGTTCACGGGAACCTGTTCGGGTTTTTGAACATCCTGATCGGGTACCTGCTCTTTCGCCTGGATCTGACGGCCAGCCAGAAGTGGCTTGTCTCCTGGAGCGGTGTCATCGGATTGTTGATGCCCGGCGGAATCGTGATGGAACTATTCCTCGGAGCCCCTCCGTTTTTTGTACTGGTGGGCGCGATCAGCATGACGGCCAGCGTCTTTATGCTTGGACTTTTCGTGCTGCGATCGAAGAATGTGATGGGAGATCAATGATGCGAATATTATCAACACACCCGATGATTCTTTTCTGTATTCTGGCGGCGTCTGCGGCCTGTTCGGAGAAGCCCGCGAGCCCTGAGGGAGGTCACCATCCTGACGAGGAACATGCGCACCATGCCCCGCCGGCGAAACCGGCGAAAAAATTCGATGCGGACGAAAGTTTGCGCCTGCGAATGACGGCGATTCTTAAAGAAATGAAATTATTCCATGCGCCAGACTCGCGGCCAGATTTGCCGGCCGTCGGCCGCCGGATAGAGGCGACGGTTCAGGATATTTTCAAAAACTGTAAATTGCAGCCGGAGGAGGACGCGGCGTTGCACCCGATCCTTGCCGATCTTCTGAACGGGGCGGGGCTCCTCAAGGCCGGGAAGGCGGAAGGTCACGCGGTGATCCATGGCGCGCTTGTGCGTTATGGGGAATATTTCAACCATCCTGGCTGGGACCATTCAAATTAAATGCCACTGACCCGGATTATGCATGAAACGAAAATATGATGCGCCCCACAGGCATACGCAG
>CAZVZS010000059.1:0-244 GCA_964631535.1 uncultured Leptospiraceae bacterium
CGCCCGGAACCATTTTTATTTCGCGCGCGGCACGGAAGTCGCTGCGACTCTGAAGGCGGCGGGGCCCAACGCGGTTCTCGCGGCCGAGGACGAACACAGCCAGCGGTACGCGCAGGCGCAGCAGGTGACCCATCTGGCCGGTGGTCTGGGCATCGCGGATCCGGAAAACCTGCCGCCTTTCTTGCGCGCGGCGATTCCGGAAGGTTTTGCCGCGCAGGTGGAAACGGTGTTGAAACAATCGCGC
>CAZVZS010000059.1:254-5271 GCA_964631535.1 uncultured Leptospiraceae bacterium
GCCGGACGGAGGGCGGCCATCGACCCCGCCACGGATCCGCTGGAGGCGCAATTTCGCGCCGAAATCGAACGCCTGCGGTTTCCGGCGCCAAAAGAATTCTTAAATCAGCTTTACGCGAAATTCACGGATCCACGCCGCCGTAAAATTCTCGGGAGTTTGAACACGCTTTCGCGCGCCGGGGAAACGCGGGGCACGCCCGCCTTCGCCGCTCCGGCGGAAACCAGCCCGGCGCGAACGCCTTTCGAGAGTACGCCGCCGCCCGTGAGCGCTTCCCCCGCGTCCGTTGTACCGGACCAGATCGACGCCATTTTGAACACGGCTCTCCAGGACGCGGACGCGGTCGCCATGCTGGATGTGGGCGGTCCGCCTTCGCCGCTGGCCACCGCGCAGGGCTTCGATCTATCGCCGCCGGAACCCCTGGAAAAATCGAAACCGGCCGCGCCAGCGCGGACATCATCGGCGGCGACGCGGGCACCGGCGCCCTTTGTGGGGGACGCCCCGGGGTTCGAACCCGCGCCGTCACGTTCCGGTCAGGGCAAAAGTAAAGGGAAGGGGTCAGGCCATCTCGAGACGCGCGCTCCGTCATGGGACGAAAAAATCGCCGGATCGCTCAGCAAGCTGGGGGGAACCCTGCGCGAAACGATGGCCAGCGTAAAAAAGAAACCCGAGCCGCGTGAAAAACCGGAAGACGATTTTAAGAAGCTGCCGGTTTCGAAACTCGCCGCGAAGGCCACGGGACAGTTTTTCGATTTTTCGAAAAAGAAAAAGGCCGAGGATATTTTCGCGAATCTGGTCACCCAGGAAGAATTGATCGCCCGCATCAAAACCCTGCCCGAATTCAAACAGGCCCAGCAGGATCCGCGTAAAGTGGATCAGATCGCCGAATCGGTGAAAAGCGCCATCGCCGTCACCGTCATGCCCCCCAAAGACGTGCGTCCAATCGGCTTTCCGGAGACGGTGTGTTTCCCGCGCAAGGACTGGTTCGACGACCTCAAGCGCAAGAAGCTGGTGAAAGCCGCCAAAGAAATGGCGAAAAAGAACACGCCCGGCAACGAACGGTTCAACTACTATATGTGGCTCGCGGACGAGATCGAGATGCGTTACTATCAGGGGAAGTACAAGCGCGGGAAGCTGGATTAAGATGCGCTGCGCGCGCATCCGGGTCTGCCGACTCGCGACTTCCTGTCGCGGATCGGCTGACCGCTCGCACTCCTGCTCGCTCCGGATGGCGCTTGCCGCTGGTAGGGTTGCATCAGCCGTTTGGGGACTGGTATTTGCAGGGCGTCGCGGTCCCGCAGTGTTGGCGCTGCATACGGCGGGACCGCCGCGCTTTCGCTCGCGGGCTCGCTCAATCGCTGACGCGGCGTTGCCGGGCGGAGCGTTGCTTGTACGCGTTGGATCCGAGGGTGGGTTATGGGCTTAAATTAAGGAAAAAAAGCTTGCGAAAAAAAATGTCTGAACGGCAAATGAAATGTGGAAGAAAAGAATATTCGCGCGTGTTTAATTGTTGTATATTCAACAAATCCTGAAAAATCCGTTAGTTTCTACGGAAAAATTGGATTTAACTTTTTTCTTGAGAAACACTCATCAGGACCTTCTCACTATTCTGCTATTCTTGAAAATATCGTGTTTGAAATTTATCCTTCTGAGGGTAGACCCCCTGGTGTCTCCTCCTCGATGATTGGTTTTGAGGTTCAACATGTGGAAAAAACTGTCTCAGAGCTCATTGCAGCAGGATTTCTTGAACCAAGCGAAATTAAAAAAAAACGAAATGGAGCGGCCATACTTAATGACCCTGATGGAAATAAAATCTATCTTCAGACTAGGTCTGAAGGAGGTAGGTTTGTCTAATTTATTTTTCAGAAGTTAATATCTCGATAATTTTTTCGATCGCTTCCTCTTCACCCGCGAAGGCGAAATCATGGCCACCACCACCAAAGTAATCGATACTCGTAGACAATGATATCCCTATTCCGCGTATTTTATTACATTCGATAACTGCATTTTTTCCCCTCCACTGAATGCGGATCCAATCTACAATTTCATTGAACTCGTCGATATCCAATTCTATTTCAGGGAAGGTGACCGCAATTTTTTGACAAATTTTTTTTGAAATATCATTCATGGTATGACTACTTTACTTTTTAAAAATTATCTTTCCTGCTTTATCAACAACGGTGATTTCCCCGTTTTGGGCAATATTGATAACATGGCCTTTTGTTTGAGCAATAATCCTTCCATCACTAAACCGTTCAATATTATCCGCAAATGGGGGATACATTCTCCCTGTATACTTTAATCCGGGTTTTTCAACTCCTTTCACGCCGGAATAGGTGTCTTCGACTTCAGCCAGCGTTTTAATTATTAAATTTAGCGCTCCTTCGGAATTTTTCGGTTTCGCGGCCACTCGGAGTCTGCCAAAAAAAATTTTAAGTCTGTCTTCCCTTGAAATAACATCAATTTTTGTTGAACCGAATTGAATTTCATCCACGTTTTTCCTAAGCTGTTCGCTATTCAAATCAGAAAATTTAGCATCATTTCTGATTTTTTTCAGAAACTGGAACCGGGCCTTCCGAGCCAGACTTAAGGACTTAAAAACTCGATTCGCAAGCCGGGGAAATTTCTTCGCGAGAGCACTGACAACACCGGCCGCTCCGGGTGTGAAGGCTGTCGCCAGTTCGGCGAACAGGGCACTCAAATCCGCCAGCCCCTCGATTTCGCCGATACCCGCCAGATAACCGGCGACTTTATGCGGATCGTCGTCGAAGCGCGCCAGATCAGCGCTGATGGTCTCGATATATACTTCCATCCGCTTCTGCTGGACTTCGTCGGCCCACTGCTTGATCGGGTGGTTTTCATACTCCTGCATGGCGCCCGTGACATTGCCCGCGCCCATAAGCTCATGCGTCAGGACGCCGGGCAGAGCGCTGTATCGAATGATGTCCAACGCCTGTTCGACAAAATTGGACAGCCAGCGGTTTCCGAAATATTTGAGGCTGGCAGCACCGCGACCTTCTTTAAATTTTTCATAGTTCGCGTCACCGAGGGATTTACGCATCTCAGCGCTCGTGTCATAGAATACCGCACCACCGGGGTTACGATCAGCCATAGCTTCAAGGGCCTTATGGTATCTAAATTCTTTTAAAATATTTAATATGGATTTGGGAAGATACGGATCAATTTCCTCCACATGCTGGACCGGGATGGGGTCCTGTCCGGACACACCTTGCTGGTTCCAATCGGCCCACTGATCCAGATCATTCTTCCCCTCATCCACTACCTCCTGCCGCATGACCCGCTCACCCACGTCCATCGATTTCGCCTGAACTGCCGCGGGTTCAGTCCACGCGTATTCTGTCTCTTCAACCCCGGGCATATTGTCCGCCTTCCACATACTGAAGCGCGCCACATCGGCCGGGTGCGCCTGAACGTACGGCTGACCGTCCACCATGGCTTCGTAGCGCCCATCGCGGCTTCCACCCTGGCGTGCCTGGACTGCCGGTTGCGGGTGTTGCGCTTCGAAGGTACGGTTTTTGCGTTCCAACCCCAGTCCGTTGTTGCGTCGGCTGTCATCCGGCCCGGGTGTTTTTTTCGATTTCGTTCTTTTAGCCATTCTCGTCCTCGTATGCGTATCGGCCGAAATCAGCCGTGAGGAACGCATGGTTGTCCTTGCGGTATTCGCGTTTGACGGCCCGGATCATGTGGCGCATCGAGATCGCCTCGCCGGCGGCGTGGGCGTAGAAGGCGGCGTTGATGACGATGTTCTTGATGCTGCCTCCGGTCATCTGGATCCGTTTCGCCAGAAAACCTAAGTCGATGTCGTCCTGAACCGGTGCCTCCGGGGGAATGAAGCTGGTCCAGAGTTTGCGGCGATGGGTTTCGTCGGGGAAGGGGAAGTCTACGACGAATTGCATGCGGCGCAGGAAGGCTTTGTCCATGTTTTCCTGGAGATTGGTCGCCAGAATGGTGAGGCCCGGGTAGCATTCGATTTCTTGCAAAAGGTAGCTCGTTTCGATGTTGGCGTAACGGTCGTGGGCGTCTTTTACCTCTGTTCGTTTGCCGAAGAGCGCGTCAGCTTCGTCGAAGAAAAGGATTGCGTGGGTGTGTTCCGCTTCGCTGAAGATTTTCGCGAGGTTTTTTTCCGTCTCGCCGATGTACTTGCTCACGACCCGGGATAGATCGATGCGGTAGATTTCCAGTTTGAGTTCGCGGGCGATGATGCCCGCGGCCATAGTCTTACCCGTGCCGCTTGACCCGTGGAAGACGGCGTGTGTGCCGCGCCCGTAGGGGAGTTTTTTCCCGAAGCCCCAGCGATCGAAGACGCCGGTTTTCTGGCGGTGGCGTGCGCAGATTTCCTGCAGGTGTCGTGTCTGCGCGGCCGGCAGGATTAGATCATTCCAATCGAAGTCGCTTTTTTCTTTGCGCGCGAGGCCCGCGAGTCTGGAGCCCGAAACGACCTGACTGGCCGCGACGATGTCGTCTTCCGTGACCTGCCCGTCTTCGTGGCGCTCGATGGCGATGGTTTCCGCCAGGCGGGTGGCGTCGCGGATCTGGCCGGGCGTGAGTTCAAACATCGCCGCGATTGGTTCCAGTGTGAGTTCGCGCCCGCCATGGCCGTTTAGGTTCGCGCGCCAGCGAGCGAGTCGTTCGCCAGGACCTGGGTGTTCCAGTCGGTAGACGGGCTCGCTGCCGCGCGGGGCGGTTTCTATTTCCACGTTTCGCCCGATCAGAACCGGGTGCGCGTTTTCGCGCATTGTGTGAAAAAGGTAACGTCGGAGTGCCTCCGTTTCCGGGGTTAATAGAGTTTCGATTCCGCTTACGTACAGTCACCGGCCCAGCAAGCGCGACTCGCGCGCGGCGGTGCTGATCGTCACTCGGCTGTCAACGCGGGGGTCGCTCGTCAATCGGTCCAGGTCCAGCTGGAGCAGACCCTGTCCAGTTGCCCGGGCGAGGCGTGCGGCCAGCGTCCGGCGGCCGCTGCCGGCCAGGCCGTCCAGATAAAGCAGGCGCGGCCCCC
>CAZVZS010000059.1:5281-32663 GCA_964631535.1 uncultured Leptospiraceae bacterium
GGGGATCCGGCGGGCGGTCTCCGGCAGGGGTGCCCCGACCTCTTTTTCGCATATTTCTACTTCTATTATGTACGGAACGAATGAGGGGTCCGCCCGGCAATCGCCGGCCAGGTACGCGGCGACCCGGTCGCTGATCTGGATCGTTCGGTCCAACCACCCGGTTCCCCGCCTGCCCGGTACGATTTCCACCAGCAGGTGCCGGATCAGGTTGCTCCCCGGCCCGAGCGCCGCGTACAGGGCGCGGTACTCGCGTTCCTCCGGTGCGAGCATGGTCCGCAGATCGCGCGGTGTCAGGGGGCCGGGCGCCCAGGATGCAGTCCGGGTGTCCCCGGGCGGTAGCCCTTCCGGATCTACGGTGGCGACCAGAGTAAGCGCGAGGATCCGCGTTTCCGTCTCAGTCAGTTCGAATATGCGACTGAGTTCCGCGAGAGGCGCGGGCACCGCCTTCGATCCCTGGAAGAAAGCGCAGTATTCCGAATATTCCGTCGTTACCATGCACGGCCTCCCAGGTGAAAGATGATTTACACTTTCGCGAGAACTTCCAGGACACGCGCAGCACGCGAAAAACGATTCGCGCCCAGGTCGCGAACGTTGCCGACGCCCATGCCCTGCAGCGATCCGTCCCGCGTGGTGCTGAGCCCGGGGAACACGGATGGGTTCGCGAGCAGGAGTTCCGCGAGACTTTTTTCGCGAAAATCGGCGGCGAGCATGCTTCGCGCGCGGGTGTTTTCCGCGACAATCGCGGCCGCGATATTCGCCGCTTCGTCGTCGGGATTTACAGTGATGCCCGCTTCCAGGGCCAGTCGCAGTAATTCAGTTTTCGATTTGTTTTTGATCCGTGCCAGAAGGGAGGCGGCCGCGGAGGGGGCCGGGGCGGGCGGAGTCGCGGGCGGGTTCGTGGCCGGCGCCGAGCGAAACTCGGAGACCTTGATCATTCCCGAATCGGCCCGGCCCTGTCTGGTCTGGAAGGCGCGCACGGCATAGTGCGTGGCCGGTCCAAAATCGCCGTCCACTTTCAGCGTGGCTCCGTTCTTATTGAGAAAGGTCTGGCATTCGCGCACCAGGGTTCCGGTGGAGCCGATGCGCAGACGCTCGGCGCCGTCCAGGTCCCAGTGGTGAAAAATCGCCGCGGAAAACACCGCGTCGCCGGCGTGCGTGTTGTAGACCCAGTTGTCGGCGATCTTCCAGTCATGGGCGGGGTTTTTCATGTCGCCCTTCACGGTCACGCAGCCGGCGCTGGCCGGGGCCCAGCCGTGAAAATTATCGGCGACGATGGCGAACATGTTCCAGTCGTCCTGGTTCATCAGCTCCATGTCCTTCGACCGCCACATGAGAAAGGGCGAGATCTGCACGAGCGCGCGGTAGCCGAAGTGTTTGCCTTTGCCCCAGGCGTTGCCGTAATACCCGCTGGCGATGTAGTTCGTCTGCCGCAGGCCTTTGAGCTGTTCGCTCAGATACTGGTCGTTGACGTACGTGCGGCCTTCCAGATGATGCACGGTCGTCGCGTCCACGAGGAGCACCCGGTCGCAGTTGTTCATGCCCGTGTCGGCCAACTGGTTGCCCGCCGCGTCGGTATTGCGATACACGACCACCACCGGGCGTTTCGAGAAATCGTGCGGGAACGAATTCGCCTGAAATAACGATTTAATGTATTCTTGCGTAAATATATTCGTGCTCATTTCAGGACATCCTTTCCGCGTAGATGTAGGTGGTGATGCGGCCGTTGGCCGGGATTGTGAGTACTCCGAATGTATCCAGATAAACGGTTACGGCTGTGGCCGTTTTAAATCGTACGGCTGGCGCTGGAAACTGGTTGGTATCGGAGCTGGAAAGCAGCCAGCGGAACTTAGGTAGCCCGGCGATTACGGTCAAGTTGGCGGGCTCGCTCGCGGAATCCGCTCCGTTCGCAAGAGACCATTTTATTTCCGCGGACGTCCAACTGGCCGAACCGCCGCTGGACAGGAACTCGACCCCTCCATTGAGCATCCACTCTCCTGGTGTCAGAATAACGCTATTCCCCGCCAGTGCATGCCAGTGACCGGTTGCGGAAGGGGTTTTAGTCGTGCTCGTCGCGGCCAGGTACTGACGCGGAGCCGTCTCCACGAAGAGCGGATTGTCGCAGCCGACGACGCGCCAGCGGGTACCGGCGGAGTTGAGAGTGGACCAGGAAGTGGTTCCCAACCCGGATTGATAGATTCCGTCCTTCATAAACCAGAGATCGTAGTCTGTATCCGTAATACGCTGCATCCAGATCCCGTAGATCAGCCCGCCTACCTCTTGATTTATGTAGCCAATATCCGAAACGTGCACCCACTGTCCGCTACCGGCCTCCTGTATTTCCAATCGAACGTGCTTGAATTTTCGGGATAACCTCACGCGCTTTTTTTTGAACGTGGAGGAAACCGTCGGAACCAGTCCGCCTCCTTCCCCGTACGCGAAGGCTGAGGTGTCGTCCGCGTTGGTTGTCGTCGAGTTGTAGGCGTATTCTACGCGATTAAAGGAACTGACCGTGCCGGTGTTCCATTCGGCAATCGGAACGGTGGCGCGGAAGGAGTAGACCATGTTTGCATTATTTATTGCGGCAGTTGTTGATGAAATCGGGTTGCCGCCCCCGGCCGTGAGATCGAGAGCCAGCATTAGCCTGCCTGTGTCATAGACTTTACAACTCCCGAAGTTTTGAGAGGTTCCGAAAGCATAGAACGTACAATTTCCGCATAAACCAATGCTTTCGGTTGTCGAGATACTTATTTTTGTGGAATCGATCGTAAATCCTGCCGGGATCGAAAATAAATAGGTCCCACTACCGGCTGACGACCCGGTCGCGCTGACCGCATAATACGTGTACACAATCTCCATCGAATCCCCGACCCGCCGCCACATGGCTTTGTCGATATTGGGTGAAGTCGCTTTAGTCGGTGCTGTCGTCGTAGCCGTGATATTCATCGTATACTGTTGCCAGTCGGAAATCGCCGTGCCCACCCCCAGGTCGCCCGGGCCGACGCGCACGGAGTCGATCGCCACGGAAAAGGCCGTATCGGATACCGCCGCGACGAATCGCAATTGATAGGTGGGCGAGTCGGTGGTCGTGAAGATCGCGCGATATTTTCCCTGGCCAGCGGGGACGTACGCCGGGTTCGGGATGATGTCGACGTTGTTGGTCGTGTCGCGGATGATTACCTGTAAACGAGTTGCGTCCCAGGCGGTCAGGCCTTTGTAAGAAAACTCGATCGCGAGCAACTGATTTTTGTCCTCTTCGTCGATGTCGTCCATGAGAGCGGTAACATAGTCCGTACCCGCGTCCACCGAGGCTGTGGCGGTGATCACAAAGGAAAAACCACCGGCCAGGATTGTGCCGGCCGTGTCTGAACGCGCCACCGTCAACTGCGTGGAAGGCGCGGAGGCCCAGTTGGCCTGGGACAATTCAGCGTCCGGGTTCAGGATATAGTTCTTCAGGCCGCCGCCGGTGTTGATCACGGTGCCGCCGCCGGACCCGAGCAGGATGCGGGGGGAGTCATCGATTTCCGTTACCGCTCCGCCGCTGACGGTGACCTTCGCAAGGATCAATTTCCAGGGCAGGTCCTCGGTGGCGGGCGGGGTTGTGGCAAATTCAATGACGGCCGTACCGACGATGTGAATTGGTTCGGTGCCGCCACGATCAGGAACGATGTCCGCCGGCGCTTCGTTGAAGCGGACCCAGACGTAGACGTCGCCTGACTGCGCGGAAAGGTCCAGCGGAGTGTCGCCGACCACGACGATTTCGCGACCGACTTCTTCTGAGAATTGCGTATCGTAACTTTTGTCGATGGCCATCCCGGGCCGAATTACGACCGCTCCCGTGGAACCGCCGTTTTCCACCGCCAGGCCCCAGACGATTCCGTAGCCGTGCAGGTGCCGGTTGTGCAGGCGCCGCATGCGGATGTGATAATCCTGATCGAGTTTAAATTCTTCTTCTTTGAGATACAGTCCGTCGAAATAACGAACGCGTTTGATTTCTTGTGCCATTTTTTTATACCTGTGGTGTTTTCTTGATCTCTAATTCGCGAAAAAGCGTCAGGAAATCCTTTCCGCGTAAATATGTGTCGTGATCCGCGCCACCCCTGCGTCGGTCGTCATCACCGCGTACGGAACCAGATGAATGACTGAGGTCGTCGTTAGTTTCAAGCGCAGGGTGGTCGCCGTGAGCGCATTTTCGCTGGAAGTCGGAACGTACAACCGGGAAAGGTAGTGGCCCGACTGGATCGTGGAAAGGGCCGCGGGCTCAGTGGTGCTTCCGTCCCCGTTGGCAGCATGCCAGCTGCAACGGATGAATCCGTATCCCGGAGACGAGCCTCCATTGTTAAAATCCGCCGACCCGGAGAGGCGCCAGGTCCCCGCGGTCAGGGTGACGGAATTGCCGGTGAGGGCATAGTAGCGTCCCGAAACAGACGGAGTGAAAACGCTCGACGTGGCCGTCGCGAACTCCGGGTCGGCCGCTTCCACGAAGAGCGGATTGTCGCAGCCTACGACGCGCCAGCGGGTGCCGGCGGCGTTCATTGATGCCCATGTTGACCCGGTTGTCGTTCCCCCGGTATAAAATGTAACATCCAGATCGGTGCTTGAAACCGGGGTGAGGTTGGTCCCGTAACGCACTCCCGGTTCCGCGTAGGTTCCACCCTCGTCACCCAATCCAACCCAGGCGCCGAGCCCGCTCTTGAGAATTTCCGCCCGGTAGTGCTTAAAAGACCTGGAGAATCGCACTCGCTTGCTTCTATTGACTGTGATCGCGGAAGGCACCAATCCCCCACTTTCTCCGTATGCGAAGCTTGTAGTGTCATTTGCGTCGGTCGTGCTGGTGTTGTACGCGTATTCGACGCGGTTGAACGAACCAACCGTGCCCGTTGTCCAGCCGGCGATGGGGACGACGGCGCGGAAGGAGTAACGCAGTCCCGCATTCGCCAGGTGCATGTTACTGCTGGTAACAGTAACCATCGTATTGTTATCGATATCGACGTACATCCTCAGGCCGGTGGAGTCGTAAACACTCATGGCCCCACCGAAACGATTCGAGCCGCCGATCTCCGCGCCTGCGGGTCCAACGATCCCCCCCGCGACGTCATTGGTTGCTACAATTTTTGAAGTATCGATGGAATAACCTGGTGGCAGACGAAAAATATAATCGCCTGATCCAGCACTTGCACCCGTGCTGGAGTCGGCCCTGTACGTGTACGAAATCTCCATCGAGTCCCCGACCCGCCGCCAGTAGGCCTTATCGATCGTGGGCGAGGTCGCCTTCGTGGGCGGAGTCGTCGTCGCCGAGATCGTCAGCGGGTATTCGAGCCAGGAGGTCACCGAGACCTGCGACTCGGGCCCGCTTTCGACGAAGAGCGGATTGTCCGAGGCGACGACGCGCCAGCGGGTACCGTTGGAGTTTTCCAGCGACCACGTATTCGTGCTTGTAGAAATATCTCCCGCAGCGCAACCCTCTTCGGTCCAGATCACGTCGAAATCCGTTGTGTTGACGGGCAACAACGCTGCCCCATCCAATCCTGCGTCAGTGTCGCCGCGTCGAATTAGACCAAATCGTGTACTGCCAGCGGGCAGCCAGGGGCCAATACCGTTCTCCTGGAATTCGAGTTCATAATGTTTGAAAAGTTTTGAAAATCGAACTCTTTTTCTCTTCTGGGAACCGGCAATAACTGGAACCGGTGAACCGAATTCCCCGTACGAGAAGCTGGTTGTATCATTCGCGTTCGTCGTACTGCTGTTGTATGCGTACTCGACGCGATTAAAGGAACCGACCGTGCCTGTGGTCCACTCGGCGATCGGCACGGTGGCGCGGAAGGAAACAGAATAGGACGGAGTTCCAGCCAGGCCTGATCCAGGAAAGGAATTGCTCACGAAATTCCATGTTGACTCGTCACGACCCACAACGAGCGCGATGTTGTTCGCATTGTATGCCTGCGCATTCCCGGTGAAGCCACCATCAATATCCGCATCTCCACAAACACCCCGGCCCTTTGTCGTCGAAATCGTAGTTTTTGAAGAATCGATCGTAAATCCCGGCGGTATCGAAAAAAGATAGTTGCCACTTCCAGCTGCGGCACCGGTGCCACTGCTCGCATAATACGTATACTCGATCTCCATTGAATCGCCCACGCGGCGCCAGTAGGCCTTATCAATCGCCGGCGACGTCGCCTTCGTAGGATTCGATGTGGTCGCCGTGATATTCAGCGGGTATTCCGTCCACGATGTAACCGACACCTGGCTTTCGGTGCCATCGCCTTCCACGAAAAGCGGGTTGTCCGACGCGACGACGCGCCAGCGGGTGCCATTCGTGTTTTCGGTCGACCACGCAGTGTTTCCGCTTGTTGAATCAAGACGGCAAAAACCGGCATTGAACACAACATTCCAGGCTGTCTCGGAAACCTTTTCCAGCTTCGCTCCGAATAAATAATTGGTTCCCACTGAGGATTGATCGTAAAAGAAGGGAGCAAAACCTGCGCTGTCACACCAGATTCCAGAACCGGAACCCTGAAATTCCAATCGAACGTGTTTGAATACTTTCGAAAGGGAAATTCTTTTCCTGACATAGGCTGTCCCGGTAGCTCCGGAAATATTCGGCACCAGCGCCCCCGACTCACCGTACGCGAAGCTCGTCGTATCGTCGGCGTTCGTGGTGCTGCTGTTGTAAGCGTACTCAACTTTGTTGAACGAGCCGACCGTGCCGACCGTCCAGTTGGCGATCGGGACGGTGGCGCGCAGCGAATAGGTACGGGCTTGACTGCTCACCAGAGCGGCGAAGGTAGAGCTGACGAACGAATTCGCGCCCGAACTTTCATCGGAAACCACCGCGACGAGATTCGTTGAATCATGAACGTAACAATGCCCGTCCAGGAAATCGGTGGACGAAGCATGGCTGAAATTTCCGACAACGCCGGTCATGCCCTGGGTCGATATATTAATCTTTGTTCCATCAATTGCGTAACCGGCAGGCAAAGAGAATAAGTACGTGCCAGTGCCTGCATTCTGTCCGGTTCCCGTTGAACTATGGTAGGTATACGTGATCTCCATCGAATCGCCCACCCGCCGCCAGTAGGCCTTGTCGACGGTCGGCGTCGTGGCCTTCGTGGGCGCGGTCGTCGTGGCCGAAATCACCATCGCGTATTCGGTCCAGGGGGTTACGGAAACCTGGCTTTCGACCACCGGACCCGGTTCCGGGTCGGTCGGCACGGTCGGCGTGACCAGTGGAATGCGCAGCGATTCGCCGCCTTCTTCGGTCAGGATCTGATCCACATTGCCGCCCACAAGGAGCACTTTCGCGAGAATGAGATTGGCCTCCACGTTGGACGGTTTGGTCGTGCTGTGGCCGATGGTCACGTTTTCAACCAGATGGATCGGTTCGTCGCCCCCGAGTTCGGGCACGACGTCGGCCTGGTCCTCGTTGTAGCTGACCCAGACGTAGACGTCGGCGGTGCCGTAGCTGGAAAGATCGACGGTGCGATCGGCCACGATGACGATTTCGCGGCCGGTATTTTCGGAAAATTGCGCATCGAAACTTTTGTCGATCGCCATCCCGGGACTCACGACGATTTCGCCGGGGTTCCCTTCGCCCACGATCAGGCCCCAGACGATGCCGAAGCCGTGCAGGTGATGGTTGTGCAGGCGGCGCATGCGCAGATTGTAATCGCGCTCGATGTTAAATTCGTCTTCTTTCAAGAAGAGTCCGTTGAAATAGCGCATCCGTTTGATTTCTTGTGCCATGAGAGTGATCCTGCTTTATATAGTTTTAGATAGGTTTGTTTTTTAGAAAAAATTGCCGCGATCTTATCACGCGCCGACCGTACCGCCGATCAAAGAATTCGATCCGATGGTCGAGGCGACGCCGATTTGCATCGTGGGAATCTCCACGAAAAATTCATAGTACGTGTGCGCCGGTTTTTCGCGATCGAGGATCTTGCGAATCGAACGTGTGAACGCGGCCAGATCGCCGGGCGTCACGGCCGGCAGACGCACGGAAACCTGGAAGTAATAGGGCCGTTCGCCGACGATCGTGCCGCTGCCCACGATGGAGGTGACGCCCACCTGCATCGGTTCGTGAAACTCGGTGATCTGGACGTTGGAGGCGCCCGCGTACACCGCGATGTATTCTTCCAGGCCGGCGCGGGTTCCGCGTTTGCGGTACAAATTCGCTATTTCTTTTATTAACTGGCGATTGCGCGTATCACGCGGCGCGCTGAACGGGAAAAGCTGGCCGGTGGCGGTCGTCTCGCCGAAATCGTCCTGCATCCAGTCCTGTTCCTGGCGCAGGTCGAGCCCGACCCAGCCCGCCAGCCAGTTGATGAAGGGGGCGGGGGCCAGGTCCGGGTCGAAATAATCCTGGATGCGTCCCAGGATTTCCTCCACGCCGCGCGGGCCCGTTGTTTCGCCTTCCAGGCCGGTGAGCATACGCTCGAATCCCAGCAGGAACCGATCCAGAAAATCCGCGCCGACGCCCGGACCCTGGTCGCGGAGCGCGGTCGGCAGATACCGAATATATTTACTTGTTTCGCTCATTGTTTGCTCCGGATTGGATTTATGACTCGACCGCGATCGTGAGCGAACCGGCCGCGATCAACTCCCAGGGCCGCAAGACCAGGTCGTCCTGTTCCACTCCGCCGACGAGCATACGCGCCTCAATTACGTGATCGACGCCCGCTGTTCCTTCCAGGATTTGAAATAGTTCCGATTGATACAACGCGCGGCCGAGCGGCCAGCCTCTGCCGTCCTGGCCCCCGTCCAGCGGGTCGACGAAGGCGCGTGTGCGTTCGAGCGCGTCGTCGCGGACCGCGGTCGGGTCGACATTGTCCTGGAGCGCGACCTTCGCCGTGATATCGACCGACCGGTACACGGGCGCGGCCACGTGCACGCGTACCGTGAGCAGACGCCGTTCGTTCAGGAGCGCTTTGATCTGGGCGCGCAGAGCGACGGAAGGCGCGGGCAGGGGCAGGACGTCCGGATCGCACCAGGCTTCCGCGTCGCCGTCGGTGCGCGGGATGACAACGACACTCACGTGCGATTCGACCGCGACGTCCGCGAGCGTTTGGGCCGCGGGCGGGATGTTTTCCAGGTCCGCGTTGTTCACCACGACGACGCGTCCGCCCAGGCCAGTGGCCAGCTCTTCCATTTTCGCGAAAACGAGGGATTCGTAATCGAGCGCGGTGACGGCGCGGTAGCGTTCCGTGACCAGTTGCACCGCGCGCTGGATGCCGGATTCGAGCGTTTCGCCCGCGGCGAGTTCGATGCCGAGGAGTCGCAGGAAGGCGGTGTAACTCCGGCGCGGAATTTGATTTACGCGATAAATGTCCTGTTCGACAAGGTAGGCGAATAACTCGAACAGCGTGATGCCGGGGTCGGACGGATTGAAATTCGTCCAGCCCGGGTTGTAACGCGGGATGAGCGAACGGACTTCGTCCATCAGGGCGGTGAAATCGCGATCGTCGAGTGAGGGTAAGGGTAATGGCATAGTTGATTCCTCCGGTTTACGCGGGTTGCGCCGCCCGAATCGTATGCGCGCCGGGATATACGAGATAGTTTTCATCCAGGAAAATCAGGCGGGTTTCGTCGCTGATCTGGTCCAGGGTTCCTTCTTCTACGTTCGTGGTGGAGCCGGCGCGCGTGAGTTGAAATGTATCCCCCGGCGCGGGGATGTCCGTGACCAGCGCGGAAATCGTGCTTCCGTCCGCGACCGCGGTTGTAATCGTCGCGATCGTGCGGCCGTCGCTCGAAGTAAGGCGACTGCCGATCGGGTAATCGTCCTGCGCGACAGTGGGATCGATTTCGAGCAGGTTGCCGGTCACGGAACGTACCAGCAATTTCAGCGGCACTTCCGATTCGGAGGGAGTGGGCGTGGTCAGGTCGACGAAATCGCCTTCTTTAAAGCCGGTCACCGTCAGAATCCAGGTGGTTTCGTCTTCTTTGAGACGGGTCGCCAGGCGATAGCGCATGAAGGCCCCGGTTTCGGCGCGGCGGATTTCCACCTGCGACCCGGCCGGATACGGTATTTGCGGCGTCAGCGGGAGACTGGAGCGCAGATCGTACATCTGTTCCGAGCCGCGTAGCACGACGTTATCCGCGAAATCGACGCCGTCGACATCCTCGATCGTTTTATAAATTTCCGAAATGTATACCGCGCGTCCGAAGGGCCAGCCGCCACCCGCCGGTCCACCGGTGAGCGGATTCAGAAACGCGTTTAGCGCCTTGCGGATGGCGAGCTCAATCTGTTTGGCGCGCGCGATGTCGGTGTAGTTTACGTCCACTTCGACGCGAACCTGTAAATATCCGGGCCCGACGACGTTGATTTTCGGCGCCAGCGCGTCCTGGAGAAAGCCGGAGGTTCGTGCCGAAAGGTATTCCTCGACCGCGTTCACAAGTTCGCGCGAAGGAAAGGGTTTGAGATCGTCCGTGTCGGGAACGATGATCACGGTTACGTGGCCTGGGCGAAATATAAACGAAGTGTCCGTCGTCTGGAGCGCCCGAACGCGCGCCACCTGGCCCGAAGCTTCGCCGGCCAGAGCCTCGAAGTCCTCAAACGTAACGCCGCGCCCGCGATTTTTGATCGAACGCGGACCGCGTTCGCGGATCAGATCCAGACTTTCCTGGTCGACGCCCCCTTCGGCCAGGAAGGGATTGTCGACGCCTTCGACGAAGTCGAACGCCGCGAGCGGCTGGTTCACCCCGCCGGTCACATTACCGGCCGTTCCCCAGCGGTAAAATTCGCATAAAATATTATTCGAGCCGGCGGGGGGAATCAGACCGCGCTGACCGTCGCCGAACGTGATCCGACCTGTCGCCCGGTCGATCGTATAATGACGGCTGCGGGGGCTGGAGAACTCAAACTGATTTACCTGGTGCCAGCGCACGCGCGTGGACGTGATTTCGCCGGCCGCGGTCGTGATTTCCTGGATCGCGTCCGCGCCTTCCTCCGCGCGAATCAGCGAGCGATCCTCTTCGGTCAGGGCGTCCTCCAGGACGATTACCCGCTGGCCTTCCAGGACCGGCCTGCGGGTCAGCGTGAAGGCGCGCCCTGGCTGGCCGTTGCCGGAGCCGAGGATTTCCTCGCGCACGGTGACGCCATTTTCGCTCCAGACGACATTCGTGTAAAACTTTTCGATTTCCGGTTTAAGTGTAAATTCGCCGCGGTCCAGTCGGAGGCGCAGCCAGGACCGATCGTCGCCGAACACGGGACGCGGCGCGCTGTCCGCCGGGACCAGGACCTGGGCGATTTCCTTGCGACTCAGATTATTCGTTCGGTCATCCGCGCTCGCGGTGGCCCAGAGCGTGCCCGTCCAGTATTCCCAGATCAGGACCGGCGGATTCGCGCTGGCCGTACCGAGGTCCGCATTGAAGGGCTGCGAGATCAACGGGAACAGAATATTTAACGGCAAGTTCGCGATGTCCGCGTCGAAGCCGAGATACAGCGTGGCCTGCGTTTCGGGCGGAGCCACAAACGGAGCGAGGTACCGCACATCCTCCGGGTCCGCCGTCGCGTTGGCCGTGAAGATCGCCGCGATATCAGTTTCGGTCGTGGCATTGTCCGCGAGCAAGGCACGGTCTTTCAGGAAAAAATTGTTTTCGAATACGACGACGGCCGGGTCGGTTTCGGCGCTGAAGTTTATGTTCATCTCCCAGGACTCGATGGAGGGAGGTTTATAGTCAGGGTCCGCACCATAGTTGCCCTCGGTGATGCGCACGCGCAGCCATACTTCTTCCTGGCCGCGAAGGTTGACGGGTTTTGCGTCCGCCGGCATGTCGAATATGATACTGCCGTCGCTGGTAAATGCGGCCGTTGAATCACTGAATGTCTCTTCCCACTCCGGTTCGGGGCCAGCCTCGGTAACAACAGCGAACTTGACCCATTTTTCACCGTTGAAATATTCCCACGTTAATTGGAGGTTTGTCCCGGGGGTCGGTGCTGGTAGTACTCCAGGAGACTTTTTCACAACAATCGTGATCGTCGCGTCGGCCTTATCAAAAACCCCGGGCGCGGCGATATAGAACGTATCGTTGAATTTCGGTCGTTCTCCAAATGGGTAAAAGTCACGCGAAAGATCGATCACGCTGGTGTTGAACAGGGCGCTTTTGAGCGGAACCGCCTCGGTGGTCAGAATCTGGACGCTCGCCTTGATTGTGCTGATTTCCGGTACGGCGGTGTATTCCAGCCGCAGACTGGAAAAAATGGGCGGCTTGAGCGTGGGGGTTTCGCCGTACCCGCCCGATTTGAGTCGCACGCGCAGCCAGGTCGAAGTCAGGTTTTCAATTACACTTGAACCGAAAGCCGGGCAGAAAAAGCGAATTTGCCCGCTCGCCGTGAAGGCGTTCGTCGTATCCACGAAGGCAAGGTCGTCCATTGGATCCGCGGTCGGCACGCCCGCTTCGGAGGTTTCGCCCAGGAAAGCCCAGTTCGATCCGTCATGGTAGTGCAATTCGAGAACGACGTCGGTTGTGTCGGGCGCCGGGGCGACCGGATCGAGTTCCACGCGCAGAATGATCGTCGCGTCTTTGCGCGTGAATACCTCCGTGGACCCGATGTAAAAGGAAGCGCCCGCTTCGAGCGGATTTTTCGGAAACGGCGCGATGGTCCCGGTCGTGGGAGTGATCACGGCGTCGTTCGCGATCAAACGGGCAGCGGCGATGTTTGCGGCTTGCGCGAAACGGGCGGGCAGGGGTTTCGATAATTCGGCGAAGATCCAGGACGTTTCGCGATCGATCGTCGGCCAGCCTGGCGCGGTGACGGCCTTTTCCCCCGGACCGCGCAGGCGTCGTTTCCCCGGAGTTTTGACCGCGTTCAAAATCGCCGTGCCACTCCGCAGTAGCGCCGCCGCCGCCAGAGAGGGAGCGGTCGGTTCGACCGTTATCGGAACGGCGACCCCCGTATCCGCGTCGAAGCTGTACCATTTCACGGCCCAGTCATTCGCGCTGTAGAGGAGGGGGTACTTCAGTTCGATTTCAAGTTGGACAGTCGCCGTGCCGTCGTACGCGAAAAGCGAGGGGTGACCGAGATACAGGCGATGCGGCACGAGCGTGGAACCTTCGAAAAGCGAGGCCGTGGCCGGGTGTTCCGCGTCGAAGAGTCCCGTATGATCCGTGTAGCGATCCTTCGCGCCTTCGATGGAAACCGCGCGCGTGATCTGCGGCAGGACCAGGGAGAGGTCCTCACTCGTTTCAAAAATTACTTTGTTTTCGGTGCCTTCCACTGCCACCTGCGTGCCGGCCGGAACCAGTCCGCCGGTGGCGCTGCGGGCCAGGCGAAAGTGCAACGGCGCGCGCGCGGCGCGGGGCGCGGCAAG
This sequence comes from uncultured Leptospiraceae bacterium, assembly GCA_964631535.1. Lineage (GTDB taxonomy): Bacteria > Spirochaetota > Leptospiria > Leptospirales > Leptonemataceae > CAZVZS01. Next base: position 18,586 of record CAZVZS010000059.1, read on the forward strand.
GTCCATGCCGAGCATACGTAAAAAGGCCAGGAAATTTTTATCCGGGACGCGATTCAGGCGAAACAAAACGACTTCAGTCAGCCGCCCGAAAATCTGCGCGAACGTTTCGGCCATCGGGTCGGCCGCCACCGCTGCGGTTGTGGGCCATTCGGTCGCGTGCGCGCTGATGTACGCGCGTAACTCCGCGACCAGCTCCGCCTGGGTACGAGGATCGATCAGGGGCGCTTTCAAATTCCGTTCTCCAGGTAAAATGGATACACGATGTTTTCGGTCCGGTTCGACGTGCGGACTTTGTATTCGATTTCGATGTTCAGGCGGTGGCCTTCGTCAGCGTCCGGGGTGACGCGTACGTCCTCCACGTCGATGCGCGGTTCGAATTCGATCAGGGTCCGTCGCACGGTTTCGCCGACGACGGTGGACGTGGTCGTGGAATTTTCCAGGAAGACGAGATCGGAGATGCCACCCCCGAAGTTCGGACGCATTACGCGTTCGCCGCGCGCCGTACGCAGGATGAGCAGGATCGAATCGTGAATCGATTGTTCGCCCGCCGCCTCCACGAGCCTGCCGTCGCGCATCGTGAACGGAAACGCGATGCCTGTACCGAGAAAATCAGAATCAGCCATGTTATTCTCCAATAAATACCGTCGACGTATCGACCACGACCCGCCCGGTGTTTTCTTGCGGCGGATCGTTGCACGTTGTGGCCGTGTCGTTGTTGCGCGCGGCCGGATTGCCGTTGATCATGACCGTCGCGCTGCCCTTCGTGACCCGGCCGCGATTCTCGGGAACGGGCGAGAACGACCCGGCGCTTTTCGGAACGTGTTTCGGGTCGTTCAAAGCCACCGAGTCGAGATAAGCGGCGGCTTTGCCTTCGAACAGAACGTCCACGCTTAAGTTGTCCGTAAGCGTGGCGCGAAATTCGTGGCCGCTGACCGGCGAGACGCTCACCCCATTGTTGATCATATGCGTATCCGTGCCCTCGATCCGGTCACCCGCTTTTGCCGCCATTTCGCCCATAAAATTAATTCAAGTTAATTTGCGAACCTTTGATGTTCGCCGTTCCGCCCGCTTTCGCGTCCAGGGAAGCCCCTGCTTCGATGTTAATGGCGGCCGAGGCGCGCAGCGAGATACTGCTGCCTTCCAGAGTGATTTCCCCCGCCGAAAAAATTTTCACGGCGCCGTTGCCGAGGATGATCATGTTGCCCGTGGCATCCATGATCTCGATCGTACCTTTCGTATCATCCAGGCGAATCGTATGCCCCGTGCGCGACATCAGGACGCGCTGTCCGTTCGTCCCGTCCGCGTTCGGATACGGCGGCGGTTTGATGCCGTTCTGCACGGCTCCGATGACGTACGGCCGGTTGATATCGCCGTGATCGAAGATCAATAAAACTGTATCGCCCAAGTCCGGTAAGAAGGTGATGCCCGTGTTGGGCGTGACCACCGGAGCCCAGCCGGATTCCACCAGGTCGCCCAGGGCCGGGATGAGGGCTTTGACGCGGCCGCGCGCTTCCGGATCGCGGTTGTCGCGCACGACGCCGAGCAGAATGCCGTTGATCCGCGCATCGCGGGCGTTCATGTCCGGGAAAAGATTCATATCTTTTTTCTCCGCGCCTGAAAGTTGACCCGGTAACCTTCGCCGTCGGCCGTGTGCGTGGCCGCGGTGACGTAGTACGTGCCGCTGAAGCGCGGGCCGAGTCCGAGGAGCTGGATGTTTTTTCCAGGCAGCAAATTCGGATTGCCGATGGCCTGCCCCTGGCCGGTGACGAAGTCGCGCATGGCGGCGTCACGCATGGCTTCGGCGATGAGTCCCGCTTCGGTGATGTCCTCCAGGGGTTCATCGCCGACCGTCCAGGGGGAGATCGGAAACCCGGGCGGGACCGCGTATTGAAAGCCGTCCTTTCTTAAATCTGTGGGCGGTTGCGCCTGAACCGGGGCGATACCACGCACAGGCGAATTTGTGCGCAGGTCGCGGCCGCGGACTTCCACCAGCGAACCTTTCGTGGGAACTTTCATACTGGCGGAAAATTCCAGGAGATCGGTGCCGAATTTGAATATTTCGACGGGCGGCAGTTTATCGTCGGGCGGGCCAAAAAAAAGGTTCAGTCCTTCCACGCGCAGTTCGAAGCCGAGGCGACGCGCCCGTTCGAGTAAAAAATCGTAACTGGACTGGTTGTTCTGGATCAGATGCGGGTGCAGAGTGCTCGTCGGCCGCGCGACGGTGGTGAGCCCCGCTTCCGCTCCGATCAAAGTCGCCAGATCGCTGTCGCGGATCATCTGGAAGTGACGCTGTTTCGTGCCGAAACGCAGGAGATACAGGCGATCGAAACCGCGCACTTCCACGCTGGGGTTTTCGTTGAACTCCGGTTCGATCGCGGTGATGACACCGTTCATGAGCAGGCCCGATCCCGTGGCCCCGGTCGTCATGACCGTGATGAGGGACCCGGGATTGAAACGCAGGAAAAATAATTCGTTGAGATTCTGGTACGTGCCGGTCAGGCCCCCGCCCGCGGTCGTCATGATCGCGAGCTTGAGCGTGAACATGGCGGGCATGTTTAACTCGCTCTCGACTGTGACCGACTGCAGTGCGGACGAAAATTCCGGATCCAGCGGCATGCCGTTGATAAACACGCGCGCCCGGCCGGTGACGTCGAAATCAGTTCGCAGTAGATTGGAAGGAATCATGCGAATGAACCCTCCAGCAATCCTTCCAGATCGGGGATGATCAATGTCGTTCCCAGTTGATCGGGACGCGGAAATTCCAGCGGGTATTCGATCTCGTTGGCCTCGGCGATGTGGCGCCAGAGCGAGGGATCGCCGTATTTTTCGTTGGCGATCAGATCGAGGCGATCGCCCGATTTCACGGTCCAGAACTTGCGGCTGGCCGACGTGTTGTCCATTAATATGCCAAGCAATAACGATCTGGTTGGCTCAATAGTGAGTGTTACGTCAGCGCGCAGGGCTATGCCGTTGGGAGAAAAGTAGGTGTACTTTTCCTCCAACTTTTTGCACAGGCCCTCAAAGAAAAAAGTTCCCCATACAAAACGGCACCCGGGAATGCGCTTGTAACCTACGCTTCCGATAAAGGGAGTCATGAGAAAACGACGCATCGCTTCGACCTGGACACGAGCACTGGTCGCTTCAGGAGCGGGATGTTCGGTGGAGTCGATGAGCAGGGTGACTGTGAAATCACCGCGTTCCACCCGATCGAAATGTTTATTTCCTTCCGGATTTTTTTTCGCCGAATTGATTGTCGCGTTCGTGGTCATCGAAACCGATTCGGGGTTCAAAAATTTTACAGGCAACACGCCGAGATAAACTTCATCAGTGGCGAAAGTTTGAAATTGAATGAAGGCCTTGACGTATGTGCTCATTTCAATCCCCTCCGGTCCATGTCGCGCTGAATCTGGCGTTCCATCTGGCGTACGACTTTTTCGGTCAGCGAACCGATCTCATACTGCGATAAATCGCGCACGGCATCGCGGACGGCATCGGCCACATCGGCGGCTTTCGGTTTTTCCGGGACGCCAGGTCCTTGCACGATCTGCGCGGTTCGGACTGAGCTGCCGTTGCGATTGCCCGCGAACTCACCGGAGGCGCCCCCGGTTTCGTTCTGTGTCCGTGCGCCGCCGGCCGGGACGCGACGCGTCACGAGTTCCAACGGTTCGCGCAGGTCCTGGCGTTCCAGCCCGGCCCGCTCACGCTGGCGGTTCTCCAGTGGCTCGAACGCGAGGATTTCGTTGTGGGTCGCCCCGGGTCGATCGGTGGCCGGGCGGTGTGTACTGTTATGGAGCAGGGTAACCGGCTGGAGTCGTGTGGAAGCGGTGACCTCCCGCGCGTTGCCGGCCATAATTCGCGAGTAATGCTCAGTACTTCGAATTGACGAAAAATGGGTCAGCCTCACGGAAAACGACAGCGGGGCCGCGGCGTGCGCATCTGGCGTTTTTTCTTCCGGCGGGGTCCTGAGCAAATCGCGGACGCGCGGTTCGTTTGAATTCGCTATTGCGGTCGTCGCGGGTGTGGCATCCGGGCTATTCCCTGCCAGAGTATAGTGAAAGGCGGGCCCGTTCTGGATCGTTTGGCTGCGTTGAAACACCTGCGTCGAAAAAGCCAGATGAATTCGAACCGGGCCGGCCTGTGGGTGCGGGCGCACCGACCCCTGTTGCCGCGGAACACCGCCCGGGGCAGGCGCGCGCGATCCGGACTCCAGCCGGTACAGAAGATCGAACCCGTCCGCGCGCGATCGCAGGCGGTACTTCGCCAGCAGGCGTCGCAGCAGTGCGGCAGCGCGCGAGCCCGGAACGGGGCGGCCCGGTCGCCGCGTCCGCTTTGTCGCGGGTTTCAGGATGTCGTATCGTTTGCGCATAATAAATAAAATTTATGAATTAAATTTAGAAACCGGGGCGACGTAAAACGGCGGCCGCCTGGGGCTGTTTGCCGCGCGTGAGGCCGTGGTGCGCCAGGCTGATCGATTCGGTCGCGATGGCTCCGCTTTCCGCGTTCAGAGCCGGCCCTTCCCATTTGAATGGGATCGCTTCCTTGAAGTCCCACCAGGTGAGGACGGCGCCATTTTTGCCCTGTAAATAAATCGTTCCGTTTTTGCGGCGGATGCGGCCGCGGATCACGTCGTGATACCAGCCGAGGAGGGCATCCACATCGGACATGCCGCGCTTGAGCAAGAGATCCGGGCTGGTCGTCCCCTCCACGAAGGCGTGTTCGAAGTCGTTGGTGCCGCCCTCGCGCACGCGTTTGATTTTCGTTTCCATGGAAAGTCCGGAGACCTCGCTGAATCCGCCGACGATCATGCCGTCGATTTCCACGTGGAAATTGTACGCGCCGAACGGATCCACGCGCGCTCCCGTCTGTCGTTTCGCGAAGCCGATGGCGGCCCCGAATCCAATTACCGGCATACCTTGCTCCTTTCGCCGTTAAGGAACGGCCTTACGATCCCACTTTTTTATTTCAGAACACTTCCTCGATGGAACGTTCCGTTTCGCCGCCGGATACCTGACGGTTGATCCGACCGACTTCCTGGCACCAGCGTCTGCGTTCTCCGTGTTCCAGCGCGAGCAGAGTCGCGTGGTCCCAGTGAACGTAGTAGGCGAGGAAGGCTATCTCCTCGTGTAAACGATCGAGAGGATAGCCCGTCAGTCCTCCCCCGGCGGGTGTACCTCGTGCGCGAAACCGTGCTGACAATTCGGGCATACCACCTGGAGCGTATTCGTTCCGGTTTGATTCACCCGATTGTACAGATCCTGTAAATAGGCGAAATCGGCGGCGAAGAGGCCTTCGATGACGCGCGGGTTCACGGCGCCGAGCGACCCCAGCCTGGAAACCACGCGGGAGAGCAGGATGACGGACAGGTAGGCCGGATTCTGTTGCACCCGCGGATCGCGCATGGGGAGAATCTCGTCGGCCGCCGTCGCGAGGCGCATGGCCCCGCGGCGATGAACCGTACCGGTTTCCTCCTCCACGTATCCTTTCGGGAGTTCAAATTCGAATTCCGTCTGCATGTTCGTCATATTCGCAATACCGTCCCGCGTGCGGCTATTACCGCGTTACGCGCGTGATTCCTTCGTGCACGATATCCAGCGACTCGACCATCACCTCCCCGCCGGTCGCGTTGAAGCCGGTCGATTCGTACTTCGCGGGCCAGGCGTCGGTGATGTCCCAGCGAATCTTTTCACCGCCCTGTCCGTCCAGAAGCACGAGCGAAATGTTGCGCCGCGCGCCTTCGGCGCCGAACTGTTCGACCTGGCGACGCCAGTCGTAGAGTTCGGTCGAATCGGTCAGACCCTTCTTCAACGTGAGGTTCGGATACGTGTTGAGCGCGGAAAGTTTACGTACGGTCGGGCTATCGGTACCCTCCCGGTATTCTTTCTGCTGGGTTTCGGTGGTGGGAATATTGGCCTCCGAAAAACTGGCGGTCTGGATGCCGTCGATTTCCACGCGAAAACGAAAACTTCTGTACGGATCAATTCTGGTTCCTGTAGGCATTGTGGTTTCCTCCTGTTAATACGATCAATCCTCGTGCCGCGTGCTCAGGCGCCCGCCTGCGTCTGCTGGCTGATGCGCAGCACTACGAATTCGGCGGGTTTAACCGGGGCGACACCGACTTCGATGATCAACTGGCCCGCGTCGCGGACTTCGGGCGGATTGTTTTCCTCGTCCACTTTCACGAAAAAAGCCTGGTCCGGCGTCGTGCCGAAAAGCGCCCCGTCGCGCCAGACGCGCGTCAGAAACGCGTTGATCGTGCGCCGCACCTTGCCCCAGAGCGTGGGATCGTTCGGTTCGAACACGACGAATTGCGTGCCTTCATCGAGCGATTCCTCGATGAACATGAGCAGGCGCCGTACGTTCACGTAACGCAGCTCCGCCACGCTGGAGAGCGTGCGCGCGCCCCAGATCACAATGCCCGCCTGGGGAAACGAACGAATCACGTTAATCCCGAGCGGATTGAGCACGTCCTGTTCGCCGCGGGTGATCAGGGACTGAACGCCGACGACGGAGTTCAGATACCCGTCGGTCGTGCCGGCCGGGGCCTTGTGCACGCCGCGCTGCGAATCGGTTTTCGAATACGATCCGGCCACGACACCCGAGGGCGGTACGGCTTTCGATTTTTTGGTGAGCGGGTCGCTGATGATCACCCAGGGATAGTACATCGCGCCGTAACTCGTGTTGAACGCGTTGCCGGCGTAGGTACCGGTTCCCTGGCGATAGTCCTTCGCGAGAAGCGGAGTCAGGGCGATCGGGGGATCGACCAGAAAAAAACAATCGCCGCGTGTCTCGCAGTAACTGAGCGCGGAGAGCGCCGCGGCGCGATCGTCGTGGATGTCCGGAATGGCGACGATATTGATGTCGTCGATCGGATCGAAGGCGTGCAGACCGCTTTTTTCTACTTCGTCGCCGATGAAGTCGGCATCCGGGGAGCCGTTGCTGCCCGTCGCGAGACTGGTGAACACTCCCGCTGAACCGTTCGCCGGGCGTTTATTGACCAGCGTGCGCGATCCTTCGCCCGAACTCAGAGGCAGGTACTCGACGTTCAGGAAAGACGAGATGCCGGTGACCTTCGCGACGATCGTATCGGCGGAAATGTCGTCGTACACTTCGGTGAGGTACGTATCTTCGGTGGGAAACTCGGCCTGATCGCCTTCCTGGTAGCGCACGGTCAATTTGAAATGTGTGGTCGAGCTGGCCGTTGTGGGGTTCGCGATGTTGATGCTGATCCGATTGCCCCATACTCCCGGTGAACGCGCGGTGAATTTGAGCGCGGGACTGGCATCGCCGCCGTTCAGCGTGAGTGTCCCGGACACCGCGCCGGTGCCCAGCACGCGCGTCACGTAACAGCGTGTACCGCCTTCCGCGAAAAAATTAAATACGGCGTACGCGAGGTACCCGTCGGGCAAAAAGCCGCCGAATTCGTTGACGAACTGGGTGAAGTTCGTGATTAATTTGGCCGTGTCGAGATCTCCGCGCTCGGCCAGGCCGACGAAAGCTCCGGTGGACGTGCCCACGCCTTCAAGTGGCTGGACCGCTCCCTGAACTTCCTCGACGTATACTCCCGGTGATAGATAAACTGGCATACTGATTCCTCCTGATGTTCCTTTTTCTACGCACTCTGTGTCATTTTTAACCCGAGGGTTATCGTTTTTCCGATCTGTAATGTTTGAGTCCTGATTTTCGTGACGAACCCGGTCTTCGCGACACGCACGGTAACAAACGTCTCATGCGGCAAAATTCGATTCCAGAAAAACCGCGCGCGGCCATTCGTGGCGTCAGTCAGCGCGGCGCGGCCAAATTCGATGATTTCCACGAGCGCGTCCGCAAGCTCGTCGCCAGCCGGATCGGTGATGAACACTTCCAGCGTGGCGGGGACAGGAGTGCTCGCGAGCGCCAGGTTCGCGTTGAACGTCGCGGTTTCTCCCTGCTCCGAAGCGATCGTGAGGTTCTTCTCCGCGAAACCGTCCGCGCGGACGCGAACGTCCACGTCTTCCGTGGCCGTGACGATTTCCACCGCCAGGACAGCTTTACCGTTCAGACCGCTCAGCGCGCTCTGCGAATAGTCGGGAACTTCCACCAGGGCCCCGCTCACCGGCAACCCATCCGGGTCGAGTACCGTGCAGACCAGCACGGCGGTTTCCGGGTCTGAAAGCAGGGTCATTTCCACGTCGACCGCGACAGTCTGACCGGGCAGGACGTCGAGATTTTCGCTCGTGTCCGCGAATCCCGATTTCGCGAAATCGATGGTAATTGCCGTTAATACGAGATAGCTAAAAAAGAAGACGAATTCGCCCGCGGCGTTCGTGCGCGCGACAGGCCCGCCGCTCTGGACCTGAACCTCCACTCCGGCGATCGGGGCACTGGCGGCGTCATGGACAAATCCGCGGACCAGGGTGGCCGTGGCCGGGAAGGGGTAACGTGGGTTCGGCTGCAGGGCCAGATCGAGCGCGCCAGCGACAGGATCCAGCACCGCCGTGTCGAACGTAAGCGCGGGATGGCGATCGAAAAATTGACCGTAGACCGCGGTCGTATAATCGCCCGTCGGTAGATCCGCGAAGAGCACGAAACCTTCCGGGTGGTGCAGCGCCGGATGGTCCGATTCGACCAGGCGGGTCCGGAGCGCGCCGAAGGGCGCGCCGCCCGTGTAGGCATCGATCGGACGCAGGGCGGCCGAAATCGTGGTGGTGCTCGTTTCCAGGTACGCGGGCATACTCAGCTCTGGCCTCCGATGGAATATTGAATCTCCCTGGTGATCACGCGATCCATGGTCTGGGTCCGCGAAGACGGGATCCGTACCGGAGTCACCTGGTAGCTGACTCCCAGGCGATAGGCCTTGCCCGGGAACGCGGTCCAGAGTTTGTTCATTTCGTCCAGATTTAGATCGTCCGGGACGAGGCGAAGTTCCGTGTTGCCGTCCTCCACGAGATTGCCCTGTAAGAGCGCGCCGGAAAGTTCGGACGTATCGTGGAAGGCCTGCATCAGTTTTTCGACGATGACGAATTCAGTTTCGATATTGTTCGAAAATGGGGTGAACAAATAAAGCAGATCCAGGCTGAGCGGCGTGTAACCCATTTCCGTCGCGCTCAGGGGCACAGGGGGAACATTTCGCAAGAAAGAATTGTGCCTGACTTTATAGAGAAAAACGGATAATTGCGGGCTCGACCCGGCCGTCAACTCGGCGGGGGATTCGAACTTCACGGCGTCGGAGGCAGTGAGTTCGGAAATTTTATCCTGGATGAGCGTCTTGAGCGTCGCGCTGACGTCACGGATGATTGTAAAAGATGCCATCAGGCTACTTCCTCCCGCGCGAGCTCCGCGTAACGACCGAGATCAGCCGGTAGCAGAGTGCGGCCCGCTTTTCGAAATTCGCGCCGCGTCGCGGACAGGACGTGGCGCATGGTGATCGGTCGCTCCTCGCTCGCCGCCAGGAACGCGGCGTTGAGGGCCACGGATTTAATCCCGCCTCCCGTCAGCTTGATTTTTTCGCCCAGAAAGGGATAATCGAGTTCTTCCGCGCGCGGCGCTTCGATCGGAAAGGCGATGCGCCAGATCCGCTCGCGTTCGCGCCTGTCAGGAAACGGGAATTCGACGATGAAATGGAGCCGGCGAATGAACGCGTTGTCGATGTTTTCGCTCAGATTGGTGGCGAGCACGCAGATCCCGCCGTAATCTTCCATTTTTTGTAAAAGATACCCGACTTCGATGTTCGCGTGGCGATCGTGGGCGTCGCGCACTTCGCTGCGCTTGCCGAAGAGGGCGTCCGCTTCGTCGAAAAATAGAACGGCGTTGGACGTTTCGGCTTCCGCGAAGATCCGCGAAAGGTTTTTTTCGGTTTCGCCGATGTATTTGCTCACAACCGTGGAAAGATCGATTTTGTACAGCTCCAGCCGCAACTCCCCGGCCAGGATCGTGGCCGCCATGGTCTTGCCGGTGCCGGACGTTCCCGAAAACAGGACGTTCAGCCCGCGTCCGGAAAGGAGTTGCTTCTCAAACCCCCAGTGCGAGTACACCGTTTCGCTAAACCGAACATGATTCTGGATTTCGCGTAATTGGCGCATGGAATCGCCTGGCAGGATGATGTCGTCCCAGGTGAACTTCGCCGGGACGCGGCGCGCCAGATCGGACAGCTTCCGATTGCTTTCCGCCCGACAGGCGGCGATGAGGGTGTCCGCGGAAAGAAAAAGCGCACCGTCCTCATCCGTGACGGGACCGCTTTCGTGAAACAGCGTGGTGTTCCGTGCGCGTAAAACCGCGCCGCGAATCTGGCCGGCCGTGAAGCGGAAGGATGTCGCCAGTTCCTGAGTTGAAATCCCGGCGAGCCGGGTACGCCCGCTTTCGAGCTCCCGGGACCACAGGCTTTCGGATTCTTGAAAATCAGGCAGCGGTAGAAAAAGCGTGAATAACCGGAATTGCCCGGGACGCGCTTCCCGGAGTTCCGGCCGATGATCGGCGATGAAATAAAGGCCGGGAAAAGTCGCGGCCTCCCGCAAAAAATTACCAATGTCGCCCTCCGCGGGCCCCTCGAGGAACAGCGCGGCGCCAAGCAATCGCGCTTCGCGCAGGACTTGCGGAAAGATGCCGCGCGGGTCGATCGGGTTTTGCGCCAGACGCGAACAGTCCAGTTTCAATAGAGGCAAGCCGAGTCCGGAGCTGATCGCCGCGGCGGTTTCGCGAAAGGGCGATCCATTCGGCCCCGAAAGGTGGATCAGGCGCGGTTCATGCGCCCGGGTTCTTAGCGCATTGAGGATCCGATCGAAACTCGACCGGGAAGACGCACGTACCGCGGCGGGATCCCGCTCCTCGTCCAGACAGAGAAAATCGGCGAGCCGCGGATCGAGGAAGGCGTTTCCGAGCGCGAAATCGACGATGCGCTCGTCGACGAAAAGCGGGGTTTCGAGTCTGGTCACGGGCGAACGCTCAAGTTCCGGCCTGAATTCGAGCAGACGATGGCGCAAAAGCGGCGCGCGCTCCGAGAGTCGGCCGCGAATCGCGGCCATTCCGATGCCTTCGCAGTCGAGCAGTACCCCGCAAAGAGCGAGGGTCGCGCAGCGTCTGGCGCCGCCACCGGCGAGGACGGCGAAAGAATTCCCGTAGCGCGCGTCAATCGCCGGTGCCATACAAATCACCAGCAGATCCATTTCGAGCCGCGAAAGCTGGAAAATTGACCGCAACTGTTCGAGCGGCAGAGCCTTCGCGTCCGGGGCCGAGACGCGAGCGGCGATTAATTCTTTCTTTGCGCGCAGTTTTTCGATACCAGGTAGAACAACCTCGGTGGTGACTGAATCGGGATTCGACGAGCCGTTCTTATGAATTATTACACGCGTCCGCGCAATCTCCAGGTAACAATCAATTCGTTGCAATTCATCCGCAAGATGTTCCCCCGCATGCGCGTAAGGCAAACTGTTTGTTCTGGTAATCATAATGTATTACGTATAAAAACCGGCGAAGAAGCAGCCGCGCCTTCAGGGCCAGCCGGTTTCTATTTGCCTTCGGAAAATTCGCAAGAACAATTAAAAAAATAGTTTTGAAAATTTCACAATATTTAATGAATTTGCTCTTATGCGCGGGCTTCGCCTTTTTATCCACCGTACGATAGCCTTGAGACTGAGTCGAGGGTCGGTCGTGCGCCGGTTCGCGACTCTACGCGCGAAGTTCGGGCATGCGAAAAATTTGAAATATAGAAAAAATCGATTGCGATTCCCTCCCTGCATCGTATTCTTTGGGTCACAAGGAGTCCTCCCATGAGATCGCGTATTAAAATGAGCAAAGTGCACAGTCCGCGAACAAGGGAACAGGAAACAGCCAGGCCTGCGCATAAATCCCAGAATGGGCGCAAGGCGACGGAAGCCTGGTTTGAAGGCGAACCGGCGGAAACAGAGCTCTACGTCTTTCCCGCCCTTAAGATCGGTCGCGTCGATAGCCCGGAGGAGCGGGAAGCGGACGAGATGGCCCAGCGCGTCGTGGGCGGAGAAATTGTTCCTGATGAGCTTGCGCGGATGCCGCAGAGAGTCGCGGGCCAATCCGAGGAGGGCGGCCTCGCGGTCAGTCCGCCAATCGCGGACCGGATCCAGGCTCGTTCGGGCCAGGGTGAATCGCTCCCGGAGACGGACAGGGAATTTTTCGAACCGCGTTTCGGTCGCGGTTTTGAAGATGTGGTGATTCACCGTGACGGCGAGGCGGCGTCGCTCGCGCGGGGCCTGAACGCGAAGGCGTTCACGGTGGGCAGTGATATTTATTTTGGAAGCGGGCAGTATTCGCAGAGCGAGGACGGGCGCAGGCTCATGGCGCATGAGTTGACGCATACGGTGCAGCAGGGGGCGGGGGGAATGATTCAAAGGTATATTGCACCCCCCGATATTGCGGATTACGCCGGTCTGCTAATTGATGCAATTGAGCTAGCCTACATCGAACTCAATTTACCGGAGGGTGATTATAAAAATTTCCGCAGACTTTTGAATGCATTGTTCTGGGCCATTGACATTTTACTGGCGGCGACCCCCGGAGCCGGAGGAGGCGGGGTAGTACTCAGGATCGCAGGACAGGGTGGTGGTTCGGTAGTCTGGCGAGCCCTTCCCGGGGGAGTGAAGGCCGAGGCGGTTCGAATGGCCGCGCAACAAATTGGGATGCCGGTCGCCCGGGCCACTCAGATGGTGAATGCGTATTTCGCGGCGACCACTCAAATCGAGAAAAAAGAGGAAAATTTAATTCGGGAGGCGGAGGGTATCGTCAGTCTGAGCGTCTGGACGGACGAGATCGACCGCGCAGCGGCAAAAGAACCAGGGATATGGGGGCCTCACGAGATTCCATCGCAGAATTATCCGGAAATTTCCAATCGAATTGCAGAAATTGCAAAGCTGCTTTCGCAGACGGGAGGGCCAGAAAAAGATCCCGAAAAGGCACGGAGGATCAATGAACTAATCGGCGCAATCCGAGAATTGCTCAGGGTAACAAAAACAAAATACTCAACTCCAAGGAACAATACAAATTTGAATCACATACGATGGTTCGAAAAGCTGTTCAATTCATTTACGCGTCCTTCAAACAAGGGAATGAGCCCCTAATTGGCATCTATATGCACAGAAATGAGAATTTTTTTCTTTCGAACAACCTGCTTCAGGTGGCGGAGTTTCTGCTCGCGATTGCACAGGAAAATCAATTCGTGGAAACAGAGAAGCATCGGGTGGCCGAGTCATGGCCCACCCTCTTGTTCGGGCTCGATCAACTTCGTTTTCCCTGGCCATCTTCATACGCAGAAATGCGGCGATCATTGATCGAAAGTAAACGTAAGACAATAGAAACCGCAAAATTTTCCATCTCCCTTGTTCTGGATGGTTTTTATCGTCTCTATCATTTGAAGGCACGATCGAACGAGGAATTCACCCGTTTGTATCTGAGGTGGATTAATTTAATGAAGTCTCGGGTTGGTTTCTTTGACGAAACGCAGGTTAACGCCCATCTTGAAAATTTTATTGGAGTTAAAATTCCGGAAGTCAACTCAATTCTGGAATCTTATCTTAACAAGGTAATTCAAGGCAATAGTCCTGCCCAAGAGGAAATCGCCAAATGGGGACTGGTATCCCCTATTTTTAAAATTACATATAATCTTGTAATTTGCGGTGAAGAGGATCGCGCTGTTCGAACGGTAATTTTTAACCAAAAACGGATGATGTTGAATGAAATTGCTACTAAAGAAGATATGGCAATTACAGTATTACTCGCCATGCGTCTCGGTCATCTCCGTGATACTATCGGTTCCCTGTTGGCTTCCCTGCTTCCGAAAACTGAATTGGAACAATTTTCAGAATTCATGAATCGACTTCATCAGAAATAAGAGGTCGACGATCTGTGCTTTTCATTTAGTTGCATGTTAGGGACGGTATAGAAGGAAGACGTAATCGGTCTCGTTCTCAAAATGGGTGGAAAGGAAATTCACTTTGGTAACAAAAAAAATATGCGTTTCCTTTATTCGGCATTGTTACCATTTATCGAGAGCGAAGAAAGAGTAACCTCCCGCCCCACAACACCGGGGCAGGGATTGACGGCCGGCCTTCGGCCGGAAAGCCCGACGGTCGCGCGGG
>CAZVZS010000060.1:0-32112 GCA_964631535.1 uncultured Leptospiraceae bacterium
GAGGTGCGCGTTGATGAAGATCGTGTTCGGGTGCCGCGCGAAGAGCCGGTGCTGATCGCGCCCGGGGAAGGCACGTTTGCCGGCCCGGTCGCTTTCGTATGGCGCGGCCCGCGCGGGGCCAGTTATCGCCTTGAGGTGGCGCGTGACGCCGCGTTCCAGGACGTGCCGGTCGATCAACAGGTGCACCGCGCCGGGATCACGCTCTCTCTCGCACCCGGACATTATCACTGGCGACTCACCGCGCTCGGGTATTTCCCGGAAAGCAGCGCCCGTTCCCTGACGCGGTCCTTCGTGGTGGCCGCTCCCGGTGCGGAACCGGCGACCGCGCCCGCCGGGGACGTGAAACTCGCCCCGCCGTTGCCGATCTTCCCCGCTTACCTTGCCGCGCTCGATATGGCCGAGCGTGACGCGATTCTGTTTCGCTGGACCATCGTGCCTGGCGCCCGCGCGTATCAATTTCGACTGGCCGCCGCGGGTCAACCGAACGTTCCGGTCTTCGCCGCGGTGGTGGGAACTTCGTATATTAATTTTATGAAACTGGAAGTCCTGGACGAGGGTGAATTTCTCTGGACCGTGGACGCGGTCGTTCCCGGGCCCGCGGGCGACCGCGTCGTGCGCGGCTTCGGTCGATTTTTTGTGACCCTGAGCGAACGCCCCGGTCAGCCCGAACTGGAAACGAAATGAACCGCCCGGCCTTACGCTTTTTTTTGCTTTTCGCGCTGCTGCCGGTCGCGCTCGTGGCGCGCGAAGACCGCGAGCTCCGCTGGAAGCCGGTCCCCGGCGCGTACGGTTACGCCGTCCAGTACCGGTTGCTTCCGGAAGGAAGCGTGGAAGAAATGCGCGTGGAAGACCCGCGCGCGAATTTGCGTCTGCCCTCGGGCCGTTACGCCATGCGCGTGGCCGCGCTCAATAAATTTCGTAAACCATCCGTCTGGACCGATTGGACCGAAGTGCGCCTGGACGCGGTTTCGGCCGTCGTCGATCTCGCGCGCGCGCAGGAGCAAAAGCCGGACGCGCCCGTGGCCAACGAACCCGGGCCCCCTCCCGAAGAGCCCGCCGCGCCGGGCCCGCCGGTCGAAAGCGAACCCGAACAGACGGTCGCGGCAGGCATCGCTCCGGCCATGCGCCTGATTCCTGGCGTGCCGCAGGTTGCCCGGGGTCAGAGCCTGCGCGGTGCGGCCTACTGGCTGGTTTTCGCGGGCCTGGGGGGCGCGGGTTATTCCGAATGGAGCCAGGCCGAGCGGATCGCGCTGGCATTACGCAATGATCCGGTGATTCTTTCGCTTTTGATTCTGCCCACATCGCTGGAAATCGGGCTTTTGCTGCGCGAACAACGCCTGACCGCGGAGCGTGAATACCGCGCGCACCAGACCAACCAGGCGGCCCTGGGCGCGGCGGCCTTCGTTTTATATCTGGTGCATCTCGTGGACGCGTTTTACGGCGGGCCTCCCGCTCCCGCGGAGACTGAACCGTCCGTGCGCCTGGATATTTTTCCCGAGACGACGGGGACCCTGGCCCGGGCGCCGGTGGTTCGCGTAGAATTTTTTTTTAGATTTTAATGAGAAATTGTCGCGGTTAAAATACGATCAATATCACCTGGCCCGGTGAGCCGTCTGAATAAATTCCAATTCCAGCTCCCGCCCCGATCGTGATTTCAAGGGTCTGGCCGGCCAGATTCGAGAAGGTGTTTGTATCTCGTCCGCCGGAGCCGCCCCCGCCGCCAGCATAGGTACCGGTCCCGTAGTATCCCCCGCCCCGGCCGTAGAAAGTTCCCAGGTCCCCACCAGGAACAGGGCTCAGCCAGCCATTCGAGCCAGTCTGGCCATTGGGGGAGCCACCGGCGCCGCCGATGCCCGTCACTGTGTCGGTGCCACAACTGCCTGGCTGGCCACCGGTCGCGCTGATCAGGTCGCTGACCGCCCCCTGAATTTTTGCAGAGGAGGCATTCCCGGCCGTGCTGGTTGTTGTACAGGGTCCCGCGCCAACAGTAACATTGCCAATCGCGCCCCCGCCGCCGATTACTTCGATAGTAACATATTTCGCGGTTGCCGGGACTGAATACGTGGAAGTTCCCGGGGTGTTATAGCGCACGATCGTCGGCGTTACATCGGAACAAACCGACGCGGAGGGACTGATGGAGGATGTCGATCCCCCCGAGCTTCCCGAACCAGAGGAAATCGCGAGGCCGATAATCATGCCCGGGATGCTGGCCGGATCGAAGGCGTTGTCGAGATTGGACTTCACACAGGCGACCTGGCCCGCGCATACCAGGCACGCGAGACCAAATCCCGTCATTTTCGCGATTTGGATTGCCATGCGACAGGGAACGGGCTCAGAGCCGAATCGACAAGCCAATCTCGCTTATTCAGGTATAAATTTCGCTTTTAATTTCGCGAAAATGGACCGCGAGGCGACTTCAGCGCCGAACGCAGAGTACGCGGCGCGTCTGATCGCAAGAGTCGTTCAGATAGGAAAGCGAGTTTTCAGTCGTGTCCGCGCCGATGCCGTAGTAGGCGTTGTTGGTGAGCGGTGCGCCGGCGATGTTGACCGTCCAGTCGGAGCAGTTAAAATTTCCAGATACGATCCAATCGTTGGCCAGACGGCCCGTCCACCATTCCACGGAGCCATTCGTGTCGATGGCCAGGTCCAGCGAAAACGACCCGAAGTCGAAGACGCCGGCGGCGTTCGTTTGCAACAGGCTCGCCCCGTCGGGGTTGTAGTACGTGGTGTTCGGAGCCAGGACCCAGTCCACATGTTCGGCGGTGCCGCCCCCGCAATTGGCCGTCGTGCAGGCGCGGCGGTTGGTGCCGTCGTCCATCATAAGGGCCGCGTAGTCGCCATTCGAGCCGGGCAGGGCGCTGAAATGCGTGGCCTTCTGGGTCGCGCAGAAGTCGTCCGCCCCGGCGATCCCGTTCGCGTATCCGCTCGCGAAATCGCCGTCATGCGCGTCCACGCTTACGAATATAAAACGACGCGCGTCCCCTTCGGTCAGCGCGTCCCGGGCGGCCGCGGCCAGCGCGGTTTCTTTCTGGATTTTGATCAGGAGGGACATATCCACCAGGGTCCCGTCGGAGAATGACCTTGAACAAAATGGGAAAAGTCCAAGGCAGAGAACGATTGTCGCTCGTGTTGTATTCATCGTCAGGGACCCCGGGGAATTTTTTTTCCGAATTCTCACAGGAGTTCGTCCGGTTTTACGGATTCCAAACCGAACGTTTATGAATTGTTAATAATAGAACCTACCCGATGGTTATTTTCAATATGCCCAACGGCTTAGTTTTGGCCCTCGGGGGGTGTAAACTGGCCTGATCCCTGGAATAAACGGGCCCTGAATACGTCGGGTCCCCGGATCCTATCAGGTTGCGGAAAAACGCGACGGAAAACCAGGCGCAGGCTGTTCGAAGGCGGGGAATTTTTCCCGGGCTCCCGGTACTCTTCGCGTCTTGTTCGGATTCGTGGACTTAGGCGCAAAATTCGCGACTTTATTCCGCCGCGCGTCGAAAATTAGTTTCGCTTTCGCTCTTTTTGTGTACGGGGATCATTCGCGCGAGTCCGATGAGAACCGGTCACAAACATATTACCCGACGCTTGATCGTGCCCGCCCGCCGGGCTGTCCTGGTCCTGTTCGCGGTGGCCGGCTGGGCTTCCGTGCTCGGCGGTGATTTCACCGCGCCGGTCGTCCCGCTTCAAATTCTTGAAACCCACATGACGCTCGCGCAGCGCCAGCTCCAGTCGGAAACGGAACTGCGCGAAATGATCGAGACCGCGCTCGTGTCCCGGGACGAAAGCGCCACTGTCGATCAGCGCCTGGCTGAAGTGCGTGTGCCGGGGGTTCAGGACCCGCGGGCAGACGTCTGTATTCGCGCGGGGTTTCCGGGCCACGGTATCTCCGGTTCCGGGTACCCCCGGAACGCGGCCCCGGGCGGCTCCGTATTCGCGCTGCCGCGCGGGTCGGACGCTTCGGCGCCGCATACCCGTTTCCCGCCGGCGGCGCAGCAACCGCCTGCTCCGGACAGTCCGGTCATCACCCTGTTTTATTATTCCATTCGTAACGGATACATTCCCGCCAGTACCGGCACGTCCGGTGTCGTTCTGGCGGGTTTCGTAGATCCCACCCTGTGCCGCGTTTCGCGCGGCGTTTCCGCCAGATCCCCGCAACCGGAGCGAACCGTATGAGACTCTATTCGAATCCCCGTAAAACTTTTCCCCCGCTGACGCGCCTGACCACCTGGACTTTGATCGCGGCCCTCCTGTACGGCGTTTTTCTGCCCGGGCCTGATTTACTCGCGCAAACGTATAAGTCCTTCGATCAGGATTCGCGGTCGAAAGTGGAGTCGTACCTGAACCGGGCCGAGCGCATGGAAAGCGAAGAGGCCTGGTCGAACTACGTCGAACTCGGTATCGCCACCGAGCGCACGACCTGGGAGAACGAAGCGTACGACGCGCTGGAAGATAAGTATCGTCAGATCGAAGGCACAGCGGCGACCGAAGCGGAACAAAAACAGCAGAAAGAAGAGGCCCGCGCGCAGTTCGAAGCGGCGCGCATGAACTGGCAGGAAGACGCGGAGGAATTATTCCAGGAAGAACGCGGTCGCTTCGAGGCGCGCGGCCAGGCCATCGACGTGGCCGAGACCACGACCGAACAGTACGAGTCGCTGATCCTGGCGGCGGAAGCGGCCATGGCCGGCGTACCGGATGGGGATCTGGCCGGCTGGGAAGCCGCCATTTCGCCGGGACACCAGGCGATCATCGACGCGTTTGAGGCGGCGCTCACCGCACAGATCGACGCGGCACGCAGCAACCTGGCCGACCTGACCGGCCTGGAGCTCCAGGGATTCGAGGACGAAATCGCTCGCATTGAAGGCGAAACCCGCGCCGAATTCGAGTCGCGCGACAATTTTTACCTGGTTCGCGCGCGCAATCGTTACATCTCCCTGAAACGGTCTGACGAAATCAGCGCCCGCCTGTCTATGGACCAGACCTCGGCCGACGCGGTGTTCGACGCGATCGTCGGCAAGACCATCGAACAACTGGACGCGGAAACCGACAGCGTGCTCCAGAGCGCGCTCAACGAGACCCAGACCGCGCTCAACGTGGCCGGGGGCGACATCAACGCGGTCGGCAACGACTGGGAGGCGAAGGTGGAGGCCCTGATCGAATCGGGCCTGCGCAAATGGGAAATCGCCGAAGAGGATCTTTTCACCAGACGTCTGGCCTGGGAAGAAGAGGCGAAAACCACCAAAATTGAATCGAACAAAATCTGGAAGGCGAACCACGAACGCCTGCAGCAGGCCATGGACAACTGGCTGGAAAAAGTGGAAGAACAATCCCTGGAAGGCCGCAAACAGTGGGAAGCCAAAATCACCGAACTCCAGCGTGAGCGCCAGAAATCGGAAACCGAGCTGGCCGAATACATCCAGAACCAGCGCGAACAATGGCTGGCTTCCTCCGAACAACTCGCCGGCCTGGTCGAAGGCGGGGGATCGGCCCTGCTCGAGGCGAAGGACGCGTACAATTATTACGGGGACCAGATCGCCTTACGTGAAGCATCGGGCGACTGCGACACTAAAATCTGCGATTTTTACCGCTCGGAGCGGAACAAGCTGGGCAACACCATCGCCAGTTTCCAGGGCATTCTCCTGAGCACCGAAGCTGTGGTGCAGGCCCGCATGCATTCGGACGAGGGCCATACCGGTCTGCTCAACGATCGCCGGCTGTACGCGGGGGATCTGCCCGAGCAGGTGGCGGCCATTCCGGTAAGCGATTACCGGGTGGAATTGACCGCGCACATGAACGCGCAGAGCGAGGACTACGTACTGTACCGGCGCGACATTCTCAATTTGATCGATCGTAACAACGTCTTCACGTCCCGGGCCCAGGACCTTGAAGCATCGCCCGACTTCGACTTTAACGGGGCCGCTTCGCTGGACGCCATCGCACAGCTCGTCGGCGGGATGGACCAGAAATTCGACCGCCACGAAATCGAACTGAAAAAGATTCTGGATAAAGAACGCGAAGGCACCGACGCGGAAAAACTCGCCGCGATTAAAAGCGAAATCGCCGACTGGTTCGTCGTGGCCGTGGACGAAAACGCCCGCCTCAAAGAACAGACGGTCGCCTATTTCAACGACGGTCTGGGCGGGTATCTGCTCTCCGATCAGACCATGGCCACCGGGGAAGGGCAGGGCGCCGGCGGGTACTATACCACCGGCCAGGAGAACGATCCGTACCTGATGACCCAGGCCGAATACGAATGGGAAATTTTACGCCGCGAACGCAACTACCTGGCGAAAAAACTGCGCCGCGCCGAGGAAGTGAAACACTACGCCGACCTGGCCGCGCAACACAACGCGGGCCTGGAGCTGGCGGCCATCACCACCGAACGCGCCGAAATCGCGAAGTCCCACGCGGACCTCAAAGAAATCATCCATGATCTGATCGCGGGCAACATTGATCTGCCCGCCAGCCTCAAGGGGCC
Organism: uncultured Leptospiraceae bacterium; assembly: GCA_964631535.1. Taxonomy (GTDB): domain Bacteria; phylum Spirochaetota; class Leptospiria; order Leptospirales; family Leptonemataceae; genus CAZVZS01. The sequence goes on from CAZVZS010000060.1 coordinate 6,479, forward strand.
GGGGGCCGCGGCCGCGGCCGTCGCCGCGAAGGCCGACCAGTTGCTCGCGGACCGGGGCATAAACTACGCCGCCCTGACCGCGCGCGCGGCACAGATCGATACCGAACGCGCGCGCCTGAACGCGGTCGCGGGCTACGGCACCGGACCGGACGAAGCCACGACCCTGACTTTGATCGCCGATATTGACGCGTATCTGAACAGTCGCTCACTCCAGGGCGAGGACCGCGCGGATCATCCGCTGGGCGTGCTACGCGAAAAACTCCAGGCCTACCGTAACGCGCTCGCCGCGGGCGATCCTCCGGCCGCGCTGGCGGACCGCTGGACCATTTTACGGAGCGGGGCGCAGGTTACATCGGACGAACTGGCCAGTCTCAAGACGAGTTACGATTTTGCCGGTATCACCGCCGATCGCCAGAGTATCATCGATCTGATTCCCGGGAAAAATATCACCGAACACCAGGGTGATCTTAAAACGATTAAAGAAGAGATCGAGGCGAATTCGCTATTGCTGAGGGAGGCCACCAAACGCATGGAAGAAGCGAAAGAACGCTACCACCAGGCCTTCGTGGACTACCAGGTGATCGTGATCGGCAAGAATCAGGACGATCTCATTCGCGTGGAAATCTCGCAGACCACAGACCAGCTTTCCGCCGTGCTCAACCGGATGGTGAAAGTGGAAGGCGCGTCCAATCTCTGCGATAGCGGGGGGGTGCTCGGAAGCTGCGTCCAGGACGTCGTCAGCAAAGAAACCATCGAGTACCTCAATGAAATCAGCCAGGGTGAAAAAGCCGCGGAAGATTACCTCCAGGCCAGCACCATGCTCGGCTCCATGCAGGGCCTGGAAGCCGCGAAGACACGCCTGGCCGCTCTGGAAAACGTAATCGCCGCGAATAATTTTACCGGGCAGACGCCCGAACAAATCGCGGACGTGTGGATCGCCGCCGAAGCCGGCATCGTCGACCGCACCTCCAGCGAAGAACAGTGGCGCAGCAGCCAGTACGTGCGTCAGGCGATGGATCTGATCAAGAGCGATCGCCAGCGCATCCCGGGCCTCCAGTCCGATCTGGCCGAGGCGATCAGTCCCACCGACGGCAGCCCGTCCGATCCCGCGCAGGTCCAGATGATTCGCAAGGAAATTGCCGATCGTCAGGAAAGTATCCTGCGTGCCGTCGAACTCCTGGTGGCCAGCAGCCGCGGGGAAGTACAACAACGCCGTGACCTGTCGTTATTCCTGCTGGAGTACACCGCCGGCGATGGAACTTCGCTGGTGAAACCGGACGTGCTGGAAACTACGCACGAAGCTCAGCGCGAAAATCTTCAGAATCTTGCGTACGAACTGGCCGAACGCGCCAGCGCCCGCCTGGTCGCCTTCCTCAGCACGAACCGCGAGCAGAGTTTCGCGCAAATTCTACAGACGCTCAATGACACCATCGCCGCCCTGCCGCCACGCGCGCTGGATTTGAGCCAGAACGGTTACGGAGCAGCGGGCGCGACCCTGCCCGGCGACCACGCGGAATGGACGATGGTCCGCGACTGGATCGTCTCCAGCCGCGCGTCGATCGACTATGCCGGTCGCGCGCCCGATCAGTATGATCCGCGCCCGGTCGCTGATCGCTGGGATGATTTGCTGGAAGGCGTGGCAGATCTCGGAGATGACGCGACCTTTCACCGGACTTTCGAAGCGAATATTCCCGATTCCGCCGCCGACCCGCGCATGGTGAATTTTCGCACCCTCCGCGAGGGCGTCCTCACCCGTCTGGGAACCGTACTGGCCCAGCCCGATACGGGTCTTGGCGCCGCTTACCAGGCCCTGTCACTGGCCGATCGACAGACCCTGGAAACCTACGGGGCCGTGGACGATCTGAATCCGCGTGACGCCCTGCTCGGCATGCGCGCCGGCATTGAGCGCGATCTGTACCGATTGCCCCGCGAATACCGCGAATTATTTTTACGCGAAGAAGCCCGCGCGAACGCCAGACTCCTGCGCGAAATCGAGCCCGACCTGAACGCCGAAGGTGGGCGACTGGCTGGCGATCGTTTGGAAAAGGCGACCCTGGAACGCGACCGTGCGGGACTAATGACCCGCCGCGCCACGGCTCCGCCGGCTGAAATTCCCGCCATCGATCTGCAGATCGCCCAGATTGACGCGCGCCTGCCGGTCCTGGACGCGCGCATCGCCGCCCTGCTGCCCGTGGTCGCCGCCCTGGAAGATCAATTTCGCCAGGCTTCCAATGTGTTACGCGAAGCCCGGACGCCCGGTTCGACGTCGCCCTTATTTTCGATGGCTCAGAACCAGATGTACAAATACAACCGCGGCGCGAACATTCTGCGCAATTCGGTTGATCTGCTCAATGATGTGGCCTATGCGAAAGATTTCGCCGACGAAAACTCGCCCCCGGCCAGTGCCGTCATCAAAGGCATCCTCGGCGTCTACCGCACCGACGCGGACGGGAAAGTCATGCTCGACGCGAACGGGGTCGGCGTCCCGAATCCCGCTTTCAACGCTCTGAACGGCGGCAATCCGCATGCGGACCTGTTCGATCTCTTCGGCGGGAACACGCGCGGTACGCAACTGGAAACCTGGGTGGGTCTCTTACAGGAATGGGTGGGCGACAGCCGCCGCAGCGCGAGCGCCCCGCGCGAAGTCCTGGCCGCTGTCGGTCAGCTTGAAGAAAGCCTGCGCGAATACCTGACCGCGAAAGAGTTTATCGAAGTGACCCGTCAGGGCCTGACGACGGCTCAGATTGAATCACAGGCCACCGCCGACGCGCAGCTTTCACAATCGCGCCTCTTGAAGCTGACGCGGGTTATGGATCTGCAGCGCCAGTTGTCCGAAGTGGTCCAGCAGGCCTCCCAGGCGGGGGCGGACCCGGTCAGCGCCGCGCTGAAAGTCCTGGAAAAGCCGGAAAATACACGGCTTTTGTTTCTCTTCGAAGGTTACGACCACCAGGGCCAGGTCGACGGTGTCACCGATCCCGAATTACAACAACGTGTGGACGAACTGCGTCTGCTGACCGAACGCCTGCGCGACGCGCGTCTGGAACGGCGTATCACCGCGGCCGCCGCGCATTACGGCCAGTTTCAACTGCAAAATCTTGACTATGTGAACGATCCGAGCATCGCCATCTGGCCGAACGCGACGGAATTTTTCAAGGCCTATCCCGATCTGGACGGCGACCCGGTGCAGGTCGACATAAACCAGATCGCGCAAAATTTTCCGAACTCATTTCGGGCGAAATTATTCGAATACGTCGGTTCGATTCCGGAGGAAAAAGCCCTCTTCGCGGGTGAAATCGCCGCGCTGCTGGGCCGCGATCTTTCTGACGGTCTCGCGCTCAAGAACGCGGTGGACGCGACCATGCTCGCCATGCGCACGCGCGTGGACGACAGCCTGGCGGCCTACGCGGCCGAAGTGGACGTGGCCGTCGTGCATGAGCGTGATCTGGCGGTGAAGACCAGCGTGACGGAACTCCTGAACGCGTACGCGACGCGCGGCGATACCGCCCGGACCGCCTATCTGCCTGAACTGGACGCCGTGGCGCTGAGTATGGCCGCCCCGGACGCGAAAAATTTACTGGCCGCGCGCGCCGACGAGTTGCTGTCCGACGCGATTTATACCACTATCCGCGAACAGATTCACCGCGCTCTGAACACAACGTTCGAAGCGTATGAAAAACGTATGGATGAAATCGAAGCCAGCGCGGCCCCGGCGGCGCAAAAAACGATCGAACGCGAAACCGCGCGGGTTACCTTTCTGCTGACCGCGAAAAGCCAGCTCGCGAGCGCCCTGTACGCCGTGCCCACAGTGAACGCGCAGGAACGGGTCGATCTTGAACGGGAGCTATATACCAGGGAACTGCGCAAGGCCGTGACGCTTTCGGACATGTCACCCGCGTTCGACCCGGAGGCCTACCCCGAAGAGCTGCACGCGTTCGTGCTGGTGCGCCAGTATACCCGCGCCCGCGAGCGTTACGCCGACTATCTGGATCTGCGGAGCGCCGCCACGGACGGCGAACGCGACCGGGCATCTTTGAACCTGACCGGCCTCAGTGGCGATTTCGCGGAAAGTATACTGGCCGAAGATTTCGCGAATTATATCGGCGGCCATCCGATCGCCGCCTTCCTGGCCGGCGGCGAGGGCCGGCGCACGATCGACGAATACCTGGACGGGTATTTCCGGGATCGGCACACCGGACCCCAGAACCTGCCCTTCGGCGGCGCCCTCCTGGGTGAAATTGTGGCCCTGAGCGAATACCGGCGCATCCAGGCGGACGCGGCCGGCCCCGGTCTGTTCGCGCTCGATGAACGCAACTATTTCAACGATTTCGCGCCGTACCTCATGGCGGCAAAGATGAAAGACTATGCCACGCGCAACGGCCTCGTTCTGCCGGCGGGCACGACCGAAGACCGTCGTGCCTATCTGGCGCCGCATTTCGAAGCCTTCCTGAACGACCCGACCTACGCCGTCGCCGGTGTAAAGATGGGGGACCGTTATCCCGCGCAGGCCACGCGCGATCAGTTTTTCGGGCTGGCTTTCGCCGACCTGAGCGAGGGCCCGGCCCTGGATCAATACATTCCGGAAGCTCTTGCCGAACGGCGTTTGAACGGAAAACTCAACGAAGATCCACCCGCCGCGAGTACGTATCTGCCCGCTGAACTGCTTTTAATTCCCGCCTACGCGACCGCGAACTACCGCGATCTCGCGGCCACCGTCAGTGACGATACCAGGGACGCGCTGGCCCGGCTCGAAACCCAGGAACGCGCCATGCTCGAAGACCTGAGCGTGCTCTTGAGCGACGCGGAACTTGAAAAGATTGTGGTCCGCGCCGGCCAGGGCGCCGCGCCGGCCCCGGTTCGCGCGGAACTGGTGGCGATGCTGCGCGCCATGAACGAGCAGGTGCATCTGGGCAGCCCGGGGGACCGCACCGCTATGTTCCAGGCCTTCCGCCAGCGGCGGGTGATCGAGTCCCTGTTTCCGGGTGAAACGGACCGCCGCGGTCTGAAAACTTTCATGACCGCGCAACTGGACGTTATCGATTCCGTGGAAAATAAATTCTTTAACGAACTCGAAAAAAGTTCCGACCCGCTGCGTGAGCAGGCCAAGCTCTATCGCGGTCGTTTCCTGCGCGCGCTGATCGAACACCACCGGGCGCTGACGGCGGGCGGAACGAACACGGCCTATTACAACGCCCTGGGCGCGATGAAACCGGAAATGGACGCCCTGTATGATCGACTCTTCGTGAACGGTCAGACCGCGCTGGAGCCGGAGGAAATCGTCGCTCTTCTTGGAAGCGCGCAACTCTTCGACGATGTGTTCGATCTGCGCTCCGGGCAGGAGCTGGCGTCGAGCGGAATCCTGGAAGACGTGGAACGGGCGCTGTTCAATTCGCTCAGTCGTTCGGCTCCGGACGATTTACTGGCCGAGTCGCGCGCGAAATCGCTCGAAGTCACCCGCGATTTCCTTGAATTGATTCTGCACGTCCGGACCGGCGGGGACCCGAACGTGTACATCCCCCAGTCGGAAATCATCGGACTCGGAGAGCAATTGCTGGCCGCTCTGGCAACCACCGATCCGGCCATCCTCGACGATGTCGGCGACGAAGAATTCATGCTCCGCCGGCTCCTGAACAACTTCATGGAAACTGAGGCCGATCGCCAGCGCATGGAAACCCTGCTGGCCGATCCCGCGCTGAGCCAGCCGGATCTGGTGTATATCGCCACGTTTGAAACCGACCGGGCCGCGGCACTTGCCGCGGTGCGCGAGCAGGAACTGGCGGGGGCTCTGATGGCGACCATCAGCGACCACGGGCGGTTCTATGAAGAAAAACAGAAAGAATTATCCAGAGAACAGTACGTCGCCAGTTCGCTGCAGAAATTCGCGCGCGATCGCGGCACGGACAGCGTCGGCTTCACGGAAAGTCGCTTCGCGAATTACCGGTCCTTCATCGGCTCCGAACGCGGCGAACAACTGGAAACCTACCGCGGCTACGTGGATCAGATGGTGTTTGAATCCGATCAGGCCGACAATCTCGGCAACCTGGACACTCCCGACAGTCCGCGCACCAATGAACTGCGCGCGTATCTGAATCTGATCAACGCAACGGCCGACACGGCCGCCTGGACGCCCCGGCCGGTCGGTGTGAAAAACTTTTACGACTTTTTCGCCGGTCGCGCCCTTGAGACCGAAAACATGAACCGGGATCCGGAAAGCCTGATCATGAACGCCAACTGGCAGAACGACCTCACCAGCGATAACCCGAACCTCACCGCCGGAACGGTTCAACTGCCCGGCGATCCGAACGATTCGACCGACGATGCGATCGGGGCGGTTCGCAGAGTGAAAACCATAATGAGCGTCGACCAGATGGGGACGGGCGGCAATATCATGCGCAGGGCGTATTTCGCCTCGCTCGCCAACAATTATCTGGATCGTACGAGCGCCCTGAACGCTTCGCTGAACAATGTATTCCTGGCCGCGAAAATGGCGGACGCGCGCAAATCTACCGAAACCGACCAGGCCTACCTGGCGCGTATGCGGTCGGCGTACGACGCAAGGGCCACCGCCGCCACCAGCACCACCGGGCTCCAGAATCTCCAGGTGGACGCGCAGACACGCAAGGCCGATCACGATGAGGCGAAAATTTCCGCCGCCCGGTCTCAAATTTCCGGTCAGAAAAACATTCTGGAAAAGGCGGCGGACAGTTTCGCCCAGGCCTCCCGGCGACGACTGATCCAGAACAACGCGCTCGACGCCTACATCACCAACGTAATGACCGGAGTGAGCGCAGAAATGAACGCGGCGACAGCCGCGGTGACGGCGCTGGAAACAACGGCCACGGATTTGCGAAATGAGTACAGCGACGCCACGCGGGCCTATACGGGAGCCCTCAACGCGATGAGCGACGCCTATCGCGATTTTACGCGCGAGAATGAGGAATACGAGATGCGTCAGGCGGTGCGCGAATACGCCGAAACGCCCTATCTGTTCAATTTGAACGAAGAGAACGATCAGAAAGAACTGCTGGAAAAACAGCGCGGGGACGCGGATAAAGAATTCGAACTGGCCCTCGGCGCCTATGACGATGTTCAGGGCCGCTTAAAAGACGCGGGGTACAGAGTGATGGCCCAGGACGACCTGGCTCGCCTGGACCGGCTGGCGACTCTTCTGGCCAGCGTGAATCCCGCGGACGCGCCGCTGCAGACCGCGGCCCGCGCTCCGCTGGGCGATACCGAACGCGAGCAATTATTCGATTTACGCGAGCGCAGTTTCCGCAACCACGAAACCCTTTCCGCGGCCGACGCTCAGCTTCTGAACGATCTGACGGATCGCGAGATGGTGGAACGTTACGAAGATCTGCTCGTGAGCCGGCAGGAGTACATCGCGCATACCATGCGTATGGTACGCCTCCAGAAGGTCTCCGAAATCATTTCCCCTGAAATCGAACGACGGCGCGCGAAAGCGGAAATGAAACGCCAGGAACTGGAAAATGCCCTGAACGAACACTTTGGAGTTCGCAGCGAGCACGCTGAAAACGAATCCGCCCTGGAAGCGCGCAACGCGGTCTACATGCGTCTGTCCGGTGTGGTGGGCGGGGGGGGCGATCTTTACAACGAGTACCGCTCCTGGTACTGGGGCCGCAATCAATACCTCGAAAGTATGTTCGAAGGCTACGCGGAAGGCGTCGCCTGGGGCCAGCCGGTCATGCCGGAAATTTATCCCAGCCAGATCTATGAAGGCATGGCGGGCGTATTGGTCGCCGCGGGCATGCCCGGCGCGGACCGGGGCATGCTCAATACCTGGATGGATTACGGCGGAACCTTCGCCGAATTCGGCAACTGGTCGGGAATTTATTACGGCTTCATGCAATCGCTGGGCGTCCACGACATGATGAAGATGGAAAAAGAAATCATAACCGCGATTCAATCGGTGGTGATGGGAATTGGAATGGCGCTGGTCGCGTCGGGCACGGCCATGGTGGCCACTATTGTTTTCGCCGGTCAGGGAGCCGCGCAGATCGCCATCGGCCGGGCCATGGTCCAGGGCGCGTCCAAGCAGATCGCCCAGGCCAACTTGAAATATATGATCGCCCAGATCTACGCGGTCATTATGCAGGTTCTGGCCTACCAGGCCGCGCAGGATAAGACGGCGATCAATGAAATCGACGCCAAACGCGCGGAATACGAACAATCGCTGGCGGAGCTGGAATATTTTACGAAAGTTCCGGATCTGAACACACTCAAGGACAGAGTCGTCGCGTTCGGGGCGAACCGGCCGGATAATTTCGATACGGACCCCGCGAACCCCTCGCCCCTGTATACCGTGACCACGGAGGATTTACAGTACCTGGTCGAACGGGACGCTGCCGGAAATCTGGTGTATCCCCCGGGACTGACGCCGGAAGAGCAGAGCGAAACCCTCGACGTGGGCGTGAAAAAACGCGTGGTCGAGTACCATGACGCTTTCGGTCGCCGGTACGATCCGGATATCACCGCGGGCGCGATCCAGCGCATGGAAGGCGGGAAGTACTGGGACGCGCAGTCCAACGATTACGTAAAAGTACGGGCCCTGAACACAGCCGGTTTCGCCACCGGGGACACGTTCAAAAAATTCATCCCGGAAAGCGATACGCGCCAGCACAAGGCCTACGATATGGGCGAGGTCATGACTCTGGCGGTGGCCCACGGCAACCAGCTCCGCGAAGATCGCCGGCAAAAGTATCTCACCCGGGGCGGGGAACTCGACGACCAGAGCTTCGCCCTGCATGATCGCGACCTGGTGATGTCGGATCTGTTCGCGAAAGCGGCCGCCCGGCGCGATGGCGGCCGGGAATATTCCGGCTACCGCATGGCCTTCACCGATTACGATGACAACTCCGCGGACGTCTTCGCCCGCGAAATTTCGCAGCGCCAGTCCGTCCAGCGGGTGGAGTGGGACTTGCGCGAAAAGGAATTGTCCGACGCGTATTCGGCCTGGGACGATAAAGTGAAAATGATCACAAAACGCGGACGCGAGGCCTGGAGCGGCGCCCTGGACCGTTTTACCCAGCGCTGGCGCACCTGGGAACGCGACTACGACCAGGAGGTCGCCGCGGGCAAAGCGGAGTGGGACCAGCGCGTCCAGGAACACTTCACGGCCAAAAATAACTGGGAAACCGGGATGCGCACCCAGTTGCAGCAGGCGACCGTCCAGAACACGCTCACGAATTTTATTTCAAACCTGAACGCGTCGATTTCCGGTCTCAACGCGTATTCCGGGACATCGTTCGATCAAATCGATCGGACCCAGGTCGTGAACAGCGTCATGGACGAACTGCGCGCGGGCGAACCCGGCCACCAGGAACGTCTCAAGCGGATCAACGAAGGCATCAAGGGTTTTAATACCAATCTTTCGCAGTCGGAGCTTTCGGTCGGCGATTTCCTGTCGGGTTCCGCGGGTGTCGCGGCGGATTTTCAAACGGCCATGGCGGATTACAAAGAGCGGATGAAGATCGTCGCCAATGTGAAGGCCTTCGAACAATACCGCATGATTCTCGATAATCTCCGCGACCAGATCAGAAAACGTAACGAAGCCGTATCCAAACAGACCGCAGCCTCCGCGTACGCGGCCGGGTTTGTGATGTCCGCCGGTAAATTCGTCAAGTTCGGGGCCAGCCAGACGGCGCTCTGGGCCGTTGATCCTTATCAGTGGTTCAACGGTGAAGCGGCGATCCAGTCCGAACTCGGGAAAGTCGGATTGGATCAGGGAAGCCTGAACTCCGGCAACGTGACGACGTCTCAGCTCTTATCGGAAGGTAACGAACTGGTAAATTTCCTGAGTGGCAAAAGCGAAGTGGAAGTGTCCAGCTTCTTCTATGTCCAGCAGCTTGCCATGCAGACGGTGACCGACCGGATCATGGGTCGCGGTCGCGCCTCCGAACGAGAGACTTCGCGCGATGAAACCGTCATCGGTACGCTCGGCGCGCATATCGGCGCCGCCCCGAACCAGACCGCGGGCCGCCTGCTGACCATGGCCGGCGCGGAGTCCGGTGCGTACTCTCGCGACGCGGAAGCGCGAGACCTGGTGTATCAATACGGTCTCGCCGGCGGGTTCGGCGAATTGGGATCCGGCACGGCGCGGCCCAGCGGGATCTATTTAGGTTTTTACGTACAGCTGCAATACGGCAGCCAGTACATCGAAAAAGAGAACGCGAAAGCCTTTGAAAACGCCGGCGGGACCCTGGACCCGCTGTCAACCGCCTTCCAGCAAATCAATCCGATCGTGATGATGGCCAATTCGTATCAGAATGTGGCCCTGTACAAAGCGCACAAGGAACACAGGCTGGATAAGGCCATCCAGAAAGGCGCGGCCGATTTCAAGACTGCCTGGGAGGGCGGGCCGGAAAGTATCATGGGTTCCGGCATGAACAAACAGGACGCTTTCGAATACGCCATGGATCCCTTCGGGAAATTTATGGGCGATCGTGGTCTGCCTGTCTCGATGCTGGGTGCCCTTTCCATGGACAAAGATGAACGCTACATGTGGGAGGCGCAGGGCCTGGCCATGATGAAAGGCATCATCGGTATCGTCCCGCTCATCGGACAGCCGATCGCGTCAGGCATCAAAGTAGACACACGCACCGGCGAACGCGAATATAAATACACCGACCAGGACCGCGACAATCTGAAGGCATCACTCTTCGGAATATACGGGGATTACTGGAAGAGCGGCCGCGAATACGACGAGGAAGGCAACTATGAACGCACCCGGCCCATGAAGAAGATGGGCGGCCGCGAAGGTACCGCTGACTTCTTGCGAAGCATTCTCGGACAGGTCCCCATCATCGGACAGACTTTGGCCGAATACGGGGTGCGCCAGACGGCCGGCCGGGAATATTCAAACTACGATCAAATGTACAAACCGGATATGGCGAGTATGGGCAATGTCGCCTCTCTGGTCCTGCTGATTCTGGCCGCGGCCGAAGGCGGTTCCGGCGCGGCGGAAACCGGGACAGCAGCCGCCGAGAGCGGCTCGCTTGCGGGGGAATTGTCCCAGACGCCCTCACCCGGAGGAGCTCTGAGCATCGCCAAACAGATGCTGCATGATCTAATCAACCAGGAGGGCGCGAACGCTCTGCGCGGCTTCGGCAATCTGATGATGCAGCACGGTCGCGATCAGTTGAATTTTTTCAATGAACTGGGCGGCAATCTGCGCTCCCTGTTCAGCAAAAAAGAAGACGACCCGATCGAACAAATTTTCCCCTGGTATTCCCTTGAAGGCGCCAAACACCGGGCCGGCAACCTGTTCAATAGCGCGAAGGACGGATTGTTCAACATCCTGGACGGCCAGTTGAAGAAACATTACGGCGCGCTCGCGAATCTCCCGATTGCCAGCCTGTTCGGCGAACTGGGCTGGATGGTCAAACGCCTGGTTACTGGCCGTCCGGGCGGCACCGCCGAAACGGTGCGCGAACAACGCGCTGCTTATGATCGAGGCGAAAACCCCGGTAATATTCGCGAAATCATGGCCAGCGTACTCTGGATGAACGAATCGGGCGCTTTCACGGACAACCAGGTTCGCGGCGAACTGGATCATTATTATCGCAACGGCAAGACCGTCCAGGACAAACTGATGGCACTCGGCGCGATGAGCGAAAGTGGCCTGTACGAAACTGACGACCTGAAGCGCATGGGCGACGAACTGCTTTCCAGTGCCAACGGAGTTGAACGAGTGAACGTGAAAGGAATGGAAGGGTACATTTTCAAGGGTAAAACCGGGCAGGCGCATTCGGGAGAAAAGGCGGTATATGTACACGGCCTGCGCAGCGACGGCGACGGGAGACTCGGGGCGATCGGGATCGTGGGAAATTATTACAACCAGGTCGATATCCAGGATCGGATCGACCAGGGATACGATGTGATTTTCGTAAACGGCCCCGGTCGCGCGAGCAACGAGGAGTCGTCGGCGACGATCGCCCTGCAGCTCGCGGAATACCGCGATAAGTTCGACTCGAACCCCTCCGGGAAGTATCACTTTATCACGCACAGCCGTGGCGCTCACGACCTGCTGGGGGTGATGACCAACGCGGCGGCACAACCCGAATACGCGGCCGCCCTGCGCGCGGGTGGTAATTTCACAGAGGCCGATATCAAAAAGATAATCGCGTCGAACCAGGCGATTGCCGGCAACACCGCGAACGTGTATTTTACGTCCGCGGCCCTGCAGGGCCCGGTGACGGGAACCATCGCGAACAACTCGATTCTCACCGCGCTCTCCTACGTCGCTCCGAATATGAGCGCGGGATTTCCCTACAACATGCGCAGCGACGGGCAGCGTTCCCTGACCAACAGCGAAACCACGGCCCTGTACAATCTGTACGAAAAAGGCGCGGCCAATTTCACCGCGGACGTGACCATGATCGCGGGCAACAATCCCGGTTTCGGCGGTGGGGGTACCGGGGGTGAAAAATTAGAAACAACCCTCGGCGGCATCATGTACGCCGCCAATCCGCTCAACTGGTTTTCCATTGCCAGCGGGATGCTCGGATTCCCGGGCAGCGACGGAGCCGTCGGCGTGGACGGCCAGTTGAATCTGGGAGCCATCGCTTCCTTTCACAACCAGACCAGAGGGTCTATTTCGCTGGGTCAGACCTCCGCCGACGGCAGGTCCTATATCCAGGATAAGTACAGCCTGAACCACGGTGGAACGCGCGATGACCGGACCATGATGAAGGACATTTTTAATCATATGGACGGTAAACCCGTCGCGCGCGTGCGCTGAAAATTTCAGGGAAAGAGTAACACATGAGTTCAAACATAAAACGCGGCGGGATGCCGGTGTCCCTGGTCACCGGGGGCGCGCAATCGCAAATCGAAACGAGGAGTATTGATATGCAAACATTGAAAGCGGCCCGGGAATTTTTCGCGGCGCGCGGTGGCTCCGACTCCGCGCAAAACGATCAGCTGCTCCTGGAAATGAAAACATTCGCGTCCTGGGACATCACCGACGATGGCCTCGCGCACCTTGAAGTCCTGCCGCGCCTGGAGGAACTCAACCTCGCGAGCAATACCCTGGTGACGGGGGCGGGATTCGCGCACGTGAACCGGATGGAGCGCCTCAGAACGCTCGTGCTCAGCGGGACGCGGGTCACGGACGCGGGCATCGCGACTCTCGCCCACCCACGTCTGGAGGAGCTGTTCCTGCCGAACCGGATCACCGCGGCGGGGCTCCGGCGGATCGAACAGAATCTGCCGCGCCTGCGGCGCCTGTATTATCCCTGCCCGGGTGATATGGAAGCGCTCGGCATCGTGGCGGGTTTATCGAACCTCGAATTACTCGACCTGTCCGAAAGCCGCAATCTGTCCGCGGCCGCTCTCGCGCGCGTCGGCGCGCTCCAGGAATTGCGGATCCTGTACCTGAACGACGCAGGCATAACGGACGCTGATTTGAAAGAAATCCAGAATCCTGCGCTGGAAGAATTGTCCCTCGGACGCGCGTACATCCAGGGCCCGGGGCTCGCGGCGCTGGCCGGCCTGAAACGACTCAGGACTCTCAACCTGCTCGGCACGCGTATCGACGACCAGGCCATCGCGCATCTGGAGAAACTGCCGCTGCTGGAGAACCTGAACATCAGTCGCACCGGCGTCGGCGACGAGGGTATGCGGACGATCGCGCGGCTGCCCAATCTGCGCCGGCTGGTGATGACGCACCTCCGCGTGAGCAACAGGGGCATCGCGGCGCTGACGACCGCACCCTGTCTGGAGGACATCAATCTATCGTTTACGGAAACGGACGGCGCGGCGGTCTGGAGCTTCACCCGTTTGCCGCGCCTCAAACGACTGCGCGTGACGGGAACCGGCATCGGCCCGGTCGCTCTGCGCTGGCTCCGCTGGCGACGGCCGGGGATCATCGTGCGCGAATAATTCGCCTGAAATATTTTTTTGGGCGCCTCCGCGCATTCGCGCGGACCGGGCTCTCGCTCGCGGGGGCGCTCGCTCGATCCCTGGCGCGAGCGCCCGGGGCGCGGGCAGAAACCCGCTTCAGGCTTCGATGATACCCGACTTGATCGCGTACTTCACGAGATCGGCCACGCGGTGGATGTCCAGTTTTTTCATGATGTTCTGGCGGTGGACCTTGACGGTCTTTCCCGAAATCCAGAGTTTTTTGCCGATCTCCTCGTTCGTGAGACCTTCCGCGATCAACTTGAGCACTTCGCGTTCGCGGTTGGAGAGCAGGGTGAACTGTCCGGTCTCCAGGTGTTCTTCCCCGCGGCCCTGGCCGCGCAGGCCGGACACAAGCCGCGTGGCGATGCGCGGGCTCAGATACGTTTCACCCTTGCGCACGGCCTGGATGGCGCGCACGAGATCGTCGCCCGCGTCGTCTTTGAGCACATAGCCGTGGATGCCTTCTTTCATGAGCTGGTCCAGGTACTCGTGGTTGTCGTGGCGCGAAAGGATGACGACCTTGATATGGGGGTTGTAACGCCGGAGCGCGTGCGTGATTTCGATGCCCGTCATGCCCGGCAGCGAAATATCCAGGATCACCAGGTCCGGTTTGCGCGCTTCGATTTCCTCCAGGGCCTTGCGCCCGTCGCCCGAACCGCCGATCACCTCCAGGTCCGGAACCATACTCAGGATGAGCATGATGCCTTCGCGGACGATGGCATGGTCCTCGGCCAGATACAGGCGCAGTTTTTGGGGGGTTTGAGACATTTTCAGTACCTGATTCTTTTTTTTCGGAACTACCACGGGGGCACGGGGGCACGGGGAGTGTCCGGTTTCGTTTCATTTCGCAAACGTTCCGGAACGAAACCGTTTTCGTCGGTTCCGTGAACAACCCCGTGTCCCCCGTGCCCCCGTGGTGAAGCACCAATCCAGGGTAGAAATACTAAATTCCCTGCCGAAAACGGCCCGGCACCGAAATCGTGATGAGCGAACCTTCCCCCACGTTCGATTCGATGATGCAGGTGCCCGCGAGATCCTCCGCGCGCCGTTGCATGTTGGCCAGGCCGAAGCCGCCCGCGGCCCGGGCCTCTTCCAGATGAAAACCGCCCCCGTTGTCCTCCACGGTCAGAACGATGCGCTCCTCTTCCTGGCGCAGGCGGAGCCGGACCATGTCCGCGCCCGCGTGTTTGAAGATGTTCGTGAATATTTCCTGGATGATCCGGAACAGATTCGTTTCCAGATTGCGGTCCAGCGCCCGTTCCAGTTCGAACACAAGTTCCGCGTGGCAGCCGCTCATGTCCAGAAAATTGCCGGTGAATTCGCGCACGGCGGCTTCCAGGCCGAGTTCGCGTAAAGTGGACGGATACAGATTCGTGTAAATTTCGCGCAATTCCTGGCTCGCGCGGTCGATGAGTTCCAGGCCGGTCTGGAACTGTTTGCGCGGTTGGTCCGGGTTCTGCGCGAAGTACTGGAAATTCAACTTGGCCCCCAGGATGGTCTGGCCCACGCTGTCGTGCAATTCGGAGGCGATGCGCTGGCGTTCCTCTTCCTGGACCTGTAACAGGCGCGAATGCAGGTTCCAGATTTTTCGCTCCAGCTTTTTGATGAGCGTGATGTTCTTTAAAATGATCCCGATGTCTTCCTCGAATCGAAACACCGAATACCCGTAGCGCTGCGTGTTCCGTTTGAACTCGCAGTTCTGGACCGTGCGTCGTCGCGATTCCTCAACATTATCGATGAAGTCCTTGCGGTCCCCCGCGCCCAGGCCCAGGAGACCCAGCACGGGCAGGCCGGCCACCGTACGTTCCGGTTCGATTTCGAATTCCTGGCGAAAGGAATCGTTCACGAAGCGCACGCTCAGGTCCGCGTTCAGGGTGGCCAGGGGCGAAATGCTCGCGAAAATTTTATCGAAGTACGCCGAGATACGCAGGAGGCCTTCCTCGGCTTTCACGCGATCGGTGGTATCGTCGATCACGAGATGAATCATGTCCGCGCCGCTCACGGGCATCAGGTTGAATTGAAAAAAAATTTTTTCGCCGTCGGCCCGGCGAAACGAACCTTCGTCGAACACGTGGACTCCGCGCCCCTGGCAGCGGCGATACGCGTCGGCCGCGCCGATCTCGCGCAGAATCGCGAACTCCTCCAGAAGCCGGCCCCGGGCGTCCCCGGGCATGCCCGGCAGCGCCAGCGCCGCCGGATTGGCCTCCAGGATCCGGCCCGCGCGGTCGGCGATGATGATGGCGGACGGCGCATGTTCGAAGAGAGAACGGTACGGGTCCATCCGGCTACCCTGCATCTCCCGTTCGGGCGCACAATATAAAAAAACTCCGGGCAGGGGCCCGGAGGGTATGGAGATGGAAACGATTCTATCTGGAGCGTGTGTCACAGAACCGGGAAGACGTACGCTTCGTTCGCGGTACCGTACCAGTCCAGGAAGGCCTGGCCCAGCGAAGTATACCAGTCGTCGAAGAATTCGTAACCCGTGTGGATGTTCTGTTTTTCGTACGGCCAGCGCCAATCGCCCGGCACGAGCAGGGCCCAGGGGAACCCTTTCGAATCCAGGTAGATGTCTTTGCCCGCCGCGTCGAAGTACCGGCCAAGGAAATGAATTTCTTTTTTCGTGTTTTTGACGTACAGGTACAGATCGTACGGAGCCGCGCCCAGAGCGGTGCGCGCCACCGGGCTGGCCAGCGTGATTTCGATTTCGGCGCGCGCGCCGACCACGAACGACTGGCCCTGGGCGGTATTGGACTGCGCGAGGGTCGTGTTGCTCGCGGGCAGGATTTCGACGTTCGCGAACGCGCCCGTCGTGGCGGCCGTTTCGTTCAGAAGATCGCCCGCGGCGCTGAAGCGGCGCAGGGTATAATCCGCCGCCAGGCCGCCGGGCAGGGAAAGGTGCAGGGTATGATTGTAACCGGCGCCTTTCGCGATATGTGTATAGGTGCCGCGGATGCGGACCACTTCGCCCGCCGCGTTCAGGTCTTCCTCGTGGAAAACACGCAGAACGTAGTCGTTGAAGTCGGCGTCGCCGGCCGTCGGGTACAGATCTTCGAACGCGACCGTATAATACGATTCGGAAGGAATGCGGACGGTGGCCGCGCGCGTCGCGTCTTCCGGGAAGGCGTCCGCCTCGTCGGGCACTCCGTCGCCGTCCGTATCAACCACGGTTACGGGCGCGAGATCGGCGGTGACGAAAATCGTGCGTTTGATTTCGAGCACGTCGGTGACGGTGATGTCGTAGGTATAAGAAACGCCCTGGTAGGTGATCTTCAGATGCACGACGTCCGTCGCGCGATTGATGGTGAAGGAACCGGTTACGCTACCCTCTTCACCGGAAACGGCCTGGAAGATCACTTTGTTCGATCCGCCCGCGATTTCAAGCACCTGGACCAGCGAACCGTCCACGGGGGCCACCGGGTCCTTGACCGTGATGAACACCGGAATCGTGCGCGTATTATCGAAGATGAATTCTTCGTCCCCGGTCACATCGGTCACGTCCACGGTGAAGGGCGTTTCTTCGGCGGTGGTTTCCTCGCCCCCGGCTGATCCGCCCCCGCTGCCACCGTCGCCGCCTCCGGCCGCGAGCAGCCAGAGGTAATTCGGGTCTTCTTTTGAAGCGCAACCACCGAGCGCGGCCGCGGCGAAGGCCAGTACCAGAATTGATAGAAAGGTAGAGGTTCGGGTTTTCATACACGCAGCCCTCCCGGGTATGAGTATACTACGCGATTTTCGAGGCGATGCGCAATAGGGCCTTGGGCTTAGTTTTTGGCCTTGCGAGGGCTAAAATTGCGCTGGAAGCGGCCCGCGGCAAGGCCGGGGTGAAAAAAAGGCGAAATTCGTCGTCCGCAGTTCGCCTTATAACCGCGCCCGCTCCTGGAAAGATTTTTTTAATGCCCGACCGGGCCGCCATCCGCATGACCCATCTTTCCCGGGCGCAACCAGAGCGCGCTTGCCAGGGCGGCAATCGCGGCGAAAAACGCGCCGATGACGAAGGCCGCGCGGTAACCTTCGTTGAGCGCGAAGAGCGGGTCGCTGCCCGCGGCCGCGAGCGCTTCCGTGCGCGCTCCGGCCAGGGAGGCGAGCACCGCGAGACCGAGCGCTCCGCCCATCATGAACGCGGTGTTGACCACGCCCGAAGCCAGGCCGGACCGGTCCTGTTCGACCTCGCTCATGGCGGCGAGTAAGACGGGATTCAGGGCCATGCCCGCGCCGAAGCCGAGCAGGAGCATGCCGGGTAGAATGTGCAGCGCGAATTTTCCGTCCAGCGGCGAAAAAGCGAAAAGCCCCAGGCCCAGGGCGACGATCGCCATGCCGACCGAAATCGGCGTGGACAGACCGAAGCGCGTGACGATCCGGGCCGACAGTCCCAGCGAAAACGCCGCCATGATCAGGTCGGCGGGAAAAAACGCCAGGCCCACTTTCATCGGGCTGTAGCCGAGCACGCGTTGCATGTACAGCGCGGAGAGAAAAAACCAGGCGAACATGGCCGCCGACCATAACACGCCGACGATGTTCGCGATCACCACGCTGCGCAGGCGAAACAAATCCAGGGGCACGAGCGGTTCGGCGATACGCGTTTCGATGACCAGAAAAACCGCGAAGAGCGCGCAGAAAGCCAGCCGGCCTCGTTGCCGCCCACGATCGCGTACACGGCGAGCAGGATGGACAGGGTCACGGTCAGGGCGCCCGCGAAATCCAGATGCGGGCGCTGACCGTGGGCGCCACCTTCGTCCAGAAAAAACGGACACACGACCGCGACCCCGAAGCCCACAGGCAGATTGACCAGAAAAATCCAGTGCCAGTCGAAGGTGTCGGTGAGAACTCCGCCCAGCAGCACCCCGACGCAGCCCCCGCCCGCCATTACGAAACCGAAGACGCCCATGGCCTTCGCGCGTTCGGTCGGCTCCACGAACAAATTCATGATCAGCGAAAGCGCCGTCGACGAAACCACCGCCCCGCCGATGCCCTGCACGGCGCGCGCCACGATCAACACCTCGCGCGAACCCGCCAGACCGCAGGCGAGTGACGCGACCGTGAACAGGGTAATGCCCAGAATAAAAACGCGCCGGTATCCGAAGAGATCCCCCAGCCGACCGCCCAGCAGTAAAAAACCGCCGAAGGTGAGCATGTACGCGTTGACGACCCACACCAGGCTGGTTTCGGAAAACCCGAGGTCCGCGCGAATGGAGGGCAGGGCCACGTTCACGATCGTCGTATCGAGCACGATCATCAGATCCCCCAGACAGAGAATCGTCAGGGCCAGCCAGCGTTTACGGTCGTTCAAAGTATGTTCCTTAAAACTGAATCTCGGTGCCGAAGTTGAAGAGCGGAAATTTGATGCGCGATCCGCCCTGGCGCCAGACCAGGGTGCCGAAGTCGTACTGTACGGCGGGGTTGGTGCGCGAATAAGGACGCGCGGCGGTCCAGGATTCGCTGGTGGGGTTGTCGCGTAAATAGACGTTCAGCAGTTCCAGAAAGACGTTGCCGAAACCCCAGTCGTAGTTGACGAACCGGTCCACGCGCACGTCGAGGCGGTGGTACGGCTCCAGGCGTTTGCTGTTCACCACGTCGGAGAAGACGGGATCGAAGATGACCCGGCCGTTGTTCACGGTGCGTCCCCCGTCGTCGCCGATGACGGGGGTGTAGGGCGGGTTGGTCGCGTACTTCCAGCGGCTGCCGACCTGCCAGGCCGCGTTGAGTTTCCAGCCGAAGACGATGTTCAGGATGTGCGTCCGGTCGAACGACGCGTATTGATCCTGCGTGTTGTCGTACTGGTTCAGAATGCGCCGTTCGTCCGCGCTCGTAACGCGACGCCGTTCGTCGCCGGTCACGATGTGCTGGTGGTCGTTGCGCAGGGTCTTCGACCAGGTGTACGAAACCCAGCCGTACCAGCCGTTTTCCTCGGGCGGTTTGTCTTTTTTGACGAATACTTCGTATCCTTCCGAACTGCCCGTGCCGTCGTTGGAATACCCGGCGCGGTCGTTGTATTTGATGGGTTCTTTGATGACGTCGTCCAAACGTTTGCTGCGATTCACGCGCACGGGAATCACCAGATACGGATCGGTCACGACGATATCGGTGAACGTATTGCGGTACCCTTCCAGTTTCAGGAGCCAGCGTTTGCCGACCTGTTGTTCGATCCCGGCCACGGCGTGTTCGGCGCGTTCCATTTTCAGATTGGGGTTACCCGAAGTCGGCGAAAGTTGCGTGGGATCGGGCAGGCGATGGTGAACCCCGCCCGCGCCCGTGAAGGTCGTGCCCAGGCTGTCGATCGTGTACGAAAGCGATCCGCGCGGATCCACGACGCGCTGGCGGGTGAACTGTAAATATTCAAGGCGCGCGCCGGTTTTCGCCTCAAACCCTTTCCACTGGAAACTGCCCTGCGCGAAGGCGCTGTGGTACTGCGAATAAACCGTATCGTCGATCGGCACGGTTTCGAAATCCGGGTTCGCCTCGTCGTACGGATCCGGGTTTTTGTCGGACGGATCGATCTGGCGTACGGTGGAACCGCGCTGGCGTCCGCGCAGGTAGCGGCCTTCCACGCCGGCCGTGAGAAAAACATGGTCCTTGAGCGCTTCCCAGGTGGCCTCCTCCTGGACGGCGGCCCAGCCGACATTCGTCTGGATATCGGCCTCGAAGGTGCCGATTTTACCGTCCACGAAAAACTCGTTGTCGAACACGTACGCGGTGGAGCTCAGGCGAAAGCGCGATCCCGGCTGCCAGATGTGCCGCAGGGCTTCGGTGTGAAAATTACGTTTGAACTCGATGCGCGCTCCGATGAACCGCGGGTCGGGCTCCGCGGTGGGATCGTTCTCCGGCACGGGGGTGATTTCCGCGCCAAAGCGGTCGTCGGCCACGAGCGTGTAAAAATAGAGCGACTGGGTGGGGCTGATGACGTGTTTGAATTTCGCCTGGGTGTCCCAGTAGACCGGGGGGCGAATCCCGTCCGGGATCAGGCCCGAAAGCGTTCGGTCCAGGTACGATCTGCGCCCGGCGGCGATCCAGTAGCCTTCTCCTAAGAATTTCCCCTTAAATAACGCATTGGCCTGCCAGAGCGAAAAATTCGCGGTGCCGCCGAACTTTTCCACTTCGTCCTTCGTTTCAATAAAAATAATGCCGCCCGTCGCGTTGCCGTAGCGCGCGGGATACGCGCCGGTGAACAGCTCCAGCGAGTTGACCATGTCGTTCGCGATGACGGAGTTCAGGGCCAGGAGGTGAAACGCGTAACCGATCGGCAGGTTGTCCACCAGGTAGTTGTTGGCGCGGTCGTCCGCGCCGCGTACGTTGATGTCCCCGTCGCCGAACGAGGGCGCGTTCACGCCGGGCAGGGACTCCAGGCCGCGCAGGGCCTCGCCGAACTGGCCGGGGATCCGTTTGATTTCATCCAGGCGTACTTTGTAGCGCGAGTGGCGGCTTTCTTCCTGTTTACCGCGCACGATGATGCCCTGGTCGCCGGTGACGATCTGGCGCTGGTCGCCGGGCGCGCCGATCGGGCCTGTGGGCCGCGCCCGCGAATACACGAGTACTTCCTGGCCGGGGAAATTCACCTGGATGCGCGGCTGGACCATTTCGCCGCCGGGGATGATCGCGCGCACGGTATAGTACCCCGGCGCGGGCACTTCCGCGACGACGTAGCCGTTTTCGTCGGTGAAGTACTTCGTGCGGGTTTCGATCAAAATCACCTGCACGTCAGAAAGCGGTTTGTTATCCACCGGATCGAAAACCCGCAGCTTAAACTCGATCGCGAACAAAACCCCCGGAAAGGCGAGCACGATCAGGATGACGGGCAGAAATCCGGCCTTTTTCATGGGGGTCCGATTCCTGGAATATCGATATTATACAGTTCGAGGCAGTACGTCGGGTAATGGGTGAAGGGACATTCCAGGCGCACGATGGAAATCGAACACAACTCGGTCCCGTACTGCGATGGTTGCGGCGGCACGACGAGCAGAAACTCCGGCCGCTGCCCGCACGACTTTTCTTTATAGGCGATGGCCGCGTAAATTTCGCTCTGGGCGTCCACGGCCGGCAGAGTGTCGTCCTCGATCACGCACGTGGCCTGGCCCAACAAAAACAGGGCGGCCGCGAGTCTCCCGAGCGAACGCGAGCCGCTCACCGCTGGCCTCCGCGGGCGGGCGCGGGCGGGGCGGTTTCTTCCGCCGCTTCGGGCGCGTCGAATTTGATCACCGTGCCGCGTACCTTAAAAACGCGCGCGGCGCCGAGGATCGAATAATAATGCGTCTCGTGCCAGGCTCGAATCCCGATCATCGTATCCCCTTCCAGGCGCTGCACGGCCGTACTGATGGCGCGTTCGGGATCGATGGGCGGTGTCACGCGCGAGAAATGAAACAGATAAAACGCGGAATGTTCGCCGGTTTCGTCGCATTCGCCCAGGTACGTTTCCGGGGCGACCAGGCGAATCGGCGGGTTTTCGCCCGAAAAATCGAGCGGCGGAGGCGGCGTCTGGCCGGCTTCCTGCGCCGTGCGAATTTCAAGTTCGCGGCGTTTGACGAGCGCTTCCCGGCGTTTGATTTCCTCCGCGTCCCGGCAGACCACCCGGTACTTCGCGCCGCGCGTGCGCGTGGCGGCGGGGATGAGCATGACCTGGTCCGCGTAGCCGCCTTCACGAACGACGCCGCCCGGCAGACAGGCCAGAAAACTCAGAAGAAGAAGTGCGGAAGCAAACCGTTTCATGGAAGAGCGGGGCTGTTCAGTTTAACGACTTCCGCTTTCAAATGAAAACGATGTCTGGTCACGAACAAAATGATGGTTCGATCCGTAAAGTAACGAAGGTTGATGAGCGCGTCCCCCCCCTTCGCTTTTAAAAGATCGGCGATCGCCTCGTCCACGGGCGGATCGCGCAGGGGGATGCCGATGAATCCCATATCGAAGGAGTACCAGCTCCGTTCCGTTTCAGCGGTGCCGAGCACGGTGAACTGGCGACCTTCCAGGGGAATGTTGGAGGTGACGATGCCCACGCTGGAAGTGGCGCAGCCGACGGCGACGAACACGGCCGCCAGAAAAGGCAAAAAATGGAGGCGGGAAGGGACGTGCCGAACGGTCATGGTGCAGCTTTTTTTAAGCGAGCCCGGGGGACAATATTTTTCACTGTCCGCGGCGGAACCGCTTCCTGAAAGATTCGCTTCAGGTATGACGTCCGGACTGTAGATCACGTTCGGTTATTTTTTTGAGAACCGCGCGCAGGGATTCTTCGAGGTTCACGCCTGACTGGTTGGCCAGGCAGAACAGAACGAAAAGAATATCGCCCATTTCTTCAGCAAGGGCCGCGTCGGAGATATCGTCGGAGGATTTGGGCCGCAATTCCCCGTGGCGGCGCGCGAAAATCCGCGCCAGCTCGCCGACTTCTTCGGTGAGCCGGGCCAGGTTCGTGAGCGGGGCGAAGTAGCCCTTTCCCGTGGAACGAATCCATTCATCGACCAGAGCCTGGGCCGCGGCAATTGAAAGCGGACCTTCGCTCATGGGCTAACGCCGGCCGGATTTGCCTGGTCGGGATTTTTTTCCCGGACGGGCCGGTTTTTTCGCCCCCTGGCGCGCTCTGGCCGGGCGGGCACCGGACGCGCGGGCGCCAGCCTTCGCGCTGGCTGGTTTCCCGGCGTTTTCGTCCACCTCCAGGTCAAGGGGCAGGCTGGAGGATGGATCGTAAAATTCACGCATGTGCTCCGCCAGAGTCTGGACGTTTTCCTGGCTCATTACCAGATTAAAATGGCCGACTTCATCGAAGATGAGGTCCCGGCCCTGGCCGAATTGCGCCAGATTGAACGGAACGATCCATTCGTCCTGCCAGGCGATGAACGGCGTGAACGAGGGAAAGAGCAGGGCGTTCATGCGATTGAAGAGCAAAAAATTGCTGCCGACCGCCATGTCCCGGATCGCGGGAATGAAACTCCCGTACAGAAAAAGGCGCGACCCGTGAAAAGGCGTACCGAGCGAAACCAGATGTTCGATTCGTTGCCGCCCCGCGTCCGGCAGGGCCAGGGCCACCAGGCTGCCCATGCCGTGGCCCAGAACGATCCCTTCGTCGATGTCGTTTTTTTCCAGTATCTTTGAAAGATAACGAGCCTGCTCATGCAGCGAGGAAAACGCGCTCCCGGTTTTGGCCACCAGAACCGAAAAACCGCTTTCCACCAGGGCGCGGCGCAGGCGATAGTAGAACAGGGACTGGCAGAACAGATCGGCTACGATGATAATGGTTTTGCCTTCACCGACGCGTTCGTTGAACCGGATCAAGAGACCGGGGAAAAAATGCAGCGGAATGAGCAGAATATATAAAAATTCCTTAACCCAGCCCTTGAAAATACGAAATTTAGAAAGATGGGGCATACTGATTCTGATTCCTCGTACCGACGGCCTGGGTACCGGAGGCTCCGGCCCGCAGTCAGAACCAGTACCCGACGCCCTGCCGGGGGAGTAAAATACTTTCGACCCGCGGCCCGTACCAGGCCTGAGAATTCGAGCGCGTATGAACGTTGAAGAATACCGCATCAAGCCCCGGGGCCTGCTGGACCGGGCAGCCGTCGAGCAACTGGAAGCCGATCTGCGTAAGATCGTCGCACAGGGGGGCCGGCGGATCACGATCGATTTTGAGGCGGTCACGCGTGCCCTGGCGGAAACCGCGGATCTCCTTCTGGAAGTCGTCCGCCGTCTGACGGGTCCGCCCGAACACGCGCCCCTGGTGCGCCTGATCCGGTTGCCGCGTTCGCTGGTGGTCCAGTTTCAACTCGAAGAAATTCCCGTCGACAATCGCGCGGTGGTGTTTCTGCCGGGCGGCAAAACGGCCCATGTCGTCCTGAAAGAAAAAAAAGACGCACGGACGCATTTCATTCTGTGTCGCGAGTGCTGCCAGACGCTGCGGGTCTCCGGCACCGGCATGTTCGGTTGCCCGCACTGCGGCGTACATTTTTACGCGGACGGAGCCGGCCACGCCACATTCTACGAAGCCCTGCGCAATCCGTGAAACCAGCGCTGTCGCTCTTCGCGCTCCTGCTCGCGCCGCTGGTACTGTACGGCGGGGCGCTCTCCGCTCGTTATCTGCGTTACGACCGTGAGAGTACCGCATTCATCGGCTTCGGCTGTTATCGGCCGGACGTCTGCTGGGCGCGCGCGAACCGGAGCCTTCTGCCGGCACGAACCCTGGTGTTTCACAGCGGCGGATACGACGGCCAGTTTTATTTTTACCAGGCGGCTGCCCTCCTCACGCCCGACGCGCCCGTCCTGGACGCGCCGGTCCTGCGCGCGTCGCGCATCGGATTGCCGGCACTGGTGGCTCCGTTCGCGCTCCTGAGCCCGGAGGCGCTGGTGATCGCCATGGTGCTGGTGCCCCTGGCGCTGCACTGCCTGGCCACGGCGGCGGTGTGGTCCTATTTCGGTAGAATTTTTAATATAAATTTATACGCGAAATTGACGGGGACAGGGCTTTTCGCGCTCAATCCCCTATCCCTCCATGCCAGTGGCCTGGCGCTGGCGGACGGCCCGGCCCTGTCGTTCGGCGTACTCGGAGTCGTACTGTTTTTCACGCGCGCGCCGTTTCCGGCATGGCGCCTGGCGGGCGCGTACATCCTGGTCGCCTGGGCCTGCCTGACCAAAGAAACCATGCTCGCCCTGCCGCTGGGCATGTTCGTCGCCGATCTCCTGCGACGCGCCTGGCGGGACGCCAGCTTCTGGGCGGCGAGTCTCCTGCCCGTTGTGGTTTACTG